>NZXG01000059.1 GCA_002701845.1 Pseudomonadales bacterium
TCTGGTGATGAATCTGCTGATCCATCTCAGGGTCTTTTGTTGGCTCTGGAAAAAGGCCAGTGCCGAGATGAGATGCTGGCTGATGCCGCTAATCACGAGGCGTGTTTAAGAGTGGTGGTCACATGAATTCCAGCAGCAAGTACCGGCACCACACATCGGGAGCCGGTAACTTTATGAGCAGGCTCCAGATAACAGTGGCCTCCTCAATGCGAACAAGATTATCTTTCCGGGGTAGAATATCCTGGGTGGCTATGCCGATGGTCCTGACGGTGTTGGTTTCCGCGTCCTGCTCCCAGCGAATGCGCGCCAGGGTATCCCGATCCCGGACTGGAAAAGGCATGTTACTGGATGTGTAAACCAGGTCCACGTTGGGCGCCTCCTGACCGTAGCGGTAGGATTCCGCACAACGGTACACCCAGTCCGCACAGGTGGCGGGGGTTCTGATAATGGCAACCAGCTCATTGATCCCTGCATCAATCTCCGTGACGGCCAGATAGGCATGATAAGGCGATTCGAGCACTTTGGCGGACATTACTTTGATATTATGGGTTTGTTTTTTCAGCTCCCAGGTCAGATTATCTATTTGAGTGGTTGCACTGGCGAGTTGGGGAACCAGCAGGGTAATGAATAAAAGCCAGATTTTCATGTTTTGGTCCTCGTAAGGGTAGTGATTGGGATACCAGGCCCCTGGATCAGGGCTTCTGTTACGGATATACGGCCCAATATCGTGAAAGTTGCAGAGGGCGGGCACGGGGGCGGTGTGAATATTCACAGTTTGTGTTCTGGTATCGGTCACGACGGTAAACCCGGGAATGAAGTACGCTAAAAAAACCGATTTCAAGGATCTGGATCAGATTATCCGGTTGGTGAATTCCGCCTACCGGAGCGATGTGGGTAACAATCGTTGGACCAGTGAAACCGGTTTGGTGCAGGGTCACCGCCTATCTCTGGCTTCGTTGGAGCTGTTAATCACGGACGCTGATGTGGATTTGTACTTGTGTTACCTGGATGACCGGCTGGCAGGTTGTATCGCCATAACCTTTCACGGAGATATTGCCGAATTTGGGACTTTCGCGGTAGCGCCGGAATTGCATAATACCGGAATCGGCAAAGCGCTGTTGAGTTTTGCGGAGGGGGCCTGCAGGACCGATATCCGAATGTTTCAGGTGGCCGTGGTGTCGCTGAATCAGGATCTGATCCGGTTTTACGAGCGACGCGGCTACCGGCGAACCGGTGCTAAAATTCCCTTTCCCGCCGGTGCCGACGTGGGAAAACCTACGGTGGACAAGCTCGATCTGACAGTGATGAAGAAGCGTCGGTAGGGCCTGTCAAAGCGTATGCGGTGGTCGTGGATACAAGCCACGGAGGCCCGGTTTGGAATCCATTCTTATTGCGCTTATCCATGACTCAATCACTGAACAGTGCGGTGCGTGCAATATCGCAAATTTCCGCCACGGCCGGATGTTTCACTTTCCGCTCAGCGGAAATGGCGTAGTATTTCTGCTTGATGCCTTTGAGTCTGCCGATGACTTTGACATTAAAATTTTTGCATACCTCACCTTCGATAGCTGAGGACATGAAAAATTCGCCCAGACCCGCCTGGCCAAAGGATTTTATCAAAGCACTATCATCAAACTGGCCGCGAATGGAAGGATGTAAATTATTATCCTGAAACCAGGTATCCAATAGGTGCCGCACGGCATACTCTGCGGTGGGCAATAATACCGGAGCGCCATTCATGGATTGAGGGAATCCTTTGCCAAATGTTTTCGCCAGTCTGAATGTTGCAAAGCAACTCAATTCACTTTCACCCAACAGATGATTGTAGGCCTTGATACTGGTGGCACTGGTGATCGGTGTGTCGCTGAGCACCATATCAACTTTGTGAATGGCAAGGTCTGCCAGCATAGCGTCCAGTGGCCCCTCGCGGCTGATAAGACTGATTTCCTGTGGGAGATGCAGCGCAGGTTCGATTATCTTGCAAACAATGGTTCTGGGGAGGGCAGAGGGAGTTATAACTGAATCTGGTGTACAGGAAAGTTGAAAAGTAGCGGTGTATCTGGTTGATTTGTTGTCGCTAAACAAAACAGTCAACAAGAGGTACACCGCTATGAATAAGAGTAACGTTGTCGCATTGTCAGGTCCAGCCGAATCAGCAGATCCGTTAACCGAGCTGCTGCGCCAAGGAGCCCGAGAACTGATTCAGAAGGCTGTGGAAGCCGAGCTGGCTGAGTATCTTGACAGTTTTCAGGATCGCCGGTTGGAGGATGGTCGTGCAGCGGTTGTGCGCAATGGTCACCACCCTGAACGAGAGCTACAAACAGGTATCGGACCTGTAACTGTTAAGGTACCCAAGGTGAGATCGCGGGACGGCAATCCTGTCACCTTCCGGTCAGCCCTGGTGCCGCCGTATGTCCGCAAGACACGCTCGTTGGAGGCGGCACTGCCCTGGCTATACCTGAAAGGGGTTTCCACCGGTGAGATGGAAGAGGCGCTGGAGGTGCTGGTTGGCCCGGATGCCAAGGGGCTCTCGGCAAGCACGGTCGCGCGACTCAAGCGCCAATGGGCGGAGGAGTATGAGCACTGGCGTCAAACAAGGCTGGACCGGGATCGCTGGGTTTATCTCTGGGCTGATGGTATCTACAGCGGCTTGAGAGCGGAAGATGCCAAGCTCTGCGCCCTGGTGATTATCGGCGTCAATGACCGTGGCCAGAAGCATTTTCTGGCCATTGAAGACGGGATACGGGAATCTACCCAGAGCTGGCGTGAGGTACTTCTGGGACTTAAAGCCCGGGGCATGAACTCGCCCAAGCTGGCGGTTGGTGATGGCGCCATGGGTTTCTGGGCGGCACTGGACGAGGTCTATAGCGAAACCCGCCAGCAACGTTGCTGGATGCACAAGACGGGCAACGTACTGAACTATGTGCCAAAGTCAGTACAACCCAAGATGAAGCAGGCGTTGCATGATATCTGGCAGGCAGCAACACGAGAGGACGCCAACGCCGCCTTTGACCGGTTTGAGAAAACCTACGAGCCGAAGTATCCCAAGGCGGTTCAATGCTTGCAAAAAGACCGGGAGGAGTTGATGGCCTTCTATGACTATCCGGCAAGGCATTGGCAGAGCCTGCGAACAACAAACCCGATTGAGTCGACATTCGGCACCATACGGCACCGAACGAAACGCTCGAAAGGCTGCTTGAGTCGAGACAGCATGTTGCACATGATCTACAAACTGGGTCAGTGTGCACAAAAGAACTGGCGCAGGCAACGAGGATTTAATTACCTGGCCAAGGTCGTCCAGGGTGTAAAATTCAGGGATGGTGAAGAGGTGGTGACAGCCAATCAGGGCGTCGTTCGTTCAACTGGCTAAACACCAGATTTGACAATAACTCGGTAGATTGGCGGCCGAGCTTGGTGCCACGCAGAAAATGATTGCAAAACTGGACTCCGAGCAGCGCAAATTAACAGCCAACCTGGGGTCAAAAGTAGAAGAAGTCGAGTCGCTTAAGGCCCAACTTTCCGAGTTCGAAGAGCAAGCAGAGGAGTTCGGTAAGCTCAAAAAGCTGAATGAAGAGCTTCAAGCCTGGAAAGCCGAAGCGTCCGTGTCGATTGGCAAGCTCGAAACGGAAATCTCAATTAAGACAGAAATGATGAATCGCTTGCTGGAAAAAAGAAGTAACACCCCAGAAGCCAGTGGGTGACCTGCTGCTCTCAGGCTCAGTAGGGTATTTGCTCTTATCGCGGGCCACCTAAGGCGCTTCGCAGACCTTTTTGCTGTTTTACGACAGAGAAGGCTCATACCCGGTCGGCCGTATGATTTTAGCCCAAAGAGCAGGTGTAAATCGATAGCAGAAGTCAGTGTTGTATCGAATTACGCATACCATGCGTAATTGCGCGTAATTTCCAAAAATTAGAGTGGCGCCAGGGGTTTGTATTCGAGTGGCTAAATTTAGACGTTTCACCGATACCTAAACACAGATTCTATATATTTTCAATAAAAACAGAAGGTTAGGGTAACTTTGGCGAATTTTTCCAGAATGACGGCCGACCCTCACCAACGACGAACGCTGTGCCGGCCCCGGTCTGGTGGGATATCTGGTAAAGGGCGCCCTGGATCGCGAGATTCCGCTGCACACCAATGTCAATGTTGAAGAGCTTATCGGCGATGGAGAACGGGTGATCGGCGTGCGCGCCACCCGCGATGGGGAAACGCTCTATATCAAGGCCAACCGCGGTGTCGTGCTGGCGGTGAGCAGCTATGAACGCAACGCCAGCTACGCCAAGACTCTGGGCCACCAGCTTAAAGTGGAATCCATGGTCATGCCTTCCATCAACGGCGCGCACTTGCGCCTGGCGGGTCCGGTGGGCGGCCGGGTGGCGCGGGTACCGGATGTGACCCTGCTGGGCTTTCACGTACCCGGCGAAGAGCAGGAAAACGGCGTACCCCTGTGGCGCGGCGCCCTGCCGTTCCTGGGCCTGCCCCATACCATTGTGGTAAACCGGGCCGGGAAACGCTTTGCCAATGAGGGTTTCTACCGTTACATCTATTACGCCACCGACATCATTGATGGCAACACCCAAACCCATCCCAATTATCCCTGTTGGGCCATCCTGGATCAGCAGGCGCGGGACAAGTATCCCTTCGGTTCGCTGATGCCCGGTCAGCCCATGCCGGAGGCACTGAGGGTCAGCGCCGACAGCCTGGAGCAACTGGCGGAAAAGATTGGCGTGGACGCTGCCGCTTTGGGGGGAACCGTCGAACGCTTCAATGGCTTCTGCGAGACCGGCGTGGACGAAGATTTCCATCGCGGCACTCACCCCTGGGGCGCACTAATGTGCGGCGACCAGTCCCGTCAGCCCAATGCCAATCTTGGCCCGCTGGAACGGGGGCCGTTTTATGCGATCCCCCTGCATCGGCTGGCAGGGGGCGGTATCGCCGCGTCCGGACTGGTGGCGGATCAACATTGTCAGGTGATGGGCTGGAACGATGAACCCATCGCCGGCCTCTACGTCGCGGGCAACTCCCAGGCGTGCCTGGACAACGGTGCATTCATGCAAAGCGGCATCACCAACGCCCGCGGCCTTACCCACGGCTACCTGGCCGGTCGCAACGCGGCGGGCAAACCCAGTGATTTACTGCAACAAGCCATTCAGCGATTGGGCCTCTAGGGAGCGTTTATGATCGCAAATGAACAAACTTTTACCATCAACACATCGATCGATAAGGTATGGAATTATGTGGAGGATATTCCACGCTGGGCCGCTATCTTTCCCGGCCACCAGAATTGTGAGTTGTTATCAGAGCATGATTCGACCTGGACCATAAAAGTCAGTGCCGTCGGCGTGACCCGCACTGATAAAGTTCAGGTGCATGTGGAGGAATGGGCCGGCCCCGAAAGAGTCGACTTCGTATTCAGCGTTGATGATCTGCCGGTGGAGGGTAACGGTTCTTACCTGGCCAGCTCCCGCAGCCCCCTGGAAACCGATGTCACCCTGAAAGTCTGCATCATCGGCAGCGGGCCCATGGCGCCCATGTGGGAAGCGGTGGGCACCCCCATGTTGCCGGAACTTGTCAAGACCTTCGCCGCCAAACTCACCGCGGAGATCGAACAGGCAGCCGGTGTGGAGAATGCCCGGACCGCGGACAACAGCTTTGCCCTATCCATGTTCAAAGGCATGGTGAAATCCGGTTTCGCCACCCTGGCATTCTGGTTAACGCGCCTGTTCGGTCTGGGTAACAAAAATTCCAGTAAAGACAAAATTTCCAATAAAGAAAAGGAAAGTTCCTCATGAGTGAACAACTGGAACACAACAAAAAAGTCGTAAAAACCTTTATTGATGCCATGGGCACCAGCGACCCAGAGACAGCCGCCACCTGCCTGGCCCCGGACGCCTTCACCCTGGCCAAAGGCTTTGGCAAGTTCGCCGGCGTGCGGGAGTTCGATACCATCGTGGGCACCATCGCCGCATTCAAGCAGTTATTGCCCACGGGCTTAAGGCCGGATTATGTCAGCGTCACCGCCAAGGGTGACCGCGTGGTGGTGGAGTTTGAAGGCAACGCCACCACCTGCGATAACAAACCGTACACCAACGAGTACTGCATGGTGTTCACCCTGCGCGATGGCAAGATCAAGCAGGTCAATGAGTATTTCTGCACCAAGACCGCCGATGAAGTGTTGTGGCCCCTGGTGGCGGGCATGGCTAACGAGATTCCTTAAATGTCAGAATTGCTCGCCAATAAAACCGCCATCATCACCGGTGCCGCCAGCGGCATCGGCCGCGCCAGTGCCGAACTGTTTGTGCAACAGGGAGCCAATGTCGTCATCGCCGATGTGAACGCAGAGGCGGGCCAGGCCCTGGCGGATACCCTGGGCAGGAATGCTGCCTTCCACGCCACGGATGTCTCAGACCCGAAACAAATTCAGGCGCTGGTGGACTTCACCGTAGACCACTTCGGCGGCCTGGACGTCATGTACAACAATGCCGGCATCAGTGGCGCCATTCACCAGAGCTTTCTGGAAGACGACCTGCAGGATTTCGACAAGGTCATCTCGATCAATCTGTTCGGCACCATGGTGGGCTGTCAGATTGCCGGCCGCCACATGGCCAGGCATGGGGGTGGCTCCATTATCAATACCTCTTCGCTGGCAGCACTGAAACCGGGCCTGCCCCTGATCAGCTACCGCACCGCAAAAGCCGGCGTCATGCAGCTCACGGAATGCATAGCCCGGGAGCTGGGGGTACATGGTATCCGGGTCAATTGCATTGCCCCCGGCCACATTCCGGCGGGCATGACTTTCTACGATATTTCCGAACGCATCCGCCAGAATCAGCCCCTGCAACGCCAGGGCTCAACGGCGGACGTGGCCAATGCCGCGCTGTACTTTGCCAGCGAGTTGTCGGCCCAGGTGACCGGCACCATTCTGCCGGTGGATGGTGGCACCAATCTGGGCGGACCTATCTACATCAAACCAGCCACCAAAGGCTGATGCAGCTCGGTTAAATATTATTCGGGATTTCAGGGAGTTAGATAGAGAAGATGGCGGTGGGCCAGGGATTCGAACCCCGGGTAGGCTATTAACCTACGGCGGTTTTCAAGACCGCTGCATTCAACCACTCTGCCAGCCCACCGTGGAAGAGGCGCAAATCATAACGCAAACCTATGATTCTGTGAAGGAAAATTTCCTTATATCCGGCTTGGAGGGGGCCCCGTGGACAGCAGCGTCCGAGCCGGTATTGCGGACGGCTTGATTTAGATTCCCGCCTGCCTATCATGGCACTGTCTATGCCAAACTATGCCAAAGCCAGGTAGTGAACCGTCCATGAACTTTTCCATTCACGTGCTCTGCGCCCCCAACCGGCACCAGAGCAGCCTCAGTGCCCTGCGCTTCTGCCAGGCTGCGCTGGACCGTGGTCACCAGATCCAGCGGGTGTTTTTCTCCGGCGACGGGGTGCTGACGGGTAACCGCCTGACCGCCGCGCCCCAGGGGGAGCCGGACTGGTACGCCGGCTGGCGCCTCCTGGCCCGTGATCACGGCGTTGAATTGGTGGTTTGCATCTCCGCCAGTCTGCGCCGCGGGGTTCTGGATGCCGGTGAAGCCGGCCGCTATCAAAAAGACGGCCATAATCTGGCGCCGGAGTTTATCCTGTCCGGACTGGGCCAGCTGGTGGAGGCGGGCCTGGAATGCGATCGCCTGATCACCTTCGGCGCCTGAGGTAACCCAGCCATGAAGTCCACATTGTTTATCAATACCCGAGGCCCCTACACCACCCCCGCCGCCCAGGAAGCCCTGGATGCGGCTTTGGCCAGCGCGGCTTTCGGGGTTCCCGTGGGGCTGTTGTTCATGGGCGACGGGGTGTTTCAGATCACGGACCGGCAGCACCCGGATCCAGCCTGGTTCAAACGTACCTGTGCTCAGTTTCAATCCCTGGAACTGTATGACATCAATGCGGTTTATGTCCGACATGAAGATCTGCTGACCCGTGGCCTGGGCCCGGAGAACCTGGCCATTCCCTGCGAGACTGTGGGCGATCCGCAGATTCAGGCGCTGCTGGCCCGCTACGACAACCTGCTGAGTTTCTAGAATGATCCTGCATATTGTTAACCAATCCCCCTTCACCCACCAGGCCCTGGCCCGCTGCCTCAGCCTGCGGGCGCCGGAGGACAGTGTATTGTTAATAGAAGATGGGGTGCTGCTGTTGGCCAATGCCGGGGGCCGTGCCACCCTGCCCGGCCCGGAACAGTTGTTTGTGCTGGAGGAAGACGCCGTGACGCGGGGTCTGTCACTGCAGCCCGATCTGGCCAGCGCGGTGGATTACAGCGGTTTTGTGGATCTGGTGGCGCGGCATGATAAGACCCTGAGCTGGTTCTGAACCATGATACTGCAGCTGGACGATCGACAAATTCCCCTGGATAAAGACGGCTACCTGCAGAAGCTGACGGACTGGGATGAGTCAGTGGCGGTCGCGCTGGCGCGGGCCGAAGGCATCCAGCTGAGCCCGGCCCACTGGGAAATACTCCATCTGCTGCAACGCTTTTATCAGGAATTTGACCATTCGCCTGCAATGCGGATACTGGTAAAGTATGTGAAGCAGCAACTGGGTGAAGACAAGGGCAACAGTATCTATCTACTGCAACTGTTTCCCGGCAGCCCGGCCAAGCTGGCCGCCCGCATCGCGGGCCTGCCGCGACCCACCAACTGTCTGTAGAGCCTATGACCGCATCCGTCAAAACCAGCATCCCACCCCGCCATGAACACCCGTTCGCCCAGTTTGTACGGATTCTGGGCAAGGGTAAAAAGGGCACCCGTTCCCTTACCGAAGAGGAAGCCCAGACCGCCATGACCATGATCATGGAAGGCCAGGTGGAGGATGTTCAGTTGGGGGCGTTTCTGATGCTGTTGCGAGTGAAAGAGGAAAGTCCCGAGGAATTACTGGGCTTTGTGCGCGCCGTCCGCGGGCAGATATTGCCACCCCGGGTGCTCTCTGTGGATCTGGACTGGTCCTCTTACGCTGGCAAGCGCCGCCACCTGCCCTGGTATCTGTTCAGTATTTTTTTGCTGGCACAACAGGGAATCCGCGTCTTTATCCACGGCGCCAGCGGGCATACCATTGATCGCATCTACACCGAGGATATTCTCACTGATCTGGGAATGCAGGTCGCCCGCGACTGGCAGCAATGTGAACAGCACCTGGATCAGCAGGGATTTGCCTATTTTCCCCTGCAATACCTGTGTCCGCAACTGCACCGGGTGATCGAATTGCGCAATACACTGGGTTTGCGCTCGCCGGTACACACCCTGGCCCGTCTGCTCAATCCCTGCGATGCCCCGGCGGTAATCCAGGGAATCTTCCATCCGGGTTACCGCCCGGTACATCAGCTGGCGGCCCAGGCGCTGGGCTATCCCCGGGTGGACGTGATCAAGGGCGAAGCGGGCGAGATCGAACGCAATCCCGATGGCGAGTGTCTGATTCAGTCCGTGCGCAATGGGGAACTGCTGGATACCACCTGGCCGGCCATGTTCGACCGCCGCCATCGCAAGGAATCCGAGCTGGACCTGGGCCATTTTGTGGCGGTTTGGCGCGGTGATGCCGAACACGAATACGGGGAGGCGGCGGTGATCGGCACCACTGCTATCGCGCTTTGTCTGCTGGGGCGTGCCGACAACCGGGAACAGGCGGAGCCGTTGGCTCGCGAACTCTGGGCGCTCCGGGACCGGAGCCTGCTTTAAGCAACGGTGCATCCCCCGGGCCGGAGCCCAAACCCGGGTGATCACCCGTGGGTGGTGTAACTCAGACTTTAAACTGACCTGCCACGGTTTCCAGGCGCTGGGTAACGCCCTGCAACTGCTCGGTGGAGGACGCCACCTTGGCGGAACCTTCTGCAGCCCGTTGCGCGGACTGACTGATTTCGTCGATGGCCTGCTGAATAAAATGGGACGTCTGCTGCTGCTCTTCGGTGGCAGAGGCGATCTGGGTATTCATGACGTTGATCTCCTCCACCCGGGTGGTAATAGCTTCCAGCGAGTTACCCGCCTCGCCGGCCTGGGACACGCTCTGTTCGGCCTTGGCCTGACCGGCCGCCATCACCTCTGAAATCACCCGTGCGGTTTTCTGCAGCTGTTCAATCACCGTATGAATTTCCTCGGTGGACTCCTGGGTACGGGAGGCCAGAGTACGTACCTCATCGGCCACCACCGCGAAACCCCGGCCGTGCTCGCCGGCCCGGGCCGCTTCAATGGCGGCATTCAACGCCAGCAGATTGGTTTGCGAGGCGATGCCCTGGATCACATCCAGAATCGCGCCCACGTTGGCGGTGTCCGCCTCCAATTGATGGATGGTCTCGCCAGCCTTGGCCACTTCGCCGGCCAGATCATTGATGGTACGAATGGTGTCTTTCACGATGGAATGACCTTTCTGCGACTGCTCATCCGCATAGGACGCCGCCTCCGCCGCATTGGCCGTGTTGGAGGCATTCTCATTCAGACTTTCAAACATCTCGTTCATGGAGCGGTTGACGCTGACCGTGGATTCCAGCTGCTCGTTGGACACGGTTTCACTTTCATGGGCCAGCTTGCCCAACTCGCGGCTGGTGGTGGTGAGGGGCTCGATACTTTCCACCACATCGCGAATGATGCTCTGCAGTTTTTCAATGAAGGAGTTGAACCAGTACACCAGATCCCCGAATTCATCATCGGAGGTGGCCCGAATACGCTTGGTCAGATCGCCCTCACCGCTGGCAATCTCTTTGAGGGAGGCCACGATGCGGGAAATATTGGCGGTCACCGAACTGGTGATGTACACCGCCACAGCAATCAGCAACAGAATGATCACCACGGCAATAATGGCTCCTACGTTGAGCGCACTCTGGGCCATGGCGATGGAATTGGAAATATTGGTACTGAACAGTTCATGACTCTGATCCCGGAACTGCTGCAGTTCATCCTTCAATTGCGACTGTAACTGCCCCATTTCCTCCACCCGATCATTCAGCTGGGCAAAGTCAATATTGCCGGTGATCATACCCTCGCTGAGGGCTTTCGCGGTGGAGTAATAGCGGTTGAAATCTTTTTCCAGGCTTTCCACCTGGGCTTTCCGCTGGGGCTCCAGGCTATGAATTTCACTGAGCAGGGTGCGCATGGAGTCGGCGTTGTTATCGGCCCCCTCAATCATATCGATTTCCCCGGCGCTGACCGCGGAATTCAGGGTTTCGGTGGTGCGCTCCAGCAACACGATCAGACCATTGGCATTTTCCAGAATGGGATAATAGCGATCCCGAACGGATTCCAGATTCTGACTGGTTTCACTATTTACCGAAAAGTTAAAAATCAGGTTGGCACCAAAACCCAGTACCCCCACCAAAGGAATCATAAACAGTTTGTATTTGATGGAGATCCGGTTAAACCAGCTCATCTGCAACACTCCCAAAATACGCTGACGCTCTTGTTAGATTAAGATTAGACCATGTCGGCTATTTGGGAAGAAAACTGCGCTGGATCACATTAGGAAATCAATTGCCGGATGCTGTTGCGGCGGGTTCAAACCAGGCCAATTGCTGATGGAGGCTGACCACCGTGCCGACAATAATCAACGTCGGCGGCCTAACCTCCTCATTTGCAATGAGTTTTGGCATCTGCTCCAGGGTAGAGGTCCAGACTTTCTGATACCTGGTGGTGCCCTGCTGAACCAGGGCGATGGGGGTCTCAGCCGGCAATCCATGACCAATCAACTGTTCACAAATCACTGGCAAACCCACCAGCCCCATATAGAACACCAGGGTCTGACGGGGTTTGGCCAGGGTGTTCCAGTCCAGATCCAGGGTCCCGTCTTTCAGGTGTCCGGTGACAAAGCGCACTGACTGGGCGTGATCCCGGTGCGTGAGCGGAATGCCGGCGTAGCTGGCGCAGCCGGAGGCGGCGGTGATGCCGGGCACAACCTGAAACTGAATACCGGCCTGGGCCAGACGGTCAATCTCTTCCCCGCCCCGGCCGAAGATAAAGGGATCGCCGCCCTTGAGACGGCACACGCGACGGCCCTCCCGGGCCAGCTCTACCAGAGAATCGTTGATCTGGTTTTGGGGCAGCGCATGATTGCTGCGGGCCTTGCCCACGTAGATGCGTTCCGCATCCCGCCGTACCAGCTCCAGCACCTCCGGACTCACCAGGCGGTCATAGAGCACCACATCCGCCTGCTGCATCAGCCGCAGCGCCCGGAAGGTCAGCAGATCCGGATCCCCCGGCCCCGCCCCCACCAGGTACACTTCACCCCGGGGCAGCTCCGCTGTTGTAATCTCGGCCAGTTGTTGCTGCAGCCTGGACTCAGCCTCTTGTTCCCGACCGGCGAACACCAGCTCGGCCACCGGCCCTTCCAGCACCCGTTCCCAAAAACCCCGCCGCTGATTGACATCGGCAAAACGGGCTTTGGCCTGGTCCCGGAATCGCCCCACCAGGGCCGCCAGGCGACCATAGCCGGCGGGAATGGTGGATTCCAGCTTGGCCCGGATCATCCGTGCCAGCACCGGTGACTGACCGCCACTGGAAATGGCCATCACCAACGGTGACCGATCCACAATGGAAGGCAGAATAAAACTGCATAGCGCGGGGTTATCCACCACATTGACAGGAATGTTGTGCGCACCGGCCTCTTGGGAGACCTGCGAATTAAGCACATCATCGTCGGTGGCGGCGATCACCAGCGCCATGCCCTCCAGGTCCTGGCTCTGGTACTGGCGTTGCAGGCGTTCGCTGCCGGCGGCCGCCAGCAGTTCATCCATCGCCGGTTCAAAGGCCGTCGCCACCACCCGCAGCCGAGCCCCGGCACGCAACAGCATGGAGGCCTTGCGGGTGGCCACTTCGCCGCCACCCACCACTAAACAGGGCTTGTCGGTTACCTGGTAGAACAGGGGGAGATAGTCCATAACCGCTCCTCTACGCTGTTGCCGGAATCCGCTCCAGGCCGCCCATGTAGGGTCGCAGGGCTTCCGGCACCAGAATACTGCCATCCGCCTGCTGGTAGTTTTCCATTACTGCCACCAGACAGCGCCCCACCGCCAGGGCGGAGCCGTTGAGAGTATGCAGCAGCTCGGTTTTTTTACTGCCCTGGGGACGGTATCGAGCCTGCATCCGGCGGGCCTGAAAGTCCTCAAAATTACTGCAGGAAGAGATCTCACGATACTTGCCCTGCCCTGGCAGCCAGACTTCGATGTCGTAGGTCTTGGCGGCGGAAAAGCCCATATCGCCGCTGCACAGCACCACTACCCGATAAGGCAATTGCAGTTTCTGCAGGATCGCCTCGGCGTGGCCGGTAAGCTGCTCCAGTGCCTCATAGGAGGCTTCCGGTTTCACCAACTGCACCAGCTCCACCTTCTCGAACTGATGCTGACGAATCATGCCCCGTACATCGCGCCCGCCGGAGCCGGCCTCGCTGCGAAAGCAGGGGGTGTGGGCGGTAAAGCGGAGCGGCAGATCCTCTTCATTGAGAATCTCATCCCGGGCGATGTTGGTGACCGGCACCTCCGCCGTGGGGATCAGGTACAGTTCCCGCTCGCCCCGCAATTTGTACAGGTCTTCCTCGAATTTGGGCAGCTGACCGGTACCCAGCAGGGAATCGGGGTTCACCAGATAGGGCACGTACACTTCGCGGTAATCGTGTTCCCCGATGTGGGTATCCAGCATTAATTGAATCAACGCCCGCTGCATCCGCGCCAGGGGTCCGGACATTACCGCAAACCGGGAGCCGGAAAGTTTAGCAGCGGTTTCGAAATCCAGGCCGCCCACTTTGCTGCCCAGGTCCACGTGATCCAGGGGCTCGAACTCCCACTGGGGTGGTGTGCCCCAAGTGCGGATTTCGCGGTTGTCGTCTTCGCTGTCACCCGGGGGCACAGACTCATGGGGAATATTGGGGATCCCCAGCTGCAGCTCGCGCAGTTCCGTCTGTAACGCTGCCAGGGCCTGCTCACATTCAGTCAGGCGGTCGCCGAACGCCTCCACCTCCGCCAGAATGGCAGAAGCATCCTCCCCCTTGGCCTTGGCGATGCCGATCTCCTTGGACTTGCGTTTGCGTTCGGCCTGCAGGTTTTCCGTTTCCACCTGCAGCGCTTTACGTTTGTCCTCCAGTGCCTGAAAGGCGCCCTTGTCCAGCTCAAAGCCGCGGCTGCGCAGAGACTCTGCCACCGCATCCAGGTCGTTTCGTAGTAATTTGGGGTCCAGCATAGTGTGTGGTTAACTCGCACTCTGGTGGTTGATGGTTCAGTGTCGCTATTGTACCTGAACCGGGTTGCGGAAGTCCTCCGCGCCAGCCTGACCCGGAAGCTTAAAAAATGTTGCGTGCCAGCCCCATGCCGGCCCAGGCACCCACCACACAGACCAGGCAATTACCCAGTACATTCAGCAGCGCCAGTGTCAGTTGCTGATCCTGCAACAATCGCACGGTTTCAAAAGAGAAGGTGGAAAAGGTGGTGAAAGCCCCCAGAAACCCCACCAGCACCAACAGGCGCAGGGGTTCACGCAACTGAGTGGCGGAGAGGATCACCACCACCAGCACACCGAACAGAAATGAGCCCAGGCTGTTCACGGCAAAGGTGCCCAGGGGAAACGCGGAACGATTCCATTCGTTCAGCCAGGCTGATATCCAGAACCGACTGCAGGCGCCCAGGGCTCCCCCCACCGCCACCCACAGGAACTGACTCCAATGCATGTCACGAATCCCCCCCATAACGCTGCCAGGCGCTGGCCGCGTCCAGCCCACGCAGATACTTCAGCTTTTCGGCAATCTTGATTTCCAGCCCCCGGGGCACCGGCTCATACCACTGTTGGCCGCTGATCTCCGGCGGCAGGTACTTTTCCCCCGCGGCGTACGCTTCCGGGTAATCATGGGCGTAGCGGTACTCTTCCCCGTAGCCCTGTTGTTTCATCAGTTTGGTGGGGGCATTACGCAGATGCAGCGGCACCTCGTGACTGGGTGCCTCTGCCACCTGCCGCCGGATCTGATTAAATGCCTGATACACCGCATTGCTTTTCGGCGCCACCGCCATGTAAGCCACCGCCTGGGCAATGGCCAGTTCCCCTTCCGGACTGCCCAGCCGGGTCTGGACATCCCAGGCATTGAGGGCGATCTGCAGGGCCCGGGGGTCGGCATTGCCGATATCCTCGCTGGCCATGCGCACCACCCGCCGCGCGACATACAACGGATCACAACCCCCATCCAGCATCCGCACCAGCCAATACAAGGCGCCGTCCGGGGAGGATCCCCGCACCGCCTTATGCAACGCGGAAATCTGGTCGTAAAACGCCTCGCCGCCCTTGTCAAACCGACGCCATTCGGAACCCAGAGCCTGGCGGATAATGGCCTCATCCAGTTGGGTTTTGGCTTCCGCCCGGGCCAGCTCCACACTGATTTCCAGCAGATTCAGGGCGCGTCGGGCATCACCGTCCGCCAGCGCCGCGATGCGGGCCAGCGCCGGCTCCGGCAAGGCAATCCCTTCGCCACCCACACCGCGCTCCTTATCCTCCGCCGCCAGTTGCAACAGACGCGCGATGGCCGGTTCGGAAATCGGTTTCAGCACGTATACCCGGGCCCGGGACAGCAAGGCATTGTTCAGCTCAAAGGAGGGATTTTCAGTGGTGGCGCCGATAAAAATCACCGTGCCGTCTTCGATATAGGGCAGGAAGGCATCCTGTTGCGCTTTGTTAAAACGATGCACTTCATCCACGAACAACAGGGTTTTGCGGCCGAAACGTAATTGCTCCTTGGCCTGCTCAATCGCGGCGCGAATTTCCTTCACCCCGCTCAATACCGCGGAAATGGAGAGGAACTGGGCATCCACATAACTGGCCAGAATCATGGCCAGGGTGGTTTTCCCCACCCCGGGCGGACCCCACAAAATCATCGAATGCACATGGCCCGCCTCAATAGAGCGCCGCAGGGGCTGATCCGGCCCGAAAAGGTGCTCCTGCCCCACATAGTCATCCAGGGTGCTGGGACGCATGCGGGAAGCCAGCGGTTGCCAGGTACGCTCCTCCTCAAACAGTCCGGCCATGACGTCAGTTTTCCCGAATCACATCCACACCCTCGGGCAGTTCCAGCTCGAACCGGGAGTCGGGAATCGGTTGGTTAACCTGCACGGGCTTGAATTCGATGCGGGTGGTCTGGCCCAGGTTATCCTCCAGATACATGTCCCGCAGCCTCTTTTCATAAAAGTGCACCCGCAACAGGGCAAACATGGTCTCTTCGTCCTTGGGCCGCAGATCGAACCGCCACTCACCGGTTTTATCAAAGTGATAGGCGGACACATTAAATCGCTCACTGATTTTGGATGGGTCACCGCTCAATAACAGCGCCGGGGTGTTGCCCACCTGCTGGTCCAGCTTTTTGATGGTGGCCTGCTCCAGATCCGGATCATAGATCCGGAGTTCTTTGCCATCGGATACGATCTGCTGGGGAAAAGGATCGTTGGTGTCCCAGCGGAATTGACCGGGTCGTTGAATCCACAGAGTACCGGTGACGTTTTGCAGGGCATTCTGTTTGGCGTCCATCACCCACTGCTCAAATTCGGCTTCCATGGACTGGATGCCGCCGAGAAAGTCCGTGAGCTTGGGCGCGGCCTGTTCCGGCGCCACTTCACCGGCGAGAACAAATCCACCGATGCAGGCCAGCCAGCCGGCGATAAAATACTTCAACATAATGAGGTTATTCCGTTTGCGTGCCGAATGTGTGGTTGCCGGTGCGGTGACCGGCGTGACCAGTATACCCAGCGGTTGCTGAATGGGAAATTAACGGGGAGGCGGTGCGATCACTTCCCGCTGACCGTTGCTGCCCATCTCCGACACCACGCCGGCCTCTTCCATGGCTTCGATCATCCGGGCGGCCCGGTTGTAGCCGATTTTCAGTTTGCGTTGCACCGACGAGATGGACGCACGCCGGGATTCGGTGACAAACGCCACCGCCTGATCATACAGGGGATCGGATTCGGAATCACCGCCCCCGCCGTCGGCCTCGTCGCCGGGCGCGGGGCCAGCCTCATGGGTGCCTTCCAGGATTTCCTCCAGGTAATCCGGTTCCCCACGCCGGCGCCAGTCATCACACACCCGATGCACTTCATCATCCGCCACAAAGGCGCCGTGCACCCGCACCGGCAGGCCGGTGCCGGGGGGCAGGTAGAGCATGTCGCCATGCCCCAGCAGTTGTTCTGCTCCCCCCTGATCGAGGATGGTGCGGGAATCCACTTTCGAGGACACCTGAAACGCCATCCGGGTAGGCACATTGGCTTTGATCAGACCGGTAATCACATCCACCGAGGGCCGCTGGGTGGCCAGAATCAGATGAATACCGGCAGCCCTGGCTTTCTGGGCAATACGGGCGATCTGCTCTTCCACCTTTTTGCCCACGATCATCATCATATCGGCGAATTCATCCACCACCACCACGATGAAGGGCAAGGGGGTCAGATCCTCCGGTTCCTGACTGTCCAGCTCCGGTTTGAACAGGGGATCCTTGATCGGTTCGCCGGCCTTGATGGCATCTTTGATTTTGCGGTTGTAGCCCGCCAGGTTGCGCACCCCCATGGCCGCCATCAGCCGGTAGCGACGCTCCATTTCCGCCACACACCAGCGCAGGGCATTGGACGCCTCTTTCATATCCGTCACCACCGGCGTCAGCAGATGGGGAATATTGTCGTACACCGAAAGCTCCAGCATCTTCGGATCGATCATAATCAGGCGCAATTCTTCCGGCGTGGCCTTGAACAACATGCTCAACAACATGGCATTGAGGCCCACGGATTTACCTGAGCCGGTGGTACCGGCCACCAGCAGATGGGGCATTTTCTGCAGATCCGCCACCACCGACTGCCCGGAAATATCCTTGCCCAGGGCCAGTGCCAGGGGCGAATGCACTTTCTCGTACTCCTGGGACGCCACCACTTCGCTGAGGCGGATAATCTCCCGGTCCTCGTTGGGAATCTCGATCCCCACCACCGTCTTGCCGGGAATCACCTCCACTACTCGCACACTGATCACCGCCAGGGAGCGGGCCAGATCCTTCGCCAGATTGGTGATCCGGCTGACTTTGACCCCGGGGGCGGGCTGAATTTCAAAGCGGGTGACCACCGGCCCGGGCATCACGTTTTCCACTTCCGCTTCCACGTTGAAATCCCGCAGCTTCAGTTCCAGCAACCGCGACATGCTTTCCAGGGTTTCCGTGGAGTAGCCCTTTTTGCCGTGCTTGTCCGCCGGGTCCAGCAGGGCGATGGCCGGCAGCTCGCCGGACACCGGGGTGTCGAACAGGCTTTTCTGACGCTCTTTCTCCGCCCGCTTTGACGCCTCTTTCTGGGGCTTGGGCAGTTCAATCACCGGGGGTTTGCGGGACTGCTGCCGCGCCTGCTCCTGTTTCAGTGCCGCCTGGCGTTGCTTCACCGCCTGTTTGGCGGCCTTTTCCTGGGCCTTTTTCGCCTGCAGGTCAGCCCGGGCATCGCGGCGGGTCTGCCATTTTTCCCGCAACGAGCCAAGCCAGCTCCAGAAACCCAGGCTGAGTCGGCCGGTGGCGTCAATCACCCGGATCCAGGATACATCCGCGAACATGGTCAGCCCCACCAGAAACAGGGCCAGCAGTACTAATGTAGCCCCCAGAATATTCAAGGCATGCAGAGCCGCACTGCCCACCTCGATCCCCAGAATACCGCCGGCGGCATTGCGCCCGGCGGCGTCAATCTCCGGCAGTGAGCCCGGGGTCACATCAAAATGCAGATACGCCAGCCCGGTGGCCCCCACCATGGTCATGGCAAAGCCCAGGAACCGCAGCCCCGCCAGCAACCAGCTCCAGGGCTTACTGACGTCACGAAACACCAGCCAGGCACGATAGGCGATCAGCAGCGGGAACAGGTAGGCAAGATAACCAAACAGGGACATCAACACATCGGCGCACCAGGCTCCGGTGCGCCCCCCCAGGTTATGGACACTGCGACCATTGCCCAGGCTACTCCAGCCCGGGTCCTGAATGTCGAACGAGCTCAGTGCCAGCAGCAGATACAGGGAAAGGAAAAACAGAAAGATCATGCCGCCTTCGCGCACACCGCGCACCAGCAGCACAATCCAGGGAGCTGTTTCCGCTTGTCTTTGGGCTTGATCTTTTTTCAAGGTATCCCCGGCACGAAGAATATTGACTGGCTTCATTTTAGCGGTAAATCAGCCAGTTGCACAAACTTCTGATAATCTGCCTTAAGAAGTTAGTGTAACCTGATAGGCCGAAGCACCTATTCTAACAGAGCCGGCAGCACAATCTTACCGTCGGAAACGTTGATTCCATCACTTAACGAAGAATAATCCCGCAGCTGACCGCTGGCCAGCCGCTTCACATAGGGCAGGATGGCGCCGGACAGCGCCTCGGTGGCCGTTCGTGGCACCGCCCCGGGCATATTGGTCACCGCCATATGGATCACCCCCTCCTCCCGGTACACCGGATCCCGGTAATCCGTGGGCCGGATGGTTTCCACACAGCCCCCCTGGTCGATGGAAATATCCACGATCACCCCACCATCGGCCATGGCCCGCACCATATCCCGGGTCACCACATGGGGGGCCCGGGCTCCGGGGATGAGCACCGCGCCCACCACCAGGTCCGCCTCCGCCACGGCCTCTTCAATGGCCCCCTGATAGGCATAGACGCCAGTGATATTGGCGGCAATGTTTTCCACCTGCCGCAAGGCCTGGGCGGAACGGTCGAAGGCCACCACCTGGGCCCCGGAGGCGGCCGCCATGCGGGCCGAGTTCTGGCCCGCCACCCCGGCACCGATCACCACCACTTTCCCCGGCTGGGCTCCGGGCACGCCACCCAGTAACAGTCCCTTGCCGCCCATGGACCCATGCAGATAATGAATCCCCGCCTGCACCGCCACCCGGCCGGCGATTTCACTCATGGGTGCCAACAGTGGCAATTGGGTTCCTTCCTGCACGGTTTCAAAGGCCACTGCCGTAAGGCCAATATCACATAGCGACCGGGTCAGTGTGGGGTTGGGGGCCAAATGTAAATAACAGAACAACAAATGCCGCGCTTGCAACAATGCCAGATCCCCGGCAATGGGCTCCTTGACCTTCACAACCAGCTCCGCCTTGGCATACAACTCAGGAGCGTCAGCCGCCAACCGGGCGCCCGCCGCCTGGTACTGATCATCGCTGAAACCGCTGGCCGCCCCGGCGCCACACTGGACCCAGACCTGGTGCCCGCACTGCACCAGCTCCGCCACCGCGTGGGGCACCAGGGCGATGCGCCCTTCCATGGGTTTGGTTTCCCGGGGTACACCAATTATCATCGTCGCAGCCATCGCCAGCCCCTGATATAGTTTCAGCTAATACCACTGATTTAAACGATCTATTTGCCAATATAGTGGTAAATACGTATAAGTTCTTCAACCCATTGGGCACAGCAACAATTACCGTGCCAAGTACTGCAAATCTGGATCGAATCACATGAGCGAAACCAAACACTGCCGTCTGTTGATACTGGGATCCGGCCCCGCCGGCTATACCGCCGCGGTCTACGCCGCCCGCGCCAATCTTAATCCGGTGATGGTGACCGGGATTCAACCCGGCGGCCAGCTCACCACCACCACCGACGTGGACAACTGGCCCGGTGATCAAAACGGGGTGCAGGGTCCGGAACTGATGGAGCGGATGAAAGCACATGCGGAACGCTTCGAAACCGAGGTGATCTTCGACCAAATCAATAGCTGCGATCTGCGCCAGCGCCCGTTTACCCTGTACGGCGACAGCGCCACCTATACCTGCGATGCCCTGATCATCGCCACCGGTGCCTCCGCCCGCTACCTGGGGCTGCCCTCCGAGGAAGCCTTCAAGGGAAAAGGCGTCAGCGCCTGCGCCACCTGTGATGGATTTTTCTATCGCAAACAACGGGTGGCGGTGATCGGCGGTGGCAACACCGCGGTGGAAGAAGCGCTGTACCTGGCCAACATCGCCAGTGAAGTGGTGGTGGTGCACCGCCGTGACACCTTCCGTTCCGAGAAGATCCTGCGCGACCGGCTGCTGGACCGGGCAGAAAACGGCAACGTCACCCTGGAGCTGGACCATGTGCTGGATGAAGTGCTGGGGGACGACATGGGCGTCACCGGCATGCGCATCCGACATGTCAAAACCGGCGAGACCAAGGAAATCGACCTGCAGGGGGTGTTTATTGCCATCGGCCACACCCCCAACACCGGCATCTTCGAAGGCCAGTTGGAGATGCAGAACGGCTATCTGCAAATCCGCAGCGGCATTCAGGGCAACGCCACCGCCACCAGCGTGGAAGGGGTATTTGCTGCCGGTGACGTCACCGATCATGTCTACCGTCAGGCCATCACCTCCGCCGGTTTTGGCTGCATGGCGGCACTGGATGCAGAAAAGTTCCTGGATGAACAGGGCTGATCACCAGGATCCATGATCAAGATTCCGGTACTGGGATTCCACACCCAGGACTTTCCCCCACTAGAGCATGCCCTGGAGGAACCCGACGGCCTGCTGGCGGCGGGGGGCGACCTGTCCCCCGAACGCCTGCTGGACGCCTATTCCCGGGGTATCTTCCCCTGGTTTGACAAGGACCAGCCGATACTGTGGTGGTCTCCCAACCCGCGGGCTGTGCTGTTCCCTGAGCAGTTGCATGTCTCCCGCAGCCTGCGCAAAACCCTGCGCAAAGGACATTATCAGGTCAGCCTTGACCGTCAGTTCTCCCGGGTGATCCGGGCCTGTGCGGAACCGCGCCACTACAGTGAAGGCACCTGGATCACCGCTGAAATGATTCATGCCTACGAGCGGCTGCACCGGCTGGGCCATGCCCATTCGGTGGAAGCCTGGCTGGACGGAGAACTGGTGGGAGGCCTGTATGGGGTGGCCCTGGGGCGGATATTCTTCGGCGAATCCATGTTCAGCCGGGCCACCGACGCCTCCAAAGTGGCTTTTGTTCATCTGGTGGGACAATTGGCCCGATGGGGCTACCAGTTGATTGACTGCCAGGTGGAAAGCCCTCACCTCACCAGCCTGGGTGCCACGCTGATTCCCCGCCCCCACTTCCAGCGTCTGTTGCAGC
The DNA here is from genome assembly GCA_002701845.1 of Pseudomonadales bacterium. Classification (GTDB taxonomy): domain Bacteria; phylum Pseudomonadota; class Gammaproteobacteria; order Pseudomonadales; family Ketobacteraceae; genus Ketobacter. The sequence continues at coordinate 22,072 of NZXG01000059.1, forward strand.
AGTGGGTGCCGCCGTTGGAGCTGACCCTGGCGCAAAAGCTGCATAGCTGGAATCTGGAATGGGAATATTCTCAGCCTGACACTGGAAACCGGGGCCAAATCGTTTAATACTGTGATTGATGCCGGACGCACCGATCGAAGCACTTTAACCCCAGGAAAATTAAGGCATTTACGTTTACGCTTATGACGGATCTAGCTGCGGTAAAATTCTTTGTGACTCCGCTTCACCAGTGCAGTTACCTGCCCCGGAATGACGCGATCACACTGTTTGCCGATCCCAAAGCCAATCTGGACCGCAATTTGTACAGTGAATTGTCCGAGGTTGGGTTCCGTCGCAGCGGCAACTACCTGTATCGGCCGCACTGCCGACAGTGCTCCGCCTGCATTCCAGTACGTATTCCCGTCCACCGTTATCGGATGTCCCGCAAACACCGGCGCATCTGGAACCGCAATCGGGATCTCAGTATCACCCGGGTGACGGCGGAATTTAACGACGAGCACTACGAGCTCTATGCCCGCTACATCGAGGCCAAGCACAAAGATGGTGATATGTATCCCCCAACGCCGGAACAGTATGAATCGTTTCTGTTAAGCGACTGGGGCAACACCTGCTTCTATGAATTCCGCGATCCCGACCATGTTCTGCTGGCGGTGGCGGTCACCGATATTATGGAAAACGGTCTGTCCGCGGTGTATACCTTCTACGCCACGGAGCACGCCAAGCGCAGCCTGGGGGTCATGGCGGTCCTGTGGCAGATTGAGCAATGCCGGGAACTTGAGCTACCGGCCCTGTATCTGGGCTACTGGATCAAAGACTGCCAGAAAATGAAGTACAAAACCGAGTACCGCCCCCTGGAAATGTACGTTAACAATCACTGGGTCTCGGTCTCTGTTTGATGGTCATTTATATTCAATTTCAATGATTTAAAACCACTTCCCAGAACCTGCCTTAAGCTCCTCCAGGCTGCTGCCCAGCCAGTGGTGCAACCCTTGCCGGCCGCACATTAAAGCCATCATAGATTCACTTTGATAAATAACGGGTTTTGCGGCAAAATTCACGCCTCATTGGCAGTACCTCTGCCCGAGTTTGCAAAGGCATTACCCATGCACTGAGAGGATATCACTGGATGTCGAAAGAAGATTCCATTGAAATGGAAGGCACAATTACTGAGACCCTTCCCAACACCATGTTCCGGGTGGAGCTGGATAACGGACACATTGTCACCGCCCACATCTCCGGCAAAATGCGCAAGAACTATATTCGCATCCTCACCGGAGACCGTGTGAAAGTGGAACTGACCCCCTACGACCTCAGCAAAGGCCGCATCACTTATCGCGTGCGTTGATCGACACCGGGAACTGCCATAAAAAACGAGCCCAGAGGGCTCGTTTTTTATGGCCTGCAAAGAAGGGCCGCTTTAGGCGGGCTCGGTCTCAAATACCAGGTCGCCGTCTTCCTCGGAAATGTGTACCGTGCCTCCCCCTTCTGCCAGCTCGCCGAACAGGATTTTTTCCGCCAGAGGTCGTTTCAGTTTTTCCTGTATCAGTCGATTCATGGGACGGGCACCCATATCCTTATCGTAGCCTTTCTCTGCCAGCCACGCCCGGGCAGTGTCGTCCACATCCAACATCACCCGCTTCTCATCCAGTTGCGCCTGCAGTTCGGTCAGGAACTTGTCCACCACACCTTTGATGATCTCCGGATCCAGGTTACGGAACTGAATCACCGCGTCCAGGCGATTGCGGAATTCCGGCGTGAACATGCGTCTGATCGCTTCCATAGCATCGGTGCTGTGATCTTGATGGGTGAAACCGATGGAGGCCCGGGTGGCCTGCTCGGCACCGGCATTGGTGGTCATCACCAGGATCACATTGCGGAAGTCCGCCTTGCGCCCGTTATTATCGGTAAGAGTGCCGTGATCCATTACCTGCAACAACAGGTTGAACACTTCCGGATGGGCCTTTTCGATCTCATCCAACAGCAGCACCGCATGGGGGCTCTTGGTCACCGCCTCGGTAAGCAGGCCACCCTGATCAAAGCCCACATACCCCGGCGGCGCGCCGATCAGGCGTGACACCGTGTGGCGTTCCATGTACTCGGACATATCGAAACGGATCAGCTCCATGCCCATTACATTGGCCAGCTGCCGGGTCACCTCGGTTTTACCCACTCCGGTGGGCCCGGCAAACAGGAACGAACCAATGGGACGGTCCGGGTGATTGAGGCCGGCCCGGGCCAGTTTGATAGAGCTGGACAGCGCCTCGATGGCTTCATCCTGGCCGAACACAGTCATTTTCAGATCCCGTTCCAGGTTGGCCAGCAGCTCTTTGTCGTTGGCGGACACCGTTTTCGGCGGAATCCGCGCGATTTTGGACACAATGGCCTCCACGTCCGGCACCGTAATCACCTTCTTGCGCTTGCTCGGGGGCTGCAGGCGCTGGAACGCACCCACTTCATCGATCACGTCGATGGCCTTATCCGGCAGATGGCGATCGTTAATGTAGCGGGCCGACAGCTCACAGGCTGCTTTCAGTGCCTTGTTGGAGTACTTGAGTTCGTGATGCTCTTCGAAGCGGGACTTCAGCCCCTTGAGGATTTCGTAGGTGTCTTCCACGCTGGGTTCCACCACATCGATCTTCTGGAAGCGGCGCGCCAGGGCCCGATCCTTCTCGAAAATTCCGCGATATTCCTGGAACGTGGTGGAGCCGATGCACTTGATGCCACCGGAGGCCAGCATGGGCTTCAGCAGATTGGAGGCATCCATCACCCCGCCAGAAGCCGCCCCGGCGCCGATAATGGTATGAATTTCATCAATAAAAAGGATGGCGTGGGTCTTCTTCTGCAGCTCACCCAGGAGCGCCTTGAAGCGCTTCTCGAAATCGCCGCGGTATTTGGTGCCCGCCAGCAGCGCCCCCAAGTCCAGGGCATAAACCACGCAATCCCCAATGGCCTCCGGCACCTCGCTATCCACAATGCGCTTGGCCAGCCCCTCGGCGATGGCGGTTTTACCCACCCCGGGCTCCCCCACCAACAGCGGGTTGTTCTTGCGTCGGCGGCAGAGAATCTGAACGGTACGTTCCACCTCCGCATCCCGCCCCACGAGGGGATCGATACGGCCGGCCAGAGCCTGTTCATTGAGATTGGTGGCGAAGGACTCCAGGGGCGATTTGCCGGCGCCGCCCTCGGCCGCCTGATCGTCCTCATGGACCTCGTGGCTGTGATCTTCCAGATTATGGGTCTCGTCGGACACCTTGGAGATGCCATGGGCGATGTAATTCACCACATCGATCCGGGCCACGCTCTGCTTTTTGAGGAAATAGACGGCCTGGCTTTCCTGTTCGCTGAAAATGGCCACCAGCACATTGGCGCCGGTCACCTCCTTCTTGCCGGAGGACTGCACATGAAACACCGCCCGCTGCAGCACCCGCTGAAAGCCCAGGGTGGGCTGGGTCTCGCGATCGTTGTCACTGGAGGGAATCAGGGGGGTGGTTTCGTCAACGAAATTGGCCAGATCCGCCCGCAACTCGTCCAGGTTCGTGCCGCAGGCCTTGAGCACGGTGGATGCCGCCTCATTGTCCAACAACGCCAGTAACAGATGCTCCACTGTCATGTACTCATGACGCTTCGTGCGCGCATCTCTGAATGCCAGATTTAAAGTGACTTCCAGATCTTTGCTTAACATCTCTTTACACCTTCATCCTCAGATTATCGACCAAGCCTCGTGGACAACGGCCTACTGGAACCTTTCCACTTCGCACATCAAGGGATGCTGATTCTCCCTCGCAAACTTTATTACCTGAGCCACTTTCGTTTCTGCCACATCTTTCGTGAACGTGCCACAACTGGCTTTGCCCTGGGTATGAACCGTCAACATTATCTGAGTGGCTTTTTCACGATTCATGCCAAAAAACATCTGCAGTACATCCACCACAAATTCCATCGGCGTAAAGTCATCATCCAGCATCACGATCTGATACATGGGGGGAGGCGCCAGATCGGGCTTTGACTCCTCAACCGCCACCCCATCATCGTAGTCCGTCCCCGGGCCGGATGGTTCATCTCCCATCAACTCCAACTCATTCAATGTTAGTAGAGAATCTTCGGCTTTACTCATAACCAGAAATCATAAAATCCGCGGTTCACATATTAAGTGCTCATAACTGACCAATATTGGGGCAACGCTGATCAGTTCAACGGCAAAAACACTTGACTAATACTTCACAATCATGATGATTGGGATCTGTGTTTAACAAAAGTTAACACAAAACACGTCTGCGAAGTACATTTCCGATTTTATGCACTTCGACAGTAAAAAATAATAACAATTGACTCATGGCTACCAACGCTGAGGTAGTCCCAACAGAAGGACTTGAGTTATGGCAACCGGGAAAGTGAAATGGTTCAATAACGCCAAGGGTTACGGCTTCATTCGTCCGGATACGGGAGGCGAGGACCTGTTCGTTCACTACTCCTATATCTGCATGGACGGCTACCGAAGCCTGAAAGCGGGACAGCAAGTTACCTACGACGAGAGGGAAGCACCCAAAGGCCTTCATGCCGTTAACATTAACGTGATTGAGGCTGATAAGCATCGCAGCTCCTCGCAGGATACGCAAACCGAGAGCACCGAGGATGCTGATAGCCACCAGCATCACAACCTTCGGGCAGCGGCCGTATAACCGAAATAACCCATGCACCCTCTGCGGAGGGTGCTTTAGGTTTCGGACCACGATCCAGAGCCTTGGTTCACTGAACTCCGGCTCCGGGTACTGAGCAAGCGGTGGGTGTGTGCACCGGCGGTAATCCACCGGGCGGGCTTTTGCTGCGTCCGTTGTCAAATTCTGCCCCAGGGGCCGCCACTGACTGCGGCCAGTCAAGATACACCACCCAAATAAAAAAGGAGGTCTAAGGACCTCCTTTTTAACGCTTTCCGGTACGATTGTGCAACCCTGTAATCGGAACTCTGTATCAGTCTTCCATATGGGAGATGATCGCATCGCCGAATTCAGAGCAGCGCAACAAGGTGGCATCCGGCATCAGACGCTCGAAATCGTAGGTGACGGTTTTGGCCTCAATGGCGCCCTGCATGCCTTTAATCACCAGGTCCGCCGCCTCGATCCAGCCCATGTGCCGCAGCATCATTTCTGCGGATAACACCAAAGACCCCGGGTTGACCTTATCCTGGCCGGCATACTTGGGCGCGGTGCCGTGGGTGGCCTCGAACAACGCCACGCTGCCACCGATATTGGCGCCCGGGGCAATACCAATGCCCCCCACTTCCGCCGCCAGCGCATCGGAGATGTAGTCGCCGTTCAGGTTTAAGGTGGCGATAACCGCATACTCGTCCGGTCGCATCAGGATCTGCTGCAGGAAGGCGTCGGCAATCACGTCTTTGACAATGATATCCTTACCGGTCTTGGGATTGGTAAACACCTGCCAGGGACCACCATCCAGCGGCTTGGCACCAAACCGCTCTTGCGCCAATTCATAACCCCAGTCTTTAAACGCCCCCTCGGTGTACTTCATGATATTGCCTTTATGCACCAGGGTGACTGACGGCAGGTCGTTGTCGATGGCGTAGTGGATCGCCTTGCGCACCAGGCGCTGGGTGCCCTCTTTGGAAACCGGCTTGATCCCGATGCCGCAACCTTCTGGGAAGCGGATCTTCTTCACGCCCATCTCTTCCTGTAGGAAGCGGATCACTTTCTTGGCGTCTTCACTGTCGGCCTGCCATTCAATGCCGGCATAAATGTCTTCCGAGTTCTCGCGGAAGATCACCATATTGGTTTTCTCCGGGCAGTGCACCGGGCTGGGCACACCGCGGAACCAGCGCACCGGACGCTGACAGACATACAGGTCCAGCTCCTGGCGCAGCGCCACATTGAGGGAGCGGATACCACCGCCCACCGGTGTGGTCAACGGGCCTTTGATGCCCACAATGAATTCCCTCAGCGCCTCCAGAGTCTCCTCCGGCAACCAGTTGTCAGGACCGTAAACCTTAGTGGACTTTTCTCCACAATAGATTTCCATCCAGGAGATGGAGCGCTTATTCCCATAGGCCTTCTCCACTGCAGCGTCCGTTACCTTTAGCATCACCGGTGAGATATCGACACCGATGCCATCTCCCTCAATGTAAGGAATAATGGGATGGTTCGGGACATTGAGGGACAGGTCAGCATTGACAGTGATTTTGTCACCATCTACTGGGACCTTGATCTTTTGGTACCCCATGTCGTTTTTTACTCCCTATTTACATAGAATTATGGTTTAGGTCCGCGGAGTATACAGAATTTTGCCTGGGTTCGCCTCCTGAATTTCGCCATAACCGGCCATGAATCAAACACATAATGTCTACCCCGAAAATAGCGCACAACACTGTTGTTGTATTCAACAAACCATTCAAAGTATTGAGTCAGTTCTCGCCCCACGAGGGCAAAACCACCCTGGCGGAGTTCATCCCCATAGCGGGGATTTATCCCGCCGGGCGCCTGGATTTTGATTCCGAAGGGCTGTTGCTGCTCACCGGCAATGGCCCGCTGCAACAGCGCCTGACGCACCCGCGCCATAAACTGCCCAAGACCTATTGGGCCCAGGTGGAGGGGGAGATCAGCGAGGCGGCCCTGCAACCACTGCGGGATGGCATAAAATTGAAAGACGGGCTCACCCTGCCGGCCCAGGCAGAGCGGATGGCAGAACCCGCCGGCCTCTGGCCCCGGGATCCGCCCATCCGCCACCGTGCCAACATTCCCACTTCCTGGCTGGCGCTGACCCTGCATGAGGGGCGCAATCGGCAGGTGCGGCGAATGACGGCAGCGGTGGGCTACCCCACCCTGCGACTGATAAGGTGGTCAGTGGGGCCCTGGACTATCGCCGATCTGGCGCCCGGGGACTACCGTGTGCTGACAGTCCCCGACCCGCTGTTACCGGTTAAGCCCGACAATAAACCACAAGCCGGCACGCGGCGGGCTGCTCCAAGACAGGCTGCTCCACGACGGGCTGCCCGATCAAGGAGCAAGCAATAACAGGAAACCTCTGGACAAGCCTAAGCGGCTACTGGCTGGCAGGCATTTTTGCTGTTGCGGCGCGCGCGGCAGCCTGGTGGCCCGTCGATGCAGCGCAACGACGCCAGCGGGAGTGACGGCCAGCACCATGGGGCGGGGCGTCACCAGCGTTCCCGGGCCTGCTGATCCGAGGCTTTGGCCTCCACCCAGTGGGCATCTCCGTCGACGCCGATTTCCTGTTTCCAGAACGGTGCCTCGGTTTTCAGGTAATCCATAATAAACTGGGCCCCGTCGAAAGCCCCCTGGCGGTGGTGGGCCGCCACCCCCACCAGCACGATCTGATCATCCCCCGCCAGCTCCCCCACCCGGTGAATAATGGTAACCGCCGCCAGCTGCCAGCGCCCCGCCGCTTGCTCAGCAATGCGCTGCAGGCACTTTCCGGTCATTGCCGGATAGTGTTCAAGCCGCATGCCCTGCAATGCTCCGCGGGGACTTTGATCCCGCACCAGGCCGGTAAACAGCACCAGGGCCCCATGACCCGGCGCGCGCTGACGTAACCCCTGATATTCAAGACCGGCATCAAAATCCTCCGGCCCAACCCGAATCAGAATGGACGTCGGTGGTGCTTCCAGTGCATCTGCCGCCATGGGGTCAGCCTCCTGTCACCGGAGGGAAAAAGGCCACTTCATCCCCCTCCTCCACGGTGGTATCGGGGCCGGCCATTTCCTGATTCAACGCCATCAGTAACCGGGGGTCGGACAGAGCCTGTTGCAGCTTTTCGTCACGTTGACTGAGCACGGCCATCAGCTGCCCCAGATCCTGAACCCCGTCGGGCAGCGGCAGTTCCAGCTCCGCTCGGCCGGCCTGATCACGCACCCGGGCAAAGAACAGAACTTTGATCATTGCGCGGCTCCCGCAGCCTGCCAATGCCCGCTCTTACCCCCTTTTTTCTCCACCAGCCGGATCTGCTCCACCAGCATACCCCGGTCCACGGCTTTACACATATCGTAAAGCGTCAGGGCAGCTACCGAGGCCGCAGTCAGGGCCTCCATCTCCACCCCGGTGCGCCCCGCCAGTTTGCAGGTGGCAGTAATGCGCACCAGGCTGGCGGCGGAGTCCGGCTCCAGTTCCACCTTCACGCCGCTTAGCATCAGGGGATGGCACAGGGGTATCAGGTCACTGGTGCGCTTGGCCGCCTGGATACCGGCAATGCGGGCCACCCCGAACACATCGCCCTTGGGGTGGCCCTGATCCAGAATCAGTTGCAGCGTGGCCGGCTGCATCCGCACCAGAGCCTGGGCCGTGGCTTCGCGGCTGGTGACTTCTTTGGCGGAGACGTCCACCATATTGGCGTGACCCTGGGGATCAAGGTGGGTTAATTGGGTCATGGCTGGTATCAACTCCGGGCAGGGGCCGAAGCCGCTGACTGCATCACCGGAATGCCCGGTTTCCAGGGCAAATTACAGGCGGGCTGCGGCTGATTTACTATTCAGTTCGCAATTTACACACTATATCGAAAAGGAAAAACAAATGACAACCCAGGACCCCACTCCCAGCTCAGTACGCCACTTTGGTTACCCTATTTCTACGGCTCTCTACGAGCGGGTCAAGCAAACGATCCAGTTGATTCAGGAAGAGGGTGATACCCGCCTCCAGTGCCAGGAGGCGGCGGACACCCTGGGAGCCATCACCGATGCCGGGTTCTATGCTTACTATGATCGGCCCGCTGAACTGGCCGGCCTCTCGCCGAACGTAAAACGGGCCAGTGATGCCGGTATCCACGCGGTGCAGAAGGGTATTCACATGGTCATCCGCAAGCTGCTGAAAAAACGCCCGCAGCAGGATCTGAACCGGCTGGCGTGCAACCTATCTTATCTGGTGTGTGTGGACCCCAATCACCCGGACCAGGCCTATGCCTGTTTCCGCCTGGAGGAATCACTATACCAGCGGGTGGTGGCCAATATGCAGCGGGTCCATCAGGATCCCGAAGTGGCCCGCTACCGGGCTGACGTCATTGCCTCCGTTGAGGATCTGATTGCCGCCGGCATCGACAATTTCTATACCCGGCCGGTGGAGCAGGCACAGATCAGCGGCCTGACCCGCAAGGCGGCGGATCTGGGTATCCATACGGTACAGAAAGGCACCAACGCCGTGGTACACCGCCTGTTCCGGGACATGGATCACGCCACCCTGCTGCCCATGGCGGAGTACTTCGAGACCCTACTGCACTCACAATTGCAGACCTATCGTCACCGCTATCAAAAAGCCAGCGCCTGAGGCCGGCCCCGCCCTCCAGCCCACGGGTTGGGAATCCCGGCGAATTTGGGTAGAATTGCGCGTTTCTTGCAGCCTGCCAGCCGGAACGCGTGAATGATCTGGACACCCCACACCACTGTAGCCACCATCGCGGAACACCAGGGCCGTTATCTGCTGGTGGAGGAAGTGGTGGACGGACGCACGGTGCTGAATCAGCCGGCCGGGCATATCGAGCCCCATGAAAGCCTGTTGGCCGCCGCCCGCCGGGAGACCCTGGAGGAAACCGGCTGGCAGGTGGAGTTGGAGGCCCTGGTGGGAATTTATCATTATCCGGCGCCCAACGGAGTGAGCTATTTCCGCTACTGCTTCGCCGCCAGGACTCTGGATGCGGTACCCGACGCCAGCCTGGACGAGGGTATTATCGGGCCACTGTGGCTAACCCTGGAGGAACTGGAAAGCCGCCGGGCGCAATGGCGCAGTCCCATGGTAAAACGCTGTATTGAAGATTATGCGGCGGGCAAACGTTACCCCCTGAACCTGATCCATGAGTATCCCCATGACTGACACTGGCAAAAAAGTAATTGTGGGCATGTCCGGGGGGGTGGACTCGTCGGTGTCCGCCTGGGTGCTGCTGCAGCAGGGTTACCAGGTGGAAGGCCTGTTCATGAAGAACTGGGAGGAGGATGACGGTACGGAGTACTGCACCGCCCTGGCGGATCTGGCGGACGCCCGACAGGTGGCCGAAACCCTGGGCATCAGGCTGCATACCGCCAATTTCGCCGCCGAATACTGGGATCGGGTATTTGAACATTTTATCGCCGAGTACAGTGCCGGCCGCACCCCCAACCCGGATATCCTGTGCAACAAGGAAATCAAATTCCGTGCCTTTCTCGACTACGCCCTGACCCTGGGGGCGGATTACATCGCCACCGGACACTACGCCCGCCGCGGTGCGGCAACCGCCAGTCCGGATGGCGCCGCCACAGCCAGCCTGATGAAAGGCGCAGATCACAATAAGGACCAAAGCTATTTTTTGCACGCGGTGGGGGGCACCCAATTGGCACAGACCCTGTTTCCCCTGGGGGAAATGGAGAAATCGGAGGTGCGGGCCATTGCCAGGGATCAGGGCTTCGATAACCATGATAAAAAGGATTCCACCGGCATCTGTTTTATCGGGGAACGGAGATTCAAGGATTTTCTGGAACAGTATATCCCCGCCCGCCCTGGCGCCATGGTCACGGATCAGGGGGAAGTCATTGGCGAGCACAGCGGCCTGATGTTTTACACCATTGGCCAGCGCCAGGGACTGGGTATCGGCGGCCTGCCGGACAAATCCGAAGCGCCCTGGTTTGTACTGGACAAAGACCTGGAGTCCAACCGCCTGATTGTAGGCCAGGGCACCCATCACCCGGCACTGTATACCAACTGTCTGGCCACCGAAGCGCCGTTCTGGATCACCGGGGCGCCGGAGCTGCCCCTGACCTGTCGCGCCAAAACCCGATATCGTCAACCGGACCAAGACTGTATCATCGAGCCCGGGGACAATGGCTTGGTAGTGCGCTTCAAACAGCCCCAGCGGGCGGTGACGCCGGGCCAGTCGGTGGTTTTCTACAGTGCAGATACCTGTCTGGGCGGCGCGGTGATAGAACGCACCTGGAATCAGGATGGGGAGTGGTTGGAGTGAGGCAGCGAGAACAGGAAAAAGCCCTGGCCATGGCCGGTCTGTTTCAGGCCGCGGCACTGGTGCAACAGGTGGCCCGCACCGGAGAGGTGAACCCGGATGCCTATCCGCCCCTGCTGAACAGTATTTTCGTGCTGGATCCGCACACCGTGGAGGATGTTTACGGCGGAGTGGCCGGTGTTCGTCTGGGGGTGGATACCATGCTGCGGGTCTTGAAAGAAAAGGAAAGTGCCCGCTATGCCGACGCCATCCGTTACGCCATCGGCATGCTGCATGTGGAGAAAATTTTACGCCGGCAGGATGATATCAATAGCGTGCTGCGCTCCCGCCTGGAGCAGGTGAGCAACCAGCTGCCGCATTTTGATGGCGTCACCAGCGACGCGGTGGTGACCAAGCTTAATGATATTTATCTCGACACCCTGGCCAAATTCAAATTCCGGATTCAGGTGAACGGCGACCCCACCCACCTGCAACGGAATGAAAACGCGGCCCGCATCCGGGCTATTTTACTGGCGGGTATCCGCTCCGCCATGTTGTGGCGCCAGCTGGGCGGCAGCCGCCTGCAATTTGCGTTTGGCCGGGGCCGACTGATTCGCGCCCTGGAACAACTGCAGCAGGAAATCACACTATCCTGAGCCTGAACTCCAACCTATTGCCTGAGGAATACCCATGGAACTCAACGCCCTGACTGCCATTTCCCCGGTGGATGGCCGCTATGGCAGCAAGACCAGCGCTTTGCGCCCCATCTTCAGTGAATTTGGTCTGATCCGCTGCCGCGTGCTGGTGGAAGTGCGCTGGCTGCAACAACTGGCCGCCAACGAGGGTATCGTCGAAGTCCCGAGCTTCAGCTCCGCCGCCAATGCCAAACTGGAATCCATCATTACTGAATTCTCGCTGGCGGATGCCGAACGGATAAAAACCATAGAACGCACCACCAATCATGACGTGAAAGCGGTGGAGTATTTCCTCAAGGAGCAGATCACTGGCCACCAGGAACTGGAGCAGGTGAGTGAATTTATTCATTTCGCCTGCACCTCCGAGGACATCAATAATCTGGCCTATGGCCTGATGTTGAAAACCGGACGCGACCAGGTGCTGGTGCCTTTGCTGGAAAAGATGGTGGCCGCCATCGCCGGCCTGGCTCACCAGTACGCCGATATGCCCATGCTGTCCCGCACCCATGGCCAGACCGCCTCACCCTCCACCATGGGCAAGGAGATGGCCAACGTGGTGGCCCGCCTGCGGCGTCAGGTTCACCAGCTGCAACAGGTAGACATCCTGGGCAAGATCAACGGCGCGGTGGGCAACTACAACGCGCATTTGAGCGCCTACCCGGATCTGGACTGGGAAGCCAACGCCCGCCACTTTGTGACCGGCCTGGGGCTGGAGTGGAACCCCTACACCACCCAGATCGAGCCCCACGACTACATAGCGGATCTGTTTGATGCCCTGGTTCGGTTTAACACCATTCTGATGGACTTCAATCGGGACATCTGGGGTTACATCTCCCTGGGTTACTTCAAGCAGAAAACCATCGCCGGTGAGATCGGCTCCTCCACCATGCCGCACAAGGTGAACCCCATCGATTTCGAAAACTCCGAAGGCAACCTGGGCATTGCCAACGCCATCCTCGCGCATCTGGCGCGCAAGCTCCCCATCTCCCGTTGGCAGCGGGATCTGACCGACTCCACAGTGTTACGCAATCTGGGAGTGGGCCTGGGCCATGGTCTGATCGCCTACGAAGCCACCCTGAAAGGCATCGGCAAGCTGGAAATCAATGAACTGCGCCTGGCCCAGGATCTGGATCAGGCCTGGGAGGTGCTGGCCGAGCCCATTCAAACCGTGATGCGTCGCTACGGTATTGAAAAACCCTATGAAAAACTCAAGGAACTCACCCGCGGCAAAACCATCACCCGGCAGGCCATGAGTGAATTCATCGACGGGCTGGCCATTCCGGAACAGGAAAAAGTGCGTCTGAAAGCCCTCTCCCCCGCTGCCTATACTGGCAACGCAGCGGATCAGGCCCGGCGGATCTGAGCCCATGGCCACCAAGCCACTGGCGGTCCTTGGAGGGCGTTCCGCGGAACAGTTTCTTACCGAGTTCTGGCAGCAACAGCCGCTGCTGGTGAGGGACGCTTTTCCCGATCTGGGCAGCCTGCTGAACCCGGACGAACTGGCGGGCCTGGCCCTGGACGATACGGTGGAATCTCGCATCATTATCGAGCGCAGTCCCATCGACTGGGAGCTGCGCCACGGCCCCTTTAATGAGACAACCTTCAAAAATCTTCCGCGCACCCACTGGACCCTGTTGATCCAGGCCCTGGACCACCAGGTGCCGGCGGTGGCGGACCTGCTGGGCGCATTCGACTTTATCCCCAGTTGGCGCCTGGATGACATTATGGCCAGTTTCGCCCCGGTGGGCGGCAGTGTGGGCCCGCATTTCGATGACTATGATGTATTCCTGGTCCAGGCCAGTGGCCAGCGCCGCTGGCAGATCGGACAACACTGCGATGACAGCAGCGAATTGCTGCCGGAACTGCCGGTGCGGGTGTTACAGCGTTTCGAGCCCACGCAGGAATGGCTGTTGAACCCTGGCGACATGCTCTACCTGCCCCCGGGACTGGCCCATTACGGAGTGGCGGAGAACGACTGTATTACACTTTCAGTGGGTTTTCGGGCCCCCTCGGAACCGGAAATCCTGGACGATTTCGCCCATTTTCTGCTGCCCCGGCTCAAGGACAGTGCCCGCTATCAGGATCAGGAGTTGGCGCTGCAAAGCAATCCCGGTTGGATTTCCCCGGCGGCGGTGACCCGCATGTCCTCCATTCTGTTACAACTGGTGAGTGACCAGGACCAGGTCAGCCAGTGGATGGGGGAATATTTCTCCCGCACCAAGTACGATCAGAACCCGGAACCCCCGGAAGACGACTACCTGGACACCGAGGTGCTGGATCTGCTGCACGCCAACCTGTCGGTGCGGCGGGAGGAGTCCAGCCGCCTGCTGTATACCGGGGACGCCCATCGTCCCCAGCGCCTGTTCGTCAATGGTGAAACCCTCCCCATACCCCCCATGACGCATTCCATGGTGCTGTATTTGTGTAAGAACCGCCACTACAACCCAGTGAATCTGGCCATGTTCTGCGAGACTCAGGAAAATCTGCGCTTGCTGACTCAATTGCTCAATAGCGGTGTTTTGTACATTGAAGAGGACCTCTACCAGGAAGACGAGGACTGATCCGGACGGGGAAGCGAAAGCCCGGCGCGGCGGTTTGCCCCTGCCGCGAACCCGGTCACACCCGATAGCCCCCCGATTCTGTGGGAAGTGTTACACTGAAGACAAACCGATAATCTCAGGTTCGTGTTCATGAGCTTTACGCAACTGGCCTCCGATCTGACCCTGGGGGAGGATCCGGGCACCCACCTGCTGGAATCCCTGGCAGATTTTCACGCCGCACTGGACCATATGGCGCGCCAGGCCCGTCAGCACATCCGCATCTTCACCCAGGAACTGGAGCACGATTTCTACGACCGCGCGGAGTTTCTGGAACAAGTAACGCCACTGTTCAAACAACAGCGGGATTTCCGTCTGCAGATTCTGCTGCGGGACCCCAACCGGGCTGGAAAACTGGGCCACCGACTGGTGGACCTGCAACAGCGCTTACCCACCCGCTGCGAAATTCGTCAACTGCCGCCGGAGTACCAGTATATTATGGACGAATATATGATCGTGGACGGTCGCGGCATGGTGAAGCGGTTCGCCTTGGGCCATTTGCGCGGCCACTGTGAGTTCCGCTCGGTGCCCGATGCCGCCAAATACAGTCGCCAGTTTGAAGAAATCTGGGAGCGCAGCCAGCCCTGCATGGAACTGCGCAGGCTGGCATTATGACGCGTACCCTGCTGCTGCTATTACTGCTGATCATCAACTCGCCGGCTTACCCGCAGCCCACCGCCGAGGTTTACGAAACCTACCTGCCGGCAGAGAAGCTGGTGCCGCTGTTACGCCCTTTCCTGGGGCCGGAGGAAAAAATCACCGGCTTTCGCAACAAGCTTTTCGTAAAGGCCGAACCGGCCACCCAGGAGGAGGTGTTGCGCATTCTGCAGAACATCGACCGGCCACTGCACAATATCGAGATTGCCCTGCGCTATGCGGAGTTCAATCAGGATCAGGACCGGAATACCGGGGCCGAGGGCAGCATAAAAATATTCCGGGGTTCCAGTCGCAGCTCGGAAATCCAGGTGGATGTGGTGGACCGGCGCCGGTTCAGCACCCGCGATGAAAACGTTACACAACGGATCCGGGTGCTGGAAGGGCAACAGGCGGCGCTGGAACTGGGACGGGACGTGCCCCAGCAACAGCTGGTGCTGTTGAGCCCATGGCAGGCCGGTGTGCAGACCGAATACCGCACAGTGGGCAACCGATTGTACGTAGTTCCGCAACTGGTCAAAGATCAGATCCGGGTGGAAGTTTACACCCGCCAACAGCAACCCCAACCGGACCCATCCGGCACCAGCGACAAAACCGAGGCCCAATCGGTGCTACTGCTGGAACAGGACATCTGGACCCCACTGGCCGCTGTCACTAACGGCCGTGACCAGGCCAGCACCGACCACGGCGTTGTCAGCCGCACCCGGTCCACCCGCCAACGACAAAGCGATAAGACCCTGCAAATACGCGCCCGTATTCTGGATTAATTCCGATTATATTGTGGCATGATAACAGCCATAAATATGACTTATGGGTCAATCGGGAAACCGTTTGACACCCCCGGGCCCAGCCTGCATCATCCCAGCCCGCTTGAAAAAAATCGTCCGACGCAAGGCTCACTCTGACGGTAGGAGTGGCGAACATCTGGAGGCAGATACGATGACAGAGCGCACCAAGATTGGTGGTTTGGAAATTGCTACTGAGTTGTACGATCTGGTAGCCAACGAAATCGCACCCGGCACCGATGTGGAACCCGCGCATTTTTGGGCACAGTTGGAGCAGATCGTTGCGGATCTGGCCCCCAAAAACAAAGCTCTGCTGGCCAAGCGAGAAGACCTTCAAGCCAAGATCGATGCCTGGCATCAGGCCCGCGCCCGTCAACCCATCAACCTGGAGGAATACAAGTCATTCCTCACGGACATCGGCTATCTACTACCGGAAGCTGAGGACTTTCAGGTGACTACCGCAAACGTGGACCCGGAAATCGCCACCATCGCCGGCCCTCAGCTGGTGGTACCGGTGATGAACGCCCGCTATGCTCTCAACGCAGCCAATGCCCGCTGGGGCAGCCTGTATGATGCTCTGTATGGCACCGACGTTATTCCGGAAACCGATGGCGCCGACAAGGGTAAGGGTTATAACCCGGTTCGGGGCAACAAGGTTATCGCTTACGCCCGCGCGTTCCTCAACCAGGCGGCGCCACTGGCTCAGGGCCGCCACGAGGACGCCACCGCTTACGCGATTAAAGAGGGTCAGTTGCAGGTGAGCTTAAACACCGGCGACAACACCGGCCTGGCGCAACCGGAAAAGTTTGTGGGTTATCGGGGCGCCGAGCTGGAGCCTTCCGCTGTATTGCTCCGCAACAACGGCCTGCACATCGAAATTCAGATTGATCGCCAGGGCGCCATCGGCAAAGACGATGCCGCCGGGGTCAACGATGTGTGTCTGGAATCCGCCATCACCACCATCCAGGATTGCGAGGACTCCGTGGCGGCGGTGGATGCCCAGGACAAGTGCGTGGTGTATCGCAACTGGCTGGGGCTGATGAAGGGAGATCTGCAGGAAAGCTTCGCCAAAGGTGGTGACACCATTACTCGGGTGATGAATCCGGATCGTGAATACACCGCCCCCGACGGTGGCAGTCTGGTGTTGCAGGGGCGCGCCCTGCTGTTGGTGCGAAACGTGGGGCACCTAATGACCAATGAAGCGGTGCTCTACCAGGGCGAGCAAATTCCGGAAGGCATTCTGGACGGCATGATGACCTCCCTGATCGCCATTCATGATCTCAAGGGTAAAGGATCATTCCGTAATTCACGTGCGGGCAGTGTTTATATCGTCAAACCCAAAATGCATGGCCCGGAGGAAGTGGCCTTCGCCGTGGAACTGTTCGAACGCATCGAACAGGCCCTGGGACTGAGCAAAAACACGCTCAAGATCGGCATCATGGACGAGGAGCGCCGCACCACCGTTAACCTGAAAGCCTGTATCCGGGAAGCGCAGGAACGGGTTATTTTTATCAACACCGGGTTCCTGGATCGCACCGGCGATGAAATTCACACGTCCATGGAAGCCGGCCCCATGGTGCGCAAAACCCACATGAAAACCCAGCCCTGGATCAATGCCTACGAGGATTGGAACGTGGATATCGGCCTGCAGTGCGGACTCCAGGGCCGGGCTCAAATCGGCAAGGGTATGTGGGCCATGCCCGATGAGATGGCCGCCATGATGGAGGCCAAAATCGGCCATCCCAAAGCCGGCGCCAGCTGTGCCTGGGTACCCTCGCCCACGGCCGCCACCCTGCACGTCATGCATTATCACCAGGTGAATGTGGCGGAAGTCCAGCAGCAACTGGCGCAGCGCCCCCGGGCCAGCCTGGACGACATCCTCAGCATACCGCTGCTGACGGATCCGAAATCCCTGAGCGCCGAAGACATTCAAAACGAACTGGACAATAACGCCCAGGGTATTCTCGGTTATATGGTGCGTTGGATTGACCAGGGCGTGGGCTGTTCCAAGGTGCCAGACATCAACGACGTGGGATTGATGGAAGATCGTGCCACCCTGCGTATTTCCAGCCAGCACGTGGCCAACTGGCTGCGTCACGGCGTGTGCTCCGAAGACCAGGTACTGGCCACCCTGCGACGCATGGCGGAAGTGGTGGACCGCCAGAATGCCGGCGATCCCAATTACCGTAATATGGCGCCGGATTTTGACGGGGTGGCGTTTGCCGCCGCGTGTGAGCTGGTGCTGGAGGGTTGCAAGCAACCCAGTGGCTACACCGAACCGGTACTGCACCGGCGGCGCCGGGAAGCCAAGGCCAAATACGGCGCCTGACCCCCTCCACCCTGCAGCAAAAGCCCGGATGTCGATGCCGGGCTTTTGCTTTGTTGCCCCAACTTTACAATGTCTGAGTTACGTTAACCCCCGGCTTCCGGCCCCCGGCAAGCCTTGCATCCCGACCCGGAATCTGGCCTTATATAGTCTTTAGCCTTGCTCTTACTGTTCATAAGATGGAGCCAGGGGGATCAGGTCCTGGGTGACACGTCACCAGGCCCGGTAGGGGGAGCACCTGTGATCGCCCGCAGTAATCTGTCAGGCTGTGCTGAAGCCGGCACCCTATAATAATAATGAACGCCCATGAGAAACGGCTATGTCCTCTTTTTCAGCAGCTGACGTGGAGACCCGTTGGCTGACCCACGATGAGCACCAGCATCTGGTGCCCCGTCAACGCATCCTGGAGCAACTGGTGCGCTGGCGGCACGCGCCATTGCGCACACTACTGGCCCCCATGGGGGCCGGCAAGACCACCATCCTGCGCCAGTATTATCAGCACCAGCAAGAAACCTGTGTCTGGTTGTCCCTGAGTGAGGATGATGTCAGCGCCAGCCATTTTCTGCGCCGTCTGCAGCGGGCATTCGCCCGGCAGTTCCCCGGTTTCAGCGGTGCTGTTCTGTGTCATGAATTTGGTGATCCCCGCCAGCCCCCGTACCTGATGTTCGATCTGTTGCAACAGGCCGTGGAGCAGCTGGCGCATCCTGTCACGGTGATCGTGGATGATTTACAGTTCCTGGACAAAGCCAGCTGGCGGCATTCGTTCCTGGAGTTGTTGCAACGTACCGGTAAGCTCCACTGGCTGGTGGCCTGCACCCTGCGCTCCACCCTCAGCGACGCGCTGCTGCGGCAACCGGATAATCTGTTGCTGACCCATGAGCAATTGTACTTTACCGAAACCGAACAGCAGCAATTTTTACAGCGGGAGACTCAGCATCCGGAATTCATCAGCCGGGTCCGGGCCCTCACCCTGGGTTGGCCGGCCGGGGTTAAACTGGCGCAGACCTGCGCCCGTGAGATGCCCGACCTATTGGATCAGCTGGAGCTGCAGCGGCATGAGTTGTTCGCCACCCTGGTGGAAAAACTGTTGGCCCGACTGCCGGAACCGGCCCGGCGGTTATTGATTCAAACCGCCTTTCTGGAGCGCTTCAATCTGGATCTGTGCCAACGGATTGTCCGTGGATGCGACGCGGCCAGAGTGATTCCCGGTTTGCTGGAAGGCCGCTTCTGGCTGCAGTGGCAGCTGGAACATCCCCTGGGCTACCACTGCAACCCATTGGTGAAGCAGCATTTACTGGCCGGCTTTCGGCAGCTGCCAGACCAGGAGCGGGAACGTCTGGTGGCGGGTGCCTGCGGCTGGCTCACGGAACGGGGCTTTCGTCTGGAGGGCTGCCTGGCCGCTTCCTGGCATGAAGATGACGCCGTGAAGCGCGAGTATTTCACCCGCAATCTGATGCACTGGATGCATCAGGGCGATTTTTCCGATTTGCATCAGCGCCTGCTGTCGCCCCGTTACCCGGAGCTACTCACATCCACCACAGTACGCCTCAGCCGCTGCTGGCTACTGACCATCTGCGGGCATTTGTTGGAGGCGGAAACAGAAATCGCCCGGGTATTGGGCGAGGTGACACCGGAACAGGCGTTGCACGACCCCCGCAACGAAGTGCAGGCCACCTGCGCCGTGACCCTGGCCATTATCCGCTGTCATCAAAGCCGGATGGACGCGGGCCTGGTGGACCGGCTGCGACAGCTGACCCGTCATCCCCGGGTTTATTCGGTATTACGGGCCACATTGTTGTGGCTGTTGGCTGAACATGAACTGGCGCAATCGCGGTTTGGCGAGGCCATGAATCTGGCCCGTCAAAGCGAGGCTCTGGCGCTGGAACTGGGGCATATCAACATGGTGGCCATGGCGCGCCACACCCAGATCCGGCTCCATGTGCTGACCAACGACACCCCGGCGGCTCTGGCCTTATGTCAAGATTCCACCAGTCTCAACAGCCCCATGGGCAGAGCCATGATTGCCGCGGCCCACTGTGATTTACTGATGTCCCTGGGGCGGCTGAGCGAGGCCCACGCCATTGCCCAGACCCTGGTGGCTGAATCCCTGCCCTGGCTGCCGGCCCCCTGCCAGAGCCAGGTTCATCGCTGCCTGATACGCTATCAGCTGCAGCGGGGGGAACGGGACCTGGCTCAGGGGTTATTGGAGCACGCCGAGGCCGTGGCCCTGACCACCGGTTCCCGCTATTGCCAGAGCGTGGCCCTGCTCGAACAGTTTCGGCTGGCGGTACTGGATGCCGCACAGGAGCGGGCCCAGGCCCTGGCGCACAGTGTGGATCTGGAACAGCGGGTCAGGCAGGCCCTGGACAGCCACTGCCCCTGGGACTGGCAAACCCGCCTGAATTGGACGCTGTCCGGTATTTTTCACCTGAGCCTGAGCCAACAGGACCGGGCCGCCGCCAGTTTATGCCAGCAGCTCTACGCGCTTAACATTGAGCGGGGCACCCCGGCTCAGTTGCTGCCTTTGGCGCTGGTGCTGCCCTGGCTGGAATATCGGGCCGGACACCTGACCACCGCCTTTATCCGACTCAATGAGGTGTTGGCCCAGACCACCCCGGAGGACATTCACAGCGGCCTGTTCGCCGAACTGCCGGACGGCAGTGAATTTATTGCCCTGGCCCTGACCAGCGCCCGGATACAGGACCGCAACCACCGCCAGGCTCTGTTGCAGGCCGGCTTCGGTTAACGTCGTCCCGAAGAGGCCCCGCGGGGCTGCCGCAGTGACTCTTCCTCCGCCATCCGTTCAGCGGTGTACATAATCAACCGGCGCAACCACTGATGGCCGGCATTGGTATGCAGCAGCGGGCTCCAGGCCATTTTCAATTCAAATTCCGGAATGTAGAACGGTGGGTCCAGAATCGCCAGCCGCGGATTTTCCGCCTGCATGCGGGCAATCTTGGTGGGCAGAGTGGCCACCAGATCGTTGTTCTGCGCCAGCAGACCGGGCATCTGGTAGTGGCGGGTGAAAATGGTGATCTTGCGCTTCTTGCCAATGCGCTGTAGCGCCTGATCGATCCACCCCAGGCCGCCGGATTTTTCCGGGTTCACCCCGAAGCCCACCCCCATGCCGGTTTTACTGACCCAGATGTGCTGGGCGTTGAGGTAGGTCTTGAGATTAAAGTTTTCCACCACCGGATTGTTGCGGTTCACCAGGCAGGAAAAACTGTCAGTCCACACGGTGTTCTGGTGGAAGGACTGGGGGATTTCATTGAAACGGTTGATGGCCATATCGATACGGCCCTGCTCCATATCCTGGTAGCTGACGTCACTGGGGGTCAGAAAATCCAGAATGATATTGGGAGCCTCGCTGCGGATATGCTTGATCAGCGCCGGAATCAAAGTGGCCTCGGCATAGTCACTGACCATAATGCGGAACATGCGCTTGCTGGTGAGGGGTTTGAATTCCTGCTTGGGCTCCAGCAGGTACTGGGTTTCCGCCAGAATCTGCCGCACCCTGGGTTGCAGATCCAGGGCCCGTTCCGTGGGCCGCATGCCCTCGCTGGAACGGATCAGCAACGGGTCATTGAACAGTTCCCGCAGCCGTTTCAGGCCATTGCTCATGGCCGGCTGGGTGATCCCCAGTTGCTCCGCCGCCCGGGTGACGTTCAGCTCCCGCAACAGCACATCCAGGTACACCAACAGGTTGAGATCCACCCTGCCAACATTCATAGAATTAATATCCAGACATTCCACATAAGATCAGTGAATTATGGCAGACAGACTGATTCAGGCAAAGAACCACAGGCCCAGGCCAATGGCTGCCACCATCCCCACCAGATCACAGAGCAGTCCGGTCCAGAGCGCGTAGCGAATGCGGGTGATACCCACCGCGCCAAAATAGACGGTCAGCACATACAACGTGGTTTCGGTGGAGCCCTGCATCACCGCCGCAATACGCCCCGGCAGCGAGTCCACACCCTGGGCATGCATCACATCCAGCATCAGGGCGCGGCTGCCGCTACCGCTGAAAGGCTTCATCAGCCCCACCGGCAGGGCCTCCACAAAGCCGGTGTTCACCCCCAATGCGCCCAACAGATGACCCAACTGCCCGGTAATGAACTCCAGCGCGCCACAGGCCCGGAACACACCGATGGCCACCAGCATGGCCACCAAATAGGGAATCAGCTGCACCGCCGTGGTAAAGCCCTCTTTGGCGCCTTCCACGAATACCTCATACACCGGCACCTGACGCCACAGGCCCACGCCAATAAAACCGGCGATGATGGTCAGCAGCAAGCCGTTGGCCAGGGTCTCCGAGAGCCTGCCCAGATCCGATTCCGGCACCAGGCTAAGCCAGTAAACCAACGCCGTCAGCATCAGCGCCCCGCCCCCCAGGTAGGCCAACACCACCCGATCCAGGGCGATGCGCTGCAGCGCCATTACCGCCAGCAAACCGGTCAGGGTGGAACAACTGGTGGCCAGCAGAATGGGGATAAACACGTCGGTGGGGTCCGCCGCCCCCAGCTGCGCCCGATACATGAAAATGGTCACCGGCAACAGGGTCACCGATGAGGTATTCAGTACCAAAAACAGAATCTGGGCGTTACTGGCGGTGGTGGGATTGGGATTCAGCGTCTGCAGCGCGGTCATGGCCTTCAGCCCCAGAGGGGTGGCGGCGTTGTCCAGCCCCAGCATATTGGCCGCCAGATTCATGGTGACAGCCCCCTGGGCGCCATGCCCGGCGGGCACCTCCGGCATAATGCGCTGAAACAGCGGACTCAAACCCCGTGCCAGCCAGGTCACCAGACCCGCCTGCTCGGCGATGCGGAACAGCCCGCACCAGAGTGCCAGCAGGCCCACCAGGCCAATGGCAATCTCCACCGCCAGCCCGGCCATCTCGAAGCTGGCGCTGATGACAGCCTGGAACACGGCGCCATCCCCCAACAGAAACCGGATCAGCGCCAGCCCAAAGGCCACCAGAAAAAACCCGCCCCAGAGATAGTTCAGCAAGAACCCGGCCCCTTAGAGGTTGACCAGGTTAACCCGCCGCACGGCGTCCCGGGCCGGCTTGCCCTCCACGGTCTGGTCGGCGGCGTGTTCGTATTCCGGGCGCGGCGCGCTGCGATCCAATTGCAGGCTGTGAAAATCAAACAATGAGGTATCCGCCAACTGCGACGGTTTGATGTTCTGCATGGCGTTGAAGATATGCTCCACCCGACCCGGCTGCTCCCGCTCCCACTGCTGCAGCATGTGCTTGATATTCTGCCGCTGCAGGTTCTCCTGGGACCCGCACAGATTACAGGGGATGATGGGAAACTGCTTGAACCCGGCAAAAGCCGCAATATCTTTTTCCCGGCAATAGGCCAGCGGCCGGATCACAATATTGCGGCCATCATCGGACAATAGCTTGGGCGGCATGGCGGAAAGCCGGGAACCATAGAACATATTCAGGAACAGGGTCTCCACCATGTCGTCACGATGGTGTCCCAGGGCGATTTTGCTGGCGTTGATCTCTTCGGCGAAGGAATACAGGGTACCCCGGCGCAGGCGGGAACAGAGCCCGCAGGTGGTGGCGCCCTCGGGAATCTTTTGTTTCACCACGGAGTAGGTGTCGCGATTGATAACGTAGTACTCGATGCCTAACTCATCCAGGTAGGCGGGCAGCACTTCCTCCGGGAATCCCGGTTGCTTCTGATCCAGGTTGACCGCCACCAGCTCGAACGCCACCGGCGCGCTGCGCTGCAGATTCAGCAGGATATCCAGCATGGTGTAGGAATCCTTGCCCCCCGATAAACACACCATAATCCGGTCACCGGACTCTATCATGTTGTAATCAGCAATGGCCCGCCCCACTTCCCGCCGCAGTTTTTTCTGCAGTTTATTGAACCGGGTGCGTTGCTTTTTGGCCTGTTCCGGAGCGGAAAGGGTTTCACTGCCTGCCATGTGGGTTCCTGAACCGAGAATGTGACGACGCTTTTTACCGGATTCAGCCGGGCCTGTAAACCGGGTGTACCAAAACCCCGGCTTGTGGGCCCGATCCCGCTTGGATATGATTTGATCTGGGTCCGGGTGAACTTATTTGAATATAGCTTTTCAGGGGATGCTCCATGCCAACTATTGACCGCCGAACGTTTCTGGGGCTGCTGGCGGCAGCGGCCGCCACCCCATATCTGGTGAGTTTTACCAGCGGTCGCGCCGGGGCCGCACTGATTGGCCCTGATACCCCCCTGCAGCGGGACTGGCAGCGGGTATTCGGCCTGTCGGTGGCCTCCGGCGACCCCTCGCCCACCGGTGTCGTGCTCTGGACCCGCATTAATCCCTCGGCCTGGGCCCCGGGTCAGCAGCTTATGGTCCAGGTGGCGCGGGATCCGGACTTTCTGGCGCTGGAACTGGAGACCGTGTTGACCGCCGAGCATATCCGTGCCGAACGGGACTACTGCGTGGCAGTGGACGTGGAAGGCTATCTGCAGCCGGATTATCGCTACTATTACCGGTTTATCTACCGCAATACCGTGAGCCGCACGGGCCGTTGCCGCACCGCTCCTGCCTACGGCGCCCGGCTGGAACACCTGAAACTGGCCCTGCTGACCTGCCAGGATTACACCAATGGCTACTACGGCGGGCTAACCCAAATCGCCCGCGACGACAGTATTGATTTCGTGCTGCATCTGGGGGATTTCATCTACGAAACCGCTGGCGACCCCACCTTTCAAAGTCTGCCGTTCGAGGATCGCCTGATCCGACTGCCCAGCGGTGGCCTGGTGGCGCTGGATCTGGAAGACTATCGGCATCTGTACCGGGTGTATCGTTCCGACCCGGCGCTGCAGCGGGCTATGGAACAGCACACGTTTATCATCACCCGCGACGACCACGAAACCGCCAATGACGCCTTTTGGGACTACGAACGTGACACCCTGGGGGCGCCGGATCATCCCTACACCCTGGACCCGGCCTACGGCAACGATCCGGCGCTGCTGAATCAGCTGATGCTGGATTCGCAACAGGCCTGGCTGGAGTACGTGCCGGCCCGGGTGAAAGTGGACTGGAGCAGCAGCGACCCCCACCGGTTTTTGCAGTACTATCGTCAGGTGCAGCTGGGGGATCTGGTGGACCTGTTTATGCTGGATGGCAGAACCTATCGCTCGGCGCATCCCTGCGGGGAAGGAGAATTCTTCCAGCGTTATATCCCCTACGGCTGCGATACCTGGCGCAGTGATCAGCAAACCCTGTTGGGCGCAGAGCAGCGGGACTGGCTGATCAACGGCCTGGTGGGTTCCACTGCCCGCTGGAAGCTACTGGGGAACCAGACCTATATGGGCAGCCTGGGCATCCAGCTGAGCAACGGCAAACTGCCCATTAATGTGGATGCCTGGGATGGCTTCGATTTTGAACGCAACCTGATTAATCACGAAATCGCCTTCAATCAGGTGGAAAACTTTGTGGTGGTGACCGGGGATCTGCACACTTATATTGCCTCCCACATCAAGCAGGATTACAGCAAGCGTTCCATCTTTGATTTCCGCAACTTTATCGGTGTGGAGTTCATGACCCCGGCACTCACCTCCGCCGGACTGTTCGATATTATCGGTGCCAAGGTACCCGCCGGTGAACAACAACTGGTGGCTCAGGCGCTCACCAATACCGCGGTGCGGCTCACCAATCCCCATATTCGCTATTTCAATACGGTGCAGAACGGCTACTCCACCATCGAATTCAATGATGGCCACTGCGACTGGAAGGCCTACATCGTGGACAAGAACATTAACAGCGATGACCAGCCCGTACGGCTGATTCGTCACTACCGGAAATACACGCATTTCCCCTGGCTGATTACCCAGGCCGCCCTGATCTATTGATAACGGAAGGGAAGCGGTACCGGACTGCGGTCTCAGGCCAGCTTAAACTCGTTCACCAGAGTTTGCGCCTCCTGGGCCAGGATACTGAGGCTTTGGCTGGCCTGATGCGTCTGCCGCAGGGAATCCACCACCACATCCGTGCTGTCACGAATATTCAGAATGTTGCGGTTGATCTCCGCCGACACGCTGCTCTGCTCCTCCACCGCCGCGGAAACCTGAATATTCATCTGGTTGATTGCGGAAATCTGATCCGAGGTTTGCAGCAGTATTTCCTCTGCCGCCTGAGCCTGCTCCACGCTGGAACCCGCCAGGTCACGGCTCACTCCCATGGCCCGCACCGCCTCGCCCGCGCCCACCTGCAAGCGATTGATCATGCTGTGAATCTCGTCGGTGGACTGTTGGGTGCGGGTGGCCAGCGTGCGGACTTCGTCGGCCACCACGGCAAAGCCCCGGCCCTGTTCGCCGGCTCTGGCCGCTTCGATGGCGGCGTTCAGGGCCAGCAGATTGGTTTGTTCAGCAATACCTTTAATCACATCAATCACCGAGCCGATGTTCTCGGTTTCTGCTTTTAACCCGGCAATGGCCTCAGCGGTTTCATTAAGCTCGCCGGCAAGCTTTCGAATCAGGCCCTTGGTCTTGATCACGGTTTGCTTGCTGTCGTTGGCGGCCACGTCAGCCTGACCCACGGCCTGTGCCGCCGTGGTGGCATTGCCTGCCACCTCATTGACGCTGGCGGCCATTTGATGGATGGCGGTGGACACCTGATCGGTTTCCGACAGTTGTGCATCCGCGGAATTCATGGCCTGTTGCGAAACCCTGGCCACGGTTAACGCAGACTCCTCCACCCGCGCCACATGCTGCTGCAACCGACTGATGATGTGGTGAACCTTGGTGGTGAACTGGTTGAATGATGCCGCCAGTTCCCCCATCTCGTCACTGCTCCGTTGCGGCAGGCGCAGGGTCAGGTCACCGTTTTCCCGGGCGATATCCCGCATTGCCGAGGCGGTATGGCGAATGGGATTGATGACAAACCGCTGGCCACCCCATACCAGCAACAGCAGCACCAGGATCCCAAGTCCGCTCACCGTAATCAGCAAACGCGCCACCATAGCGCGAATCTCTGTCACCCTGGCCTGCTCTGCTTCCACTTTGGAATCCCCCAATTCCTCCAACTGCTCCAGTTCTTCCAGCAGACTCAGCGCAATGGAGAGGAACTCCCGCCGCAGATCCGTCAGCTCCACCACTGCGGTTCCCGGACCAGAACGGCGGACAGCCTTTACCAACTGATTCTGTACGGTCTGAAATTCCGCCCGCCGCGCATTAAAAGGCGCTTGCGCCTGCTCCGGAATCAGGCCGGAGGCCACCATGCGGGCCAGTGCTTCCCGGGCCATGGCTTCGGCCTCGGCCAGGCGGGCCAGGGCGGCCTCCTGCCCGGGCCTGTCGGTGGCATCGAGCAGGGCGTAGATTTCCAGCATCTGGCGCTCAATGGCGATACTGCCCTCCATGGCGCCATCGGCGGCATCCCAGGCCTGGGTGGTGACGAAAGTCAACGCTCCACCCAGCCGGTGGGTGCCATAAAAGCCCAGACCGCAGGCCGCTACGATCAGCAATAACACAACCGTGAAACCGAAATACATCTTGGTTTTTATCAGGATACTGGCACCTCGGCACTGGATTGCAGAATGCAGTCAACCCAATGAAGTTATGGTTCCGAAACAGGGGGGTATAAAGCGAGTATAGGAAGTTATCGGATTATCACCAGTAAGCGGTCCGCCGCGGGCAGTAGCCGCACTGGTTTCAATACAGGAGGCTCAACCGGTTCAGCTGCTCATCCGCCAGCCGCCATTGCGGCAGCACCGCGTCCAGCAGGGCATAGAAGCGGGGGCTGTGGTTGAACTCCAGCAGATGACACAATTCGTGGACCAGTACCGCATCCACACAGGCCATGGGGTATTTGGCCAGATGGGTATTGATCAGAATTTTGCCGTTACTGCGGCAGGTGCCCCAGCGCCGTTTCATCCGCCGCAGATGGAGACTGGATGGAGGTAGACTCCAACCCGCCATCTGTTGCCGCCAGTACTGGTAACGCTCTTCGAACAAAGCCGCGGCCTGTCGTTGAAACCACTGCTCCACCCGGCGCTGGATGGCGGCTGGCGGATCATCGACCCTCCCTGCCAACTGCAGGTCCACTTCGGTGCCGGGCTGACAATGAAAATATAGCCGGTCGCCGAGGAAGTATAATGACTCCCCCCAGTGGAAGCGGGTTTCATGGCGGGCCGGCCGCGCGGCGATGGCCCGCAGCTGCTTTTCAATCCAGTGCTGTTTGGATGCGGCAAAGGCCATGGCCTCCGCTGCGGGCATCCGCAAAGG
Source organism: Pseudomonadales bacterium (assembly GCA_002701845.1). Lineage (GTDB taxonomy): Bacteria > Pseudomonadota > Gammaproteobacteria > Pseudomonadales > Ketobacteraceae > Ketobacter. The sequence goes on from NZXG01000059.1 coordinate 50,272, forward strand.
CGCCCGCACCTCCACCCCGTGCTCCGCGCTCACCACAATGGCGACGGTCTTGCGCCGGCTATGGCGCAAACGCAACGGCACCTCCAGCCCGGGCAGATAGTAGGGACGGGACTGATCAAATTTCAACCTAAGCTACCTCCTGAGCGTCAAATATCAGGCGATTTGGTGGCGCAAAATAATTCGCTTGATAACTGTTTGAAAGCCTGAATCTTATTTATTTTCAGTGCGTTACCGACTTATAACCGACCTGCGCTGAGCTACTCTGAAAGACGAAACCCACCGGATGCGAACGGAATCCGCATTAATGCAACGTTTGATTGTACCGAAATTTCTGCTGCTGATCGGCCTCAGTTTGCTGGCTTGCAGCAACCGGGCCGCGGCCACCGGCGGCCCCCTTTGGGAGCTGAGAATGAACACCGGTATGGAACAGACCCGGGGCACTCTGCAGTGGAGTATCGGCGGTGGCAGCGGCCCCGATATCCTGTCGGAACTGACCTACGGAGAGCTGCAGTTTCGCCGCTTTCATCTTAACGCAGAGTTGGCCTGGCAGCAGGGCGGGCTGAGCGATTACGCTTTGCTGCTGGAATTCAGCAGCGGTGAAGCCAGCGAAGGCAAGGTACAGGATTCCGATTACCAGGGCGATGGCCGCACCGGGGAATACAGTCGCAGCTACTCTTCGGCCCGTGGTTCTTCCATGAGCGATCTGGGGTTGGGACTGGCCCGGCAATTTCGGCTGGGCCGGGGCCTGGTGGTAACTCCCATGTTGGGCGTGGCGCTCAAGCAGCAAAGGATGCTGATGACGGAAGGCGTACAGGCTCTGGATACCGCCAATCCCCAGCGAGTGGGGCCGTTTCGCCACAGCCTGAACAGTCGCTATGAGGCCCTCTGGCGCCAATACTGGATGGGCCTGCGCTGGGGCGTGGAAAATGCCGGTCAACACCTGGCACTGGATGTGAGAGCCCTTTGGCTTGACTACAGCGCCGTGGCAGACTGGAACCTGCGCAATGATTTTGCCCATCCCAAAAGCTTCAGCCAGGGAGCCCGGGGCAGTGGTTACAGTGTGCAGTTGGAATACCGGCTTCAGATTTCGTCGGTGGCGTCCTTCTGGCTGCAGTATTATCGCCAGGACTGGCAGACTGACCCAGGTCAGGATCGGGTTTACTTCGCCACTGGCGGCCGTAGTGACTCCCGGTTAAATGGGGTAAGCTGGCAGGCTACGGGAGTGACCACCGGCCTGAATCTGCGTTTTTAATGATGAAACCCGCATCCTATAGCAAAGCCCTTCCCGCCCTCTGGCGCTACTGTCTGATGGGCATCGGCTGGAGCGCCGTGGTACTGGGGGTCATTGGAATTTTTCTGCCGGTGCTGCCCACCACGCCTTTTCTGCTGTTGGCGGCGAGCTGTTTCGCCAAGAGTTCTGCACGTTTTCACCACTGGCTGCTGAATCAACGCCACCTGGGCCCTTATCTGCACCTGTATCTGGACGGCAAAGGCATTCCCCTGCGGGCCAAAGCCTACATTCTGATACTCATGTGGTTCACCATGGGCACCTCGGCGATTTTTTTCATCGATCCACTGCCGGCCAAACTGCTGTTGCCGGTGATTGCCGCCGGCGTCACCATTTACATTCTGCGACTGCCCACGCTGGCAACCAATCGCGCCAAACCGGCAGCGGAAAATCAGTGTTGATCCGCTTTGCTGCCGCCCCGGCACCGGGGTGAATCCGGGCTCTCTGCCCCCAGCCGCTGCCATTCCTCGTCGGTGTAGGTATGAATCGCCAGCGCGTGCACCGGGCCCGCCATTTCCTCCACCAATGCCTGGTATATCTGTTGATGCCGGGCCACCGAACGTTTGCCCGCGAACGCCGGCGTCACCACCACCACCTTAAAATGGGTTTCTGAATCCGGGGGGACGTTATGCATGTGACTTTCATTGATGACATCCAGCACACTGGGCTGGAAACGGTCTCTGAGCTTGCGCTCGATGCTGGCTTGAACCGATCCGGTCTGACTCATGCTGATCACTCCTTACTTCGGGTTGGGGTTCAGTATACCCGATCCCGTCACACCCGTAGAGAGCGTGTGCGGCGCAGGGACAGGCCCTTGCCCAGACGGAACTCACTGGCTTTTACCGGGGCGGCAAAATAATGGCCCTGGGCGAAGGTACAACCCAGTTGCTCCAGATGCTCCAGAGTTTTCTGGTCCTCCACGCCATGCACCACCAGTTTGATGTCCTGCTCCTGACATAACCGAATCAGCAACATCAGCTCGTCGCTGCGGGCGCGGCTGTCCAGCGCGGCCCCCACCCGCTGATCCAGTTTTACTTCGGTGACCGGCAAGCTGCTGAGATAGCGGTAATTGCTGTAAGCCGCGCCAAATTCATCGATGGTGAGACCCACGCCCATGGCACGGATACTGTTGAGGGATTCCCGGGTAATGCTGGGATCCTCGATGATGGCCGCTTCCTTGATCTCAAAAGACAACATCTTCGAGGGCATCTGATAGCGCCGCAGTAACATCCCCACCTCTTCCAGAAACCGCTCCTCCCGCAGACACTTGGGCGACAGGTTGATGGAAAGCCTGACGTCGTTGGTTTTGGGATTGACCGCCGCCAGATAGTAGCGGATGGCATGTTCCACCACGCTGACCGTCAGCTCCGCCACAAAGCCACCCACTTCCGCCAGATAAAAGATTTCACTGGGGCTGATTTTCTGCCCCTGCTCCGTATCCCAGCGGGTGAGAACTTCAATGCCGCAGGCTCGATCACTACGCAGATCATAAACCGGCTGAAAATACAGCGTAATATTACCCTGAGCAATGGCATCCCGCAGTTGATTGATGAGACTGATATTGCGCTCGCTGTACTGATCAACTGCCTGCATCTGATACTGCTTGCCCAGATTTTTTTGTCGATCCGCCTCCAGCGCGTAGCAGGCGCGCTGATACAGCGTTGCAAAATGCTCATCGGTTTGGGTGAGTCGGGCCACACCGAACGAAACCCCCGGCTGCAACGCGATACCCTGATACAGAAACGGTCGCTGCATGGCCCGTTCCACTTCGTCAACGGCGATATTCACCGCCACATCATCCATTGACCGCAATAAAAACGCATAGCGGTCGCCCTCCAATACTGCCAGCGGGAGGAACTGATCACTGCTTTCGGTTAAGATCACGACACCGGAAATGCTGCGCAGCACCACACTCAGGCGTTTGGTGGCACGGGTCTGCAATTCATTCTTGGCGGCATGACCCAGTTGCTGCTCCACCGCCTCCAGGTTATGCAATTCCGCAAGGACCATGGTTAGCGATTCACCGCTGGCGGCCACCGCCGCCAGCATCCGCTCGGTGGTCTGCGCCAGAACCTGAGCATTGGGAAAGGTTCGCAGAGTATCCCGCAGGACCTTCTTCTGAATTTGTTCCTCGGTGTGCTTTAACTCCAGCATGGTCTCCTGCTGACGCACCAGTCCGCGCTGCTTCTGATAACGCTGCTTCTGAATCTGGGAGGCGATACCCAGGGAAAGATTCAGCCCCAGCAGAACCAGGGTCAGTTCCTTCAGATGCCGGGTCAGATCATTGGTGGGAATCAGCCCCAATTCCGCCATTTGGTACACCGCGTAGCCCAGAGCAAAAGCGGACCAGCCCACCAGGAAATAACGGCTGGCACGGTCCGATACATTCAGCGCCGCCACCACCGCGGGCCCCAGGAACAGCAAACCACACAACATAAAGCCGAGGAAAAACCAGGATGGCGCCAGCCAGTGAAATACCGAAACCAGCGCCAACAATAAGCTGCAGCACAAAGCCCCCTGCAACCAGCGATCAATGCTGGGAAACGCCTGGCGGGTGGCCAGAAACTGACGGGTAAACAGTACCGCCGCCACCAGCGCGGCGCATTTCATCAGGGCGCCGAAGCCAGCCCAGGACCAGGTGGGCAAAGGCTGCTCCAGAGCGTTTAAAAACCCCTCGGTGTACGCGGTCACCAGCAGGCTGCACCCCAAAAAGGCCGCCAGGTACAGATACATGGGCTGACGCAGGGACAGGGCCAAAAACAAATTGTAGAAAATCAGCGCCGCCAGCCCGCCGAACAGGATACCCCACCCGGGCAGGGTCTGCCGCTTGTGCAGCAGGTAAGCCTGCTCTTCCCACAACTGAGCCGGTGCACTGACGGCACCGGCACTATTGAGCCGAATATAAAACTGATAGCTGTCACCCGGGTTGAGGTCCAGCGGGTATACCAGGTAGCGATCCTCCACCGCATCCAGCGCCCGGAACACAGGCTCCTGGTGCTGATCACGGCGGCTGATATACAGGGATGAACCCCGCAGATGGGGATTCTCCACCACCAGCATCCAGTTGGAATGCTCGCGTTCGGGCAGTTCACTTTGCCGGATGCGACCGCGAATCCAGAACACGCGATGTCCCATGGTGTGAAACAGATTCAGATCACGCAACGGCGAAAAGGCGGAATCGGGCAGGCGAATAATGTCGGTCAGCAGCGCTTCACCAGCGGCGGGATCCGGCGCGATCTCCAGGTAAGAAGACACATCCAGCTGCTTGGCCCCCAGGCCATTGATCAGGATGGCCAGGCGGGGCCCGGAATCCGGGGCCTCAATCGCCATAGCGAGGGGCAGGCAGGTTACCCACAGCCACGTCAACAGCCCCCAGACCCAGTATCGAACCCCTGATACTGCCCCCCTGGGACGGTTGCAGTTAGCTGGCGGCATCCGAATCCCAGTGGCGGCAGGTAAAAAAGCAATGCATAAGGAAATAAAACCTGTATTTTGTGAAGCTTGGCCCTTTGCGCTCCCTGTCCCCTTGACGCTGGCCGGATTCCTTGGCATTACATCTTTACTGTACACCGCCAGAGCTCGACTCCGGCGCCGTAATCATGTCATTCAAAATAGGCTTAGGTTAATGATTTGTCTATTTTTTTCCGGATTTTTACCGGAAACACCGAGCCCTGATTATTATTTGAACAAGCTCACATTTGAGCATTCAACCTGTTGAAAGTTAAAGTTATTGCCAAATCAGCCGAGAACCTAAGAGAACCTCTGGACATTTCTAAGCGGTTCCCTGTATATGGGATGAATGGATTTCAGCCATATTCGTTCATTTTGCGAGGGCTGCCGTCATGCTGTTGATGCCAAGAATCCACCGTCGTCCCATAGAGCGGCTGAAGTCAAACCGTTCAATCAAAGTGCATTCCACGGAACCCAGCAAACCCCTGGACCCCCATGAGAAACCCAAATTCATGGAGCGCCGCGGGCTGCGGGAACGACGCCGGCGGCAGGTTCCGGTGGCGGTGGAGCGGCGCCGCCAGGACCGCCGCAACGCCCACCGCCGGCTGCGTCCGGAAATCCGCTCACTGCTGGAGAACTCCGGCACCAATAATGCCGCCACCCGGCCCCGGGGCGGTTTATACATTGACGAGGATGTGTAAACCCGGCCCTTCCCAGCGGCACTTCGGCTGCCGTTCGCACCGCTGTCACCCCCCAGAAATGCCCACCCTGCTGGATAAATCATTGGTATTTGCCGCCTCAGATGCATAAAATTGTGCGTCTTTAACAGGATGACAGGAGCTCAAACCAATGAAACAACCTGTACGTGTGGTCGTTACTGGCGCCGCTGGTCAAATCAGTTACTCCCTGCTGTTCCGAATCGCGGCGGGTGAAATGCTGGGCCCCGACCAGCCGGTGATTTTACAGATGCTGGAGATCACCCCGGCCCTGGACGCCCTCAAAGGGGTGGCCATGGAACTGGACGATTGCGCATTCCCCCTGCTGCACGACATGGTTATCACTGACGACCCCAACGTGGCCTACAAAGACGCGGATTTCGCGCTGCTGGTGGGCGCCCGCCCCCGTGGCCCGGGCATGGAACGCAAGGACCTGCTGGAAGCCAACGCCGCCATTTTCTCGGTGCAGGGTAAAGCGATCAATGAACATGCCAGCCGCGATATCAAGGTACTGGTGGTGGGCAATCCCGCCAACACCAACGCCCTGATCGCCCAGCGTAACGCGCCGGATATCAATCCCCGCCAGTTCACCGCCATGACCCGTCTGGATCACAACCGGGCCCTCACCCAGCTGGCGCAAAAAACCGGTGTTTCCATCAATGACATCACCAAGATGACCATATGGGGCAACCATTCCTCCACTCAGTATCCGGACATCTCCAAAGCCCTGATCAAAGGTGAGGCCGCCGAACCCCAAGTGGATCAGGACTGGTACCGCAACGAATTCATCCCGGTGGTGCAGCAACGGGGCGCGGCCATTATCAAGGCGCGGGGTGCCTCCAGCGCCGCGTCCGCCGCCAATGCCGCCATCTTCCACATGCGGGACTGGGCCCTGGGCTCAGCGCAGAATGACTGGGTCAGCATGGGCGTGTACAGCGATGGCAGCTATGGCATCGCCGAAGGTCTGATTTATTCTTTCCCCTGTGTCTGCAGAAACGGCGACTGGGAAATCGTGCAGGGGCTGGACATCAGCGACTACAGCTCCGAGAAAATGAAGGCCACGGAAACCGAACTGGCGGAAGAGCGGGACGCGGTAGCCCATCTGCTGCCCTGACCGGGTGCTGAACCGCCAAACCCAAAAAAACCGGCGCCTGCCGGTTTTTTTGAGGTCCTGTGTCAACTGTTGCCCTACTCGGGCATCGACAACGGTTCTGGGGCGACAATGACGCCATTGTTGTCCGCGTAAACATACTCGCCGGGATGAAAACAGACACCACCGAAGGTCACCGGAATGTTCAAGTCCCCCCGTCCCTGGCGCTTGCTTTTGATGGGAATGGTGCGCAACGCCTGTACCCCCAGGTCAGTCTGACGAATTTCATCCACGTCCCGAATGCAACCGTAGATGATCAATCCGGCCCATTGATTTTGCGCGGCCTTTTCCGCCAGCATATCGCCCAACAGCGCACAACGCAGGGAGCCACCACCGTCCACCACCAGGACCCGCCCGGCACCGGGCAGCCCCACCTGTTCCTTCACCAGCGAATTATCCTCGTGACATTTCACCGTCACGATTTCACCACCGAATGTGGACCGGCCGCCGTAGTTGGTGAACAGGGGTTCCACCACCCGGACCCGGTCCGGATGCGCATCGCATAAATCGGGAGTTATGATTTTCACCATGGACCTCACTGCCTGGTTTCAGCCTGAGTTGCCAGTTTAACAATTTGATCGTGGTGGTAAACCTCAACCAACGCCCGGGATTCGACGCGGCTGAGACTGACCAGACAGTCGTTAACCATGGCCTGGGCCACCTGCTCCGCGGGAATGGCCTGATAGGCACTCAGAGGCCCCTGCAACAGGGGATTGAACCATGGCGCCAGATGGGCACCGGCCATTTCCGCCAGACGCATCTCGCCGCGCTCCCCCAACAGCAATGAGGGCCGGAATAGGGCCAGCTTTGGATACTCCAGCGCTCGTAATTGCGCCTCCAGCTCCCCCTTTACCCGGGAATAGAAAAACACTGAACGCCGGGATGCACCCACCGCCGAGACCAGCCCAAACAGCCGGGCGGAGTGCGCCCGCCCCAGTCGCGCAGCGTCCAGACAATACTGATAATCCACCCGGCGAAAATTCTCCCGGCTGCCGGCCTGCTTGATGGTGGTACCCAGGCAACAGAGGATCGCATCCACCGCGAACAGCTCGGGGTATTCATCCAATCGATCGAAATCCACCAGGACATTGCTCAACCTTTGATCCTTCAGTGGTAGCGTGCGCCGGGTTGGCGCCACCACTTCCTGAACCTGATCCCGGTTCAACAGCTGAGTCAGGCAATGGCGACCAATGAGGCCAGTGGCCCCCAACAACATCACTTTCATGTTATGCCCCTTGCCCGCCGGCGATCGGTGACGTCTGCGCCCTGGGCGCTTTCAGTGGCCCCCAGCCATCGCCGCAGCTTAGCACCGAGCTCGTCCAGATTCACCGGTTTGGCCAGATAATCATCCATCCCTGCCGCCAGACAGCGCTGCTGCTCGCCCTCCACCACACTGGCGGTCATGGCCACGATGGGGATACGCGACCGCTCAGTGGATTCCTCCTGTTCCCGCCAGGCCCGGGTGGCCTCATAACCGTCCATCACCGGCATCACACAATCCATCAATATGAGGTCAAAGTTCTGCTGCTGTAACAACCCCAAAGCCTCTTTACCATTAACCACCGACGTCACCGGATACCCCAGCTTATCAAGCATGCCCTTGGCCACCATCTGGTTGACCACGTTGTCTTCCACCAGCAGTATCCGGTGCCGGGTCTGCGGCGTCGCAGCGGCATCACCACGCTCCGCAGGCTCCGCCGGCTGCAGGCCATAACAGCGCAGCAACGCCTGGTACAGCTTTTCAAAAGTCACCGGTTTGCTTAACCATTCCGCCGTCAGTTGTTGCTCCAGCCCGCCGCGCATGGCGTCGGCACGCTGCGCCAGTGATGACAGCAGGACCAGCCGGGGCTGCACGCTGATGGTGGCATCCCGCTGCAGATCGACCAGCCATTCCAGGGCCATGGGCTGTTGCAAAGACAGATTCACAAACATCAAGTCATAGGGGCGTTGCGCCGCAGCCGCCTCCGGTACCAGGTCAGCGGCCTGAGCCGGCTCCCGTACCGACTCTATCATCATGTCCAGACTGTCCAGCTTGGCCACCAGGGCTTCCATCACCCCACCCCGGGCGCCGACCACGAGCGCGCGCAAGTGCAGGAGCTCTTTGTGCAAGCTCCCCTTCTCCGCCTGCTGGGTGGTGCCGCGCAGCTGCACCGTAAACCAGAATTCGGTGCCCCGCTCATTGCTCTGAAAGCCAATCTTCCCGTTCATGCACTCCACCAGCCCTTTGCTGATGGCGAGCCCCAGGCCGGTACCGGAATGGGCCTGCGGACTGTGTTGATGGGCACTGGCAAAAGCCTCGAACAAATGGTTTTGTAATTCCGGGGCGATGCCCTTGCCGTTATCCTTGACGCTGATCCGCAGTTCAAGCCGGGACTCAGACACCTTCTGACTGGTCACCGCCAGTATGATATCGTCGCCCTGGCTGTACTTGATGGCATTGGATACCAGATTTTCAATCAACTGGGCCAGCCGGGCGCTGTCCCCCTTGACCCGCACCGGCAGATCCGGGGCATAACGACAATTGAGCTCCATGCCCCGGTCGTGGGCCCGGGGCCCCAACAGCTCCAATGACTGATCAATGCAACGTTTGATGTTGAACACGTTTTCCTGGAGCTGTACCTGACCCGAACTGATGCGGGAAAAGTCGACGATGTCATCGATCAGGCTCAGTAGGCTGGCGCCGGATTGTGCCGCCAGGGTCTGCAGCTCCCGCTGTTGCGGACTGAGTTCGGTATCGTCCAGCAAAGCCAGCATCCCAAGCACATTGTTCATTGGCGTGCGGATTTCGTGGGTAATATGGGAGAGAAACTCGGTCTTAAACTGACTGGCGTGATTGGCGGCGTTGGCGGCCTGGGCCAGATCCCCGGCTTTACGTTGCAATTCCCGGGTGACCTGGGCCGTCTCCCAATAGCGATGCATGATAATCCGGGATTGACGCCACAACATCACCAGCATGATCAGCAATGCCACCGCAATGGTAAGCCCCCGCAAATCCCCCACCAGCACATAAGCCAGCAACGGTGGCATCAGCCCGCAACCGAGCCGCAAGGTATTGCGTTGGTGATAGGGAGACCATTCCACGTTGTTTAGGGCGCAGAGACCCACCATATAGAGCGTCACCAGGAAACTGCTCATCCCCAGCTTGTCTGCCAGGATCACAGCGGCGCTGAACAGCCCCATGCCCAGGGCGGCGGCAATCTGGGACAGAATAAACCCGGTGCGCCAGCGACCGGGACCGGCGCCATACGCGGTATCGAAGCGGATGACCAGAGTGAATTGCAGCGCGGACAACGCCAGGATCAGCAAGCCCGCGGCGGTGGCAATGCGGGGATGACTGCCATAATAACCACCGACGGTGGCCACAAACAGGAACAGCAACAGGTTGGCAACCCCGAACAACCGGCTCTGTACCGCCAGGTTTACGTCAACCCGGCGCAGTATCTTCCGATCCCTGAACAGCTTCTGATCCAATGCCATGCTGAGTCGACCCTGGCCAAACGTACCCCATTATAGCCCGTTACCCGGTTAACATCAGTACCCGCCAATGGCCTCGGCCACAAGGCGCACTAGTAGTAGAAGGTCAAAGTGGCCTGAATGTAGTCGTCGCTCTCGATAATGCTTATTTTGCGACTGGGATCCGCCATGCTCTGCAGTTGCTGTAGCACATCCACCCCGAACTGATCATCGAAAATGATATCGATGCCTTCCTCTTGTAACAGCCCCACCAGGAAATCGAAGACTTCATTGTAAGCAAAGGCATCCTCGTCGAACACCGGTGAGCTCAACAGATCCGCTATGATTTCGGCGTTGGTGTCATCCACTTCCACCCGGCCCCGCTCCAATACGGAAACCGCTTCAATCTCCAGGAACAGATTGGCATTGATCCGGCGCTCGAATTCCACTGACACCACTTTTTCCTCGGTATCCGGATCCCACAGAATGCCCCCCAGAATACTGGTGTCGAATTCGTCGTTAAAATTAAAACGGCCGCCAAAGCCCACATCGTGCTCAAGATAACCGGGGGCGGATCCATCGCGGGAATCGCGCATGAATTCAGTAATACTGGTGATATCGATGTTGCTGCCAAATACTCCGTAAAAGCTGTACTCAACGCCGGCAACCGCCGCCCAGTAGTCCTCCCGCTGACTGCGGGCGCCCACGGCTTCCAGCTTCACCGCCCAGCCCTCGTAGAGATACTCCAGCTCCAGGCCCAGTTGATCCTTATGCTGATAGTTGGGCACCAACATCGGGTTGCTCAGATCGTAATTAAACGAAAACCAGGGATCACGGTCCACGCCGGAAAACCAGGACAACGCCATATCCACGTAGTCATTCAGGGGCCGTTGCCAGCGCACTGCAAAGTCCACATCGTTCTGGCCGGTGTCGGAGCTGTAGCGGGCGGCGTCGCTGTCGATGGGCAGGGGGGAACGCAGCCGTCCATCCGGCCCGGGAAACGTTTGTTCCCGGAAACCCAGCAGCAAATAAAAATCGAACAGACCCCAGTCATGCACCAGGGACAGATTGATCATCGGCTGACCCAGCTTCTCGTCATCGTCATCCACCAGGTCTTCCTGATTGATCACGTCCACCAGGTTGATAAATTCGGTTTTACCCCAGAATACCCGGGTAATCCCCGAGCGCAGCTCCCAACTGTCTCCCACATGAATCCACAGCGCCTCGCGGATATCGAAATGCGTGCGCTCGGAGTCCTCACTGTCAAGGATCAGGTAGGGGTAAAAAGTGAAGAGATCGTCGCCGTCGTTCCAGGAGGTAAAATACTCGGCCCCCAACCGCAGCGCCACGTCGTGCTGACTTTGGCCAAATTCGCCCGGATCTTTGAAATAGCGATATTCGACGCCGGTTTCCCCACGCCATTCACCCTGCTCCAGAAAAGTCTCAAGAAAGGCAAACGCCGGGGAACTGATCAGGAGCGCTACCAGCCCCGCGAAAGTAATTCTTATCATAAAAGCCGACACCCCAGCGCCCGCCTACCAGGGTAGTACGGACGCAATACTCAAGGGTTCACCGCCACCAGAAACTGCGGGCAGTGATCAGTAACGAGCTCGTTTCAAACTGTTTTTATTAAAATCAGAATCGCTGAGGCTCGTATCGAATTCGATATTGGTCTGCTTCAATACGGTGCTGCGTCCAGTCTGATGATTGACCATCAGCAACTCCTCCGGGCGCCAGAACTTATCCTTATACTGCTTAAAGCCTGACGCGGTCATGGTTTTCAGATGGCTCTTCTTGCGATCGTAAAACTCGGCTTTCACGGTGCGGTAATGCTCCTTGTCGACCCAGGTGACAATTCGGGTATAGCCGGAGTTTTCATCTTTGGGATAGCTTTCCACCACGTAACACTCGAGTCCGTCATGGCAGGGCTCGTCGCGCAGATACTTATAGGTATAGTCTTCGAGAGACTGACCGCCGATGTCCTCGAACGAAAATTCACTGCCCATAAAGGGACCGGATTTTTTGCTGGAGGCGATCTTTTTCACCCGCTTCAGCGCCGGCAGATATAACCACTGATCGTCATCCCGGTTTTTGTGCTGATGAGTCAGTAGCGCGGTTCCCGCCTGATCCCGGGGGGACAGAAAGACCATCAGTGATTTGTCGCCCTCTTCACCTTTGCCTTCCAGGTTCTTGGTGGACATTTCCCGTTCACTGGTGGCCTCTTGTTTGTTCTTCAGAATCATCAGCATGTCAGACTCGGAATCGCCGTAACCTTCGTCCTGATCTTCCGCAGCCTTGAAAATATTGTAGCCCTTTTCTTCCGGGGTCTCGGCTTGCGCGGTGGCCACACCCAACAGGGCCAGCAGTGCAATGGCGGTGAATGATTTTTTATTTTTCATGTATTTCATATTGTTAGAATTCCTCATCTGGTGATGATCATTGCATATTAACACAGAGTATCAATGCCATATCAAGCAATACGACCACAAAGTCACTAATTGGTTGCGGGCAAACGGCATCCCCGAAGGTCAGTCGATACTAGCGATGGCCATGGGCTCGGAGGCTGACCCGCCCCGTACCGGCGCCTCGTCCACAATCAGCTCGACAGTGGTGTAACGGCGCTGACGGCCGGCGTCCTTGCGGTAGCGAACACAGACCAGGCGATCGCCGTAGCGTTGTTTGAGGCGCTTGGTGCCGCTGTCTCCAGGGCGAAGGGTTTTGGTCACGTCCATGGTGCTCTCCAATGACAGATATCAGGAGAGAGACAGTGGGAAGGCAAGGAACAAGGGTCAGAATATGGCGTCCCCTAGGGGACTCGAACCCCTGTTACCGCCGTGAAAGGGCGGTGTCCTAGGCCACTAGACGAAGGGGACGCAAACTGCGTCGGAAAGTGGTGGAGCTAGGCGGGATCGAACCGCCGACCTCTACAATGCCATTGTAGCGCTCTCCCAGCTGAGCTATAGCCCCAAATCGGTTAACCTACTGATTTTGAAGTGCTAATTGACTTCGATTCAGAGAATCACCAAAAGAGGCTGCGAATTCTAAGAGGGATCCGAACACCTGTCAACCTCTTTCCCGGCAATTTTAGAAGGCCAGGCTTCTATACTCTTTGTCCCAGGCTTTGGTCTCTTTTTTACTGGGCCCCCCCACCACCGACAGGGCCTGGCGCAGACGGGCGCGGGTCATGTCCGAGCCCAGAATCACCATGGCATCCATGATGGAGGGCGCCGCCGGACGCCCCGCCACCGCCACAAAAAGGGGCATCATAAAATCCTTGAGTTTCAGTTCCAGGTGCCCGGCAATGACCCCCAGGGCATCCGCCACCGTATCCCGCTGCCAGTGCCGCATTTCTTCAAACCGCCACAGGCTGAACTGCAGTATCTTGCGCACCTGCAGCGGCTCCAGGCGGGGAAAGTCGAATTGTTCGACACTCAGCGGCAGGTCTCCCGCCACAAAAAAGTCCGCCAGATGCGCCACATCGGAGAGCACCTCCAGCCGGGTCTGAATCAGCGGCAATACAGCCATCAGATACTCTTCATTAAAGGCCCACTGACGAAACCGCTCTGCCAGCTGCTGCGGATCATGGTTTTCCCGGATCCAGAGCCCATTAAGCCAGCGCAGTTTCTCCACGTCGAATACCGGGCCACCCAGCGACACCCGCTGCAGATCAAAATGTTCCACCATCTGCTCGAGACTGAACTTTTCGCTTTCATCGGGCATGGACCAACCCATCCGCCCCAGATAGTTCACCACCGCTTCCGGGAGAAAACCCATGCGCCGGTAGTAGTTGATACTGGTGGGATTCTTGCGCTTACTGAGTTTGCTCTTGTCCGGGTTACGCAGCAGGGGCATGTGGCACAGGGCCGGCATCTCCCAACCGAAGTACTGGTACAGCAGCTTGTGTTTGGGGGCTGAATTGATCCATTCCTCCCCCCGGATCACGTGAGTAATCCCCATCAGGTGGTCGTCCACCACATTGGCCAGGTGATAGGTGGGCAGCCCATCGCTTTTCATCAGGATCTGGGCGTCCACCTGGCCCCAGTCCAGCTCAATGGCGCCCCGCAGCATATCCTCCACCTCGCAACGCCCATCCTCCGGTACTTGCATCCGGATGACGTAGGGGTCACCGGCGGCCTTACGACGGGCCACCTCGTCCTCCGGCAGCAGCAGATCCGAGGGTTTCAGGGCGGTGTGCTTGCCCGCCTCCTTGCGGGCGTTGCGCAGGGCCTCCAGCTCCGCGGGCGTGCGGTAACAGATAAAGGCATGCCCGGCGTCCACCAGCCTGCGGGCATACTCCTGATACAGATCGGAACGTTCGCTCTGGCGATAAGGACCGAACTCCCCCCCCACGTCCGGCCCCTCGTCCCAGTCCAGGCCCAACCAGCGTAAACTGTCCAGAATCATGGCCTCGGATTCCGGGGTGCTGCGGGCCTGATCGGTATCCTCTATCCGCAAAATGAACTTGCCCCCCATTTGCCGGGCAAAGACCCGGTTAAACAGCGCGATATAAGCTGTACCCACATGGGGATCACCGGTGGGGGAAGGGGCAACGCGGGTTCTGACTGACATGCTGGACATCCTGTGATCGGTGAAGGGTGGCGCGCCATTATAGCCAGATGCCGGGGCGGTAAAAAGGGAGCGGGGAATGCTATACTGGCCACTGGCCGCTCGCTTGAGTCTGCAACCCACCACAGAAACACTACCGACCATTATTATGAGCAGTACCCCCATTGATCGCCGTTTCTGCATTGCCCCCATGCTGGACTGGACCGACAGCGCCTGTCGTGGCTTTCACCGGCTGTTGACCCGGCAGGCCCTGCTGTATACCGAGATGGTGACCACCGGTGCCCTGATCCATGGTGATGTGGCCCGACACCTGGCATTCCAACCGGAGGAACATCCGCTGGCATTGCAATTGGGGGGCAGTGATCCCGGGGATCTGGCCCATTGCAGCCGCCTGGCCCAGGAGTGGGGCTATGACGAGGTCAATCTTAATGTGGGCTGCCCCAGTGATCGGGTGCAGTCCGGCCGCTTCGGGGCCTGCCTGATGGCGGAGCCGGAACTGGTGGCGCAATGCACCGACGCCATGCTGGAGGCAGTTACCATTCCGGTGACGGTGAAATGCCGGATCGGCATCGACCAGCAGGACGATGATGAGGATCTTTACCGGTTTGTGGAGCGGGTCGCCGCCAGTGGCGTCAAAACTTTTATCGTGCACGCCCGCAAGGCCTGGCTGGACGGTCTCAGCCCACGGGAGAACCGCGATATTCCGCCCCTGAATTACCCCCGGGTGCAGCGTCTGAAAGCGGAGTTCCCGGCCCTGGAGATCATTATGAATGGTGGCATTACCAGCCTGGACCAGTGTCTGGAACACCTGCAACAGGTGGATGGGGTGATGCTGGGGCGGGCGGCCTATCAAAGCCCCTGGCTGCTGCGGGAGGTGGATCAACGTCTGTTCCAGGCCCCCGAGCCACCACCACCGGAGGCGGAATTGCTGGAGCAGCTGTGCGATTACACCGCACGACGGATGGCGCAGGGTGCGGCTCTCAAGCATTTGACCCGGCATATGGTGGGGCTGTTCCAGAATCGGCCGGGGGCCCGGCTCTGGCGCCGATATCTCAGTGAAAATGCCCACCGGCCCGGCGCCGGTGTCGAAGTGATCCGCGAGGCTGCGGCGTTGTTGCCGGAGCTGGCCCCGGCGGCCACCAAACCGCCGGTTTCCATGAATGCAAAGCAAGGCTTGAATCCATGAGCAATAAACTGGAACAACTGAAATCCATGACCACGGTGGTGGCTGACACCGGCGATATCGACGCCATTGACCGCTACCAGCCCATTGATGCCACCACCAACCCCTCACTGCTGCTGAAGGCGGCTGCCCTGCCCCAGTATCAGCATCTGCTGGAACGAAGCCTGGCCGCCGCCGCGGCGGCGCCGGAGGCCAGCCGGGCCACTCTGGCCAGCGAGCACCTGGCGGTGAGTGTGGGCTGTGAAATCCTGCAATTGATTCCTGGACTGGTGTCCACCGAGGTGGACGCCCGCCTCTCCTTCGACAGCACCGGCACCATCGCCACCGCCCGCCGGCTGATTGACCTGTATGAAAAGCAGGGCGTGACCCGGGAACGGATACTGATTAAAATCGCAGCCACCTGGGAAGGCATCCAGGCGGCCGCTCAACTGGAGCGGGAGGGTATTCGCTGCAATTTGACCCTGTTATTCAGTTTTACCCAGGCCGTGGCCTGCGCCAACGCCGGTATCACCCTCATTTCCCCCTTCGTGGGCCGTATTCTGGATTGGTATAAAGCCCATAATCCCGGGCTCGATTACCCGCCGGCGGAGGACCCCGGTGTGCTGTCAGTGACCCGTATCTACCAGTATTACAAATACTTCGATCACGGCACTATCGTGATGGGTGCCAGTTTTCGCAATACCGGGGAAATCGAGCAGCTGGCGGGCTGCGACCGACTGACCATCAGTCCCCAGTTAATGGGGGAACTGGAACAGCAGACCGGCACTCTGGCGCGCAGGCTGAGTCCGGATATGCCGCTCGATGACATGGAGCCTGTGCAACTGGATGAGCGCAGTTTTCGCTGGCAGATGAACCAGGACGCCATGGCTACGGAGAAGCTGGCGGAAGGCATCCGCAACTTTGCGGCGGATCAGAGTAAACTGGAGCGACTATTGTTGGAGAAGATCAGTTGAGGCGATGCCACTTGCCATCGTAGCTGCTGTCGGCATCCTGGGAACGGGCCGGCTCCCCGGCCGGTTGTTCCAGTGCCGCCACTACATCCTTAAAGGTTTCGCGGTTGGTTTCATTCATCTCCATCAGAATCCGATGGGCCTCCAGCACCTTCTCGAAGGCATTGACTTCATCACAGGGAACCGCCGGCACCTCGGTCATGGTGGGGCTTTTCACCGGCGCTTCGTGCACGATATTAAACACCTTTTCGAAACCCATGGTGTCAATCACCCGGGTAATGTCCGGCTGGGTGCTGATGATCAGCGGCCGGCGCTGAAACCGGCGCCGGGACTTCACCGCAATTTTGGCCAGCAGACCCAGGGCGGTGCTGTCGATCACCTGGGTTTTACTCAGGTCAATCACCACGGAATGTAACTGGGGATCGCGAAACATGCGCTCGATAAAATGATCCAGAGTGGCGCAGATGGGGACTCTGATTTCGCCGATCAACTGCAGCACATAAGTGCCCTGGTGGACCGCATACAATGCCTTGCAAGTGTGAGATTCAGCCATGGATCTACCAACTGCCCTGCCTGGTCCGCTGCCGCGGGAACGAATAAAGGCTACCCACTGCCTTCAGGGGAGCAGGTAACCGTCATAAGCGCAATGTCATCGGGAACATTGTCTGGAGTGCGCAAATCCAGATGCTCAATAATCTGGTCTACATTATGAATCCCCTGGGACACGATTTCCACCAGATAGCGTTCTTTTTCCGCTACCGAAGACTGCGGCAACAGCTCCAGGATGCCGTCGGAAAAAATCACCAGATGAAAGCCATCCCCCAGGCTAACTTCCTGATTTTCATAGGTTACACCTTCGAACAGCCCCACCGGCAGACCGCTGCCCTCCAGAGTCAGCGTGCGACCGCCGGTGACCAGCACCGGCGGCGGAAAATGGGCGGCACTGCAGTAGACCAGTTTTTTTTGCTCACAATCCACGTAACCGCAAAACACCGCCAGGTGTTTGCCCAGGCCCAGAGGTAATAATTCCGCATTGGCCTGCTCCAGAATCTGCGCTGGCCGCAGGGGCGTGGGCTGCTCGTCCTGATAGTGTTGTTTTACCCGGTTGGCCATGGTTTTCAGCAGCACCGTGATGAATGCGGAGGAAGCCCCATGGCCCGATACGTCCGCCAGATAAAAACCGATGCGATTGGGGCCCAGGCGGAAATAGTCGATGAAGTCACCACTGAGATACAGCGACGGGATGATACGATAAGCCACCTCCATGGGACCGTAGCTTTTCCTCGGCTCCGGCAACATCTTTAACTGCACCGCCCGGGCCGCCTCCTGATCTTCCTTGAGCAACCGCAGGCTGTCCTGCAGTTCCCGGTTTTTACGTTCCAGTTCCTCCCGGTAATGCCGGTTCTGGGCGGTCATGGTGTACTCGTCCAGCGCCCGCTTCACCGCGTGCAACAGTACTTCGGGATTGGCGATGGGCTGGAGCAGAAAGTCCACCGCCCCCAGGCGCAGAGCCCGTACCACCTCATCCATATCACCGGCACCGGAAATCATAATCACCTGGGTACCGGTATCGCTTCCGGTAATGGTGCGGAGCGTGTTAAGGCCATCACTACCCGGCGCCGCCATATCACAGATCACCACCTGGGGCCGGCGCCGGCGCCAGAATGCCAAACCGCTGGCGGCGTCGGCCACCACTTCAATCTGGTAATCCTCGTCCCGCAGACAACTGGCAATATGCGATTGCTGCTCAGCAGCCTGATCGATCAGCAACACCGATACCGGCGATTCGTCTTCATCCTGAGGGGGGCTGATGGTGGAGGGGCTCATGGTGGAGGTCATTCATCCTCAAGCTGCGCGCTGCGGCCGCAGGCGGCGGTCCGTACCGTGATAATCACTAGAGCTAAAAGCTACTCTTAATGGCAGGGGTTTGCAACCGCCCGCCGGCGCCGTCCCAACCAGGGTGCAAATAGCTTTGAGTGCTAAATACATAGCGATATCCCGGCTCTCTGATATACTGAAACGGACTGGCACGACCTGTATTAGACCCCCAATAAGCACAACAATAAGGCGGATACCAGCGAGAGAGGACGTATGGCTTGGTCAGAAAGATCCTACGAGGAAAAACGCGGCTTCATTCGAATGAAGGTAGACACCATGGTCACCTTTACCCGATTGGATGGCAAAGACCGTTATGAAGGCCGCTGCCGCAACCTCAGTGGTGCGGGCATGCTGTTGGAAACCGAGAAAAAACTGGAAATCGGCGATCGTTTGCGGGTCACCATTCCTTCCGAAGGCCCTGACTTTTTCCCCCTGGATGCCGTAGTGGAAGTGGTTCGCGTCACACCATTGCCGGATCTGCACTTTTTTCGCCTGGGCGTGGTGATAAAAAAGATCTGCAATTGAATGCCGGCGGCCTGCACCGGCAGGCCGCTGACTCAGCTACGGCGCCACTACCGCCAGCGATCTGCCCCGGGTTGTCTTTTCAAACCAATCCAGATCCGCGGCGAATGCTTCCTGAGCGTCGAATATCAAACGGTTCAATTCCTGCGTCGTGGCCTCGCTGGGCAGCACCCGGTCATTCACAATACCCATGCCGATGCGGATAAAAAAGTTGTCCAGCCCTTCCATCTCGCTCTTAAGGGTCAGGATTGCACTCTGATCCGGCGCCACCGGCTGCTCAAACCCCAGCCCCAGCAACACCCCTTTACCGTCATTGCCACGGCAGGCCACGGCAATAAATTCCTCGATGATTTCGTGCAGGTTTTTCGGCATCACCACATCAATCATGGACGTGGGAAACAGCCCCAGAGCATTGCCCTGCACTCTTACATCCGGTACCTCCGCCATTTGTGCCACGGCCCCGGCGCCGGTGTCCGTGGCCTTGAACTGAATCCGGGCACGGGCATTCTCGATGTGCGTCACCACTCCCAGAATGGTCATGGTACTGTTCATATGGGCGGTAAAATTCCAGGGTTGATCCCGGGGAATGGGTGGCGCATCCAACACCACCTGATTGCCTTTCACCGGCAGAATACGCCCGTCCCCCACGAAGGCCTGGAAACTGCCGCGCATGCTGCGACTGTCCAACTCCGCGGTGAGCAATTCGCCCCGGGGATCAGAGAGACTGAGCGTGCCACGGAACAGACGGTTCATGTTTTCGATGTGATCCACGATCTCCGGATAGTGGCGTCGCATGCGTTCGGGCTGCAGCACAAACGTGATTTTCAACTGCCGGTAGGGTTGCTTCAGGTCGTGGTACACCACATCTTCGATGGTACCCAGGCGGGATAACAGTTCCCACATGGCGGGAAAGGACGCCCACAACGGCGCGATGATATCGATATCCTCCGCCCCCAGATCCGGATTCATCTGGCTGGCTTTATTCCGGTAAGTCCGCAGCCCGGAACTGGCCCCTGCTATGCCCGGCGGCTCCCGGGTCGCCACCTGCAACATGGCCTGGGTAGCCTGCTCCACCGATGGCCAGCGGATATCCCCCACCCCCAGCTGCAAGCTGCTGTGCAGCATGTAGTGAGTGCCGATAATGCCGGACTGCTCCAGTTTGCGGGCCTGAACCCTGGCCGCCAGATCCCCCAGCCGGGCCGGCTCGCCCCCCGCCTGCCCCAGGATGGAAGCGTCCGGACCCACCCGGTAGTGGTTGCCCTGCCGGGCGCCGTAAAACCGCAGTTGACGCCAGGGCCCTTCCTGCTCTGGTAACATTTTATGAAAGCGGGTGAGGTTGAAATCCTCCAGGTTATCCCACATCTCATCCACAAAGCCCTGGGTCTGCTGATGAAACTCCAGGCCCTGGAACAGGGTGCGGTTTAATTCCGCCATATCCCGCATCTGGCGGATGGCCACAGCCGGATGACCCTGACCGGTCAATGCCACCGGCGGTGACCAGCTGCGATCCACCAGTTCCGGTGGCACCGCTGCCGCCCAACAGGTCATAGTCAGCAAAAGGGAGTTGATTCCGGTCTGCATAAGGAATTTCATGAGGAGTCTCCGACGTTTTTGTTATTGTCGCAGTGGGGGCACCCGGTTCCCGTTTAGGCCACCCCCTGAGTCTGTCAGTCTACCGGAATCCGTTGCCGAATGGCGGTCTTATCGGGCCAGCACTCTGAGTTGAGGGTCCGGCCTGGAGGGTCCGGCCTCAGCCCCCGCTTTCAGATTCCATGTCGGTATCGTCAAAATCGTCGAACAGGTCATCGTCATCCAGGAAATCATCGGCCATCTGGCCGTCATTCACCAGAAACTCCCGCCGTTGCAAATAGGCGTTACGGAAAAATGCATAACGGTCCCCGGCCACCAGTTTCTCCGCCTCCAGCAGGCTGGCCCGGGTATCCACCAGATCCAGCGCCCGCAGACTATAGCGGGTGGTGTCATGATCCACTGCCCGATTGGGCGACACATAATAGTCAGGCACCATACCCGTGGCGTCGCGGATGGTGCTGGGGCCCAATAAAGGCAGCACCAGATAAGGCCCGGAGTCCAGGCCCCAGTAACCCAGAGTCTGGCCGAAGTCCTCGTTGTTGCGGGTCAGACCGATACGCGAGCCGATGTCGATAAAGCCAAACAACCCCACTGTGGTATTGACCAGAAAACGAGTGGTATCCAGGCCTGCCTGACCCAGCTTGAACTGCATCAGGTCGTTAAAAATGGTGGGAATCTCCCCCAGGTTATTGAAGAAATTACCGATGCCATCCTGCATTGGGTCCGGGGTGGCTTTATCGTAAACCACGGCCACCGGGCGCAGCAAATACTGGTCCAGGGTATCGTTAAAACTGAACATTGCCCGGTTAAACCCTTCAAAGGGATCCCTGGGATCCGGTTCCACGGCGTTCTGCGCCAGGACCCGTCCGCCCAGACCACACCCCAAAATCAGGATGAACAACAGTCGCGCCAGCCGGTGGGCGGCCGCTTGGGTTCCTTGCATGGGATTGGCTCCTGTTACTGGAAGCCTTGAATTCTACCCCGCCACCGCCAGCAACACAAAGTCCGCCGGCAGCCGATTAATGCCGCCAGCGGCGGGCAATCCAATAGTCGATACTGAAATAACGACCGGCGCCGGTAAAAAACAGCGTCAGCACCATGATCAGGTAGGTCACCGCAAATTCGATACCGTTATTCAATACCACAAATTGACCAGTTTCCGTCAGCCAGTCGTAATCTCCGTGTTGCTGCAGGATCCCCCGCGCCCGCTGTAACCGCAACGCCACCTCCCGGCTGTTTTCCAGGCTGGCTTCGGCACCGGGAAAGCCCACTGGCGCCAGCACGCTGGCGATGCTGGTGTCCGGATCCGAGGGGGCGATGGCAAACCAGCCATGATTCCAGTGGGCGGTGGCGGCGGCCACGATCATGGTCACCATCAGCGGCAGGCACACCCAACGGGTGGCCACTCCCAGCAACAGGGCGAAGCCACCACCCAATTCCGCGGCCGTGGCCAGCCAGGCCATCAGTTCCGGCAGGGGTAAATTCAGCGAGTGGGTAAACCAGGCCACAATATTTTGAAAGTTCATGGCTTTGTGCCAACCCGCGGCAATAAACACCGGTGCCAGGTACAACCGCAACGCCAGCGGTGCCAGAAAATCCAGACGCCAACTGGCATCCAGTACGTCCTGAGCCTGATTCAGTAAGCGGATCATGTGGTGGTATCCGTCACCGGCCGCAACCTCGTGCCCAGTATGACCCCGGCTGCCAGTAATTCCCGCAGTGCCTGAGCCCCGCCCTGCAATACCGCCTGCGGCTCCAATTGGGGCAGCTCACGACCCACCTCAGCCACCGCGTCGGTCCCGGTAAATCCGGGGTTCGCCTGCAGAATCATTAACAGTCGGGCGGTCACCGCGTTGATCTCCATGAAGCGTACCTGATCCTCAGGATCCCGGTTAACGATCAGGAAGGTGGCCTGCTCGGGGACCTGGTCCGGTAAAAATTGCGGGCCAATTCGGTGGACCGGAAACCGGTAACTCAGCACTTGCGCCAACGGTGAAATCAGGGGCTGGCCCCGCATCAGGTCACCCCGGGGGTTGAAGCCGGTGCGTGGGTTCATCTCAGGCGCGGTGTCCACCGCCAGTTCAATCCACTCGTAATGGGCCAATTCCAGTAAAAACGGATAATCTGTGGCGCCGGGCTCGCGCTGTTGTTGCAGATAAGCAAGAAATTCTGCGCTTATTTCCAGAAAATAAGGCGTACGACAACGGTAACTGGCAAAGAAATCCCGCACCATCTGATGCCAGTGCTGGTCGCTGCTGATGCTACGCAGTACCGGGAATCCGTTACGAATAAAACTTTCCACATTGTTGTATAACAGATCCCGATAGACTTGCAGGCGGCGCTCCTCGATGCCGGAGGGAGCCGGGTTCCGCTCCGGATCGCGGAGATGGCCCGCCAGTTGATACTGCAGTCGCTGAAACGCTTCAGATTGCGCCATAACAGCCACCTCAGGCCTGTTGTCCCAGGGGTTGCCGGTGACGCTGTTGCAATTGCTGAATCCGTTGTACCTCGGTGAGCAGTTGCGGCAGCGGCGGAATATTAAAATCCCGTTCCAGCAAGGTGGGTCGCACCCCAAACTGCTGATAGGCCTGCTCCAGTAATTGCCACACCGGATCAATGACGTCAGCACCGTGGGTGTCGACAATCAAATCCTCGGCCTCGTTGAAATGACCCGCCACGTGCAGGTATAGAATCCGTTCGCCGGGTAACTGACGCAGGAAGTCCCCGGCCTGGTAGCCGTGGTTAATACTGTTGACGTAAATATTGTTCACATCCAGCAGCAGGCCACAATCCGCTTCGGTCAGCACCGCCTGCAGGAAAGCAAGCTCGGACATTTCCTGACCCGGCGCGGCGTAGTAGGAAGCATTTTCGATGCCCAGGGGGCGCTCCAGAATGTCCTGTACCTGCTGTATTCGCCGTACCACATGGCGCACGGCTTCCCCGGTAAAAGGAATGGGCAGGAGATCATAAAGCTGACCGTCATCGCTGCAGTAGCTCAGGTGCTCGGTGTAGATTTCGATGCCGTGCAGGTCCAGAAAGCCCTTAATCGCCCGCACCAACTCCACGTCAATGGGCTCCGGCCCCCCCAGCGAAAGGGACAGGCCATGGGTCACAAAGGGGTAGGCTTCAGTCATGGCGCGAAACTGCCGGCCATAGCGCCCGCCCAGATTGATCCAGTTCTCCGGTGCCACTTCGAGAAAATTCACGCTGTCGGGACGCTGCTCGGCAAGCGGGCCCAGAAAGGCCCGCCGCAAGCCCAGCCCGGCACCCTGGGGTACGCTAAGGCTGTCCGGATTCATGACTTAGCTTCCACACTTGCCTTCGCCACATTTACCTTCACCGGCTTCCTTCATTTCCTTGTGCTTTTTCTGCATGCGGTCATGCTCCATGTTTTTCATACCTTCACCGCATTTGCCTTCGCCGCACTTTCCTTCCTTGGCTTCTTTTTTGCCTTCGCCGCACTTACCTTCGCCGCACTTACCCTCGTGTCCATCCGCCAGCATATAACCGGCCGGCAGTGGATTGGTGGCAAACGGGTTTTCCGCGGCATTGACCGGGGCACTGGCCATGGCGGAAGCCACCAGGGCGGCACCTACGCCGGCAGACAGGGGTTTTAACGCATCGAACTTGGCCATCTTGTTCTCCTTGCTGTTGCACTCTCTGGATTGCTGTTGTTGTGGGGCCATTGGCCCGGGTTATTCGCCGGTAAAGCGCTGGTCAAATACCGGTTACTGCTAATAGAGACGCTCCTGGCAGGCCAATGTTTCATTGGCGGTGGAATTTTTCTACTTTTCTAGCGTCGGTTGCGCGGCGGCCGGGAGCGGTGAGCCGCAGGCCGGGCTAGCCCCGGCGCAGGATCACGCTACCCACCGAGTATCCTGCGCCAAACGAGCACAAGACCCCGATTTCCCCGCTTTGCATGTCCTGACGATGCTTGTGAAAGGCGATGACGGAGCCGGCGGAGCTGGTATTGGCGTATTCGTTCAGTATCACCGGCGCTTCGTCAGGGCTGGCTTCGCGCCCCAATACCTTCTTGGAAATCAGCTGATTCATTCCCAGATTGGCCTGGTGCAGCCACATGCGGCGCAGGTCCGAAGCCGCTATCCGGTGTTCCCCCAGATGCTGCAGGATCAACTCCGCCACCATGGGTACCACCTCCTTGAACACCTTGCGGCCATTCTGGCGGAACAGTTTGTCACGGGCGCCCACGCCCCGTTCATCGCATCGGTTCAGGAAACCAAAGTTATTGCGGATATTGTTGGAGAACTGGGTTTGCAGCCGGCTACCCAGAATCTCCCAATGCTGATCACTGCGGCAGGGTTCCAGACGCTCCACCACCAATGCAGTACAGACATCGCCGAAAATAAAGTGGCAGTCCCGATCCTGCCAGGCCAGATGGGCAGAGCAAATTTCAGGATTGACCACCAGCACCGAGCGGGCCGACCCTGACAGCACGGCATCGCGGGCGGTTTGCAGGCCAAAAGTGGCGGAAGAGCAGGCTACGTTCATATCAAAGCCGAACCCCTGAATACCCAGGGCATCCTGAACTTCAATGGCCATTGCCGGATAGGGCCGCTGCATGTTGGAACAGGCTACGATCACCGCATCAATGTCGGCGGCGGTCTTGTTGGCCTGCGCCAGCGCTTCCCGGGCCGCCGCTATGGCAATTTCGCACTGGATGGAAGGCTCTTCATCACTGCGCTCGGGAATCACCGGACATAACCGCTCCGGATCCAGAACTCCGGACTTGTTAATGACATAGCGGCTCTCGATACCCGAGGCCTTGACGATGAACTCTTCGCTGGAGGGGGCCAGTGGCTCCAGTTCACCGGCCGCAATGGCGGCGGCATGCTGCTGATTGTATTGTTCCACGTAACGGTTGAAACTGGCCACCAGCTCGGCATTGCTGATGGTTTCCTGGGGGGTGTAAAGCCCCGTTCCGCTAATCACCACTCTCGGGGCTTGGGTTGTTTGCGACACATCTACCTCCGGCTTACTTTATGTTTATCGCTTTTGTCATCACGGTGCCTGATATCGCTTATCCGGCCGGGTTAATTCTGGGGTTAACAAGCCCCTGACCATCATTGGCCGCGCTCGGCAGAGTGTCCCTGATTGCGAGGCCTGGGATTATCGCCATCCTGGGCTTCATCCCGCAGGCGGTTCATCTCGCGCAACCAGTTTACCATGAATGGGAAGTGATCATGCACTGCGTCCGGGTGGGTCAGCATACTGATTTGAGAGTAATCGTGGCGATTGCCCAGGGCCTGCCCCAGCACCACCAGGCGCCCGTTGTGGTGGCCGATTTCCCGCATAAAGGCTTTCACGTCCGCCGCGCTGCAGCGGGCCAGGTCTGAGCTGGGGGCGAAATACAGAGCCGGGGGATAGCGCAGCCCCTGCGACAGCGCCGCGCCGTAATCAAACCGATCCTGAGGATCCACCCAGTCCCGCCCCCGCATCCAGTTGATACAGTCCTGCTGAATTCCGGCGAACTCGTCCTGGACACCCAGTTTCAGGCGCCGCCCCGGCACATAGCCCCGCAACCGGGCCGTCAGCCGCGACAGCCAGTGCCACAGGCCCTGGAGCCAGATCAGGCGCGACAGGGAGCGCTGCACCGCCACCCGGTGCACGCCAAAATTGACCAGACCGTTGAGAGAGCCGCGATAACGGGGGTAGCGGGCCAGAAAACTGCTGGCCAGCACACCACCCCAGGCGTGGTTGACCCAAAACCGGGGCAACTCGCCTTTCAGCTCCTGAATACGGCTCAGAACCGCGGGAATATCCTGATTGATGGCATCCCCCACCCGATAACTGGCCCAACCCCGCACCGGAGGCCAGGAGCGGCCCTTACCCCGCAAATCAGGCACAAAGGCATCAAATCCATTGTGCGCCAGATAGGGGGCCAGCCCACGACCCTTGCCGGAGTAAAAAATAGTGCCATCTTCCAGCAGGCCATGCAGTAACAGCACCGCTGGCGCATCCGGATCATTGGTCAGGCGTTTCACATGCAACTGCTGACCGCCGGCCAGATCCACCATCAGGGATTGTTCTATGGTTGCTACCGACGACATACCCGCGTCCATTGCCTCAGGTTCCAGCCCTGCCTGCTTGGGTGGCGCCCGCGTCAGGGGGCCACTTGCTGCCACAGCTTCTGCAAGCGTTTATGGGATACAGGATAAGGGGTCTTGATGCCCTGGGCAAACAGCGAAACCCGGTACTCTTCCAGCGCCCAGCGCCACTGTTCCAGGGCCTCATCCTGCCCCCCCTCCCGCTGATGCCGGTGCCGGCGCTCCAGATACTGTTGCCAGAGCGATTCCAGCTCCTCACTGAGCTGGCGGTCCCGCTCGATTTTGCCCTGCAGTCGCTGCCAGCGAACGCCAATGGCCTCCAGATAACGGGGGTAATCCAGCAGGGCCCCATAAGGTACCTGGCGCAGCCACTGGTCCGGGAACAGTCTTGCCAGCTGCCGGTGAATGTCTTCTCGGGTGATTGCTTTGGCCGGTGATTGGTCCTGGTTCAACAGGCTGGAGATCTCATGGTGACGCGCCAGTATCTCACCCACCAGGGCATTGATTTCGGTGGCTGCACCGGCCAGCCTGCCTTTGCCCTCCTGCAGCCTTTGTTGGAACGCCGCCTCGCTGCGCACCGGTTCACGGCCGGCGACAAAAGCTCGATAAAAGGCCAGTTCCACCACCCCCTGCTCCAGTGATTTACGATCGCCGAAGGGCGCGTACTTGATGGCAACCGCGTCCGCCAGCCCATGATGTTTTTTTAGATACCGCACCTGCTGCGGCAGTGCCAGCAGACACAGTCGCAACAGTCCCTGCTCCGTGGCCAGCCGGGCCCTGAACGCGGAATCCATCAGTTGCAGCGCCACCCCGTCAGGCTTTGCCACCAGCGCCGGGTAGGCTTTTACCCGCGCCCCGGCCTGTCGCCTTTCGTACACTTCCGGGATATCACCGAATGCCCAGTGGTCGTAGCTGCGTTGATCCATATCCCCGGCCACCAGCTGTTGCACGGACTGTTGGAACTCACCCTGCAGTGATTGTTTGATCTGCTGGATGTCCCGCCCCTGTTGCAGCAGTTTGCCGTCAGCGTCCGTGACTTTGAGATTGGCACGCAGATGCAGGGGTAGCACCGACTCATCCCAGCTTTGCCCGCTGATATCCACCGCTTTTCGCGACCGCAGGAATTCCGCCAGTTGCCGTTTCAAAGATCGGTTGCGATCGGGATTGGTGGCCAGAAACGCCCGGGCAAAATCCGGCGCCGGCACAAAGTGTTTGCGCAGGGTTTTTGGCAGGCTTTTGATCAGTGCCACGCATTTTTCCAATTCCAATCCCGGTACCAGCCATTCCAGTTTGGCTTCGTCCACCTGATTAATCAGAGTGACAGGTACCAGGATCGTTAACCCGTCCCGCTCCCGACCCGGATCAAACTGATAGTCGATTTTGATGCGCCCCCCTTCCACCGGGACTGCATCGGGAAACGCCCACTGCTGAATATCATCGGTGGGGGACTGCAATAACTGCTCCCGGGACAGGAACAGCACCCGCGGATTTTCCTGCTCGGCCTGCTTACGCCAGGTTTCAAAACTTTTGCCGTTCACCACCTGCGGCGGTATCACGGCATCGAACAATCCATACAGGCTGAGGTCATCAATCAGAATATCCCGCCGGCGGGATTTACGTTCCAGGTATTCCAGGTCAGCCATCAACTGGCGGTTATGGCGCGCATAGGGTGCCTGGGTATCGTATTCCTGCAACACCAGCGCGTGCTGGATAAACAATTCCCGACACCGCACCGGATCAATCTGACTGTAGTTCACCCGCTGTCGGGGATTGATCACCAGGCCGAATAAGGAAGTCTGCCGGTAGGCGACGGTGGCAGCCTGCTTTTTCTCCCAATGGGGTTCGAAATAACTGTGCTTAAGCAGCCCGGCGCCCACCTGCTCCACCCACTGCGGCTCGATCCGTGCCGCCACCCGGGCATACACTTTCTGGGTCTCCACCAGTTCGGCGCAAACGACCCATGGCGGTCGGCGGGAACTCAAAGTGGAGCCGGGAAACAGAGTGACCGGCCGGTTTCTGGCCGCCAGATAATCACGTTTGTCATCCTTTTGCGCCACGTGACTCAGTAACCCCGCCAGGATGGCTTTGTGAATCTCCTCGTAACGGGCCGGCTCCGCGTTCTCCCGCCAGCCCTGTTGATGGGCCATTTGTTTCAGCTGACGATACACATCCTGCCACTCCCGAATCCTCAGGTAGCTGAGAAAATGGTCCAGCAGCCAACGTCGATAGCGACGGTTGGTAAGCTGAGTTTTCTGGGTTTCACTTTGCTCCCAGATGGCAAGATAGGTGAGGAAGTCGGAGTCCTCGTGCTGAAACCCCCGCAATGCCTCATCGGCGGCCCCCCGGCGATCGTGGGGCCGTAACCAGGGCTCCTGGACACTCAATCCGCTGGCGATGATCAGCAGTTCCCGCAGGCAGTTAAGGTCATTGGCCGCCACCAGCATGCGGGCAATGCGCGGGTCCACCGGAAACTGCAGCAGGGTACGTCCCAGCGGCGTGATGCGGCGCTTGCGATCCACCGCACCCAATTCTTCCAGCAACCGGTAGCCATCGTTGATCAGGCGTGAATCCGGCGCATCCAGAAACGGAAAGCGGGCGATATCACCCAGCTTCAAACCCTGCATCTGCAGAATCACCGAGGCCAGGTTGGTACGCAGGATTTCCGGCTCGGTAAACTCCCCCCGGGCAAGAAAATCCGCCTCTGAGTAGAGCCGGAAACAGACCCCGTCCGCCACCCGGCCACAACGCCCCGCCCGCTGGTTGGCGCTGGCCTGGGACACCGGCTCTATGGGCAGCCGCTGCACCTTGCTGCGCACGCTGTAGCGGCTGATCCGGGCCAGACCGGGATCAATCACATACCCGATGTTAGGCACAGTGACCGAGGTTTCCGCCACATTGGTGGCCAAAACCACCCGGCGCCCGGAATGGGACTGAAAGACGCGATTCTGTTCGGCGTTACTGAGCCTGGAGTACAGAGGCAGGATATCCAGCTGCGGTGGGCCCCGACGGCGCAGGGTTTCCGCCACCTGACGGATATCCCGCTCCCCCGCCAGAAACACCAGTACATCCCCCGGCCGGTGACCGGCCCGGCCCGCGCGTTCCAGCTGCTGGATTTCTTCCAGTGCCTGCAGGATGCCGGCTTCAAGCTGACCTTCTTCATCCGCCACGGCGGCATCATCAGGCTCGCGGTCATCCATTGTCAGGGGACGATAAAGAATCTCCACCGGATAGGTGCGTCCGGACACTTCCAGTACCGGGGCAGCGTTAAAAAACCGGGAAAAACGCCAGTGGTCGATGGTGGCGGAGGTAATGATCAGTTTCAGGTCGCGGCGTTTACTCAGCAGCTGTTTGAGAAAACCCAGCAGAAAGTCAATGTTAAGACTGCGCTCGTGGGCCTCATCGATAATGATGACGTCGTATTGATTGAGAAAGCGATCCCGGGCCACTTCCGCCAGCAACATACCGTCAGTCATTAACTTGATATAGCTGGAGGGGGATACCTGATCCTGAAACCGGATTTTATAACCCACTGCAGCCCCGATAGTGGAGTGCAGCTCATCTGCCAGCCGCTGGGCCACGGATCGGGCCGCCAGCCGCCGGGGCTGGGTGTGACCGATTAAACCGGTGATCCCCAGACCCGCTTCCAGGCACAGCTTGGGGATCTGGGTGGTTTTGCCGGACCCGGTTTCCCCGGCAATGATCACCACCTGGTGGTCGCGGATGGCGTCAATAATCTCATCCCGACGGGCGCTGACCGGCAGTGAAGCGGGATATTCCAACGACGGAAGGTTGGCGGCGCGCTCAGCGGCACGCTGCCGGGAGGCTTCCACAGCGGCCAACAGTTGTGACCACTGCGTCTCATTGGACTGACTCTCCGCCGACTGCACCATCTGCTGTAGCCGACGGTTCAGGCGATGCCGGTCCGCGCTCATGCAATGGCGGATCTGGACGCGCAACGCTGTAATGGAATCCGAATTCACGCCAGTCCCTCATGGTTCATGGCGCCGCATTGTAACCAAAATCCCGTCGCGCTGCAGAGCGACAATTCCGGGCTATTGACCCCGCAGCTCCCGCCGCAGAATCTTGCCTACGTTGGTCTTCGGTAACTCGCTGCGGAACTCCACATGCTTGGGCATCTTATAGCCGGTAAGGTTCTCGCGGCAGTGGGTCAGTACATCGTCCGCCGTCAGCCGTTCATGGGCCTTGACCACAAACAGTTTCACCGCCTCGCCACTCTTGTCGTCCGGGACCCCCACAGCAGCGCATTCCACCACGTCGGGATGGGCGCTGGCGACGTCCTCCACTTCGTTGGGATACACGTTAAAACCGGACACCAGAATCATATCCTTCTTGCGATCCACAATACGCAGATAACCGTCTTCCTGAATCAGGGCCACATCACCGGTTTTCAGCCATTCGCCGTCCTTGGTCATGGTCTCGCGGGTGGCCTCCTCCCGCTGCCAGTAACCTTTCATCACCTGGGGGCCACGGACGCAGAGCTCACCGCTTTCACCCAGTGGCAGTTCTTTTTCTTCTTCATCCACTATTTTCACGTCAGTGCCCGGTACCGGTATGCCGATGGTGCCCACCTGAATGGCCCCCGGCGGGTTAACGCAGACCACCGGCGAGGTTTCCGTCATTCCAAAGCCTTCGGCGATGCGATTGCCGGTAATGGATTCCCACTGCTCGGCCACGGATTTCTGCAATGCCATACCACCGGCAATGGTCAGCTTGAGGCCGCTGAAATCCAGGGATTTAAAATCGGGATGATTCATCAGTGCCACGAACAGGGTGTTCAAACCGGAAAAGCAGGTGAAACGATGATTGCCCAGCTCTTTGATAAAGGCCGGTATATCCCTTGGGTTGGTGATCAAAACATTCAACGCACCGTGAGACATCATGCCCAGACAATTCACGGTGAATGAAAAAATATGATAGAGCGGCAAAGGGGTAATCGCCACCTCCTGCCCCGGACGCAAAGTCCGCAGGATAAAATCCATTTGCAGCATATTGGCCACCAGGTTGCGGTGGGTCAGCATGGCCCCCTTGGCCACGCCGGTGGTACCGCCAGTGTACTGCAGTACAGCAATGTCGTCAGGCTTGGGAGCAGCGGTCTGCTGGTAGGTGGCGGCCCGGCCCCGGGTCATGGCGGTCACAAAGGGCACCGCGTTTTTAATGGTGAAGTCCGGCACCATTTTTTTCACCCGCTTAATGACGAAATTCATCAACAGCCGTTTCAGGGTGGGCTGCATATCCGCCACCTGGGTCACGATCACATGTTTGATCCCGGTTTTGGGCAGAACATCGGCCACCGCGTCACCGAAGTTGGCCAACACCACCAGGGCCTTGCAGCCGGCATCATTGAATTGATGTTCCATTTCCCGGGTGGTGTACATGGGGTTGGTGTTCACCACCACCAATCCGGCCCGCATGGCGCCGAACACGGCAATGGGATACTGGATCAGATTCGGCATCTGAATGGCGATGCGGTCACCGGGCTGCAGGCTGGTAAAAGTCTGCAGGTAGGCGGCAAAGTCGGCGCTCAGTTTGTCCAGTTCACCATAGCTGATGATGACGCCCATATTGTGGAAAGCCGGCCGGTCGGCAAATTTTCTGCAGGCGTTCTCGAACACGTCCAGCACGGATTCGTAGGTGCCGAAATCCAACTGATCGCTAACCCCTTCGGGATATTTGTCGGTCCAGATCTTGTCTACCATTAGTGTCTTCCCCGGCTGTTTCGGATGGTTTTTGTTGACTTGGGCACAACCGCCTCAAAGGGGCAAAAGATTACCAGTTTTGTTGCATCCGGGCCAGATTTTAACCGCGCTCGGCACCGGTTTCAGGGCGAGTTCAGCCGCCAATCATAACGAAACCGGACTTTACCGCTGTGACCAGACAGTCGTCGCCGCAAGTCCGGATCAGCGTATTGCATCAGGTGCTCCATCACCCCCTGCCGGTTACCGCCAAAGTCTTCCTGGAACCAGTCATAAATGGAAGACAGGTATAATGTATCTGCTTGCAAACTCACCCCTCGGGGGTGATTGATAAACTGGCGGGCACCCTGTTCCAGCAAACGCTCGGTGTTGGCGGCGGTGTAGGCGTCCGGGGCCAGGTTGGGACAACCCACACTGGCACAGTTCACGCCATAGTGGATGCGGTTGTCCTGCCAGACGGGTCGCAGTATACGATGTTCGATAGCGTCGAGACTTAGGTCCTTGCCGGACACCACCACCAGCTCCTGGCCCCAGGGGCCGAAAGAAAACCAGCCGAACTCAATGTCGCGAATGGATGCCACCGGGTAGTGGTCCAGCACCAGTTTAACCGTCAGCGCGTTGTAGAGGTTTATCCAAAACGCTTTTTGTTCCGCCCGGGGGTAGTGGCGGATGTCCACCGCCTGCAGCTGCTCAAGATAACCCGCCAGGCGGTCCCGGTCGGAAGCGGTCACTGCCTGATAATCAAAACGGGTCACCGGTGGCTGACCATCCACCCGCAAATAACGATCAAGGATTGCCTGCCAGGCGCTGTGATCCACCTGTTGAGTGTTGCTGGGGTTGTGCTGCTGCCAGTAGGGCCAGAGTTCGGCCTTGGGCGCCGCCGCTGCCGGACCGGCAACCAGCAGCCAGGTCAGCAACCACAGCGGCGGCAGCCACCAGCCGCGCCGGCACCAGCCCATTGACAGCCTGTATGTGTGTTCCATAGTTATAAGCATATAGCATTCTGATGCGGGAGTGGGATTATGCAGAGCGGACGGCAGGCGGTTGATGTGCTGGTGGTGGGAGGTGGCATCAGCGGTGCCGCCGTGGCCGCGGAATGCGCCAGCCGGGGCCTGTCGACCCTGCTCTGTGAACGCGACGATGTGGGCGGTGTCAGCTCTTCCCATTCCG
Source organism: Pseudomonadales bacterium (assembly GCA_002701845.1). GTDB lineage: Bacteria > Pseudomonadota > Gammaproteobacteria > Pseudomonadales > Ketobacteraceae > Ketobacter. The sequence continues at coordinate 83,967 of NZXG01000059.1, forward strand.
ATCAGATTATTCCCGGCGCTTTGCATTTTCTCCGTCATCACAACTTACCCTATTTCAATAAGGTGAGCAAAGAGAAGGCGCTCCTGCGTCAGCGGGCGCCCCATCTGTGCCGGGAGCTGAACCTGGTGGACGTGCCGGAACCCGGCGGTGGTCGCTCCCCCGCCAGCCGCCTGTGGATGTGGTTATTCCACCATTGGCTGGCGGGGGCCGAACCCGCCGGAGTGCTCCAGCGCTGTCCCACCTCAGAGCAATTGCAGCCGTTACGCCGACCTGAAGCGGGCCCCCTGCTGCTGCGGGAGTGGCTGGTGGACACTGCCCGCCTGGTGATCGAGAACCTGGTGTGGGCCAGGGAGTCCGGCGCCCGGATTCTGCCGCATACCGAAGTGCTCGGCGCCCGGCGTCAGCAGGGATTGTGGGAGGTGACCCTGGGGACAGGGCCGAGCCAGAGGACCCAGTGTGCCCGCTGCGTGGTCAATGCGGGCGGCGCTCAAGTGAACCAGGTACTCCTCAGTTTTCCGGAGGTACGCAGCCGTTGCCGCATTGGCCTGAAACGGAAACACTTTGTCCTGCTGGCCAAGTGGTATCCCGGGGATCAGGGTTATGTCTTCCAGACCGTGGGCGCGCCGCTGCGGGTCACGCCGTTGCCGGATCACTATTGTATGGTGTCGCAGGTATGCGAACCCAGCAGCGCCGAACATGGCAGTTCGGCCCGTGACCTGGGGACCCGGACCCTCCTGGAGACGCTCAGTGGCTTTTTCGCGCGGTCCTTTTCCAGCGCCGATGTGATCAGCGATTACCTGCTGCAGCAACCCTTCTACTGTGATGACGGGGACCCGGTCTCGGATCAACTGGAGGATTACGCCCTGGACCTGGACTGCGGAGATGGTCGTTCACCATTGGTGTCGGTGTTTGGGGGCAGTTTTGCCACCCATCACGCCATGGCCCGTGAGGTAGTGGAATTGTTGGCCCCGTATTTGCATCCCCTGCCTGCGGGGGCGCCGGAAATCACTCCATTGCCGGGGGGACGCCTGCATTCGCTATCGCCGGAAGGCTTTATCCTGGACCTGGCCGCCCGCTATCCCTGGTTGCCCAGTGGCCTGTTGCGGCGCTACTGCTGCACTTATGGAGCCAGGGCCCGGGACCTGCTGGAGGGATGTGACTGCCTGGCGGATCTGGGGCCGGAACTGACCCCGGGTCTTTATCAGCGGGAGGCGGAATTTCTGGTGCAGACTGAGTGGGTAAGGGACAGCCGGGATCTGCTGTGGCGTCGCACTCGTTTGGGGCTCTGCACCACGGCCGCGCAGCGGCAACAGCTGGATACCTGGATCCAGGGCTATTTGACCTCCTCAACCGCCTTACAAGACTATATAATGACTAACTCAAAGCAGGGTAACCGGTCACTGCATTAAGCAGCGGGCCGCCGCCAACCCGAGGGAGAACAGCATGCAAGCCGAACAGTTCTATCTTAGCGGCGTCGATGGACACGACATTTTTGTGCGCAAATGGCAGCGTCCGGACGCTTCCCCGGCGGGGATCGTTCACCTCAACCATGGCATGGCTGAACACAGTGCCCGGTACGAACCCATCGCCGATTTGCTGACAGCGGCGGGCTATGTGGTTTACGCCCACGATCACCGCGGCCATGGGCACTCCATTCCCCAGGGGGGGCTGGTGGGCCACTATGCGGACAACAACGGCTGGCGCCTGGTGCTGGCGGACGTGGGCACGGTTAACCGGCATATTCGCCAACAACACCCGCAACTGCCACTGGTACTGCTGGGCCACAGCATGGGCTCGTTTATCGCCCAGGGTTATTGCATTGAGCAGGGACACACGGTGCAGGCGGTGGTGCTCTCAGGTTCCGGCTACACCAGCCCTGCGGGGCTGCGCGCCCCCCGCATGCTGATTCGTCTGGAGAAGCTGCGCAGCGGGCCCATGGGTCGCAGTCCGCTGATTGATAATCAGACGTTCTCCAGCTTCAACCGCCAGATCGAAAATCCCCGCACCGAAGCGGACTGGCTCACCCGACATCCCATGGAAGTGGACAAGTACCTGGCCGACCCACTTTGTGGTTTCCTCTGCACCAACCAGATGTGGCAGGATCTGATCAGCGGCCTGGATACCCTGAGCCGGGAACGCAATTTGCGAAGTATACCGGATCAGTTGCCGTTTTACCTGACGTCCGGAGAGCGGGATCCGCTGTCCTACCATCGCTCCCAACACCGGGTGAACAAGCTGGCGGATCATCTGCGGGCTGCGGGTCAGAATGACGTCACGGTAAAACTCTACGAAAACGGACGGCATGAAATATTCAACGAGTTGAACCGGGAAGAGGTGGTCAATGATCTGCTGAGCTGGATGGAGTCCCGCCTGGAGCAGCAATCGCCGCTGCGGGCCGCCGCAGGCGCGGGCGCCTGATGAAATTCTAAAAATCCGTTACATTTAATCGCTACCCTCCCCGTTGGCAGCCCGCTAAGATCGGTGCAAATTCATCAGGGAGTGAGCTATGTCCAATCTGGAAAACGTCCCGTTCGACGAGCTGGAAGTGGGAATGACCGCAAGCTACACCAAATCGGTCTCTCAGGACGACATCAAACTTTTCGCCATTCTTTCCGGGGATACCAACCCCATCCACCTGGACGAGGAATACGCGCGTACCACGCCGTTTGAGGGTTGCATTGCCCACGGTGCCCTTTGTGCCATCATCATCAGTGCCGCGGTAGCCACCAAGTTTCCGGGCCCGGGCAGTATTTACGCCGGGCAGGAAATGCGCTTCAAGAAACCGGTGCGGCCCGGGGATACCCTCACCGCCCACTTAAAGCTGGTGGAAAAAAAGCGCCGGGGTAACATCGTGCTGATCGATAATCTGATCGAAAACCAGAATGGCGAAACCGTGTTCACAGGGCTATCCACGGTGGTGGCCCCCACGGAAAAAGTGGTGGCCACGCCGGTGGAACTGCCCCGGGTGGAACTGGTGGACTGACGGTTTCCTAACGGGCCAGGTAGCGCATACCCTCTTCCAGCCCGTGCAGGGTCAGGGGGTACATCTTGTTGTCAACCAGTTTACGGGTCCACTGCAGGGAGGTGGTGTAGTCCCAGGTGGATTCCGGCTCCGGATTGAGCCAGATCACTTTCTCAAAATGATCCTTGATCCGCCGCATCCAGGTTTCACCGGTTTCCTCGTTCCAGTGTTCGACGCTGCCCCCCACGGAGCTGATTTCATAGGGCGACATGGTGGCATCCCCCACAAAAATCACCCGATAATCGCTGCTGTAGGTATGCAGCAGATCCCAGGTATGGGTGCGGTCCCCCCAGCGGCGGTTGTTGTCGCGCCAAACCCCTTCGTAGAGGAAATTATGGAAGTAGTAATACTCCATATGCTTGAACTCCGCCCGACAGGCCGAGAACAGCTCCTCACAGGTTTTCACATAGGGGTCCATGGAACCGCCCACGTCGAAGAACAACAATACTTTGACGCCGTTGCGTCGTTCCGGCACCATTTTGATATCCAGAAAACCGGCGTTTTTCGCGGTGGAGGAAATGGTGTCATCAATATCCAGCTGATCCGGCATGCCCTCGCGGGTGAACTTGCGCAGCCGGCGCAGCGCCATCTTGATATTACGCACCCCCAGCTCCACGGAATCATCCAGATTACGATACTGGCGCTTTTCCCACACCTTAACCGCCTTACCGGTGCGCCCGGGCCCGGCCATGCGAAAGCCCGCCGGGTTCTGACCGTAGGCGCCAAATGGCGAGGTGCCACCGGTGCCGATCATTTTGTTACCGCCCTGGTGCCGCTTATTCTGCTCTTCCAGGCGCTTTTTAAACTCTTCCATGAGTTTGTCCAGGTCACCCAGTTGCTGCAGTTTCTCGTACTCTTCCTTGCTCAGGGTTTTTTCGATTTCCTTACGCAGCCAGTCATCCGGAATCATGGCATCCAGCATATCGTCCAGCACTTCCAGGCCGTCAAAATATTTCTTGAACGCCTGATCGAATTTATCGAAGTGCTTTTCGTCTTTCACCATTACCGTACGTGACAGGTAATAGAATTGTTCCATATCCGCATACACCGTGCGCTGTTGCAGCGCCGCCAGCAGATCCAGATATTCCCGGATGCTGACGGGGACCTTGCCCCGGTGCAGCTCGAAGAAGAAATCGATCAGCATAATCAGCTCTCACGTCGGTGCATGAATGCCAGGCGCTCCAGCAAATGTACATCCTGTTCGTTCTTCACCAGAGCCCCATACAACGGTGGAATTGCGCTCTTGTTGTCGCGATTGCGCAGGACGTCTTCGGGGATATCATCCGCCAACAGCAGCTTCAGCCAATCGATTAACTCAGAGGTGGAAGGTTTCTTTTTCAGTCCCGGCACTTTGCGCACATCAAAGAACACTTCCATGGCCTCTTTAATCAGCGACTGCTTGATACCCGGGAAGTGGACCTCCACGATCTGCTGCATGGTTTCCTTGTCCGGAAAATCAATGTAGTGGAAAAAACAGCGGCGCAGGAAGGCATCCGGCAGTTCCTTTTCATTGTTACTGGTAATAATGACGATGGGGCGCTGGTTGGCGTGAACCATTTGCTGCGTCTCGTAGACATAGAATTCCATCTTATCCAACTCCTGCAGCAGGTCGTTGGGGAATTCGATGTCCGCTTTATCGATTTCATCGATCAGCAGCACCACCTGTTCGTCCGACTCGAAGGCTTCCCAGAGTTTGCCTTTCTTGATGTAGTTGCTGATGTCGTGAACCCGGTCATCCCCCAGCTGGGAATCCCGTAACCGGGACACCGCATCGTATTCGTACAGCCCCTGATGGGCCCGGGTGGTGGATTTGATATGCCATTGAATCAGCTTCAGCCCCAGCCCGGCAGCCACTTCTTCGGCCAGCATGGTTTTGCCGGTGCCAGGCTCGCCCTTGATCAGCAGCGGACGCTGCAGGTTAATGGCGGCGTTCACCGCCAGCCTGAGCTCGTCGGTGGTAACGTACTTCTCGGTTCCTGTGAATTGCATAATATTTGCCTTGACTGCGGTTAAATGGTGCCATTATAAACCAAACCGGCCCCCAATTCAGGGAGCCGGAATGGACAAACCACATACTTTAACCGTCAGCCAGGGCACTGGCCAGGGCCGCAGGCGCCACCACCGTGGCGGAAATCATCGGTTCACAGGCTGGGATCGGCCACCTGTACCACCTCTCCTCCGCGCAGGATGGAGCCTGCCGCTGCGGGAAGAACAGCCACTGAATCCGCATTTTCCGTACCGGAAACCGTCGTCACAGCGCTGTCCTGGCTTGCAGCGGCGGGGGCAGCCGGACCGGGCCGGGCCCTGTCGGCCGCCCGGGGGGCTTCAGCTGCACTGGCGGCGTCTGCCATGGCGTCCACCGGCCCACCATTTGCCATCGGTGTGGCCACCGCTTCCGCCGCTTCCCGGGCGCTGGCAGCCTGGGCCAGTGCCAGGCGCTGCGCCTGTTGCAGGCGCTCCAGCGTGGCCATCAGCTGGGCCTGACACTGGTTGAACCGGCCCTGTGCCAGGCTCAGGGCCGCACCGCGGCCACTGCCGGCCGCGAGTTTTTCGGCTTCATTTTGCGCCACCGCCAGGCGCTGCACCACCCCAGCCACCGCCTTGATACCGTTAGTGGTGGGGCTGCTGGCGGCCGCCAGCTCACGACCGGCATCGCAACTGGCCAGGGCCGTGCTGTAGGCGGCCTGGGCCCGATCCCGGCGTTGTTGCTGCAGTTGCTGCTGCGCCTGCGCCAGGGCAATTTTTTCCACCAGACGGTCACAGACCCGCAGTCTGACGCCCACCGAGCCTACCCGCAATACGGTGGGGGTGATGGCCAGAGCCTGATCCCGCTGCTGCTGGAACTGTTCAAAGGCCGCATTGGCGGTATTCAGATCGGCCCGTTCCAGGGCATCCCGCGCCGCGTTACAACGGGCCAGCCCCTCCTCCACTAAAGGCATGGCCTCCGCCCGGGCGATATTATCCTCCACCAGCTGGCAGCGACGATGCTCGCGGGCCGCGAAGCTGTTGGTTTCCAGCAGTCCGGGCTGGATCACCCGAGCCTGTTCCAGATGCGACAAATAACGGTTGAATTGCTCCCGGGCCGCCGCCGTATCGGCGCGACTGAGTTTGGATGCCTGGTTACAGTAAGCCACTCCTGAACGAAACACACCATCCGCCGCAGTGGCGGCTGTGTCCTGGGCCATGACGGGGGTCACCATCAGTGCCAGGCTGGCAATTGCTAACATCCGGTTCTTCATGCTTTTCATCCTTTAACTGACGAACTGTTGCTATCCACAAGGCTAGCAGTGATCCCCCGGGGATGACGCCGAAAAGGTTGATAGACCGCACAGGGAAGCAGGCACTGAGTGGCATTTACAAAGGTTGGTGCCGACACTGTGATTCAGTGCACAGCGGTGGTGTGATTGAAAAAGCCCAGCAGGGGAGTAGAATCGGTGGGCAATCGCCGCAACCTTCAGGAACCTCATCATGGCTAAGATTTACGACGATAATTCCCTGACCATCGGCAACACGCCTTTGGTGCGGTTAAAGCACCTCACCTCTCACAATGTGCTGGCCAAAATTGAAAGCCGCAACCCCGCGTTTTCGGTGAAATGCCGCATTGGCGCTAATATGGTGTGGCAGGCGGAAAAGGACGGCCTGCTAAAGCCGGGGATGGAACTGGTGGAACCCACCAGCGGTAATACCGGGATTGCGCTGGCGTTTGTGTGCGCTGCCCGCGGCTATGTTTTGACCCTCACCATGCCCGCCACCATGAGCCTGGAACGGCGCAAGGTACTGAAAGCACTGGGGGCGAATCTGGTACTGACGGAAGGCCCTAAAGGCATGAAAGGGGCCATCGACAGGGCGGAGGAAATTGTTGCGAACAGCAACGGCAAAGCCATTATGCTGCAGCAGTTTGATAACCCCGCCAACCCCGCCATTCATGAGCGGACCACCGGCCCCGAGATCTGGAACGACACCGACGGCGAAGTGGACATTCTGGTGGCCGGTGTGGGCACTGGCGGCACCATTACCGGGGTCAGCCGTTACCTCAAGCACAGCTGTGGCAAAGCCATTCAGGCGGTGGCGGTGGAGCCGGTGGACTCGCCGGTGATTACCCAGACCATGGCAGGCCAGGAGCCCACCCCGGCGCCCCATAAAATTCAGGGCATCGGCGCCGGTTTCGTGCCCAAAAATCTGGACCTGAGCGTGGTGGACGCGGTGGAACAGGTGAGTAACGAAGACGCCATTGAGTTCGCGAAATTGCTGGCGGAAAAAGAGGGCATTCTGGCGGGTATATCCTGCGGTGCGGCTTTGTGTGCCGCCTTGCGGGTGGCGGAAAAACCGGAGAACAACGGCAAGACCACCGTGGTGGTGCTGCCGGACTCCGGGGAACGCTACCTCAGCTCGGTGTTATTCCAGGATGTGTTCGGCGACGCGGAAAACGTTCAATAACCAGCCCCGGCAGTCACTTCGACCCCCGCGTCAATCTCCGTCTTGACGATGGGGGGCGGGTTTTCGTGCCACCCTGTCAGCCCAGGCCTGATAATCGGTATTGTCCCCGGCAAAGATTTCAAACCCGGCAAAATACCAGCCATCGTCGCCACCAGGCGCAATCCACTTTAATTCCGCTGTGAGAAAGTAGCGCTCCACTTCGCCGGTGAGCTCCACCAGAATATCGGTAATCAGCCCCTGTTCCACCGGCTCACTCATATAGAGCTTGAGGCCGGACGCGGAAAGGTCGACAGTCTCGCAGGCAATCACTTTTTGAATAAAGTCGCCTTCCTCATCGGCCAGCGTCAGCTCCAGATAAGCATCGGCGGTTCGGGTCTGACGTTTTTGGCGCCGTTGTTCGTCCATTGTGGTTCCTCTTTTTTACCCCTGTTTTTCCTGCTGAATGCTGCGGACGATTCGCTCCAGGGAACTGTCAAAACCACGTCCCGTATCCACGATGCTCACCACACCCAGTACCAGTAAACGGGCCAGCTCCCGTCGCTGTATTTCCATGACTTTGATACCCAGGCGATTGACGAATACCAGTTTGTCACTGGCCTTGATACGGACCGCCAGTTTGCATCGCTGTTCGCCCTGGGTGGTCTCCTGGCTCAGCCAGCCACCCACCTGCAGGGCATCGATGGCCGCCAAAGCGGAGTTCATTTCCTCTTCAGTGACTTCCCGCGCCGGCAGGTAATCCGGGTAATCTTCCGGCTCGGCAGAGGTGAGCGGGGTGGCGGGGTCCACCGCTGTGACACCGGTAGCCGGGGTTTGCGGTGTCTCCTCGACGGTACCCTCCCCCGGCGCGGGTGCCGGTGACACCGGATCAGCGGTCTGCGTCACCTGCGCCTGCGCCACAACAGGTTCCGGCGACTGCGCTCGACGGCGTTTTTGTGCCTGCTGCTGGTCCTGCCATTGCCGGTATAGCCGCTGCAACGCCGCGTCCAGTTCCCGATCCCAGAACCATTGTTCCGCCACCAGCTGCACGACTCCCCCTTCCAGCCCCAGAGCCAGTTGCACTGCGGTTTTCCTGGCCACCGAACTGCCGGTCTGACTGATCAGCACCCAGGGCTCTTCCGCCGCTCCCTTCAGCACGATCCGGCATAACTCGTAACCCCCACCGGCGGTGCGCAATCGCAGCCAGGCACCCTCCTCCAGCGCGTCGATGGCTTCCATTGACTTGGCCGACACCCGGATCAGCTGCGCTTCCAGCACGGCAGGATCGGGTTGCGGTATCGCCGCCAACACCCCGGTCTCGGGCACCGCCCCATTTACCAGCGCCGTCAGCGCCAGTTCCAGGGGCTCCAGGGCGGTGTCCCGGCCGGCGCTGTCATCCGCCACACTCAACAGCAGATCGCGCAGATTGCGCATCAACACCGGGAAAAACGTGCGATGCTGTTCCATTTGCTGCCCTTGCAGACAATCCTCACACAAGGCCACCAGAGATTCCGACGTGCGCAGTTGCCGTTTCCAGGTGGCACCCTGTTCACCCTCCCGTTGTGACACCAGACGCAGGGAGCGACGCCATTCTCCATGTAAAAACTGATTGACCGCCAGCGGCAGCATCCGGCCGGCGGCAATGCGATTCAACTCCCGAATCACCCGGGGTTCCGCCACCTGTTCGCGCTGGCGCCGGATTTCCAATTCCCGTAACCGGCCCTGAATCCGCTGTACTTTTTCGGTTTCACCGGCGAACCAGCTCTGCGCTTCGATACAGATACTGTTAACCTGGCCGATCCTGCCACTGAACTGCGTCAGCAGGCGATCGGCAAATTGCTGCAAGCGCTGCCGTCGCTCGTTACCCCGCGCGGTGTCGGTGCTGCTCAGCAGTAATTGATAGGACTGATTGAGAAACCGGCGCAGCAGATTCTGGCGGGCGAAAAAGAAGGAATAATCCATCAGTGCGTAGCGGATCACCGGTATTCGCAACCGGGCAAACCAGTGCCTGGCCTCGGCATCGGTTTCCCACTCCATCGCACAGCGGTCAAACAATTGATCCAGTAGCACGATGGCGCCCCAGTCCGCGGTGGACACCGGTAACGCCACCGGCATCTCCGCACACAACGGTATTAACTGTCCGCTGCAGCTGTCCGCCAACGGGTCGGCATCGTGCTGGGCCTGCTGCAACTTATCAAACAACAATGCCAACCCATGACGGGAGCGCTGAGGAACCAGACGCACCACATCAGTGGCGGGCGCCGTGGCCGCCAGACCCAATATTTCCACCACCAGACGGGCACCGATGCGCATGAGGTTCAGCCGGAAATCCGGGTTGGCAGATGCCGGCGCAATTCCGCCGCCTGCTGTTGCAGTCGGCGGTGACGGGCCGACTTGCCAAAATGATTGAGATAGCGGGTGGCAAAAGACCATAGCGCCCGCTGTAAATCCCCCTGTTTACGGGGCAACACATGAAAGTGCACATGAGGCACGTGCTGATTGGCGGCCGGCCCATCGTTCAGAAACAGGTTGTTGCCGTCACAGGGCAGTGCGCTGGCTTTCTGGGCCAGGATCACCTGATGACAGACTTCCATCAGATGGGCGCGCAAGGCCGGGGCCAGTTGCTCCAGCCACATGGCGTGCTGGCGGGGAATCACCAGCACATGGCCCGGTCGCATGGGATATAGATCCATGAATGCCAGCACCAAATCATCTTCATATACCAGGCTGGCCGGCGCCTGGTTCCGCGCAATCGCGCAGAATACGCAGTCTGGCACAGATTCAGACATAGCTTCCTCAGACACTGCCATCAATCCTTGCTGGGATTATCCAGCATGAATTCGTCGTGATCAAAATCGGGGTACTTATCAGCACCGTCGTCGTCTTCCGTCCCGGGGTCCGCCGCCGCGGACGACTTTTCCGCCACATCCTTGTCCCCGGCTGCAGCGGTCTCCGCCGCTTCCTGATCCGGGAATACCGTGGGTTGTTCCAGCATTTCATCAATGGTCTGATTGAGCTGTTCTTCAGTCTGTTCCCGGGCCTCATGTTCACTGAGCATCAGGTCCAGATCCTCCAGACTGTCAGCGTCCAGTTCATCGTCCACTTCGATCAGCTCATCCTCCACCAGATCATCCAGCGGCTCGGCGTCATTGACATAGGCGGCCTCCGGTTCCTCTGCTTCGGCCTCCGGCGCCGGTGCGGCATGGGCGCCTGCGTCCGCCTCCGCGACGCGAACCTGGGTGGCCTCTTCATCCGCCAGCGCAGGGTCCTGAGTGGGCTCCGCGGACGCCTCTGCGGTTGCCTCGGCAGTGGCGCTGACCGGCGTCCGCTGTTGCTGCAGGCGGGTGATTTCCTCCACCACTTCATCCTGCTCGGCGGCGGTGCGCCGCAGAAACTTCAGATAGACAAAGATGCCGCCGCCGATCACCAGCACATTACCCATCACAATGGCGCCCACCAGCCACCAGAACCGGTTATCCGTACTCTGCTGCTCCGGCTCCCCCTGATCCAGCTCCCCGGTAAGTTCTGCGGGCACGTCCATCACCGGTTCCGGCTCTGGTAGCGTCTCAGCCAATGGCGGCACATCCTCCGGCGGCAGTTCCGGCACTTCCAGATCCACATCCAGGCTGGGTATTTCCATAGCGGCGGCATCAAAGGTTTGAGTCGGCTCCAGGGGCGTCTGCTCTGCTTCCGGCGCCGCCGCCATCATGCCCAGGGGGGTATAGTCCAGCGTATAGGGCCCCTGGACCAGTTCAAACTCCCCCCCATTGGCGGAACTGCCGGTGACGCGGATCAGCACCTCGTATACCCCCAGGGAATCGCCGGGTGGGACGTCGATGCGATATTGACCGGCAGCGGTCTGTATCCCACTCTGGATGCTTTTCTCGCCGTTGGGGCCGGTGATCTGGGCCAACAGTTCGAGCTGCTCCGGATCCACCAGCCCGGCCACCGGCTCCACCTGCAGGTAGCGCAGCACCTCTCCATCCTGATCGCGGTATTGGGTTTCCACCTTCAACACCTCCCGATACACGGTCACCGGCAGGGTCTTTTTGCGCTTGAAGGTTTTGCCATCCACCAGCACGCTGAACTGATGCTGCCCCGCCGTGATGGTGCGGCCCAGCCGCGCCTGGTAAACCCCGTCTTCCGGCACCACTTTGGTACCGTCGTTGTCCTCGGACAGTTTTCCCTCGAAGGTTTCCCCGTCCGCGGTGGTCTGACGGAAGGTGATATCCATCAACTCCAGAAAGTTGGGGTTGGTAATGTTGCGGCCGTATTCCTGCAGCGACATCTGCATGGTCAGCCGCTCGCCCTCCAGTACATTCTCCGGCAGGCCACTCATGACCACCTGCAAATCGGACACCACGGTGACGCGGTTATTGGGATCCAGGTCCCCCATCACCTGCCAGCTGCCGGGGGCGGGATTGTACACCGTGATCAAATCGTAACGCGGGTCGGCAAACCAACTGAGGTTACGGCTGCCCTGCTCCTCACTGTAGGTGACCCCCTCGGGGCTGATCAACTGAGTGGGTCCGGCGCCGGGCTGACGGAAGATCAGGGCCGTGAACTCGCGCACCGAATCATCGATGGCAAAGCGGTCGCCTTCCAGCGGGACCTGTTCCGGCTGGTTGGCACGGTCGGACGCGGCCACGAACACTTCCAGCAATTCGTCGGCATTGCGGGCCAGGGAAAAAGTACCACCGGTTTGTAACGCCAGGGCTTCGAGAAATTGCCGGTCAGCGGCTTCGGACAGGGCCACGGCATGCACCCGAAACCCGGACTGCTTCAGCCGGGGTACCAGGGACTGCAGAATACGTTGGGTTTCCGCCCGGTTTTGCGCCGGGTCCTTGGCGATGTCCACTTTGCCATCGGACAGCAGCACAATAGTGCGCTCGGTGTCGGGATCGGGACGGGTCTGCCCCTGCATGGCCCGCTCCAGGGCACCACCGATATTGGTAAAGAGTCCCGCGGAATTGATGGCTTCCAGGCGCTCCACGGCCTGCGCCTGCCACTCCGGAGAGACCTTGGCCAGGGGCACCAGATTGTTGACGTATTGACCGAAAGTCCAGACCCCGAACGCACTGCCGTCGCTGGCCAGTTTTAGTAATAGCTTGGCCGCGGGCAACCGCAGATTCTCGGGGTCGGTCTGTTTCATACTGCCGGATATGTCGATCAGCACCCGCATATCGGGCCGGGGCTCGGCCGCATGCAGGCTCGGCGCCACCACCAGTGACACCCACAACAGAATCACATACAGCAAACCGGAAACCGGGGGCAATCTCACGGGCACTCCGTCACCACTTACTACACCAATTGCAATTAGTTATAGCAGTTCTGACGATATTTTCCTGAGATGGGCCTGAATTAGTGGGGCCAAACCCTTGAACAACCGGACTTTTCAGCCGGTCTCCGTGGGCTTGCGCTGCCAGCGCTGCCACAGGTAATCCGCCAGCACCACCAGCAGGCCAAGCACCAGGGCATAGATCAGATAGGGCAGACTGCGGGCCGGGTCACCGGCTTCCACCAGGGTGGCATCCCACAGCAACACGAACAGCGCCGGCGCCCACGGGTCCATGCCCGCGGCCACCGGCGCTGGAATCAGCAGGGGGGCCGCCACCATCACCCGCAGCAGGTGCCGCAGGGGCGCCAGGGGAAGCGGCCGCGTCAGCCGCCACCAAACCGCCAGGGCGCCGGCCACCCCCAGCAGATAGACACCCCAGGCCATGGCGTATTCCGTGGAATCCAGCATGGTGAACACTTCCTCTCTTGATTAATAGTCAACCCAGCGCACGATATGTTCTTCCCATTGCTCCTCGGGCACCCAATGATCCGGGATCGCCCGCCCGCGCACGGAAATGCCCGCCCGGTGCACGGAGTCCGGATCGCCACTGACCAGGGGATGCCAGGGGGCCAGGGGGCGGCCCTCAGCCAGGCTGCGATAAGCGCAGGTATAGGGCAGCCAGTGAAACGAACTCATGTCCTCCAGCCGCACCTTGATACAGTCCGGCACCCGGGCAAAGCGGTGTTCGTAGTCCCGGCAGCGGCTCTGCTCGATATCCAACAACTCGCAGGCCAGGCGAGTATAGTAAACGGTCCCACTGTCTTCATCTTCCAGTTTTTGCAGACAGCACAAGGCGCAGCCATCGCACAGGGCCTCCCACTCCGCACTGTTCATCCGGGCCAGGCTTTTGGTCTCCCAGAAGCCGGCCATGTTACCAGGCCACCTGCTTTGGCGGCAGCTGCAGGTAGTAGCCTTGCTGGCGAATACTCAACAGCACCTGGCGGGCATCGGCCCGGGCCAGTTTCTGCTCCGGGGTCAAGGTCAGATCCAGCACATGACCCGGCGTGCCAAAGCGCTGCAACAGGCTTTCCGGCACCTCGGCAAAAGGCTCGTTCTTGGGAACATAAAGGTACATGCCCTCCTGCAGCGGGCTGCGGTACACGGAGCAGAGCATACTCAGATCAGTCATCGTCGGCATCTTCCGGCTGGTTTTTTTCCGAAGTCAGAACACAACCATCCAGTGGTGGACGCAGAATTGGCTCTCGCCAGCTGCCTTGAAACGGATCCTCCCTGTCCAGGGTACCCGCAGTGCGGGCTTTAATATAGTCGGTCAATTGCGCTTTGCTGGCCAGCAGATTCGATGGCAGTTGTAACTCAGCGGCCTGCTGCGCCACCAGATCCCGCAACCGCTTATAGTCCTTCTGCTGGGCCTTGCTCAAAGGCCGGGGGATGAGCCGGGCCGGTGGCGGTTGCTGCAGCCCCTGCTCCAGCTCCTGCAGTAAAACGGCGCCAAAGCGCCGGATCTGGCCCCCACCGAATCCCAGCTCCGCCAACTCCCCCCGATTATTAGGTTGTTTTTCCACCAAACCATAAAGCTGGGCGTCCTTGGCGATGAAGGTTTTGGGAATATTGCGTTCGCGGGCAGTCTGCTCCCGCCACCGGGCCAGATGACGCAATGCCGCCTGCTGTTCCGGGGCCAGTTTCCAGCCCGCGCTGAAGCCCAGGTAGAGCTCCTCATCGGGGGTTTTGTGGCGGTATTTGGCCACCAGCTGCTGGCATTCCTCCCGGAACCAGTGCAGCCGGTTCAGTTGTTGCAGCCGGGCACTGAGGTGCTCTGCCAGCGCATCCAGGTGGCGTACGTCGGCTTCCGCGTAGCTCAGTTGCCGGGGGCTAAGGGGCCGCTGCAGCCAGTCGGAGCGGGTCACCTCCTTATCCAGCTGCACTCCCAGCACCTGCTCCAGCAGCCGTTGCAGCCCCATTTGCCGATCATAACCCACAAACCCGGCGGCTATCTGGGTATCGAACAATTGGTCCGGCAGAGACTGCCAAAGGTGCAGGAACAGATCCAGATCCTCGCCGGCACTGTGCATGAGCAATTGCCGGCCAGGGGCAAACAGGCATTGCCCGAGGGTTTGCAGTGCCGTGGACTGGAACGCAGTGGGGTCCACCAGGTAAATCTCATCCCTGGCGGCAATCTGAATCAGCCCCGGCTGGGAAAAGTAGGTATTGGTGCGCACGAACTCCGTGTCCACTGCCAGCGATACCTGCGCCTCCAGGGCATCAACCATGGCGTGCAGTTGCTGGGGGTCGCTAATCCATTGATGGGTCACGGATAATCGTCTCTCACTGAGGCGCAGATGAACCCGGCATTATAAAGCGCTTACCCGGTGCTGGCCACCATCCGCCGCCGGCACTACAGCCCCAGTTGCTTGGCGATCACCTCGTTCATGATTTCATAGGTACCGCCGCCAATGGCCAGAATCCGGTTATCCCGATACAGTCGCTCCACCAGGCATTCCCGCATGTAGCCCATGCCACCAAAGATCTGCACCGCATCATAAGTGACCCGATCACTGGTTTGGGTGGCCAGATTTTTCGCCATGGACACCTCTTTCACCACGGTCTCCCCGGCACTGAAACGGGCGGCGGTCCGGTAGGTGAATTCGGTGCTGGCTTCCAACAGTGTGGCCATTTCCGCCAGCCGGTGACGCAGGGTCTGAAAGCGGGACAGCGGGCGGCCGAACGCTTGGCGCTGCTGTACGTATTCCAGACTGGCTTCCAGCGCCAGGCGAGCGGTGGTATTGGCCATCACCGCCAGATTGAGCCGCTCCATCTGGAAATTGCCCATAATGGCGTAAAAGCCGGCGTTCTCAGCACCAATCAGATTCGCCACCGGCACCTCACAATCGGTGAATGCCAGTTCCGCGGTATCACTGGCCCACCACCCCATTTTGCGGAGCTTTCCACTGACACTGAAGCCGGGGGTATCGCGCTCAATCAACAGCAGACTGATGCCCCCATAGCCGGCGCCGCCCGTGCGCACAGCCACGGTATAAAAGTCACCGTTGACGCCGCTGGTGATGAAGGTTTTGGCACCATTGACCCGATAATAATCGCCCTGCCGTTGGGCCCGGGTGCGTAGCCCGGCCACGTCGGAGCCGCCGCCCGGTTCGGTAATGGCCAGACACTGGATTTTGCGGCCGGCGATCACCTCGGGGCAGATGCGTCGTTGCAGTTCCTCACCTGCCCACTGCCACACCGGCGGCAACCCGATATCCAGCGATCCCAGGCTCGCGACCACACCGCCGGAGCCCGCTTCCATCAGCGCTTCGGTGGCGGCTATCTTACTGAACACATCGGGCCCGGAACCACCCCAACGCTGGGGATGGCCAATGCCAAGAATGCCGGCCGCGCCGGCTTTCCGATACAGTTCCCGGGGGATCTCACCGGCCTCCTCCCAGGTTTCTACGTGGGGGCTGATCTCCCGGGCCACGAATTTGCCGACTGAATCCCGGACCAGGTGTTGGGTTTCACCGAAATATTGCAGAGCATCACTCATGAGGGGGCCTGTGGGGGGATGGAGGCAAAACTATACCAAGCGCTTGCTCGGTATGTAAATCCTGCCCCCTCTTCTGAGGTTCCCCGGTCAGGGAGGCCCTAGCCCTTAATAAACAGATGACCTAACATGCCCACCAGGAACCCCAGCACCGCGCCCATGGGCGGCAGCCAGTAGTTGCGCATGGTGGTGGCCGGGGCAATGTCCTCAAACAACAGGTACAGAATGCCACCGCCGGCGAAGGTCATGATAAAGGCGGTGACGCCAGGATGGTCCTGCAACAGGAAATAGCCGGCGGCCGCGGCCAGTGGCCCCAGAAAGGCCACCGCGAACAAGGTCACCAATACCAGTCGGGCATTCTGCCCGGCGGCTTTCAGTTCGCGGAAGGAATTGAATCCCTCGGGCAGGTTCTGGATGCCAATAAACCCGGCCAGCAGCAATCCCAGTTTGCGGTTATCAGCAAACACCGCCCCCAGGGAAATGGCCTCGGGAAGAAAGTCCATCAACATGGCCAGGAACTGGGCCACCGAGCCCCCCTTGCGCTGCAAGAAGGCATCCATCAGGCAAAACAGGGCGCCACCCGCCACGAAGCCCAGCGCCAGCAGCCCCGGCGTCAGCTTGTCCATACCCTCGGGCAACAGCGCGAACACCACCGCCGCCAGCAGGATGCCGCCACCGAAACCCACCAGTCCATGTAGCCACTGACTGGTGTGCTGCCCCTGTCCCAGAGGTAGCCAGTAGGCGATCTGGCCGCCAACAAAAGCCATGGCGCCCGAGACCCAGGCGATCAGCATAATCGTCAGCAGCTCGTTCATCTCAAGTCCCAGGTCCTGGTATCAAGGATCCGTTATTCAATGATCCTGCGCCCTTTCAGCGCAAGGGTCAGGGTATTACCGTCCACGTATTCCAGATCGCCCCCCATGGGCACCCCATGGGCGATGCGGGAGGCCACAATGCCATGCTGCCGCGCCATTTCCGATAGGTAATGGGCCGTGGCTTCTCCCTCCACGGTGGTGCCGGTGGCGATCACCATTTCCTTCACCTCGCCCTCCGCCAACCGTTGCTCCAATACATCGGCGCCAATTTCCCGGGGCCCGATGCCGTCGATGGGCGACAGGTGTCCCAGCAAGAGAAAGTAGTAACCCCGATAGCTGCCGGACTGGTCAATGGCGATCACGTCCGCCGGGGTCTCCACCACGCAGAGCAGGCTGGGATCGCGGGATTGCTGGGCACAGAGATGACAGACCGGCTGCTCGGAAAAGTTTCGGCAGCGCTCGCAACGGCCGATCTTCTCCATTGCCTGCTGCAGGCTGTCAGCCAGCTTGCGGGCGCCGGCGCGATCCCGGTCCAGCAGATGCAATGCCATCCGCTGGGCGGACTTTGGCCCTACCCCGGGCAGGCAGGTCAAGGCCTCGATCAGCTCCCTGGTAAGCGGACTAAAGCTCATATTTATTATACTCTTAGAAAGGAAACTTAAAGCCAGGCGGAAGGTTTATACCCGCCGTCAACCCGCCCATTTTTTCCTGATTGTATTGTTCCACCCGCCGCACGGCATCATTGACCGCCGCCGCCAGCAGATCCTCCAGGATCTCTTTGTCTTCCGTCATCAGACTTGCATCCAGTTGCACCCGCTTCACGTCGTGGCGACCGGTCATGGTCACCTTCACCATCCCGGCCCCTGACTCGCCGGTGACCTCCGCATTGGCGATTTCCTCCTGCAGCTTTTGCATTCGCTCCTGCATTTCCTGGGCCTGCTTCATCAGATCACCAAACTGACCTTTCATGGCTGTTACCTCATCTCATATCCAATCATTGATCGTCCACCGGAGTGACCGAGTCGATATCCAGTGTTGCATTGAACAGTTGCTGCAGATCCCGCACCAGTTGATCCTCCTGCATCCGCGCCACCGCCTGGGCCTTGCGCTGCTGCTGATGCGCCGCCAACAGTTGGTCGGGGGTGGGCGTAGCGGGCTCATGCTGTTTCAGCTTTAATTGTACGCGTCCACCCAGCCGTTCGCCGATGGCCCGGGCCAGGTCATCCAGGTGGGATTCCCGGTACAATGCCTCAAACCGGGGACTGAGGGCCAGGGTCCAATGCTCCCCCTCGCGGGCCTCCAACGCACAGTTGCGGGCGAAGTTGCGCACCGGCGCCGGCAGTTCCAGGGCTGACACCAGGTCCGCCCACTCATCGTTTAAATGGACAACTTTGGGGACAGTCTTATCCCCCCCTGGCGTAGTTTTGGGTGGCGGTTTGGCGCTGGGAGTCTGGGTCGGCTGCCCGGCGGTGGCGGAATCCGGTGGCGGCGGAGCTCTGACGGCAGGCTGCTGGTTGCCGCCCGGGGGCGCCGGGTTTGCCGGCGCAACCGGCCGGGGTGCCGTGGCAACCGGTGATTCCGGCTGCTTCGGCCGCGCCGAGGACTGATCGCCAGCCGCCAGGGCCGCTTTTACCCGGGATAAATGTTCACTCCCGCCATGAACCTCAGCGGCAGGCCGGCTCACGGGTTCGGAGGCAGGCCCTGCCGCGGCAGGGCTAGGGGACTTTCCCGGCGGTGAGCCCCCTGCCGTCGGCGCCGCCGCGGTCTGCGGCCGAAACAGCAGCATCCGCAACAGAATCATCTCGAAGCCGCTGCGGGCATCCGGGGCCAGGGCCAGATCACGCCGCCCCAGTAAAGCGGTCTGGTAGAACAGTTGCAGCTGTTCCGCGGCAAAACGCCCGGCCAGCTCCAGTGTCCGCTGGCGGTCGCCGTCACTGTCATCCACCGCGTCCGGCGCCAGCTGCGCCACCGCCAGCCGATGCAGGGCGCTGATCAGGTCCGCCAGCACGCCGCTGTAATCCGGGCTCTGTTCTGCCATCTCCGCCACCTGACACAACACCGCCCCGGCCTCTTCCCGGGCCAGGGCCTCCAGGATGCCGAACACGTACTCCCGGTCGATACTACCCAACATGGCGCGGGCTTCCGCCACCGTCACTTTGCCATTGCCAAAGGCGATGGCCTGGTCGGTGAGGCTCATGGCATCCCGCATGCTGCCTTCGGCGGCCCGGGCCAGCAGCCACAGGGCCGGCTCTTCAAAGGTCACCAGTTCCGCTTCCAGCACCTGTTGCAAATGGCCCACAATCCGCTCGGGGGTCATGGCCTTGAGGCTGAACTGCAGGCACCGGGACAGTACCGTCACCGGCAGTTTCTGGGGGTCGGTGGTGGCCAGCAGAAACTTTACGTGCTCCGGCGGCTCTTCCAGGGTTTTCAGCAGGGCGTTGAAGCTGTGCCCGGACAACATGTGCACCTCATCAATCAGGTACACTTTATAGCGACCACGGGTGGGAGCGTACTGCACGTTCTCCAGCAGTTCCCGGGTATCCTCCACTTTGGTGCGGGAGGCGGCGTCCACCTCGATCAGATCCACGAAGCGACCTTCATTGATTTCAACGCAGGCACTGCACTGACCACAGGGTTCGGAGCTGATACCGGTTTCACAGTTGAGGGATTTCGCCAGAATCCGGGCGATGGTGGTTTTGCCCACGCCCCGGGTCCCGGTAAACAGGTAGGCGTGGTGCAGGCGGCCATGATCCAGCGCGTTCACCAGGGCTTTTAGCACATGCTCCTGCCCCACCATTTCGCGGAACGTCTTGGGTCGCCATTTGCGGGCAAGGACCTGATAGCTCATGTAATTTTGATTCTACGGTTACCGAAGCTCAGCTGGCGGAATGGGCCAGCAAGGGTCCGTCAGTGTAATACGGCGGCGGCCATTGATAAACCAGTGACTGCCACGGGTGGCTCTGAGCGGAGGGGAAATTGGAGGCGACTCTATCAGCCACACCCCGGCACACGAGACGCCTGCTACCGTTGCTCCCTTCCGGGCCTGGCGGGGTTCACAGGTTATCGTTGCGGGGGGACCGATAGAGCCACCATTGCAAAGGGGCCAGATTATTCACCATTTCGTGCGCTATTTCAAGGCAAGCTTTTGAACGAAAACGTATTTTGCTAAGGTAAGCTATGCTTGACAGATTGCAACCCCGGAGGCATCCATGAACAGTAAACAACGGGTGTGGCTGGCCACACTATTATTGCTCGCCGGCGTGGCCCAGGCCGCCGACAGCTGGACCAACCGCAAGCAAAATGGCGATCTGGTGGCGCTGACCCCCCAGTACCAGTTGCAGGTGAAGCAATCCCCCCGCCCCACGGAAATGCTGTGGGGGGTGATCGAAGTACCGGTAACCCCGGAGCAGCTGCCGGAATTGCACAAACACCGAAAATCCCCCAATTTCCCGTTCATTAACGTGGGGGTGGAAGTGGACAAGTATTACCGCACTGCCCAGGGCCACATCAAGGACGATGAACTCCTGGTGGAGGTGGACATTGACCGCCGCCACTGGGACGGGCTCAAGCAGGGCGACCGCCTGGTGATCAGCCTGCCCGATGGTACCGTGTTAAAGGAAAGCCTGCGCGGCTCGGGTGCCGCACTGCGGTCCATCGAGCGCCGCTGAGTTTAGCTGGTCAGCGGAATCACTTATTGCTGACTTTGGCCCAGGTATCCCGCAGGGTGACGGTGCGGTTGAACACCAGTTTCTCAGAGGCACCACTGTCCCTGACGAAGTAGCCCTCACGCTCAAACTGGTAAGGACTGCCGGCCTGCGCCTGAGCCAGGGATGGCTCCGCGTAAGCCTGGGCAATCACCTGCAGGGAGTCGGGGTTGATGTGATCCAGGAAGCTGGACCCGTCACGGGCGCTGTCGGGACTCTCGTGGTTGAACAGACGATCGTACAGCCTCACTTCCGCCGCCATCGAGCGGCTGGCGGACACCCAGTGCACCACGCCTTTCACCTTGCGTCCTTCCGGATTGCGGCCCAGGGTGTCGGGATCATAACTGCAGCGTAACTCCACCACCTGCCCCCGGTCGTCCTTGATGACCTCATCGCAACGGATCACATAGGCGCCCCGCAACCGCACCTCGCCACCGGGAATCAGACGTTTGAAGCCCTTGGGTGGCGTTTCTTCAAAGTCACTGCGGTCGATGTACAGTTCCCGGGTGAAGAAGATCTCCCGCGCCCCCAGGGTCTCGTCCTTGGGATGGGCGGGTACGCTCAGGGCCTGCTCCTGACCCTCAGCCCAGTTTTCAATGGTAACCTTCAGCGGCTGCAATACGCACATGGCCCGGGGCGCATGCTTGTCCAGATCATCACGAATGGCGAATTCCAGCATGCTCATATCCACCACGCCTTCACTCTTGGTGACACCAATCATCTCACAAAAGTTACGAATGGAGGCCGGCGTATAACCCCGTCGCCGCAGGCCGGCGATGGTGGGCATGCGGGGATCGTCCCAACCGTCCACATGCCCCTCGTCCACCAATTGTTTCAATTTGCGCTTGCTGGTGACGGTATAATTAAGGTTGAGCCGGGCAAATTCGATCTGCTGCGGGTGACAGGGCACATCCAGTTGATCCAGCACCCAGTCATACAGTGGCCGGTGATCCTCAAATTCCAGGGTGCAAAGAGAATGGGTAATGCCTTCCAGGGCATCGGACAGGCAGTGGGTATAATCGTACATGGGATAGATACACCAGTGATCACCGGTTTGATGATGATGAGCACGTCGTACCCGGTAAATCACCGGATCCCGCATATTGATATTGGGTGAGGCCAGATCAATCCGGGCCCGCAGCACCGCCGCGCCATCCGCGATTTCGCCATTACGCATGCGCTCGAACTGCTGCAGGTTTTCCTCCACGCTGCGGTCACGGTAAGCACTGGCCTGGCCGGGCTCAGTGAGAGTTCCGCGCAGGGCGCGGATCTGTTCCGGGGTGGACTCATCCACATAGGCTTTACCCTGGCGAATCAGGTCCACTGCAAACTGATACAGGTCGGCAAAATAATCCGAGGCGTAGCGCACCTCGTCATGCCACTGAAAGCCCAGCCAGGTGACGTCGGACTTAATGGCTTCGATATATTCCTGGTTTTCTTTTTCCGGATTGGTGTCATCAAACCGCAGATTGCAGGTGCCGCCAAACTCCTCCGCCATGGAGAAATTCAGGCAGATGGACTTGGCGTGGCCAATATGCAGGTAGCCGTTGGGCTCCGGGGGGAACCGGGTGGCCACACGGCCGTCGTTCTTTCCGGCTTCCAGATCCTTGGTGATGATCTGACGGATAAAATGGGCGGGTTTAACGGCTTCGGTTTTGCTCATAGAATGTGATGATCCCAATACTGGCGCCGGACCCGGCCGGCGGCGATGCGGCAACGGCTGTTGCGGCGTAGTATAGGTGATTCAACAATTTAACCCAACCGACAATATGCTCAGGCAGTGGGCAGCCCCGCCCCGGAATGAACCCCGGGACAGAGCCTGGGGCGGGGTTTAACTTTCCAGCGGAATGCGCACCACCACGCCACCCATGGTATCACCGATCTTGAAGTCGGTGCGGGGGGAATCCTTGTGCCCGTTGTGACAGTCCACACAGGGGGTGGCCACGGCCACGTCCGGGTACACCGCCGTGTAGTAGTTGACGCCGCCCAGGGTCTCCTCCGCGTAATAGTTTTTACCCGGGTTGTCGGCGATGTACTGCAGCCCTGCCTTCTCCACCTCGGTGCGCGGCGCATTTTGTTTATTGATGGGCCACAGCGATTGTAGGGAGTAACTGAAAGCGTCCGTGCGTTCGGCCACCGCCTCGGCGCCAAAGCGGAACATCTGTGCCGGCAGCGGTGCGCCGTTGGCGATGTCCTCCCAGTGCTCATCGGCCTTAATAAACTCACCCTCCGCCGACAGCCGTTTGATAATCAGTTTGGTGTAATTGGCGCGGTCAGCCGCCATCACCGCAAACAGGGAGTCCGCCATCAGCTGCGGATCCACCCCCGCGCTCTTGGCTTCCTCATTCCCGCCACAACCGGTGCTCAGTGCCACCGAACCCGCCAATACTGCACAACCCCAGATTTTCATCGTTTTCATGGTTTACTCCTTCGCTCTCTCTTTGGCCATATTGATGCTGTCAATGGCAACCCTGGGCTGCCCGGAAAAGTTGTTGTGGATCAGCGCGGGATCCGCCAGGGCATCCTGCGCAAACTGCAGACCGTGGCAATCCAGACACACCGGTCTGAGCATTTTTTCGTTGGGCCGCAAAGTGGCGTTCTGATTGTGCTCGGTGACAAACCGGCCCGCTTCATGGGGATGATCCACTTTCGGCATATGGCAGCTGGCACAGGTCACGCCGCTGCCCGGGGACAGTTCCCCGGCGGCGGCTTTCAGCGCCAATTGATGATGGGGCGAGCCCTGGTACTGGCGGCTGTGCTCATCGTCATGACAACCCAGGCAGGCGTCCACCGCCGCCGCCAGCCCCAACTGATAATCGTGGGCACCGTGACAGCTGTTGCAGGTGAGTTCGGTGTGGGCCACCTCGGTTTTGAACGGCAACCGTCCTTGCGCCGGGGTCATGGGCGTCAACAACCGCTGGTTCGGATCCATCAGCGGCTGCAGTGCCTGATTCAGGGGGAAGGATTCCTCCGCCTGCCGTCGCACCGCCAATCGCATACCGTGTTTACCCCGCAAAAAGCCCGCGGCCTGGGGCTGATGGCAGTCGATGCATACCAGCGCATCGGGCTGCTCGGTAAAACTTTCCCCCGTGCCATGACAGGCGGAGCAATTGCTGTCCGGGTTGGCGTGAGCACTGTGCAGCCACTGCTGATGAGCCTGTTCCGCAGCATCTGAGGTCAACGGGTAATCCGCCGGCGGGGGCGCCGGCGTGGCCGCCGGATATTCCAGGTAGGCCTGCATGGCCGCCAGTACCGGTTGCGGATGCAGCGGGGGCTCACCGGCATGCTGGGTCAGGAAATCCTCGTACAGCGCCCGGTTGTCGTGATAATTGTGGCAGCCGGCGGAGGCACAGGTATCGAACGCCATCCCCTCATGGGAGGGCCGGTCCTCGGCTATATCCTCATGACAGGCAATGCAATAATCCGTGGCCAGAGTGACCCCCATGTCCCGGGTGATCCGGGGCCGATGTTCCCGGTGACAGGCCACGCAATAACGGGCGTCGATCTGCGCCAGGCGATCCGCGTTACGGGGATCGGTAAACTTGGATTTGGGATGGGAATCCTGAGCCTGTTTCAATTCGGCGCCATGACAACCCACGCAGGCGTCCTGCAGCAAGTCGTCACCGCCAAAGGGCGATTGGTGACAGGTGGCACAGGCTAGTTCAATCTGATGATGGCCGTGGGTGGTCTCGCCGATCAAAAAAGTCTCCTTTTTCGGTTCCAGAAACAGCTCATTGGCCCACACACCCGCCACTGCCAGCACCGCCAGAGTCAATAGCGAATAGAACAGGGTTACTTTTTTCACCGGCCCCTCACGTAGGTCATGGGTGATTGCCGCCAGCCATCAGAAGAAATACACACTGAGCACATGAAACCCCAGCAATATGGGAAGCGGCCAGAACAGCACGATGTGGGCATGGGTAAACCACTGGCGCAACTGCTTGCCCAGGTAACTGCCCGTGGCCCGATGTTCGCGGCCGATCACCACGCCGGCCAGCGCCCCCACCAGCGCCAGCAGGACAAAATTCAGCATCAGGTATTGATTGAGGTTAGCGCCCAGGGCGAAGCCGGTATGCAGGTAGAGCACCACCAGGGCCACCAGCCCCAGCACCGTGTGAAACAAACGCCACCAGGGAAAGCCCCCGAGCCTGACGCGGGAGACCCGTTTGCGCAGCGAGATCAGCAATGCCACCACACTCAGGCCCAGCAGGGTGAAGCCGGTGATCTGTTTCAGCAGGCCATCGGTCCAGAACTGCTCCAGCCAACTGGCAGCGGCGAATTGCTCGGAATACACCGGACCCGGCAGCACCAGGGTCAGCAGCGCCAGGATCAACCCCAGGCTCACCACCGTCAGCAGTGGCCGGGAGCCCGTGGCAGAGGGTGCCGGCGCTGGTGCCCCCACCAGTTCCGCCAACAGAGGCTTGCAGGAACCGCAAACGGTGGAGGCGCCGGTTTCCCGGGCCAGGGTCTCAACACTGTCGCAGCCGGCGCCGCAGGCCCGGGCCAGGGTGCCTTTGGTCACTGCCCGACAGTTGCAGACGATGGCTGCGGCGGGCCAGTCCGCCACCTGCTGACCCGCGGAATCCGGCCACAGCCGGCCGGTCTTGCGAAAGCGGGCCAGCTGCCAGGGATAAAGCCGCTGTTCGCCCAGTAATGCCTGTTGCATACGACTGCGTTGCGGACATTCCCCCACCGCCACCAGGCCTTTCAGTCGATTGCGACGCAGCAGTAACTTGCAGTAATCCCCCTGGGGACTGTGAAACACCGCGCTGGCATCAATCTGTTGCTCATATTCATCGCCGATCCAGCCCATGGTAAAAATGGGCAGATCAAGGATTTTCAATTGCGTGGCCGCCATCGAGCCCTGATAGTGGGCATCCCCTTCGCACAACCGATCCGCCAACACGGCGGCCTGCTCCAGTCCGGGCGCCAGCAAACCATAGACCGATCCGCGATGCTCGGCGCACTCGCCGATGGCGTAAACCCCGGGCAGGTTGGTTTGCAGCTGGTCGTCCACCGCGATCCCCCGACCCACCCCTACGCCACTGGCGCGGGCCAGTTCCACGTTGGGCTGGATTCCAGTGGCGAAAATTACCGTGTCGCACGCCAGGGTGGCCCCGTTGCGCAGCTCCACCTTCTCCACCCGTCCCGAACCCTGGAGGGCCCGCACGCCGGCATTAAGAAAGACCTCGATGCCGTAACCTTCCAACGTGCGTTTGAGAATGGCCCCGGCCTCTATGTCCAGCTGCCGGTTCATCAACCGGTTGCTTTGGTGTACCAGCGCCACCTGGGTGTGATTGCGCTGCATGGCCCGGGCCGCCTCCACCCCCAGCAGACCACCCCCCACCACCAGGGTGCGGCGGGTGCGCACCGAGCGCGCCATTAGCTCCTGAGCATCATTCAGGTCGCGGAACACATAGATCCCGGCCAGATCCATCCCCTGCACATTGGGCACCCAGGGCTGGGATCCGGTGGCGAAAACCAACTGGTCAAAGTGGTGACTAACGCCCTTATCGTCCCGTAACATCCGAGCCTGCGCATCCAGCGTGACCACCCGCCGGTTGAGAAAATGAAACTGACGCTCCTGGGCGGAGATTTCCGGGTACAGAATATCGTTGTAACGCACTTCACCGGCCAGCAGAGAAGACAGCTGAATCCGGTTATAGGGGCGCCAGGGTTCGTCCCCGAACAGTTTGATCAGGCCCGGGTAGCCCCGCTGCAACAGCTCCCGGGCAAACTGCAGCCCCACCGGCCCACAGCCGATCACCACCAGCACCGGGCGCCCGGTTTGCGGCGACATCCCGGCCGGTGGTTCAAGGGCGGCGGAATCCCAATTCTGCTCCAGTTGTGCTACGGCCATGGCCACTCACCAGATAACGGGGTTTTGTGCCGGGGCTACAAAACTCGTGCCAGGGTGACCGGAGCAGCGTCAAACTCGGAATATTGGCAGATTTGCACCATCTGCAGACAGCAAAATTCGAAGCTTTCACTGTTTTGGTTCAGGTTTTATGGCGGCGGTTGCGCGGCGGCTTCAGGTCATGCCTCAAATTCGTCCCATTACCCGGGAACCGGCACTGATCTGGTGCCGTTTGCTGAATCCAGCCCGGCCGCAGGACCCATCGGACAGCCCCCGGTGAAATGGGCCCTGGCGAAGTCGCGGCGACCCCCGAATTAAACCCAGAACCGGTCAATTGCCGGCAATTCATTGGTTTTGTTTCACTTCTCTCTTATAATACGCCCGTTTGAATTGGCGGGCGCCCCCCTGCATCAGCCTTGGGGCCACTGAGCTTGGGCCATGTGTTGGCCGCCCTTTCTGTTTATCCATAGGCTTGCCAGAGGAGACACGCTATGGAACGTGAATCGATGGAATATGATGTCGTCATCGTGGGCGCGGGTCCCGCGGGACTGTCCACTGCCTGCAAACTGAAGCAGTTAAATGAAGAGCTTGCAGTCTGCGTGGTGGAGAAAGGCTCCGAGGTGGGTGCCCACATCCTCTCCGGTGCCGTCATCGAGCCCCGTGCCATGAATGAGCTGTTCCCCAACTGGAAGGAACTGGGGGCGCCCCTGAACGTTCCGGTGAGTGAGGACGAAGTTTATTTTCTCACCAGCGACAGCAAAGCCAGCAAAGTGCCGCATTTCGGTATTCCCAAACCCATGCACAACGACGGCAATTACATCGTCAGTCTGGGTAACGTGTGCCGCTGGCTGGCGGAACAGGCGGAAGGCCTCGGGGTGGAGATCTACCCCGGTTTCGCCGCTGCCGAGGTGCTGTACCACGAAGATGGCCGGGTCAAGGGCATTGCCACCGGGGATATGGGGGTATCCGCCAATGGGGAGCAAAAACCCAGCTACCAGCCCGGATTTGAACTGCACGCCAAGTACACCGTGTTCTCGGAAGGCTGCCGTGGCAACCTGGGCAAGCAACTGATCCGCCATTTCAAGCTGGATGAAGGCAAGGACCCGCAACATTATGGCATTGGCATCAAAGAGCTGTGGGACGTAAAGCCGGAGAAACACAAGGAAGGCCTGGTTATTCATGGCGCCGGCTGGCCCCTGACCGAGAACGGTGCCACCGGTGGATTCTTTATGTACCACACCGAAAATGGTCAGGTCGTGGTGGGGCTGATTGCGGATCTCAACTATGAGAATCCCTATCTGAGCCCCTTCGATGAATTCCAGCGGATGAAACACCACCCGCTGTTCAAAGACACTCTGGAGGGCGGCTCCCGGATTTCCTACGGCGCCCGGGCCGTGATCAAGGGTGGCCTGCATTCGCTGCCCAAAATGACCTTCCCAGGTGGTTTGCTGGTTGGCTGCGATGCCGGCACCCTGAACTTCAGTAAGATCAAGGGCACTCATACCGCCATGAAGAGCGGCATGCTGGCGGCGGAGGCCATTGCGGAAGGCATGAAGCAGGAACAGCCGCCGGCGGAGCTAACCGCCTACAGCGACAAGTTCCAGCAGTCCTGGGTGTTCGATGAATTGTTCCGCAGCCGCAACTTCGGTGCCGCCATGCACAAGTTCGGCACCTTTTTCGGCGCTGCGTTCAACTACATCGATCAGAACATCTTTAATGGCAAATTGCCCGTTGAACTGCACGATACCACCCCGGACTACGCCTGTACCAAAGAGGCGGCCAACTTCTCGCCCATTAAATATCCAAAGCCCGATGGCAAGTTAAGTTTCGATAAGCTGGGGTCCGTGTTCCTCTCCAACACCAACCACGAAGAGGATCAACCCTGTCATCTGCAGTTAAAGGATCCGTCCATTCCCATTCAGGTGAATCTGCCCAAGTACGCGGAGCCGGCCCAGCGCTATTGCCCGGCGGGTGTGTACGAAGTGGTGGAGGAAGAGGATGGCAGCCCACGCTTCCAGATCAATGCCCAGAACTGCGTACACTGCAAAACCTGCGATATCAAGGATCCCAGTCAGAACATCAATTGGGTGGTGCCGGAAGGCACCGGTGGGCCCAATTACCCCAACATGTAGCAGGCGGCAGTCAGCCCGGAAAAGAGCAGGCCACGGCCTGCTCTTTTTTCGTTATCCCCGGCAACGCCTTAAAACCTGCCCAAACTGAAGCGTTGACCCAGGCTGGTGACAAACAATTCATTGCCGTGGTCGGTGTTCATCTCTGCCTGATCCACCAGTTGATAGAAGACATTGCGGGCAATCAATGCCTCCAGATTTTTTCGCACCAGAATATAAGGCGCCGGCTCGCCGCTGGTGGGGTCCACTTCCACCCGGATCGGATGGTCTGGCCCGGCCACCACTTGGTCGTCCACGTTGGTGGTGAATTCCAGGGCGCTCCCCTCTTCCGTCTGGCGAGTATCCACCAGCACGGCCACAAAGGGGACATCCTCCACCTGAATACGGTATTTCTCCACCGGAGTGACCAGGAAGTATTCATCCCCCTCCCTGAGCAGGATGGTGGAGAACAGCTTCACCAGCGCCTGGCGCTTGATCTCCGAACCCAGATAAAACCACCGACCGTCCCGCTGGATGCGCATATCCAGGTCACCACTGAACGGCGGATTCCATTGTTCCACCGGCGGCAGGGGCTTTTTCCCATCGCCCTTCGGCGCCACCGAATCCGCCAGTTGCTCCAGATTCACCTTGCTTTTCATACTCCATGTCCCGTTGCTTTCACCGCAAAGAAAGACTCGCGGCACGGTTTTTCCCGCACCGGTTCTGCTTTGGGTTATTGTCCGACTGTCGAATGATAACACTGCCGATTGGGCTGCGCCTACTGCCGGTGGGCATGGGCCATGGCGGTGATACGGCTGACCAGCAGACCACTAAGGGCATCCAGCTCTTCAGCGCTGGTATCCCGCCAGCGGGATTCAATACCCAAACGGGCGTGGGCGTAAATGGCATCCAGCTGCTGGCCGCTGCCGACATCATAGACACTTACCAATAACGCCAGTTCGCCTGCCGGGGCAGCAACACAGCCGGCGGGGATTGCGCCACCACCGGCCGGGGCAGGCGTCTTCGCAGGGGTTTCTGTTGGGTTTTCTGCAGGGTTTTCTGCAAGGTTTTCTGCATGGCTATCGGCCGCGACTGGCGCTGAGCCAGGTACAGACGCCGGTTCGCAGGCAGCAGCAGCAGCGCTGGCGGGCCAACTCACCACCCGGGGAAACAGCAGCAATTGGGCGTTGGCAGCAGCGGCTGTGGCCAGTGCGGCATCCAGCGACTGCGGCAGCGGGTCCACGCTGACCCGGGAAAAATAGCGCCGCAAATGCTGGGTCAGCGCGTCACGGGCCCTAAGATTGGCGGGCAGGCCGGCCACGGCAGCGGGCTCCGGACTGGCAAAGCCCACGGCGATGCGATAGTGCCGGGCCAACACCCATTGCGCCTCGCGCACCACCTGCCGGCTGGCCAGGGGGGAAACCGCGTGCTGCGCCGAGTGGCCGAAAGGCGCCAAAGAACCCTGTGCACTGCAGCCTGCAACCACCGGCAAACCCGCCACCAGTAACCACAACCAAACTCTCATCGACATTTCTCCTCAACGGGCGATGTATCCGGTCACTGGTGCAAGTGTAGCGTATGAGTGGCTATTTATCCGCGGTCCCGGCGATTACCCATGCGGATACCAATATCCCCGAGGAAACTGAAAAAGCGGTCCTTGTCCTCAATGAATTCCTGGTAAAACTTGGAGTGGTACAAAGCCACGGCCCCATGCACCAGGGCCCAGGCGGCAAAGATATGGAAATAAGGCGGTACATCCTCCAGGGTGCCGTCATCAATCTTGGCCTTAATCGACGCCACCAGTTTATCCATATTACTGGCGCGAATTTCGTGGAGCCGTGCCACCAGCTCCGGGCACGAGGTTTTATTGGTGAGCTTGTGTTCCAGACGGTCAAACAAGGCGTACTTTTCCGGCTCTCTCATGCGAAACGAGAAATAATCCTTGGCCAGTTTGGCCCGGTCCTCGGAGCCGCTTTCATTGAGGCGGTCAAACAACTCCGCCAGCTCTTCCTCATAGCGGATCATCAAGCGCAGATAAATCTCATCCTTGGTTTCGAAATGCTTATAGATGGTGCCTTTGCCAATGTTCACCGCGTCAGCGATCATTTCCACGGTCACCTTGTCTTCACCGTGCTCAATGAACAGTTCCTGGGCCCGTTCCAGGATCTCTTCCTCACGCTTGCGGAACTCTTTTGCTTTCTGACTGGCCTTTTGCAAATCCGTCATTAATCTCACTCCGATACCACAACCTGGGCGCAATTATGCGCAATTTGCCGGATTTTTCCTATGACTCAAGGCTAAAATCCAGCCCGTTATGGCCACAAATGTCAGGTTGTCACCGCCTGCCCGACACAGTTACCACTCCCTGGCCCAGTGACCTTTGAGTCACTCTCTGTGAAACTATAGACTATCCCTAATTCAGCATTCGGGAGTCGTCCGTGACCGCCATCGATCTTGCTCAGGAATTTCCCCAGGACCCGGCCGTGGTTTACCTGAATCATGCGGCCGTCGCCCCCTGGCCCCGGCGCACCGCCGATGCGGTCACCCGCTTTGCCCAGGAAAATCTGGCCCGGGGCGCCACCCACTATCCCCGCTGGCTGAACCAGGAGGCAACCCTGCGGCAACAGCTGGCACAGCTGATCGGAGCGCCGTCCACCGCTAACATCGCGCTGCAGAAAAACACCTCGGAAGGCCTGTCGGCAGTGGCCTATGGGCTGCAATGGCAAGCGGGAGACAAAGTGGTCATCAGCGACCAGGAATTTCCCAGCAACCGGATTGTCTGGGAGTCCCTGGCGGATCAGGGGGTGGAAGTGGTGGAGGTGAACCTGGCGGGTCCGGAGCCGGAACAGGCCATTATTCGGGCCCTGGACCCGGACGTGCGCCTGCTGGCGGTGAGCTCGGTGCAATACGGCACCGGGCTGGTGCTGGATCTGGCCTCCCTGGGGGCGGCTTGCGTGGAGCAGGACATTTGGTTCTGCGTGGACGCCATTCAAAGCCTGGGGGCCCTGCCCTTCGATGTCAATGAAGCCCAGGCGGACTTCGTGGTGGCGGACGGTCATAAATGGATGCTGGGCCCCGAAGGACTGGCGTTGCTTTACGTCAGTGACCGCGCCCTCAACGCGCTGCGCCTGCACCAGTATGGCTGGCATATGGTGGAGGACCGGGGCAACTATGATACCCACCATTGGGACATCGCCCGGGATGCCAAGCGCTTTGAGTGCGGCAGCCCCAATATGCTCGGGGCCTACGCGCTCAGTGCCAGTCTCAGCCTGTTACTGGAAGTTGGTATCCATCAGGTCCAACGGGATTTACTGGCCAGGGTTAAGTATCTGGAGCAGGCCCTGGAGGAGCTGCCCCAGGTGGAATTGATTACCGACACCGGGCGCCCTCAGCGTTCCGGCATTATGACTTTCCGCCACCGGGAAATTGCGGCAGAATCACTGTATCAACAATTAAAACAACAGGGCGTGATCTGTGCCTGCCGCGGCGGCGGGGTTCGCTTATCACCCCATTTTTACACCCCGCTGGATCGGCTGCGGCAGGCGGTGGCGCTGATTCCGTGACTGGAGAACAAAGGCCATGTTCAAACGACTGAACCTGGGTATTCTGGATTGGCTGACCCGCATCCCGGAAACCAAAGATCATGGATTAAGTGATTTCGAACGGGTACGGCAGGAAATCCAGCCCTGTGACGTGCTGTTGGTGGCCGGCACCAGCAAAGCGGATCGGGTGATTCAGGCGGTCAGTCAGTGTGCCTGGAGCCACGCCGCCATGTTCATCGGTCGGCCCATCGATATTGTGGACAATGACCTGCGCACCATTATCAGCCATTTTTTTACCGGCCCCCCGGAGACCCCGTTGCTGATTGAGTCCCGCCTGGGGGAAGGCATCGTCGTCACGCCGCTGGATCAGTACGAACACGACCACCTGCGCCTGTGCCGGCCCAAAAGTCTGCACGACAAGGACAAGGCCCAGGTAATCCTGTTTGCCATCAATCGCCTGGGCTCCTACCGGGGAGAAGGCTATTTACTGGATCTGGTGCGGTTCTTTTTTGCCTGGAGCCTGTGGCCGGCACCCTGGCGGGTGCGCGCCTTCCGGCGCTGGGCCGGTCGCCATACCAAAAACAGCACCGCCGCCTTTATCGCTGACTGCTTTGGCTTTATTCATTTTCCCATCTACCCTCTGGTGAAGATCAGCGACGCCCAGGGGGTAAAGCTGCTGCGGCGGCACCCGGTGCTGTGTCTGCCCTATGAAATCGACCAGTCGCCCAATTTTGAAATCATCAAATACCCCTTTATCGACTTCAAGCCCCACGAAGATCAGCGCCTGATTCCCTGGAAAGGCAGTGGCGTATACTCCGGGGTGGAGCAGGACCCGGCGTTAGTGTTTAAATCCAGCCAGGCACCAGGGGTACCAACGGAAGATGGATCGGAGCGCGATCGCGATAAAGTCACCCCCATCGCACGGCCACAGGATCCGTGAAATGACGCTATCCCGGCTTCACTTATGCAGTCAGCTTTGGTTAGGCATGCTTTTAATCGCTAATAAGTTTAAAAGCACACTGGAAGTCTGCCCAACATCGGCAATACTTACCATTACTGATGTTGCTCACTTCCCCCCAAACGTGAGGTTAGACATTGGTTGGGTCACTTCGGTGATCCAGGTACCGAGGATCGAGTACCGCATATTTAACTCCTATTGGTCTTAACCCAACTTCCCCCCCAGAAGTTGGGTTTTTTTTAATGACACCCGAATGTGGAGGGATATGGACGTCAAAACCCGAAGCATATTACTGACAATGATCCTGAATCTGTTGTGGCTGGCATTGACACCCCAGGCCGCGGCGCAGGAATCCGCCGCCACCAAAGCAGGCGGCAGAGAAGCGCTCTGGCGTTGCCTGAGCCAACAGGTGGTTGCACTGGCCCGGGACCGTCAACTGCTGGCGGCGGTCAACAATTACAATGCGGCACCACCGGACCCCCAGGCCCTTGATCGCCGCTGGCCGGAGCTGACCGCCACCGATCCGCTGTTGCAGGGGATTACCCAATCACCGGCTGCTCATCAGTTAAGGCGCTGGATTCAGGAACATTCAATTCAGGGGGAAGGTCTGTTAATTGGCGACAACGGCGGCCTGGCGGCGGCCACCGATAAAACCACGGATTTCTGGCAGGGAGACGAAGCCCAGTTTCTGGAAGCGGTCAAACTGGCGGATGGGGACGTCTATATCCAGAGTGAATTGCCCGACGCCAGCACCAATATGATGTTATTGAAAATTTCCACTCCACTTTACAACGCCCGCTCCCCTGCGCCAGTGGGTGTATTGGTGATTGGTTTTGATCAATTTGTTATCGATTTTATTGAGCCCTGCCCCGCGGATTAACCCGGCGCCACCCGGGAAAGTTCATCACCATCCCGCCGCGAATACGCGGTCACCCGATTGCGCCCTTCCCGTTTTGACTGATAAAGGGCGTCATCCGCCCGTTTGATCAGATCGTCTTTACTCTCAGTAAGCCGGTCCAGCATGGCCACACCAATACTGATGGTCACGTTGAGAGGCTGGGAATCGCTTTCCACCACCAGGGTTTCGATTTGGCGTCGAATCCGCTCCGCCACCTCCCGGGCATCGGGCATGGGTGTGGATGGCATGATGATGGCCATTTCCTCGCCACCGTAACGCGCCACCAGATCGCACTCCCGTACCTGGGAACGAATGGTCTGGGCGACTTCCCGCAGCACCAGATCACCCACCTGGCGGCCCCAGGTGTCGTTGAACTGTTTGAAGTGGTCGATATTCATCAACACCACCGCCAGTTCGTCGTTATAGCGTAGCGCGCGGGCGTATTCCTGTTTCAACTGATTTTGGAAGTACTCGTGATTGGACAGTCCAGTCAGGCCGTCGAACGATGCCTTGCGCGACAGCTCCAGCCGTCCGGCGGCGGCCATGGCGATGATTTCCAGGGTGTCCAGACGCTCCCGGGTAAAAGTGCCGGTGGCCAGCGAATTTTCCAGGTAGAGCAGGCCGATCAGTTCCCGCTCCGCTTCGGATCCGATCAG
Organism: Pseudomonadales bacterium; assembly: GCA_002701845.1. Classification (GTDB taxonomy): domain Bacteria; phylum Pseudomonadota; class Gammaproteobacteria; order Pseudomonadales; family Ketobacteraceae; genus Ketobacter. The sequence goes on from NZXG01000059.1 coordinate 118,774, forward strand.
CACCGGCAGACAAAGCACCGAGCGCAGTTTTTCTGCCTGTACTACAGGGTGTTTGTGCAGACCGGCGATCAGATTGTCGGGCTGACTGGCATCATGAATCACCACGCTGGAATGAGTGCGGACCACGTAGTTAACCACGGGCTCTGGAATCCTGGACTCCGCCATGGGCTGTGACTGCATGGTAAGGGACCGCTCCTGCTCAGGGCTGGCTTCACCTTCCACCCGCAACTCCCCCGTGGTTTGCCGTAGCGCCAGGATCGCGCTACGGGCACCGGCGAACTGCAGCGCGGCCTGTAAAATCAGGCTGATCATGGAGCCCGGTGAATTTTCCTCGGCGATGGCTTTCGGCGAGCGCATCAACGCCGTGATATCCACATTCATCAGTTGTTCGGTACGGGTGGTGCCGAATGATTTCTCACTTCCGGAGTGAACCTGGTGTTCCAGTTGAGGAAAGCGCTGGAGCATCACATCCACCTTCGCCGCCGCACCCCATTGCCGGTAACCGTTAATCGCTTTGGCCAGGTACGGCTCCGCCATCGTCTGGCGCCCGGCATTCATATGCATGAGCCCACACAGCTCCAGCGCCAAAGCCTGGTCCTGAATAAAGCCTTGTTTGGCACTGTGTTCCACCGCCAGATCGAACCATTGCTGGGCCGCGAAATCCTCGCCGGTCACCCGCAGGCGTTCGGCTTTCACCAGACAGTACTTGTTAAAATAGTTTTCCGGACAGTGCTTAGACCATTGCTGCAGCTGCCGCTCCGAAGCCACAACCCGGCGCAATAACCGCTTACGTTTTCGCCCTTTGCAACCGGCGGCGTTGGCAAGGCGCGTGAGGGCATCCATGGTGTAAAGTCGCGACACGAAGTAAAAGCCACCCACGTCCGCCTCCTCCACCGAGATGGCGTTGGCCTCGGTCAGGGCCGCTTCCGTTTCCCCAAACAGGTACAACAGGGTCAGGTTCAGCAGATGGTCCACCACCACGAAACTCTTATCGCCGCTGGCCTCGTGGAAATTCCGCCGCTTGTGAATATCATAATACTCGCCCTGCAACAGGCTGGGCCTGGATGCCTCCCCCAGTAAATTGGCACAGAACTTATGCACATGCAGGGTGCGGGCCTCTGCATACCGCGACCCAATGCGGCGTGCCTGCTCAATGGCTATCTGGCCAAACATGTGGCCACGCTTGGCTTTACCCAATCGTGATGCCAGAATCATCCCCACCACCGACCATGACGCCAGCCCCAGTTCGCAAATTCCATGTTGGAGCTGGATCCGCACCGACCTGAGAACCAGCATTGGCAACAGCGGCTGTTCCGCAAAGATGGCTGCAGTGCTAATTCGAACACCCAGGGTGTGGGCGGCCAGATGGCGGGGATCGTCCATTAGTGGCAGCCCCGCAATGTCTTCCTTCTTCACCCGGCGTAGTGCCCACAGGGTCTTGAACATTTCCACCAACACGTTCAATTTGCCGGGATTGGCCGGGTAACGATGACCCAACCGTGCCATCAGGGGTTTGGCCAGGGCCAGAGATTCTTTCAGTTTACCCTGGGCCACCAGGGCAGATACCTGGACCTCGTAAAAAGCCACCCGGTCCAGTAAATCCGGCAGCCGCGGGCTGACCCATTCAATCAGTTGCTCCATCCGCTGGTAATTCTTGCACAGATAGGCCGCTTCGCAGGCTTCCAGATAACAGGCTCTGGCCTGCTGCCGACGCTGCTCCCAGGCATCTGCCGGCAGCAGCCGTATCGCCATTTCCTGATGGTTCGCCGCCGCCTGATAGGCGGTGGCGGCCTTGGCTTTTTTGCCGGCGGCATAGTTCAGTTCCTGCAACCGTTGCCGCTCTTCGGCGTCAGTAATCAACTCACTGCCCAGATTCAGGTGATTACAGATATCAAACAGCAATTACTGTTGCTGCGTTGAATCCAGCCGGCGCAGCATCAAGCGCCCGATTTTCAGGTGGACCTGTTTTAATTCGCTATCCTGCAATAAGGCATAGGCCGCCTGTTGTATCCGGTCATGGGCAAAGGCAAATTCCAGCGTGGGACGCTCAGTGTCCGAATTCTTTAACTCCAGCAATTGATAGGCGCTGCCTTTTGGTGCAATCAGCCCATGGCTCATGGCCTGTTGCAGTTGCGTCAGCAGTTGGTCCCGGTCCAGGTCGGCGATCACCATCAAAACCGCCAGGGGAAACCGGTTGCCCACACAGGCGGCCTGCTGCAACAATTGCCGGGTCGCCGGCTCCAACCGGTGCAGTTTGGCGGTGATCAGGTCCACCACATTGTCGGTGATCTGCTGCGCCTGAATGCGCGCCAGTTCCCAGTGCCAGCAGCCGGATTCGGCATCGAACCGGAACAGCTCCTGCCGATACAGTGACAGCAGGAATTCCTCGGTAAAAAACGGATTGCCCGCGGTTTTTTCCTGCACCAGTCGAGCCAGCGGCGCCACCGCCTCCTGGTCCCGGTGCAGGGTCTCGCGGAGCAAATTGGCAAGGTCGGATAGCTCCAGGGGGCGCAAATTCAGTTGCGTGAGCGGGGTGTTCTCCGCTTCCCAGTGGTTGATGCTTTGCACCAAACCCGACTCCGGCCCCACTTCATTATCCCGGTAGGCACCGATCAGCATCAACCCGGGCAAGCGCACATCCGGGGACATGGTTAATTCCATCAGCACCAGACTGCTGGTATCGGCCCACTGCAGATCGTCCAGAAATATAACCAGTGGACGACCGGCCTGTGAAAACACACCGACGAAGCTCATGAACGCGCGTTGAAAACGTTGTTCCGCTTCCAGCGGAGGCAACTGAGAGAGTTCCGGCTGAGGGCCGATGATCCAGCCCAGCTCCGGCACCAGGTCCACCATGATCCGACCATTGACCCCCAGGGCCTGTTGCAAGCGCTCACGCCACAGGGCGAGTCGGCTCTCGCTTTCGCTGATCAGCTGCTTGATCAGATCCCGCAGAGCGGCCGCGATGGCGCTATAGGGCACATCCCGGTTTAATTGATCAAATTTACCCGCCACAAAATAGCCGTATTGTTCGGTGATGGGTTTACACACCTCTCGAATCAGGCAGGTTTTGCCAATGCCGGAATAGCCCGATACCAACACCAGTTCGCGACCACCGGAGGCTACCCGGTCAAAGCAGCTCAGCAGTTTTCTGGCCTCCTGTTCCCGACCGTACAGCCGCTGGGGGATCTGGAACCGCCGGCTCACGTCTGCCACCCCCAGGGGGAAGGCGGTGACGGTGCCACTGCTCTGCAGCTGTTGCAGACAGATCTGTAGATCCCGCACGATGCCGATACTGCTTTGGTACCTCTCTTCGGCCATCTTGGCCAGGAGCTTGCTGACAATGTCGGACACCGGCCGCGGAATGGCCGGATCCACGCTGTGGACGGCGGGCGCCGGGGTGGCAATGTGACAATGGAACCATTCCATGGCCTCTTCGGCCATAAACGGCAGTTCGCCGGTTAACAGCTGATAGAGGGTAACCCCGAGGGAATAGAAATCGGTGCGATAATCAATGGATCGGTTCATTCGACCGGTCTGCTCCGGCGAAATATAGGGCAGGCTTGCCTGTACCACATTGGCGTTGGCGATGCCGGCCTGCTCCCGGGTCAGGTAGGTGGAGATACCGAAATCAATAATCTTGAGCACACCGGTGGCCGGGTTATAGACCACGTTGGAGGGGTTGATGTCTTTATGAATAATGTCAGCGGCATGGATTTCGCCGATACCCCGTGCCATCATGATGCCGATGTTCAGCACTTCTGCCAGGGGAAATCGCTGCTGCTCCATCAGCAGATTGAGGGCGGTTCCGCCGAAATCCTCCACCACCATCACCGGGTGGCGGGCGCCCAGTTCCAGCGCCAGAATCTCAATCACCCCGCCGGCCCGCAGCCGCTGGCCCAGCTCGAACTCATGCTGCAGCGCCGCCAGGGCATCGCCAGCGGGCTCCTCATCACGCACCGCCTTCAATATCACCGGCCGGTTGTCGTGGCAGCGCAACGCACGGTACACCCGGGTAAACCCCTGGTCGTAGATTAACTCTTTGATTTCATAGCCGGGAATCAAAGGAGTGGCTGTGGTTTCCGGTTTGGACATAGGCGGGTGATTCCAACCATGTTCGGCCCGGGCCAATAGCCTGGCGCAACTTTAAAGCACTTGTTGGAACTATAGACCACAGCCAGGGATGCGTCCGGCAGTTTAACCGTTATCGGTGACCTCCCCATCGCCGGAGATCTCAGGCTCATCTGAGTCCTGGCGCAAGGTCTCCGGCAGGCTTTTCCGGGCCCGGGCCCCCAGGGTCTCCAGGCGCTCAATACGTCGCACCAGATTGCCCTTGCCGGAAGTAAGTCGCTTGTGAGCCGTGTCATAGGCCTGTTGTGCCTTGTCCAGCTTGTCGCCGATATCCGTCAGGGATTCCGCGAACAACACGAACTGGTCGTGCAGGGCACCGGCCTGACGGGCAATTTCCAGGGCATTGCGGTTCTGGTATTCGTAGCGCCAGATACTGTGGATGGTTTTCAGGGTCACCAGCAGGGTTGAAGGGCACACCAGCATGATGTTCTTCTCGAAGGCATCGGCGAACAGTTTGCTGTCGCTTTCCAGCGCCTTGAGGAATGCCGGCTCGATGGGAATAAACAGCAGCACGTAATCCGGGGCGTTAATGGCGTACAGATCCTGGTAGTTCTTGCCGCTGAGCGCTTTGATATGGGCCCGGATCGAGTCGATGTGAGCCCGCAGATGGGTCGGCTGTTCCGTTTCATCCTCAGCGCAGAACCGCTCCCAGGCCACCAGCGACACCTTGGAATCAATCACCACGTGCTTTTGTTCCGGCAGATGCACGATCACATCCGGCCGCAACCGCTGCCCGGATTCGTTACTGAAACTGCCCTGGGTCTCGTATTCCCGGCCTTTTTGCAGGCCGGAGGCCTCCAGCACCTTCTCCAGTACCATCTCACCCCAGTTGCCCTGGGCCTTGCTGTCCCCCTTCAGGGCCCGGGTCAGGTTGAGGGCGTCGGCACTCATGCGGGTATTCAGTTCCTTGAGGGACACAATCTCCTGCAGCAGCCCGACCCGGTCCCGGCTTTCCTTGTCGTAGACATCCTCCACTTTTTTCTTGAATTCGGTGAGTTGCTCTTTAAGGGGGTTGAGGATCTCCCCCAGGTTATTCTTGTTCTGCTGGGTGAAGCGCTCACTTTTGTCCTCAAACAGCTTATGGGCAATGCTCTGAAACTCCAGCTTCATTTGTTCCTTGGCTTCCTGCAGCAGTTGCACCTTCTCGGCGGTTTCCTTTTGCGCCGCCTCCAACCGGGCCTTGAGATCGCTCACCAGGCCGTGCTCGCGCCTCAGTTCCCCCTGCAACTCCGCCAGCTGCTGCTCGCGCTCCGCCAGTTGCCGCTGCACCTGCTCTAACTGACGGACCTGCTCCTGGGATTGGGCCTGAAGCCGCTGTTGCTCCCCCAGCTCCCCGCGCAGTATTTCCAGCTGCTCGCGGATCCGGGTTTCCTCCTGCTGTGCCGCACTCAGCTGCTGCTCCGTCTGGGCCAGGGCCTGCTGCTGCAAGGCCGCCTGATGCTCCAGTTGCCCTCGCAGCTGCTGCAGGGGGCCCTGGGCCCGCAAATGACCAATCAGCCAGCCTAGCAACAGGCCCAGCGCCAGAGCGCCGGCGGCCACCACCAAGAGCATTTGCTGAGCCATGTTCAGTGTCCTGCCGCGGCGTGTTGCGGTTGCGCTTTGCTAAACAAGCGGAAGTAATTTTCGGTGGTAACCCGGGCCACCCGCTCCAGGCTGCAGCCCTTGAGTTCCGCCACCTTCGCCGCCACCTCAACCACATACTGGGGCTCGTTTTTCCGGCCCCGGTGCGGCACCGGCGCCAGCCAGGGGGCGTCGGTCTCCACCAGTAGCCGCTCCAGCGGCAGGGCGCGGACCACCTCCCGCAGGGCACTGGCATTACGGAAGGTGACGATACCGGAAATGGAGATTAAAAAACCCATCTCCACAGCCTGCTGCGCCATATCCAGGTCTTCGGTGAAGCAATGCAATACACCGTTGACTGCACCTTGCCCCTGCTCCCGCAGCAGGCTGAGGGTGTCCTCTTTGGCCCCGCGGGTGTGGATAATCAGGGGTAAATTACTTTTACGGGCAGCCTCGATATGCACACAGAAACGCTCCCGCTGCCAGGACAGATCGCCCTCGCCGTAGAAATAATCCAGACCGGTTTCACCGATAGCCACCACCCGGGGATGCTGGGCTACCTGCAGCAATTCCTCTACGCTGGGTTCGCGGCTATCCCGGTACAGAGGATGCACGCCAACGGAGGCGTGAACCTGAGGGTGTCGTTCCGCCAGGGCGAGCACCTCATCCATATGATCCAGATCGATGCCAATGCAGAGAAGTTGCGAGACCTGACGGGCGAAGGCCGCGTCCAGGGCGGGTTGTAAGTCACCGTTGTAGGGGGTCAGATCGAGTTTGTCCAGGTGACAGTGGGAATCCACCAGCATACACGGGTTCCTGTCCAGATTGCATGGGCGCCAAGAGAGTAAACCAGTGATTTTACATACAAACCCGGTAGGATTCGAGTTATTGGAGCCGGCTTGCGGCTCACATGGTATGGGTGGGGCGATCCGATTGCAGGGCGCCGGCCAGGTAGGTTTCGATCTTGGAACGGGCGGTATCGTCCTGATCGTTGAACTGGACGCCAATGCCCGCGGCCCGGTTGCCCTGAGCCCCCTTGGGGGTTACCCAGACAATTTTGCCCGCCACGGGGATCTTTTCTGTTTCTTCCATCAGGTTCAGCAGCAAAAACACCTCTTCCCCCAACTTGTACTGCTTGTTGGTGGGGATGAACAGGCCGCCGTTTTTTATAAAGGGCATGTACGCCGCGTACAACACCGCTTTGTCCTTGATGGTCAGCGAGAGAATCCCGCTGCGGGAACCACCGATTGCCATAGGTTAGCTTGACCAATATCGCCTGGAATTATTTTTCAGTTTAGCATCTGGACTTTGCAATGCCAGCTAGGGAGACCGGACCTGTGACCACTTCAGCAAAATTTCCTCCAGCAATAACGGGAGGTTAGGATTGGCTTGACTCACCAGCATCTGACGTACCCGCAACAGGTGGTCATGGCTGGCAAACAGCCGTTGAGGGTTCACCAGGGCACTGGCGGTTTGCAATTGTGGTTGCAGATCCCGGTTATTGATAGTGTCCATCCCCGCCATCAATCGCGCCAGATCGATCTGCCAGCCCAGCAGCCAGGTGGTGAGCTCCAGAATCGGGTATTGCCCCCAGCCTTCCGCTGTGCGCACCGGATCCCGCTTGCCCTGTAACACCGCCAGCCATTGTTGCAGCACCGTGTTGCGTTCCCCCAACCACTGGCTCTGATCCAGCTGCAGCGCCCGCAGCGGGGCACCACTGGCCACATTCAGCAGCTTCTCGGCCTTGCCACTATCCCCCACCAGAGGCGCCAGCCACTGCAGGGCCTGCTGGCGCTCCGGCACCGGAAACTGCAGCACCTGACAGCGACTGCGGATCGTGGGCAGGACCTGGCTGACCTGATGGGTCACCAGGATCAACAGGGTCCGCTCGCCGGGTTCCTCCAGGGATTTCAGCAACGCGTTACTGGCGCTGGGGTTCATGGCTTCCGCCGGGCTTAGCAGAAGAATCCGGTAACCGTCCAGCTGGGCTTTCTTGCTGACAAAATCCACCACCGCTCGCACCTGATCCACCTTGATGGCGCGTCCGGGCTCCTCCGGCTCCAGCAGATTGAGATCGGGATGGGATCCGGCCAGATTCAATTGACAGCGCTTGCAGTCACCACAGGCGCTGCCGGCCACCGGTTGGGCGCACAACAGGTACTGGGCCAGCGCCAGGGCAAACCGGTTTTTGCCGGTGCCGGGCTCACCCCGCAGCAGCAAAGCGTGGGGCAGCCGCCCCTCCCGGTGGCGGGACAAAAGGCCCTGCCACTGGTCCTGCTGCCAGGGCAACGCCACCTGAATATGATCGAATTCTGCAAGACTCATGGGCGCCACTGCCGGTAAAGTTCGGTTAATACCCGATCCAGCCGCTGTTGCACCTGAGCCAGATCAGCGGCCGCATCCACCAGATGATAACCCGGATACTGCCGGGCCCGCTGCCGGTAGGCCGCCCGCACCCGCTGAAAAAATTCCACGTCCTCCTGTTCAAACCGGTCCAGCGCTCCCCGCCCCCGGGCCCGGGCCAGCCCCACTTCCACCGGGACATCCAGCAGAATCACCGCATCCGGCCGCAGGCTCCCCTGTACCAGGGTTTCCAGACTGGCGATGGCGTCGCGATCCATTTGCCGGCCGCCACCCTGATAGGCAAAAGTGGCGTCGGTGAACCGGTCACAGAGCACCCAGGTGCCCTGCTCCAGGGCCGGTAGTATCACTTGCCGCAGGTGCTGGGCCCGGGCGGCGAAAATCAATAACAGCTCCGCAGTGGGGTCCACGGGCTCCGGCCTCGGCGCCAGCAGCAGCTCCCGGATCTGTTCCGCCAGGGGCGTGCCGCCGGGCTCGCGGGTGGCCACAAAGGGTATGCCCCGCTGCTGCAGCCACTGCCGCACATATTCCAGGTTGGTGGTCTTGCCGACACCTTCGGTGCCTTCGACGGTGATAAACCGGCCACGCAAGGTCATGGGTTGGCACTCCCCGGGGCGGGGCTGGAGCGGTAATCGGCCCGCCGTTGATGTTGATAGCGACGCACCGCCTGCTGGTGCTGCTGCAATGTCCGGGAGAATTGATGGCTGCCATCCCCCTTGGCCACGAAGTATAACGCCTCGGTGGTGGCGGGATGCAAGGCGGCTTCAATGGCGGGCAGTGCCGGGTTGGCGATGGGCGTGGGCGGCAGCCCCCGAATGCGATAGGTATTGTAGGGGTTACTGGCCCGTAAATGGGCGCGGGTCAGGTTGCCGTCAAACGCCGATCCCAGGCCATAAATGACGGTGGGGTCGGTTTGCAGGCGCATATTACGCCGCAACCGGTTCACGAACACCCCGGCGATCTCCGCCCGCTCCGCCGGCACCGCGGTTTCTTTCTCCACAATAGAGGCCATGATCAGCGCTTCATAGGGCGTGGTGTAGGGCAGGTCCGGCGCCCGATCCTGCCAGGCCTGGTGCAGCAGTGCCTGCATCCGCTGATACGCCCGGACCAGCACATCCAGATCCGAATCGCCCCGCCGGAATTGATAGGTGTCGGGGTAGAACAGCCCCTCGGGATGCTCCCGCTGCTCCCCCAGGGCCGCCAGAATGTCCGCCACGGTCATCTCCGGCAGACGCTGTTCCAGCACCGGATCGGCAGCCAAAGTCTGACGAAACTGAGCAAAGGTATGGCCGTTAATCAGGGTCACCGCATACTGAACAACGTCCCCCGCAGCAATCTTTTCGATCAGCTGGTGGGGTGTGGTCCCCACCGCCAGCCGGTATTCCCCGGCCTGCACCAGATGACCCAGGTCGTGGAGCCGGCTGTACCAGCGCAGGTAGCGACCGTGCTCAATAAGTCCGCCCCGTTCCAGCTCCTGGGACAGCCGATACAGGGATGAGCCCGCCGGAACCTCCAGCGTCTGCTCGGTAGTGAACGGCATGGGGGAATCCGCCCAATGCTGCAACCAGGTGGCCGCCGCCGCCAGCAACGCGGCAGCCAGTGCCAGCAGCACCACCAGCAGAATTATGCTTTTCTTTACAACTGCCAACGATCTGTTACCCACTGCTGTGCCTGCCGGGTGACGGCGCCCACCGGCCACTGCCGCTGTTGCCATTCACGAACCGGCCAAATGCCATAAACACTGTTACAGAAAAACCACTCATCGGCAAGCTGCAGCGAACTCTGGCCGAGAGTGCCGGATACCACCTGCCAGCCATGACGGGAAAACTCCTCCAGCAACCAGCGCCGCATTACCCCGGCCACCCCACAACTGTCCAGCGCCGGAGTCACCACTGTCTGACCCTGGACCATAAACAGATTACTGAACACACCTTCCACCAGGTGGCCGTCGGTATCCCGCATCAGGCCCTCCTGAAAGGACTCTGCACCCCACTCCCGACGCGCCAGAACCTGCTCCAGACGGTTCAGATGTTTGACCCCGGCCAGCAGCGGATTGGGGGCGAGGCGGGTCTGACAGGGAAACACCCGAATACCCTTCACGGCCCAGTGGGGCGGATAAGCGGGCGCCGGATGATGAGTAAAGATCCGGTTGGGCCCGCGCACACCATCGCTGGCGTAGCCGCGACCGCCCTCCCCCCGGGTCACCACCAGCTTCACCACCCCCGGCTCCGACCAGCCCGGATAGGCGTGAATTTCCGCTTCCAGCGGTTCCCAGTCATGGTCAAGAGCCAGCTGCCGCAATCCCTGCCGCAGGCGCTGCAGATGGAAGTCCAGCAACACCGGTCCGGAGTGCGTGACGCGCACCGTCTCGAACACTCCATCACCGTAGGCCAGGCCCCGATCCCTGACGCTGAGCTGTTGCCCGGGGCTGCCGTTAACCCAGGATTCGATCTCCCGATCAGGCACGCTTAAAGATCAGGGTTCCATTGGTGCCGCCAAAACCGAAGGAGTTGGACAGCGCCAGATTGATGGTGCGCTCCTTGGCCTGATGCGGGACGTAATCCAGGTCACACCCGGCATCCGGATTGTCCAGATTGATAGTGGGCGGGGCCACCTGGTTTTGCAGAGCCAGCAGGGTAAACACCGCCTCCACCCCGCCGGCGGCGCCCAACAGGTGCCCCACCATGGATTTGGTGGAACTCACTGACAACTGATAGGCATGCTCGCCGAACACGGTTTTGATGGCGTTGGTCTCAGCGATATCACCGGCCTGGGTCGAGGTGCCATGGGCATTGATATAATCCACCTGATCCCCATTGATGCCGGCATCGTCCAGCGCGTTCTGCATGGCATCCGCAGCCCCCCGGCCGTTTTCCGGCGGTGCCGTGATATGGTAAGCGTCGGAGCTGGCGCCGAAGCCGATCAACTCACCATAAATCTGCGCCCCCCGCTGGCGGGCATGTTCGTATTCCTCCAGCACCAGTACCCCGGCCCCATCGGCCAGTACAAAACCATCTCGATCCTTGTCCCAGGGGCGACTGGCGGCCTGGGGATCGTCGTTACGGGAGGACAGCGCCCGGGCGGCCACGAAACCCGCCATGCCCAGGGGCGATGATCCACACTCGCCACCCCCGGCGATCATCACTTCCACGTCGCCATATTTGATCATGCGGGAGGCATAACCGATGCAATGGGTGGCGGTGGTGCAGGCGGTGGTGATGGCCCAGTTGGGCCCCTGCAGACCGTACATGATGGACAGGTTACCGGAGATCATATTGATGATGGAGCCTGGCACCAGAAACGGGCTGACCTTGCGGATACCGCCTTTGTCCAGCAGTTCCTTGTTTTTTTCAATGGTGCCGATTCCGCCGATTCCAGATCCCACCGCCACGCCGATACGCTTGCGGTTGGCGTCGGTGATTTCCAGGCCGCTGTCACGGATTGCCTGTACACTGGCCACCAGACCGTATTGAATAAAGGGGTCGATCTTGCGGGCATCCTTGGCGGACAGGTATTCGGTCATATCCAGATCCCTGATCTGCCCTGCGAACCGGGTGGCGTAGGTGGACACATCATAGTTTTCAATGGGGGCGATACCACTTTTTCCGGCCACCAGGTTCTGCCAGGTTTGTTGCACGCTGTTCCCCAGGGGCGTTACCGCCCCCATTCCAGTGATCACCACTCTGCGGCTCACGATGCTTCCTCCAAAGGCTGAACTGTTTTCACACTTATGTATACCCCCCAAGTTTACCCCTGACGGGCGCGGGTGATATAGCGCAATTATCTTGCAAAAGATTTCCTGTGTCCCACCACCGGATACCAGGTCCATCCAGGGGTGAGGTTTTTTCACAGATAAAAAAAAGCCGCTGAAAAAACAGCGGCCTTTTGCTTTGGAGCAGCTTGTTACAGGTTGGCCTGCACGTAATCGATGGCTTCCTGTACCTTGGTGATCTTCTCGGCCTCTTCATCCGGAATCTCGGTCTCGAATTCTTCTTCGAGCGCCATTACCAGCTCAACAGTGTCAAGCGAGTCAGCCCCCAGATCTTCCACGAAAGAGGCGTCATTTGTGACTTCTTCCAGTTTAACGCCCAGCTGTTCAGCAACGATTTTCTTGACGCGCTCTTCGATATTGCTACTCATTTGACTTATATCTCCTGTGCATGATCCCTACAGAAATTAGGGTTTGTAGTTTATATAAAGCGTAATGCGGGTGACAACCTGCCCCCTGAATGTGCCTGAGAAATGGCCCTGGTGAATCTCTGTTGCTCCCGCAGATTACCACCGGTGCCTAATCAGTTTGCGGCAACTATATCACATATACATACCGCCATTAACAGGAATTGTTGCCCCGGTAATGTAACCAGATTCTTCACCCGCCAGGAAGGCCACCACCGCAGCCACCTCCTGCGGAGCACCCAGGCGGCCCAGAGGAATCTGGCCGATCATGGCTTCTTTATTGGCCTCCGGCAGATCCCGGGTCATATCCGTATCAATAAAGCCGGGTGCCACCGAGTTCACCGTAATACCCCGGGAACCCATCTCCCGGGCCAGTGAGCGGGTGAACCCCTCCAGACCGGCCTTGGCGGCACTGTAATTGGCCTGTCCGGCGTTACCCATCAAGCCCACCACCGAGCTGATATTGACAATGCGGCCCCAGCGGGATTTGGCCATCCCCTTGAGGCAGGCCTTGCTCATGCGAAACACCGAGCTCAGGTTGGTATCGATCACCTGATCCCACTCTTCCTGTTTCATTCGCAACATCAGGTTGTCGCGGGTAATGCCGGCGTTATTCACCAGTATCTGGGGCGCCCCGTACGCCGCCTGAATCTGCCCCAGCACACTGTCAATACTGGCCGGATCGGTGACGTTCAGGCAGTAGCCACGGCCCTGATTGCCGGTGGCCTGGATATAGGCAGTGATGTGTTCGGCACCGGATTCGCTGGTGGCAGTGCCCACCACCAGGGCCCCCTGTTGAATCAGACTCTCCGCGATGGCCCGGCCAATACCACGACTGGCACCGGTCACCAACGCCACTTTCCCGTCTAGGGACATATCGCACTCCTTGTTGGTTTTGTTTTCAATGTTATGGACTCAACGCCCCCAGAGCGCTGTCGAAGCCGGCCTGATCCTGCAGGCTGTGCACGGTCAGCCCCCGCTCCACCCGCTTGCTCATGCCACAAAGTACCTTGCCGGGGCCACACTCCACCAGGGTATCCACGCCAGTGGCGGCGATGGTCTTGACCGAGGCCACCCACAGCACCGGGCTGTATAGCTGGGCGATCAGTTTTTCCCGGATTTGATCCGGGTTCAGCTCCACCTCGGCGTCGATATTGTTGACCACAGGTATGGCGGGTTGCTGGATGGCAGTGGCCCGCAACTGCTCCGCCAGTTGCTCCGCCGCCGGCCGCATCAAGTCGGAATGACAGGGCACGCTCACCGCCAGGGGCATGGCTTTGCGGGCCCCGGCCTCCCGGGCCAGCTCCACTGCCCTATCCACCGCCGCCCCGTGACCGGCGATCACCACCTGGCCCGGGGCGTTGAAATTCACCGCCTGCACCACCTCCCCGCCGGCGGCCTGTTCACAGACGGCAATCACCTGCTCGTCGTCCAGACCGATCACCGCCGCCATCTTGCCCTGGCCCCCGGGGCAGGCATCCCGCATCAGTTCACCGCGACGCTTAACCAGTTCCACCCCCTGCTCCAGGCTGATGGCGCCACTGCAGACATAGGCCGTGTACTCCCCCAGACTGTGCCCGGCCATCAGCGCCGGCCGCATATCGGTGCTGGCACACCAGGCCCGCCACGCGGCCACTCCGGCCACAAACATCATCGGCTGGGTGATTTCGGTCTGCGCCAACAGGGATTCCGGCCCCTCCTGGGCCATGCTCCACATATCGCGGCCGAAATACTCCGACGCCTCAGCGAAGGTGGCTTTCACCTCGCCATGGGCCGCGTTCAAATCCGCCATCATGCCCACGGACTGGGAGCCTTGTCCGGGAAAAACAAATGCCAGTGATGTATTCATGGGGTTCCCTGTCTTTCGTTGCTCATCGTTCATTGCCCGGGGTAGTCATTCTACGTCCGGGGTGACAATACCTGCCCATCATACCGGCCCAAACTCCGGCACGCTCGCCGGAAAAGTAACAAAATTTAGCGATATTCCCGCTAATTCAACTGCTTTTCGATTTCTTTCGGCAGCTCCCGGTCCACGTAACGACGGGCGCTGAAAATGGCCTGGCTGAATTCGAAGGCATCGGCGTTGCCATGACTCTTCACCACCACACCGCGCAACCCCACAAAGGCCGCGCCATTATAACCGCTGGGATTGATGCGGTTCTCCACCCGACGCCAGAGGGGTATTACCAGCTGCCCCAGCAGTTTACTCCACCAGTTGCTGCGAAATTCGCGCCGCACTTCGGACATGACGTAACGGGCCAGACCCTCGATGGTTTTCAGGGCCACATTGCCCACAAAGCCATCGCACACCACCACATCCGCCCGGGCCTGGAATAGATCCGAACCCTCCACGTAACCGATGTAGTGCAGGCTGTCGTCCTCACTCAGCAGTTCGCTGGCGGCTTTCACCTGATCGTTGCCCTTGATGTCTTCACTGCCAATATTGAGCAATGCCACTCTGGGCTCACGGCCGCCGTCGAGAACCCTGGCCACCGCCCGCCCCATGACGGCAAACTGATATAACTGCTCCGAATCACAACCCACGTTGGCGCCCAGATCCAGCACGAAGGTGTGCCGGCCGTCCGCCCGGGGCAGCGCGGAAATGATGGCGGGACGATCAATGGATTCGGTGGTTTTAAGAATATGCCGACTCATCGCCATGAGGGCGCCGGTGTTGCCGGCACTGACACAGCCGTCCGCCTCGCCGTCGCGGACAGCGGCCAGCATCAGTGCCATGGAAGACTGTTTTTTAGTGCGTAGCGCCAGGGAGGGGGACTCCCCCATGCCCACGGTTTGTTCCGTGTGGATCAGCTGCAGCCGCTCTGGAACGGGAGAGCCCAGATAATGCAGAATGTCCTGCTTATTGCCAAACAACAAAACCCGCAGATCCTGCTGCTCATTAAGGGCGCGCAGGACTGCGGGTACTGTGATGGGGGGACCCAGATCCCCGCCCATGGCATCAACCGCAAGGGTAACCATGGGGGTGAGGGGGATTACTCGTCGTCTTTGCTGGGCACAACCTGACGACCACGATAGAACCCGTCGGCGGTCACGTGGTGACGACGATGGATCTCACCGGTGGTCACGTCTTCGGACAGGGTCGGCCGGGACAGGCTGTCATGGGAGCGACGCATGCCTCGCTTGGATCGAGTTTTACGGTTCTGTTGAACGGCCATTGTTAGCTCCTGACTCTAAAAAAACTCTAGTTGTCTGATTTATCCACTTTGCCCTTCAGCTGTTCAAGCACAGCAAAGGGGTTGGGCTTTTCCTCTTGCGCGCCGCTGTCGCCAGGCTCCTGCTCCTGATAAGGGATAGGCTCACAGTGATCGTGATAGGCCACAATCGGCAACGCCAGAATCAATTCCTGCTCGAGCAGCTCCGCCAGCGGAATCTCTTCGGCCTCAAGCACGAAGGGTTCCAGGGATTCCGGCAGGCTTTGCAACTGAGATTCACCCTGCACAAACCCCAGGGTGATATCCACCGCCAGGGCCACGGTCACCGGCTCCAGGCAACGCTGACACACCAGCTGAACCCGGGCACTGGCACTACCCCGCAGCGCCGGCCAACCCTGCTCCGTATAAAGCTGGAGATCGGCTTCCACCAGACCCTCGGCGCTGACACAATCCGCCGCCAGATTCTGCAACCGCGCCAACGGCATATGGCCCGTGAGCTTACCCTCCTGGCGGGCGAGCTTGAGCGGTTTAATGGTCAGTGGCAGTGGGTGCTCAAACATAAGCGCGCAATTCTAGGGTCAGAGTCCTATGCTGTCAAAGGCTTTAACGGGCTTTTTTTCGGCTGGATCAGGGATTTTCCCTGTGCGATCATGCGCCCCCCGGAGCCGGTGCTCCAGCATCAGCCTAATGCAGTAAGGGTCTGGCCCAGCCCCGCGCTCCCGTATTCTTTCGTCACCGCACAGTGCTAGGAGTTCATTGTGAAACAGATCGTTCTGGGGTCTTCCTCTCCTTATCGGCGCTCCCTGCTGAGTAAAATCCTGCCGCAGTTCGAGACCTGCGCCCCCGAGATCGATGAGACCCCCCGCCCCGGAGAAGAACCGGCCGCCCTGGCGGCCCGCCTGGCCGAAGCCAAGGCCAAAGCGGTGGCCGCGCATTACCCCAAAGCTCTGATCATCGCCAGTGATCAGGTGGCTGTGGTGAATGGCCGGGTTCAGGGCAAACCGGGGGACCACGCCAGGGCGGTTGCGCAACTTAAGGCCTGCAGCGGAAACCAGGTCACGTTTTTAACGGCGCTGTGTCTTTATGATGGCAACAGTGACCAGATGGACACGCTGGTAGAACCTTTCCAGGTTTACTTCCGTGAACTTTCCCCCCAGGAAATTGAACGTTACCTGACACGAGAGACCCCTTACGATTGCGCCGGCAGTTTCAAATCGGAGGGATTGGGCATTGCACTTTTCGAACGCATGGAGGGTGATGACCCTAACACATTGATAGGTTTGCCCCTAATAAAATTAGCTCAGCTGTTACGTAACCGGGGTATACAGATTCCGTAATTTTTTTTGCTAAATTCTGAACAAATTTCGTCGGGGGTCTACACTTATATTGTTAGGTGCTACGGCGTGCGCGAGCAGAAGTCACGCACCCTGTAAGACGAGGCGAAACACACATGGCCGATGATATTCAGATCAATAAACCCCGACGCAGGAACACCAAAGAAAAAATAATTGATGAGGCGGAAGCACTGGCCGCGTTGCATGGCATCGAACATCTGAAATTGCAGGATGTGGCGGACAAGATCGGCATCAAGCTGCCTTCCGTCTACGCCCATTTTGGTGGCCGGGAGGATATTCTGGCGGCCATGGGCAGTCGTATCAGCAAGGGCCTGTCGCAATTGTATTTAGCCAAGCCCGGGGAATCCGCTCTGGAAACCCTGCATCGGGGCGCCCGGGAAATGCTGATTTTTCTGGGGGATCATCCGGCTTACTTTCGTCTGATGCTGCGGGACCAGTCTGTCCCCCTGGGCTATGATCCGTTGAATCATCGGGCCGCGGTAAATCAAAACTTCAGCCTGCCGCCGGAAATCGCCGACTTGCATCTTCGAATTCAGGGTCTGATTGATCAGTGCTGTGGGGAGAATGATCCGTTGCGGGCAGAGGACTTTACCGCCTGCATTCACGGCTTTTTATTGATGCGCCTAAGCTGGCTGCCTACCCGCAATGACGAGGCCGGCAATGTTTTTATCGATTACCAGCCCATGCAGAGCACTCTGGAAGCCATTGTTAACCGGTTGTTGAAAGCGGGCCACTGAATCCGGACGGCGGTGCCCCGCCGCTCCGGTGTATCCATTCATTACTGCAGGCGTACGGCGCCAATCCCCAGCACGGCCATCACCCGATCGGCGATTGCCACTCCCAGACGTCCGGTCAACGCCTGCAGCGGCGAGGGTCGTGGAGTATAGTCGACAATTTCCTCTTCACCGATGATTTCCCGCGCCACCTGCCCCGGGCTGGCCAGACCGTCCACCAGCCCCAGCTCCAGTGCCTGGCGTCCGGACCAGAACAATCCCGAGAACAGCGCCTTATCGCCTTTGATGCGATCGCCACGGCCTTCTCTTACCGCGTCGATAAACTGCTGATGAACATCGTCCAGAATGGTGGCAAAGAATTCTTTTTGCTTGGGGTCCAGGGGCTGAAACGGATCCAGCATGGCTTTGTTGTCACCGGAACTGAATACCCGGCGCTCCACGCCCACCTTGTCCATGGCCTCCACAAAACCGAAGCCGTCGCTGACCACCCCAATGGACCCCACCAAGCTGGCCGGGTCGGCGTAAATCTCGTCGGCGGAGGCGGAAATGTAATAGGCCCCGGAGGCTCCGATATCAGTGATCACGGCATAGACTTTTTTGTCGGGATGTACTGCTTTCAGGCGCTGCACTTCCCGATACACCAGGCCCGACTGCACCGGGCTGCCACCCGGGCTGTTCACCCGCAGTATCACCCCTTTGGATTGTTCCGCCTCAAACGCATCCCGCAGACCTTTCACCAAGCGATCCGCACTGGCCTCGGAGTCATCCATGATCATGCCTTTGACATCCACCAGCGCAGTGTGTGGCGAACCGACGCTGACGCCATCGCTGCCCCACATACCGGGGTTGAACACCATCAGCATCACGAACAGATAGACAAAAGTGAGGGACTTGAAAAAGATGCCCCAGCGCCGGGCCTTGCGCTGCTCATCCTGAGAGGCCATCACCATTTTTTCAATCAGTTTCCACTCTTTACTGGTGCGCGGGCGATTGAAACGGCTGCGCTCGCCAGTCTGCAGATTGGGATTCGGATTCTGGTTTTCGGTCATCTGTGATGTTCCTTAAACTACTTGCTGCAACCAGGTGGCCAGCTGCTGCACGCTGTCCACGCACGTTTGGGGTCGATGTCGCTGGAGCCGAGTTATATCATGGGCACCCCAGGTGACGCCAACCGCATCCACTCCGGCCCGGCGGGCCATCTCCAGATCGAAGGTTGTGTCACCCACCATCAGCGCCTGCCGGGGCTTCATCCCATGATAGTCCAGGATCTCCAGGAGCATATCCGGTTCCGGTTTGGAGCGGGTTTCATCGGCGCAGCGGGAACTGTGAAACCAGTGCCCCACGGCATGGGCCGCAAATACCCGCTCCAGGCCCTTGCGGCTCTTGCCGGTGGCCACACTCAGCAGTTTGCCCCGCTGTCGCAGCTCGGTGAGCAGCTCAGGCACACCCTGATAAAACGGGCTGGGCGTGGTTTCCGCGGTCACGTAGTGCTGGGCGTAACGTTCCTGCATGCCCAGCAATTGCTCCGGGGCCAGGGCCGGATGCAGCTGCTGAATGGCCAGATCCAGCGCCAGACCCACCACCCCATGCACCTGTTGCTCGGTGGCGGGTTCGAGACCCAGATCCCGGGCCGCCGCCTGCATGCAATCGGCAATCCGGGACAGGGAGTCCATCAGGGTCCCGTCCCAATCGAAAACAATTAACTTGTAGTCAGACATCGGCGGTCTGCAATCCTCCCAGAACCTGCGCCAACTCCCCCGGCAGGGGCGCTTCAAAGCAGCGGCGAACGCCATCTTCCGCCGCCAGCTCCAGCCGGGCCGCGTGCAGAAACAAGCGCTTCAAGCCCAGCCCCTCAAAATAGGCGGCCGGTTCCCGCGGCAGATATTTGTCGTCACCGGCAATGGGATGACCGGCATATTGAGCATGCACCCGGATCTGGTGGGTACGCCCGGTCACCGGCTCGGCTTCCACCAGGGTGGCCCGGGTGTACAACCGAACCTGGCGGAACACCGTAAGAGAGGGCTTGCCATCACTGGCCACCCGCACCACCCGCTCGCCGGAGCTGAGGTGCTGTTTGCTGAGGGGCGCCTCCACCCGGTGTTCGAGGCCGTTCCAGCGGCCCCACACCAGCGCCAGATAGGTTTTGTGCACCCGGCCCTCCCGCAGATCCCGGTGCAGAGCCTTGAGCACACTGCGCTTCTTGGCCACCATCAGACAACCGGAGGTGTCCCGGTCCAAGCGGTGCACCAGCTCCAGAAACCGTTGCCCGGGCCGCATCTGCCGCAGCGCCTCAATCACTCCCAGGCTCAGGCCACTGCCCCCATGCACCGCCAGTCCACTGGGCTTGTCCAACACCAGCAAGCCATCATCCTCGTACAGAATTGCGGCATTGAGGCGGGCTTTCAAGGCCTCCCCCACAAAGGGCTGGGCAGCGTCCGGCCGGGTACGGGCAGGAGGTACCCGCACCCGATCCCCAGGCCGCAGGCGGTACTCAGGCCGGCTCCGGCCTTTGTTGACCCGCACCTCGCCCTTGCGAATCATGCGATAGACCGCGGACTTGGGTACGCCTTTCAGTTGCCCCAGCAGAAAGTTATCCAGTCGCTGGTCCTCCTGGTCCTCAGAGACGGTAACCATGGCCACGCTGGGGCGTTTTTCAGTGCTGTTCATGAAGAATCAAAGACTTAATGCTATGTGATTGATGAGGTTAATATTTCCTGCTATATTGCGGGGAGCCTGAGGAAGCGGCAGGCAAGGCATAGCCAGGTACCCCGTCTGATCCGCCATCGACACTGGAAACCAGGAAACACTGGAAACCAAAAAAATGATGGTGTGTGATCCGGAGCTGATTATTCTACTCGGGATAACAGTTTTCGCCTAATTATCCTGAAAGGCCGCTGCAGCAGGCATCGGAAGATGGCGCCGCACGCAATGGAGTAACAACCAAACGGCTTCAGCTTCCCCATTAGCCCAAGCGGAATCCACTGCCGGATCAGGCCTTGCCGTTCCGGCGGAGAGCCGCGAGCCAAAACCCAAATCGTGGCGCCAGCACCCTGGTTCCACGTTGCCGCCCGAACCCGTCACCGCCCGGAGTCAATGCACCCGTGGCCCGGTGATCAAGCAGGGGTTTGGAGCGAAGAGCGGAACGCCAGAATGCATAAAGGGCATTCGGCCGCAACGCACAGTGCTCAAGCTATGGTAATTGTTACAGTAAGTGATTAAGGCACGCTGTCGGCCCCTGGGTCTGGTCAGCGTAAGTGTTAAACAGGCGTTTAACAGCGTAGAAAAGAAACGAGATTATTTATCCGGCGGGAATAACAACGCCCGGTCAGTCCATTGCACACAGGCATTCACACAGTGCAATCTATAACCGGACATCCCGGCTGGATAAGGCAGGCAGCCCGACCTGAATACGGCTGCGCAACCGGTGATAAGCGAATTAACCGGTACTGAACGCGATGTGATTCATACCGGAAACAGCGCAACTGACCCCCAGTCCGAGCATGCCATGGGGTTGTCACAATAGCCTGAGATCCTGAGGGATCCGGCCGCTGATCTGTGGCATCTGACTCAGATCGGTTCGTCCCGGCTTACCGTCCATAATCCGTTTCCTTCCGCTGTGTCACGCTGCGAATGTTGGAAACAACCCCACATGAAAAGAATGTTAATCAATGCCGCGCACTCCGAAGAGCTGCGCGTCGCCCTGGTGGATGGTCAGCGTCTGTACGATCTGGACATCGAGCACCGCACCCGAGAACAGAAAAAATCCAATATCTACAAAGGTCGTATTACCCGCATAGAACCGAGTCTGGAAGCCGCCTTCGTGGACTTCGGCTCCGAACGCCACGGCTTTCTTCCCCTCAAGGAAATCTCCCGCGAATACTTCACCAAGAGCCCCAAGGACATCCAGGGTCGTTTCACCATCAAGGATGTCATCAAGGAAGGCCAGGAGGTGATTCTCCAGGTGGGCAAGGAGGAGCGCGGCAACAAAGGCGCAGCCCTGTCCACCTTTATCAGTCTGGCGGGCCGCTATCTGGTACTGATGCCCAACAACCCCCGGGCTGGTGGCATTTCCCGTCGCATTGACGGCGATGACCGCGCGGCCCTGCGGGATGTCATGAATGCCCTCAATATTCCCGCCGATATGGGCGTGATCATCCGCACCGCCGGCATTGGCCGCAGTGTGGAAGAACTGCAATGGGATCTGGATTATCTGCTGACCCTGTGGGAATCCATCACCGAGGCTTCCAATCAGCGCAAGGCGCCGTTTCTGATTTATCAGGAAAGCAACGTGATTATCCGCGCGGTACGGGATTATCTGCGGCAGGATATCGGTGAAGTACTGATCGATAATCCGGAGGTACACCAGGAAGCTCTGAGCTTTGTGCGCCAGGTGATGCCCCAGTATGAAAACAAGATCAAGCTCTACAGTGACAATATCCCGCTGTTCAACCGCTATCAGATCGAATCCCAGATTGAGACTGCCTTCGAACGGGAAGTGAAACTGCCCTCCGGCGGCTCCATTGTGATTGATCCCACCGAAGCGCTGGTATCCATTGATATCAACTCCTCCCGGGCCACCAAGGGGGCGGATATTGAGGAAACCGCGCTCATGACCAATCTGGAGGCCGCGGACGAAATCGCCCGCCAGCTGCGGCTGCGGGACATGGGCGGCCTGATCGTGGTGGACTTCATCGATATGAACGCCAACCGCAATCAGCGGGAAGTGGAAAACCGGATGCGCGATGCCCTGGAAGTGGACCGGGCTCGCATCCAGGTGGGACGGATTTCCCGCTTCGGGCTGATGGAATTGTCCCGTCAGCGGCTGCGGCCTTCCCTGGGGGAAACCAGTGGTCATATCTGCCCCCGCTGCAACGGGGTTGGCTTTATCCGGGATCTGCACTCGCTATCCTTGAACATCATGCGGCTGATTGAGGAAGAGGCGCTGAAAGAACACAGCTCCGAAATCCATGCCAAGGTGCCGGTGAACGTGGCCACCTATCTGTTGAACGAAAAACGCGACAATATCGTCGCCATCGAAGCCCGCAACAAAGTGCGGGTGCTGGTGTTGCCCAGCCCCAACCTGGAAACCCCCCACTTTGAGGTTTCCCGCTTCCGCACCGATCAGGTGGATTCCGAAAGCCACAGCTATGAACTGGTGGAGGCGGCTGAGGAAGAGGAAGAGCTGATTACCGGTCCCGGCGAAAGCCCGATCCGCAAGCCGGAGGAAGCCGCGGTGCAGATGATTCAGCCCAACACGCCGGCACCCATGCCTATCGTGAAAAAGGATCCCAGCTTCTTCTCCCGTCTGTTCGCCTGGTTCGTTCAGCTGTTCAGCAGTAATGAATCGGAGGCCGACAGCACGGAAAACCGCAACCGCCGTTCCCCGGACCGCACTGGACAGAAATCCGGCAACCGTAACCCGCGTGGCAACAATCGTCGTCAGGGTGGTGAACAGCGGGACAACAGGAACCGCAACCGGCGGGACAATAAAGCCGATAACAAAGGCGATAAGGGTGATGGCAACGACGCCAAGGGCCGGGACAAGAGCCAGCGTGACGGCAATAAGGACAATGCCGGTAAAGAAGGCAGTAAGGATGGTGGCAAGGATAGCGGCAAGAAAGGCGAGCGCAAACCCCGCAATCGCAACCAGAAAAAGGACCAGCAGGGCAAAGCCAAATCCGGCGAGCCCCAACAGCCCAGCAAGAATGATAACCAGGAGGATCGGGACCAGCAGCAGGACTCCGGCAGTTCCCGCCGGGGCCGGCGCCGTAGCCCAAGTGATACCCGCAAGCGCCGCCAGAGCAAGGCCCAGGCTGCGGAACGGACCCAGGACGGTGGCAAGGATGATGGCACCAGCAAAGAAGGCCAGCGCCAGGATTCGGCGCCAGCCCCTGCCCAGGGTGATGTCACTGCCAAAGCGGAAGGCTCTGCCACTGGGGTGAAGGCGGAAACCGGCACTCACCCGCCTGACCCCGCCCAGGGGCCCCAGCGCGGCGCGAAGGAAGCTGACAGCAGCCCCCGTGGCGGAGCAGAAAGCAAAGGCGATTCCCGGCGCGAAACCAAGGCCGACGCCGGATCCGAGCGGGCCCAACCACCCCAGGCCGGTGCGCAAGGCGATACGGCAACTGCCCCCCAGGCGGCGTCTCAGACCCGTCAGGGGGCAGAGCCTTCAGCGGAGACACAGCCTGCAGCGGAGAAACAGCCTGCAGCGGAGAAGCGACCCTCATCCGGGGAACAGCCTCCGGCCAGGGGGCAGGGGTCCGGCGCCAGCCAGCCCGAGTCGAAACCAGACCCGGCGCAAAGAGCGTCGGCATCTGCTACTGGCCAAAAATCGGAGTCCGCGGCCAATGCCCAGGCTTCACCCGGGCACCAAGCCGGCAACCGACAGGAATCCGCGCCGGGATCCAATCGCTCAGGGCCATCCCATGGCGGGCAGAAACAGGATTCGGCCACCGTGGATTCGGCCACCGTGGATTCGGCCACCGTGGATTCGGCCGCCGTGGATTCGGCCGCCGTGGCAACGGGTTCCCGGCCGGATAGCAAGCCGGCAGCCCCGGAAAATACCCGGGCCGAGACCCGACCCACTCCGGTGCAACAACCTTCACAACCGGATGCCCCCAAGCAGGCTCCGGCGGTGAAGCCGGATAAACCGGCCGCCACTGCCAGGCCGGAACCAGCCCAACCCACCGCTGACGCCGGGGACGACCAGGACGGCGGTGGTCAAAGGGCGGCGAACGACCCCCGGGAAATCCGACGCCGGCAGCGGGAAGCCGCCAACCAGGCCTCAGGCTCCGCCAGCAACAAAAACTGAGGGCCAACCCAGGCCCTCAGCCTTAATCCAGGCGGGAGGAGCCCCGGATAATACGGGGCTCCACTTCCAACGCCACCCCGTACGCGGCCTTCACGTCCCGTTGGATCTGCTGCGCCAGCCGCAGTACGTCATCACTGCCATGCCCTTCATTAACCAACACCAAAGCCTGTTGCGGGTGCACCCTGGCCTGGCCCAGGCGCCGACCCTTCCAACCCAGGCGATCGATCAGCCAGCCGGCCGCCAGTTTATAGCGACCATCCGCCTGGGCAAACGCCACCAGTTCCGGTTCCCGCTGGCGCAAACACTGATACTGAGCTGCATCCACCACCGGGTTTTTGAAAAAGCTGCCCACATTGGGAGCCAGGGCCGGATCCGGCAGCTTTTCCTGACGGATACGAATAATCAGCTGTCGCACCTGGGATGGTGTCAGCCGCTTCAGGTCATGGCCCCAGCGTTCAGCGGTCTGGCGGATCTCACCGTATTCCAGTTGCAGATGGGGACGTTTGTGCAGCCGCAGGTCCACCGCCGTAATAATCTGGCGATCCTGTTGCTCGTGCTTGAAAATACTGTCGCGGTAGCCCAGGCGACAGTCCGCCGCACTGAACCGGTGGGGCTCAGCATCCTCAATACCCACGGTGTGCACAGCCAGCAGGGTATCCTTTAATTCCACCCCATAAGCACCAATATTCTGAATCGGCGCGGCCCCCACCGAGCCGGGTATCCAGCTGAGGTTTTCCAGGCCAAACCAGCCCTGTCCGGTGCAGCGGGCCACCAGTTGATCCCAGTTTTCGCCCGCGCCCACGCGCAGGGAAACACCGTCACCGTCTTCCGCCAACAGCTCCAGGCCACCGATGGCATTGTGAAGAACCAGGCCGGGAACCTCGCTGGTGAGTACCAGATTACTGCCGCCACCCAGCACCAGGATGGGCGACCCGCCGAAACGCGCCAGCAGTGAGGGTATCTGGGCGGCCGCGGTCAGCCGGGCAAACCATTGCGCCCGGACCGCGACCCCCAGGGTATTGTAGGGCCGCAGCGAAACGCCGGCGGCAACGTTCACAGATCACCCTGAAGCCGTTGCAACAACCCCTCGCAGGCATCCTCCACCAGATCCAATACATGATCAAAGCCCTCGCCACCGCCATAATAGGGGTCCGGAACCTCGCGCTCGTCGGAGGAGCTGTATTTCAGAAAGAGTTCGATCTTGTGGGCATGGGGCTCCGGCGCCAGCCGCCTCAGGTCGCTGAGGTTACTGCGGTCCATGGCCAGGATGTAATCGAATTGCTTGAAATCCTCGGGACTGACCTGCCGTCCCCGCAGATCCGACATGTCATAGCCGCGCTTGCGGGCGGCGGCCATGGCCCGGTTGTCCGGTGGCTCTCCCACATGGTAACGGGAGGTGCCGCAGGAATCCTGGGCGATGCAATGCTGCAGATCGAGCGCCCGCACTTTACCCCGAAACACTGCCTCTGCGGTGGGTGAGCGACAGATATTGCCCAGGCAAACGAAGAGAACTTTTTTCACCATAGATTACTCCCAGCCAGGCTGCCGGTCAGCCCCCCAGCAGGCGCCGCACCCGCTCCAGATCCGCCGGAGTATCCACTCCCGGCGGCGGCGTGACCAGCGCCTGTTGTACATGGATGCGGACGCCATGCCACATGGCGCGCAATTGCTCCAGACGCTCTGTTTGTTCCAGTGCACAAGGCCCCCAGCGCACAAAGTCATGCAGCAGCTGCACCCGGTAGCCGTAAATACCGATGTGCCGCTGCGGGATCATTTGCAGTGGCAGCGCTCCACTGCCCGGGTCGGTGAAGGTATCCCGGCTGTAGGGAATGGGGGCTCGGCTGAAGTAAAGGGCGTAGCCATTGGCATCGGCCACCACCTTTACCGCGTTGGGATCGAACAAAGTGGCCGCATCGACGATGGGTTCACTGAGAGTGGCGATACCGGCTCCCGAGCCGGCCAGATTGGCGGCCACCTGATCGATAACCTGCGGCGGGATCAAGGGTTCATCCCCCTGTACGTTCACCACCAGAGCATCATCCGCCAGGCCCAGCCCGGCCACCACTTCCTGCAGCCGGTCGGTACCGGAATCATGGTCACTGCGGGTCATCACGGTCTCGGCACCGAACTGGCGGGCAGCCGCCTCGATGCGCTGATCGTCGGTGGCGATGATCACCCGTCGGGCCTGGCTCCTGCTGGCCTGCTCGTACACCCACTGCAACATGGGCTTGCCGGCAATGTCCTGCAGCGGCTTACCGGGCAGGCGGGTGGAGGCATATCGGGCCGGAATAATAACGGCGTATTCGGTCATGATAAATTAATAGCGGTGACGGTGATGTTGTTTGAAGTGCTCAAGCCGGGCCAGTATAACATCCATTAACTCCCCGGAAAGCTGGGTGTCCACAGGCACGTAGGCAGCCTTCAAATGGCGTAGTGCGCGCAGTTTGACGGCATCCTTTTCGGTGGTGAGGATAAAGCCTTCCTCGTAAGGTTCCAGGTCCAGTTCTGTGTAGTCGTGATGATCGTCAAAAACCACCGGCTCATGGGCAATGTTCATTTGCGCCAGGGTGGCAAAAAACCGTTGCGGATGGCCGATGCCGGCCACCGCGTAAACCTGACCTTGGAGAGCTGCATCCAGCGCTGCCTCGGATTCTGAATTCAGCGCCACCGGTGGCCCGGCGTTGAGACTGAGAGTGAATTGCGGAACGGACCATTGGGATAACTGTTTCAGACTGACGTGAGTGCCTGGTCCGTTCACCAGCAACGCATCCACCTCCGCCAGGCGCTCCATGGGCTCCCGCAGCGGCCCCATAGGCAAGGTGTGGCGGTTGCCAAAACCCCGCTGGCCGTCCACCACCACCAGCTCCAGCGTGCGGGCCAGGGGATAGTGCTGCAGACCGTCATCACTGATCACCACATCCACATCCCCTGGCTGCAATAATTCCCGTACCGCCGCCGCCCGATCCGGATCCACCACCACCGGGGCCCCGGTGCGCAGATGAATCATCAGCGGTTCATCCCCCACTACGCCGGCGGTGTCGGTGGCACTCACCCGATGCGGGTAGCTGGACGCCTCTCCACCATAGCCGCGACTTACCACTCCGGGGTTCCAGCCACGCTGCCGCAGTTCCTGCAACAATGCCAGAGTTACCGGTGTTTTTCCGGTGCCCCCGACGTTGAGGTTGCCCACCACAATCACCGGTACCGGCGCGTGGTAGGCGGGCCGGCGACCGGCGAGAAACGCTTTGCGCCGCCAACCGGCCAGGGCGCGAAACAACAATGACGACGGCCACAACAGCCAGCTCAGGGGATGGGAACCATACCAGATTGAGGTCAGCAGTTTTTGCACGTTCGCCTTATTGCTCCGGTTGCTGGGCAGTGAGCCGAAGCCGGGTGAAGCCCAACTCACCGGCCACATCCATGGCGGTCATCACCGCCTGGTGGGTGGCGTTGGCATCCGCCGTAATGATCAGCGGCAATTCCAGATTGCCCTGTGCCTTCTCCCGCAGGGCCCTGGCCAGGGTTTCCCGTTCCCGGTTCACCAGCCGTTGCTGATCGATGGCGTACTCACCATCGACGCTCACCTCGATCTCGATGAATTCAGGGGTTTCCGCGGCCGAGTCGGCCACCGCCTCGGGCAGCTGCAGCGTCAATTCCCGCTCCCGGGTAAAGGTGGTGGACACCATAAAGAAAATGAGCAACAAAAAAACCACGTCAATGAGTGGCGTCAGGTTGACACTGGCCTCTTCCACCGGCTGGCGTTGAAACTTCACTTATTCGCACCTTCTGTGGAATCTGCTTCGCGATCACCGTGAATCACATCCACCAGTTTGACGGCGTCCTGTTCCATCAGTACCGCGATCTCGTCGATGCGGCGGGAAAAAAAACGATGGAAAAACAGCGCCGGAATCGCCACCACCAGACCGGCCGCGGTGGTGTACAACGCTTCGGAAATACCCCCGGCCAGAACCGCGGGATTGCCCGCGCCCTCCATGACGATGGCATTGAAAACCTTGATCATGCCGATGACCGTACCCAACAGCCCCAACAGTGGCGCTACCGCGGCAATGGATCCCAGCAAATTCAGAAACCGGCCCATTTCATGAATTTCATGAGTGGCGGTGTCCACGATGGCTTCCTTCATGATATCCCGGCCGTGTTTGGCGTTGATCAAGCCCGCCGCCAGCACCCGTCCCAGGGGCGAGGAATCCCGCAGATCCTTCACTTTTTTGCCATCCAGCTTGCCGTGCTTGACCCACCCCCAGACCTGAGCAATCAGGTTGCGGGGGCTGATGCGGTTGATCCGCAGCGCCCACAGCCGCTCGACGATAATGGCCAGAGCCAGAATTGAACAAAGGATAATGGGGTACATAACCACGCCCCCACTGAGAATAACGTCAAGCACTCGCACGCGCTGTAATCTCCTATTTTTAAACCGGTTTTACTCTAGCACAGTGGCGCCCGTTTTCGAACATGGAAGCGCCACTGCAGGCGTTTTTCAGGGCTGCCAGGTCCGCGGGCTGGCTGCGGCCGGCCCCAGATACCAACCCACCGGTCCCTTCTCCCGCCCCGCCAGCGGCCCCTGCAACAGATGGCGGGAGATTCCTGCCTGTCGCAAGCGGGACTCAAACGCCGGCGCCGGCGGTCGGGCACTGAAAACAATCGCCCCCGGCGCCAAATGATTCAACAGTTCCGCCACCACCGGTTGTTCCCGCTCCAGATCCAGCACCAGTACATCGAAGCGGCGTCCGGCCAGTTGCGTCGCAATCTCCCGCTGGCCCCGCAAGGTCGGCGAGGACCAGTACAACCAGCGAAGCTCCGACCAGACAAAAGCCAGGGCGCAAAGGTCCCGGGGTTTGGTTGCCCGCCAGATCTCCAGTTGCAAAGTGCCGTGGTCAGGGCCGGGCTCCTGACAGGGGTCGGTGAAATGCAACGCACGCACCCGGTTGACCCCCAGCGGATCGGAGGACGTTTCCAGCGTGGTGAGAACCGGTCCGGACGCCTGCCATAAACTGAGGCTGTGACTCAGATCCAGCTCTCCCGGCGGCATCACAACACCCCATTGCGCCAGGCGCTGGCTCTGCCAGCGGGCCAACACCCGGGGCCAGTGACCGCCCGCCAGGAATTGCACTTGCCCCGGTGCCAACAGGGTAATACGGGCGCCACCTCCGCCTTCGATATACAACCCGGGCGGCGGCCCCGGGGGCCAGAACATGGGCACCAATAGCACCCAGCCCCAGATCCGCCCCGGCATTCCGGCGCTGAGCAGCCACAACACGCCCACCAGCCCCAGCAACATGGGCAGAGGACCACTGTCAGCCACTTGCCACACGCCATAGGGCCAGCGGGCACCCCATTGCAACCCCCAAAGCAACAGGTCCTGAATCCAGATGGCCAGTTGCAAGGCCCCGTCCACCGCGGCGCCGAACAGCGGCCAGAGCACACCCCAGAGCAACACCAGGGGCACCACCAGAAAACCGATGACCGGGATCGCCACCAGATTGGTCAGCGCGGAGATCAGCGATACCGATTGCACCAGCCATAATAATATCGGCGCCAGGCCAGCCCATAATCCCAACTGCACCTGAAGCCAGCGACGCCCCCGGCCGGCCGCTACCACCTGCCCACCCACCACCCAAAGAATCACGAACACCGCCGCGAAAGAAAGCCAGAAGCCCAGGCTCAGACAGGCCAGCGGATCCCACACTAACACCAGACAAAATGCGCAGGCCAGGGCAAACCAGAGCTGGCGGGCAAAGCCCAGCAGCAGCAACACCAGGAACACAGTTAACATAATCAGCGCCCGCTGGGTGGGCAACGCAAACCCGGCCATGGCGGCGTACCCCAATGCCACCAGCCAGCCCAGAACGGCACCACCATGAGCCGCGGGAACACGATGAGTCAGCCATTGCCAGCGCCGTAGCAGTGGCAGACTGAACCAGTATACGAATCCCGCCACCAGCCCGATATGGAGACCGGAGATGGCCACCAGGTGAGTGGTTCCGGTGCGATTGAAAACCTCCCAATGCGACCCGCTCATCAGGCTGCGATCCCCGGTGAGCAGTGCCAGAATCACCGGCTGTGACGCCAGCGCAGACCAGCCGGGCGCTTCCGGCCGCTGGGCCAGGTAGCGATTGAAGCGGGATCGCAGCCGGTTGACGGAAAGCCCGGATGCCCGCAACGTTTGCGGTGTGGTGCCTTTCACCAGCGCCAGCCGGGCCACCAGATGTTGGGTCAGCATCCAGCGCTGAACATCAAAGCCGCTATCGCTGGCGGCACGGGAGCGTTTGGGACGCACTCGGAGTTGCACCCGCTCCCCGGGCTGCAATGTCACCTGATTGTCATAAACCGTCAATTCCACCCGTGGTGGCCACCAGGTCCACCAACCGGCACGGAACCGACCACAGGGATCCAGCGCCGATCCCAGGCAATCCACGGACAGTCGGAAACGGCGACTGTAGTCACCCCACTGGGGGATGTCCACCACTGTACCGGTAAGGATATATTGCTGCGACTGCTGCAGGGCCCAGGGTTGCAGGCTTTGTTTGGCCAGCCCTCCCACTGTCACTCCCAAGGGCAGAGAAACTGCAGCAATCAGCCATTGCCGGCGCACAACAGTGGGGCCAGTAAACCCGGCCGGCAACGCGGGCATAATCACGCCCGCCAGCACCAGTATCAGCCGCCACTCCGCCGGTGCAAGCACCGCGGCCACGATCCCGGCAGGCAACCCCAACAGCAGGCCCCACATCTAGTGTTAGCGCCCCATTCTCGGCATAATAGGCGGCCTTATGCAGGAATCAGGTAAGCATTGGCCTTGAAGAATATATTGAAAAAATACATTCCGGCGCCTCATACCATCACGGAGAACCGCTGGATTGCGAAGCTCGGGCCAAGAATCAAGGATCCCAACCTTTGGCACCTGAACCGGCGCTCGGTGTCCGCCGGCGTGTTTGCCGGCATCCTGTGCGCGTTTATTCCCCTGCCAGTACAGATTTTCGTGGCGATCTTTCTGTGTTTTTTCATCCATGGCAATCTACCCATTTCGGTGGCGGCCACCTGGGTGAGCAATCCTTTTACCTATCTGCCGTTATATTATTTTTGTTTCGAGGTGGGCGCCATGATTACCGGGGTACCGGTGGATACCAGTGGCAGTCCCATTAAAGTGAACTTTGGAATCATTCTGTCGGACTTCGACGTGTTTATCACCCAGCTGGCGCAGCTGGGCTGGAAATCCATTCGCCCCCTGTTTATCGGTTGCACCATTGTCGGCTTGCTCAGCGCAGGGCTCAGCTTCGTGGCGGTGCGCCTGCTTTGGCGCCTGCATATCATTAGTGCCTGGAAGCGCCGACGGCAGCGACGCCGTCATCCCACGCCGCCCTGAACGGCGACTGTCTTTGGCGCATTGCCATCAAAGTGCCGCCAGGGCTTCCCGCTCCAGCTGGCTTAGCACCCCATCCTCCATCTTCACCACCCGGGCGCCCTGGCGGGCCAGTCCCAGATCATGGGTGACAATCAAAAACGACGTTCCCAGGCTGCGATTGAGTTCCTGCATCAGTTGCTGGATTTCCCGCGCCGTATGCACATCCAGATTACCCGTGGGCTCATCGGCCATCACACAATCCGGCGCCGTCACCAGGGCCCGGGCAATGGCCACCCGCTGGCGCTCACCGCCGGAAAGCTCCGCCGGTTTATGGGTCAACCGGTGCCCCAGCCCCACCCGTTCCAGCATGGCACCGGCCTGCTGCTTCACCTCCGCCATGGGCATTTTACGCAGCAGCAGCGGCATGGCCACATTCTCCAGGGCGGTGAATTCCGGCAACAAATGATGAAACTGATAGACGAAACCAATGTGCCGATTGCGAATCACACCCCGCTGCTTGTCATTGAGCGAGCTGAAGTCCTGGCCGTTGATCAACACACTGCCGGCACTGGGCACGTCGAGTCCGCTGAGCAGGTGCAACAAGGTGGTTTTACCGGAACCGGAATTACCGACGATAGCCACAAACTCACCCCGCGCCAGAGTGAAGTCCACCTGTTTAAGCACTTCCACCTGGTTGGGGCCCTCGGCAAACCGCTTGCTGAGATTGCGGCATTCCAGCACGGCTTCACTCATAGCGCAACGCCTCCGCCGGCTGTACCCGGGCGGCCTTGCGCGCGGGGTAGAGGGTGGCCAGAAAACTCATCAGAAAACCCATGCCGCTGACGAACAGCACGTTGCCCCAGCGCAGTTCCGACGGCAGATAGTTCACAAAATACTGCTCGAACAGTTTGGTGTGCAGCACCTGCTCCAGCCAAAGCGCAAAGTCACTGATGTTCAACGCCACCAACACTCCCAGACCGGTGCCCGCCAGAGTGCCCAGCACACCGATAAAACTGCCCTGCACCATAAAAATACCGGTAATGGTTCCGGGGGAGGCACCCAGGGTGCGCAGAATGGCAATATCCGATTTCTTATCGGTCACCACCATTACCAGACTGGAGACAATATTGAACGCCGCCACCGCCACGATTAGCAGCAGCAACAGGGCCATCATGGTTTTTTCCATTTTAATGGCCTGAAACAGGGTGCCGTGGGTACGGGTCCAGTCGGTGGCATAGAACTGCTGATCCTGTTGCGAGGCCAGGTCCCAGGCCACCCGGCCGGCCTGAAACAAATCCTTTACTTTCAGCCGCACACCTTCCACCTTGCCTTTGATGCGCGCCAGCCGGGCGGCGTCTTCCAGATGCACAAAACCCACCATACCATCCAGCTCCGCTCCCACCCGGAAGGTTCCCACCAGATTAAAGCGTTTGAAACGGGGAATGATGCCCGCCGGGGTGACCGCCGCCTCCGGCAATACCAGAGTGACTTTATCGCCAATCACCAGCCCCAGTTTGCGGGCCAGGGCGGAGCCCAGAATGATATTGAAACTGCCTGGCTGCAATTCCTGCAGCGAGCCGGATTCAAGGTGCTGGGGCAGGATCGACACCTGGCTTTCGAAGTCAGGATGAATGCCGCTGACAAAGGCCGAATCCACCGCGCCCTTATTACTGAGCAGACCCTGTAACTGAATAAAAGGGGCGGCGCCTTCAACCTGGGGATGACGATCGGCCTGGGCCACCAGATCACGCCAGTTGGAAAACGGCTGGTAGCCCACCACGCTGGCCTGGGGCACCATCCCCAGAATGCGCCGTTGCAACTCCCGATCAAAACCGTTCATCACCGACAGCACCACGATCAATACCATAACCCCCAGGGTCAACCCCAGGATGGAGGTCAGGGAAATGAACGAAATAAAATGGTTCCGCCGTTTGGCCCTGGTGTAACGTAATCCGACGTAAAGAGAGACTGGTCTGAACATGGTGCGCATTAAACCACAGGGTAACCGCCAGCGCCACGTGTGGATGGCATTCGCGCCATGCATTCCGCGCCTGCCAAGGCTAAACTGTGAAGCAAAGCCCGGGCAGCGAAACCCAGGGGAGTCAACAAGGGGAGTGAACTATGGAACGGCGGGATTTTTATCGGATCGAGGACAGCGTTCATCTCGTTAAAACACCCATTGAAAAGCACCTGCTCAGTGACGATCCCTACCAGGAGCAATACGGTCTGCCGCGGGAAGTGCTGCTGGTGAATCAATTACAATCGTTGGACAACGACAGTCGGGATCTGTTGCGTCAGGTGGGGGACAGCAACCGGGCCCTGGGCAGTTATCTGCGTTACCTGGAGCAAAAAGTGGAGCTGCTGGCCCGGTATGTGGTCAGTCATGACCGCCGGTTGAGTCAGCGGGAAACCGTCAGTCTCAGCGAGGGGGGTATATCGTTCTACCAGGGCCAGACATTACGCCCTGACTCCTATCTGCATCTGGTTCTGGTGTTGTTCCCCGGCTATACCACCATCGCCGCCCTGGCGCAGGTGAAAAGCTGTGAGAAAGTGGCTGAACAGCCGGATATCTACCGGGTGGGCACCGAGTTTGAAGTGCTGCTGGAAGCCGACCGCAAGCAAATCGTCCGCCATCTGCGGCGTTTGCAAAGCCGGGAGATTCGTGAACAATCCCAAGGTTCCGATGAAAACAATTAGCGAAACCAAAGATTTATCTGCTATAAATAAAAGATAGTCAACACCATCAGCCCAAGGGTCTGAACCATGAATTTGATCGAAAAGTCCTTATTTGCCGGTGTTTTATTGCTGGGCAGCAGCACCGTGCTGGCCACCAATCTGAGCACGCCGGTGCCGGTGGGCCAGCAGGGCGGGCAATATGCCGGCGAGGCACGGCCCCGCGCCGGCCTGACCAAAGCCCAGGTAAGCGAACGCTTTGGCGCACCGGGGCAAAAAGTGGCAGCCGTGGGCGATCCCCCCATCAGTCGTTGGGTTTACGAGCACTACACCGTGTATTTCGAGTACGATCACGTCATCCATAGCGTCCTGCATCAGAACTGACCACCTCTTTCCAGCGCGGCGGTAATACGCTATGTTACCGCCACGTTTCCCGATCTCAGATCCAAATACATGAGTCAAAACTTCCAGTGGCTTCCGGAGTGGGCCGGACAACAGGCCGTGCTGCTGGCCTGGCCCCATCAGGACACCGACTGGCGCCCCTGGCTGGCGGACATTGAACAAGACTATGTCGCATTGGCCAGCGCCATTGCCGGTGCTGCCACCCCGCTGATTCTGTGCCGCGGCCCGGCTCACCAGGCGCATATTGCCGGGCTGCTGACCCACTGCGGTCCTTACCGGCCCCGCTACGTGGTGGCGGACTATAACGACACCTGGTGCCGGGATTACGGGCCATTGTGCCTTGGCGATGGCCCGCAACGGCAGTTACTGGATTTTCGCTTCACCGGCTGGGGTGATAAATATGAGGCTCACCTGGATGACGCCATCAACCGCCAGCTGGAGGCCCTCTGGCAGGCACCGCTAAGGTCGGTGCCGTTTGAACTGGAAGGGGGCAGCGTGGACACCGACGGTGCCGGCACTCTGCTCACTACCGAGCATTGCCTGCTGCACAGCAACCGCAATGCCGGTATGCAGCGGTGGGACATCGAAGAACTGCTGCGCAATACCCTGGGCCTAACGCGCATCCTCTGGCTGAGTGAGGGGGCGCTGCTGGGGGATGACACCGACAGTCATATCGATAATCTGGCCCGCTTTTGTGATCCCGGCACCATCGCCTATTGTCATTGTGACAATCCTGAGGACCCGCATTACGCGCCGTTGACCGCCATGGAACACCAGTTACAGGGTTTTACCCGCAGCGACGGATCACCCTACCGCCTGCAGCCTTTGCCCCTTCCCAGCCCCCGGTTTGACCAGGGCGGGCAGCGGTTGCCGGCCAGTTACGTGAATTTCCTGATCCTTAACGATCGCGTGATCATGCCGGTGTTCGATAGCCCGGAAGATGCCCTGGCCCGGGAACGGTTGAGTGATTGCTTCCCGGGTAAAACCATTGTTACGGTACCGGGGGGCAACCTGATCCGGCAGTTCGGAGGCCCCCACTGTGCCACCATGCAGTTAGCGGAGGGAACACTGCGATGACCCAGCCCCAGCCCTTGCGGGCGGCCGTGATCCAACAGGCCGCCTGGTCCGACAAGGAACGCAGTCTGGCGGAGAGCGAACGCCTGGTGGCGGCCGCCGCCAGTGAAGGGAAAGCCGATCTGGTGCTGCTGCAGGAGCTGCACTGTACCCATTATTTCTGCCAGACCGAGGACACCGCGGTGTTCGATCTGGCGGAGCCCCTGGACGGCCCCAGCGGTCGCCGCCTCAGTGAATTGGCCGCCCGTCACCGGATCGTCCTGGTGGGATCCCTGTTCGAAAAGCGCGCCCCCGGAGTGTTTCACAATACCGCCGTGGTGTATGACCGGGACGGCAGTTTCTGTGGCAGTTATCGCAAAATGCACATCCCCGATGACCCGGGTTTCTATGAAAAGTTTTACTTTACCCCCGGGGACGGCGAAACCCTGAACGGAGCCAGTGGCTTTAGCCCCATCGCCACCAGTGTGGGTCGGCTGGGGGTGCTGGTGTGCTGGGACCAGTGGTACCCGGAAGCGGCGCGGTTGATGGCCATGGCCGGCGCCGATGTATTGCTGTATCCCACCGCCATCGGCTGGGACCCTCAGGACAGCGCAGCGGAACAGCGGCGGCAGCTGGACGCCTGGCAATTGATTCAGCGCTCCCACGCCGTTGCCAACCATTTGCCGGTGCTGGTGGCCAACCGGGTGGGTCATGAAGCCGATCCCAGCGGTGCCAGCGGCGGTATCCAGTTCTGGGGTAACAGCTTTATAGCCGGGCCCCAGGGTGAACTGCTGACTCAGGGGGACGCCGAGGCCTCCGGTTACCGGGTGGCGGAGCTGGAACCGGCCCGGACCGAATATCTGCGCCGCCTCTGGCCCTATTTCCGGGATCGCCGGGTGGATGCCTATCAGGGCCTCACCCGGCGCTTTCTCACTCCCTGAGGCCGCCATGTTGCTGGTGGGCCATCGCGGCGCCCGGGGGGAGGCCCCGGAAAACACTCTGGGTGGGTTCGCCCACCTGCGGCAACTGGGCATTCATCACGTGGAGTTGGATGTACGCCTGTCCGCCGACGATGCGCTGGTGGTGCTGCACGATACCAGCGTCAATCGCACCACCGCCCATAACGGCCCGGTGAGCGGATACACCGCCGCGCAACTGGCGCAGATGAATGCCGCTCTGGTTTTTCCACCCTGGCCCAGGGTGGAACCCATCCCCCGCCTGGAAACCGTGGTGGCGGAATGGCCCCAACTGAAAAGCATTCAGTTTGAAGTAAAATCCGCCAGCCAGCAGACCCTGCGCCGCATTGCCCAACTGCTCACGGACCTGATTCAGCGTTACGCGCTGGGGCCACGCGCCATCATTACCTCCTCCGATCAGGCCATGCTGGCGATTATGCAGCGGCGGGCGCCCCAGGTGCAGCGGGGCTTCGTGGCGGAACGTTTTACCCGGGGGCCATTGGAGGTATGCCTGAGCCACCATTGTCGGTTCCTGGTGGTCAACTATCACCGCTGCAACCCCACGCTGGTGGCCCGGGCCCAGGCCCTGGGACTGAAAGTGTCCGCCTGGACCGTCAACGACATCAACGCCGCCCGCCGCCTGCAGCAATGGGGGGTGGACAGTCTGATCACCGATGCCCCCAGCTTATTACTGAAGCATCTGCATGTGGCGCCGGAGTAACCTGGGCAAAACCCTGGCGCTGCCGCTGGCCCTGATGCTGGCCCTGATGCTGGCCGGCTGTGATCTGCCTTACTACTGGCAGGCGATCCATGGCCACTGGGATTTGATGCAGCGGCGGCAACCGATTCAGGACCTGCTGCAGGATCAACAGACCCCTGCCGCCACCCGGCAGCAACTGCAGTATTTGCTGCGGGTCCGTGAGTTTGCCCTGCAGCAACTGCCGCTGGAAAACAACGGCAGCTATATGGACTACGTCATCCTGGACCGGCCCTACGTGACCTGGAATGTATTTGCCACGCCGGAATTGTCCATGACCAACCATACCTGGTGTTATCCCATCGCCGGCTGTGTCAGTTATCGCGGCTATTTCGAGGAGGCCGCCGCCAGGGAGTATGCCCAACGCTGGCGGAACAAGGGCTTTGACACCTATGTGGGTGGCGCCGGCGCTTACAGTACCCTGGGCTGGTTTGACGACCCTGTACTCAGCAGCTTTCTGCAACGGGGGCCAATGAGCCTGGCCTCGCTGCTGTTTCACGAACTGAGCCATCAGGTGCTCTATGTACCGGACGACACCCTGTTCAATGAAAGCTTCGCCAGTGCCATGGAACAGATTCTGCTGCAACGCTGGGTGGAGCAGGCGGATCTGCAGGCGGAATATGAGAGCTACGCCCTGCAACAGCAACGCCAGGCCGAGTTCACTGCCTTTGTACTGCGCCACAAGGACCTGCGCCAGGCCTTGTTCGACTCGGAATTGCCGGCGGCGGAACAACGCCGGCGAAAACAACAGTTGATCAACGCCATGCGGGCGGACTACGAACAGTTGAAACGGCAGTGGAAGGGTTATTCCGGCTACGATCGCTGGATGGCCGGTGAACTTAACAATGCCCAGCTTTCCACCGTGGCCACCTACAATGAGCTGGAGCCGGGCTTTGCCGCAATGTACCGCCAGAACGGCAACGATCTGGGCCGGTTTCTGGATCAATGCCGGCAGCTGGCCGGGCTTGACAGGGATCAGCGTCACCACCGCCTAAAACAGTTCACATCCCCGCAGATGGACTATACTCAGAATTAATTCTGATTTCAGGGCGCTTCATTGTGGGCATGGCACAACAGGCAAAACACTGCAACGATCCATTCACGGAGCTGGATAATCTGATTCCCGTGTTGTCGGATCTCTATACCGCTGTGAAGTCCAGGCATCAGAAAGCCTCCAGTATGCTGGAACAACTGATCCACTCGCTGGAGCGCATCACCGATGCCAACCCGGACGGCGCCCTGGCCGCCATTCATCTGTCGCGGCAGACGTCCCCTCTGAAACAACCGATCTATTGCGCGGTGATTGCCCAGCTGTTTGCCCGTCAGACTCACATGGAAGGCAGTCGGCAACAGGCGTTAATGCAGGCAGTGCTGTTCTGCAACATGACCTTTTATGAATTTCAGGTACTGCTGAACCGGATGGATGGCAAACTCACCGACGCCCAACGGGCGAAACTGGAAAAGCATCCGCTGCAGAGTGCGCAGATTATGGAGGCCGCGGGGTTCCGCGATCCACAGATGATCAAGGCCATCCGCCAACACCACGAACGGCCGGACGGCAGTGGTTATCCCAACCGCCTGCCGGGGGCGGATATCTCCGATCTGGCGCTGGTGGTCTCCATGTGCGAGGTCTATACCGCTCGCATTGACAACCGGGTGTACCGTAAGCCGGTATTGGCCCGGGATGCCCTGGCGCAGTTCCAAAGTGAAGCCGATGAGCGGATCAAAAACCTGTTGTTGAATTTCGCCAAATCCATCGGCCTGTACCCCCCGGGCACCTGGGTGCGCCTGGCCAGTAGTGAAACCGCCATTGTGGTGAGCCGGCAGTCCAACAGCCCGGTGCCGGTGGTGCGGGCTTTGTTTGACAGCAATGGCATGCCTTACATGGGGCCAGTGGCCCGGGACGCCCGGGATGCCGCCTTCAAGGTCACTGCCGCCACCTTCCCGCCGTCACGGCCTTCCGTGGACCTGCCGGCACTGTTCGAATAGCCCCCTCATCCTCATACCCGTTCACTGGGGGGCAACAACAAGCGCCGCAAGCGCCCCCGCAATACCCAGTAACAGCCAATAGCCAGAGCATCCACCGCCAGATCCAACAGGGAGAAATCCCGGTGCGGCAGCCGGCTTTGCACCAGTTCAATCGCCGCGCCATAGGCCAGCAGCAGCCAGAGCTTGGAAAGCAGAAAGCGATGGTTGGGAAAGCCCCGGTCCAGGCAATAGGCCAGCACGAAGAACGCGGCAAAATGGTTGACCTTGTCCCCCAACACAGCGGGCACCCGGAGCGGGGCCCCGGTCACCGCCAGCCAGCTGATCACCAGCAGGTTGACCAATAAGGCCAGCCGGAACAGCCAGGTAATCTGATGGGCTGTCAGTGGCAGGAAGAACATTCAGAGACTTCTCACCCGATGCAGACCGTTGAGGGCGGCCACCCGGTAGGCCTCGGCCATGGTGGGATAATTGAAGGTGGTATTCACAAAGTACTCGATGCTATTGGCGGACCCCGGCTGATTCATAATGGCCTGACCGATATGAATGATTTCAGAAGCCTGATCACCAAAGCAGTGTATTCCCAGAATCTGCAGGGTTTCGCGGTGAAACAAGAGTTTCAGCATACCAACAGTTTCGCCGGTAATCTGGGCACGGGCCACAGTTTTAAATGCGGCCTGCCCCACCTCGTAGGGTATCCTCTCCCGGGTCAGCTCCTGCTCCGAGCGCCCCAGCGAGCTGATTTCCGGAATGGTGTAGATGCCGGTGGGCACGTCCTCCACCAGATAAAAATCCTCCAGTTCCGCCACCCCGGCCCCGGTGGAGCGTCCCTGGTCGTAGGCGGCACTGGCCAGACTGGGCCAGCCGATCACATCGCCGGCGGCAAAAATGTAAGGCACCGG
This sequence comes from Pseudomonadales bacterium, assembly GCA_002701845.1. GTDB lineage: Bacteria > Pseudomonadota > Gammaproteobacteria > Pseudomonadales > Ketobacteraceae > Ketobacter. The sequence continues at coordinate 159,164 of NZXG01000059.1, forward strand.
GGTTTGATATCGGTCATTCACCTCCAACTGGCCGCGATGGTTGGCCACCAGCCCCACCGCATCCAGGTTCAACTGGTCGGTGTTGCCGGTGCGGCCGTTACACCACAGAAACGCATCCCCCCGCACCACTTTGCCGGACTTGAGCTTCACAACCACATCGTGTTGCCGGCACACCACTTCCTCGTATTCCTCGCCGTTGCGAATCAGTACGCCGATATCCCGCAAATGGTAACTGAGGGCGTCGGAGATTTCGTGATCCAGAAAGTCCAGCAGCCGGTCCCGGGTGTTGATCAATTCCACCCGGGCTCCCAGGCCGCAAAAGATCGAGGCATACTCACAGCCGATAACCCCGGCGCCATAGATCACAATCTTACGGGGCGTGTCCTGCAACCGGAGAATGGTATCGCTGTCGTATACCCGGGGATTCTGAAAGTCCACATCGTTGGGCTGGTAGGGCCGGGACCCGGTGGCCACCACAAACTTGTCGGCAATCAGGGTTTCAATGGAGCCATCGGCTTTGACCACTTCCAGCGTGTGAGCATCACTGAAGCGGGCCCGGCCACTGTAAACCCGGACATTGTTACGGGCATAAAATGTGGTGCGCAGCTTCACCTGCTTGGCGATCACCGTTTCCGCCCGGCTTACCACCTTGGCAAACGAAAACGTGCGGGGTTCGCCGATGTCCCGGAACAGGCTGTCGGTATTGAAAGTAATGATCTGCTTCACTGCATGCCGCAGGGCTTTGGAGGGAATGGTGCCCAGGTGCGCGCAGTTACCCCCCACCACCGGCTTGTCGTCCACCATAGCCACCTGCAAACCACTCTTGCTGGTGCGCATGGCAGCGCCCTCGCCGGCCGGCCCGGCCCCAATCACTACAACATTGTATTGCGTCGGCATGGTGAGTGCGCCTGCCCTTATTCAATAACAGCCAGATATCCTGTTCGTATTTGAGTATAGAAAAAGAAAAGCCCCGGAGGAACGGGAAAACGTTGCTGCGGGGCCGGGTTGGGAATCAGGGACAGGAATCAGCGCTTGCTGGCGTCGTACGCCAGGCCGGGGTCAGCCTTGCCGGATCTTTGGTTATCTTCACATTTCTCCAGGCTGCCACCGCAAATCTCACATTCCCCGTCCAGACCGATGTTGTTCAGGCCGCCACAGGAGCCTTTGATGGGTGCTTTGCCAAAAAGCACGCCCACCGCCATAGCAGCGATTATCAATGAAAAAAATACCAATGCGGCAAAAAACGTTGCCATAGCAGTCTCCTGATGAGAATGTCATTTAATTTTACACCTATCCGCCAGTGCTTCCAAATGACAGCCGCCGGTGCTATTCCAAAAAAGGCCGAAAGCCGCTGCTGTGCATGGATTCAAACCCAGCGTCGGTTTTGAGGATCATATAAACCGCCAGATTCTGGGATTCCGCCAGCGCCATGCCCTGCTCCGGCCCCAGCACCATCAGCGCCGTGGCCCAGGCATCCGCCGCCATGCAACTGGGCATGATCACCGACACCGAAGCCAAACGGTGGCGGATGGGGCGACCATCCCGGGGATCAATGGTATGGGAATAACGTTGGCCGTCGGCCTCGAAGTAATTGCGATAATCCCCGGAGGTGGCCATGGCGGCATTGGCCAGCGGGATCACCTGATGAATCTGACGAAACTGAGTAACCGGCTCCTCCACCGCCAGCCGCCAGGGCTGATCCGGCCCTTTGCTGTTGCCGGCCCGGATTTCGCCGCCTACCTCCACCAGATATTGGCGTATCCCCAGGCCCTCCAGAGCCAGCGCCACCTGATCCACCGCGAACCCCTTGGCAATGGCGGAAAGATCCAGATACAGATCCGTTTCCTTAACCACCTCGCGATCGTCCACGTGCAACTCCAGGCGGTCGGAGCCCACCCGCTTCCAGGCGGCACGCATGGCGGCATCGTCAGGCACCTCCCGGGGACGCCCTTCGGGCCCGAAGCCCCACAGGTTCACCAGCGGCCCGATACTGATATCAAAGGCCCCCTGACTGAGGCGCCAGATTTCCAGGGCTTTGCTGAGCACGGTAAAGGTTTCCCGGGATACGGCGAAAGGCTCCGCCACCGGCGCTGCGTTTAGGCGGGAAAGTTCCGAGTCCGGCCGGTAGGTGGACATCTTTTGGTTCACATTGTCCAGCTCCCCCTGGATGACATCCGCCACCTGCCGGGGGGAAACCGGCTCCGGCAGGTCCACCACTTTCACCGAGTACCAGGTACCCATGGTCTGGCCGCTGAATTCCAGCAGATCCGGGGCTTCGGAACGGGAACAGCCCGTTAGCAACAGGCTGATAACCATCAGACTGATGATAACGGGCTGGTTTGTACGCATGAATCTAGCCCCGATCAGCCGCCGAAGTCATCCAGGAAGATGTTGTCCCGTTCCACACCCAGGTCATCCAGCATCTTCAGTACCGCGGCGTTCATCATGGGAGGGCCACACATGTAGTACTCACAGTCTTCCGGGGCATCGTGATCCTTCAGATACTGATCATAGAGTACGTTGTGGATAAACCCGGTGAGGCCGGTCCAGTTGTCCTCCGGTTGCGGATCGGACAGCGCAATGTGCCACTCGAAATTGTCATTCTCGGCGGCCAGTTCATCGTAATCCTGCTTGTAGAACAGTTCCCGCAGGGAGCGGGCCCCATACCAGAAGGTAATCTTACGATGGGTTTTAAGCCGCTTGAGCTGATCAAAGATATGCGAGCGCATGGGCGCCATCCCGGCACCACCGCCGATAAATACCATCTCGGTATCATTGTCGGTGGCAAAGAATTCACCAAAGGGTCCGTAGACAGTCACCTTATCACCGGGCTTCAGGCTGAACACCCAGGAGGACATCTGGCCTGGGGGAATGCCGTTGGAGCCCGGCGGCGGGGTGGCAATCCGGATATTGAACTTGAGGACACCGTATTCCTCCGGATAATTGGCCATGGAATAGGCGCGAATCACCGGCTCGTCCACCTTGGACTCCAGATCAAAGAAACCAAACCGCTCCCAGTCACCGCGGAACCGTTCCTCGATATCGAAATCCTTGAATTTCACATGGTAAGCCGGCGCCTCCAGTTGCACATAACCGCCGGCACGGAAGTTCACCACTTCACCCTCCGGCAGATCCAGCACCAGCTCTTTGATGAACGTGGCCACATTGTGATTGGAGCGCACCGTGGTTTCCCACTTCTTGACGCCGAAGAAGGCCTCGTCGAGTTCGATATCCATATCCTGTTTCACGGATACCTGACAGGACAGTCGCCAGCCTTCTTTTACCTCCCGAGGGGTGAAATGAGTTTCCTCGGTGGGCAGAATATCGCCACCGCCCTCTTTCACGATCACCTTACACTGGGCACAGGTACCACCGCCTCCACAGGCGGAAGACACGAAAATACCCTTGTCCGCCAGGGTGTTCAGCAGTTTACCCCCGGCGGCCACGTCGATGCCTTTTTCCGGATCGTCGTTGATATCGATGTGAACATTACCACTGCTTACCAGTTGGGAACGGGCCATGAGAATCAGCACCACCAGCGCCAACACCACAACGGTGAACATGCCCACACCCAGAAAGATTGTTGTCTGATCCATTACGCTGCTCTCCCCGTCTGCTTACAACTGAATACCAGAGAAAGACATAAAGCCCAGCGACATCAGGCCCACAGTGATAAAGGTGATGCCCAGACCCCGCAGGCCCGGCGGCACGTCACTGTATTTCATCTTTTCACGGATACCGGCCAGCACCACGATGGCCAGGGCCCAGCCGGCGCCGGAACCCACGCCGTACACCACACTCTCGCCAAAGGTGTAATCCCGCTCCGCCATAAACAAGGAACCACCCAGGATGGCGCAGTTCACCGTAATCAGGGGCAGAAACACCCCCAGGGCGTTGTACAGGGCGGGCACATACTTATCCAGAAACATTTCCAGGATCTGCACCAGGGCGGCAATCACGCCGATAAAGCTCAACAGGCTGAGGAAGCTGAGATCCACCTCCCCCAATCCGGCCCAGGCCAGGGCCCCTTCTTTCAGCAGGCCGTTGAGGATCAGATTATTCACCGGCACCGTGATGGCCTGCACCACAATCACCGCAATCCCCAACCCCAGAGCGGTCTGTACCTTCTTGGACACCGCGATAAAAGTACACATACCCAGGAAGAAGGCCAGCGCCATATTCTCAACGAAAATGGCCTTCACCAGCAGGCTCAGATAATGTTCAAACATCGTGCTCTCCTCCGCTTAGTGGGCCAGGGCCTTGGATTGGGGCGCCAGGGTGAAATCGGGTTTCTCCACCTGCTCCGGTTTGGCCGATCGCAGCGCCCAGATCAGCAGTCCGATCAGGAAGAACGCGCTGGGGGGCAGCAACAGCAGACCGTTGGGCACGTACCAGCCGCCGTTGCTCACCGCCGGCAGAATCTCGATGCCGAACAGTTTTCCGGCGCCGAACAGCTCCCGTACCACACCCACGGCCAGCAGCACCGCGCTGTAACCCAGACCATTACCCACACCATCGAAAAAACTGGGGATGGGAGGATTCTTCATGGCGTAGGCTTCGGCGCGGCCCATCACGATACAGTTGGTGATGATCAGCCCCACGAACACTGACAGCTGCTTGCTGATGGCATAGGCATAGGCTTTAAGGAACTGATCCACCACAATAACCAGGGAAGCAATGATCGCCATCTGCACAATGATCCGAATACTGGACGGAATGTGCTTGCGAATACAGCTGATAAAAAAGTTGGAAAACGCCACCACCGTGGTCAGGGCAATGCACATGGTGACGGTGGTGTTCAGATTGCTGGTCACCGCCAGTGCCGAGCAAATCCCCAGGATCTGCAATGCAATGGGGTTGTTGTCAAAGATAGGTCCAAACAGAACCTTTTTGGTTTCAGATGCCATGCTACACCCCCTGCTCGCGTACTTTTTCCAGATATGGGCCGAAGCCGTTTTCACCCAACCAGAAGTGCAGTAGATTCTGCACCCCGTTGCTGGTGAGAGTGGCGCCACCCAGGGCGTCCACTTTGTGCTCGGCATTCGGGGTGGAAGGGTCCACGGAACCCTTCACCAGCCGAATGGAAACATCACCGTCTTCGTCATAGACCTTCTTGCCCGGCCAGAGTGCCTTCCAATTGGGATTGTCCACTTCACCCCCCAATCCCGGCGTCTCCGCATGCTCGTAAAAGCCCAGGCCCACCACCGTGGTGGTATCGGTTTCAAGTGCCAGAAAGCCATACAGAGTGGACCAGAGGCCGTAGCCATGCACCGGCAGGATAATGGTTTCCACCTTACCCTGTTCATCCTTGGCCAGGTAGACCGTGGCGTACTTGGCCTGGCGCTTGATATTGGCAATATCCTCTTTGCCACTCAAAACCTCGTTTTTCTCCGGGGTTTTGGCCGCTTTGCGCTGATCGTAAGCCACCGGATTCTGCAGCGCCTCTTGCTGCCACTGCTCGGTAGCCTTTTCCGGCGTCAGGTACTCTCCAGTATCCAGATTTACCAGCTTCACTTCCAGGCGATTCTTAAAGATCTCCTGCACCGACTTTCCCGGTTCGAGCATATTGGCGGCCGCCAGAATATTGCGGTTTTTGTCCTGCAGTTTGTTCTGCACCTGCTGGCCTTTCAGCGCCACTGCCGCGGTGGAAACCACAATCGAGCAAACGATACACAGCAGTGTCGCCACCAACAGGGTTTTCCCGGTTGAATCATTACTGGACATTGCGTGCTAACCTCCGCTTGATATTGGCTTGAATCACAAAGTGATCAATGGTGGGCGCAAACAGATTGCCAAACAGAATGGCCAGCATAATGCCCTCCGGAAACGCCGGATTCACCACCCGGATCAATATCACCATCACCCCGATCAGGAAGCCGAATACCAGCTTACCGGTATTGGTCATGGCCGCCGATACCGGATCCGTGGCCATAAACAATGCCCCCAGGGCCCATCCACCCAAAACATAATGCCAGTAGAAAGGCACTTCAAACATAGGGTTGGTGGTGCTGCCCACGGCATTGAAAATCATCGCCATCAGGGCCGTACCCAGGAACACGCCGGCCACGATGCGCCAGGAGGCAATACCGGTCAGCAGCAGCAGGCCACCCCCCAGGAACAGCGCCAGGGTCGAGGTTTCGCCCACGGAGCCCTGCATATTGCCGAAGAACGCGTCGAACCAGGTGAGGGAGCCCTGCAGCGCCTCCATGCCGCCACTGGCTGCCACACTCAGAGCGGTGGCACCGGAGAAACCATCCACCGCGGTCCACACCGAATCCCCGGACATGGAGGCAGGATAGGCGAAGTAAAGGAATGCACGGCCGGTTAGCGCCGGGTTGAGAAAGTTCTTGCCGGTACCGCCGAATACTTCCTTGCCCAGCACCACCCCGAAGGAGATGCCCAAGGCCACCTGCCACAGGGGAATGGTGGGGGGACAGGACAAAGCGAACAACACCGATGTGACGAAAAAGCCCTCGTTCACCTCGTGTTTACGCTTCACCGCGAACAGGGCCTCCCAGGCAATACCCACCGCAAAGGTCACGATATAGATGGGCAGGAAGAACGCCGCGCCGTAAATAATACAATCCCACAGACTGCCCGGGTCATAGCCGGTGAGCATATCGGTGAAAATGAACCGCCAGTTGCCCTCCGCGTTGACCCCGTTGTCCGCCATGTAACCCAGGGCTTGCGAACCCACGTTGTACATACCGAAAAACATGGCCGGGAAGGTACACAGCCAGACCGTAATCATAATGCGCTTGAGGTCGATACCGTCCCGCACGTGCGCGCTGGTATGGGTGACCGACGGCGGACTGAAGAAGAAGGTGTCGAACATTTCGTAGATGGGAAAATACTTTTCGTACTTGCCACCCTTCTCGAAATGCGGTTCCAGCTTGTCGAAGAAATCACGCAGCACCGGCTTAACCCTCCTTCTCGATTCGTTCCAGGTTATCCCGCAGGATGGGACCGTACTCGTATTTGCCGGGGCAAACATACGAGCACAGTGCCACATCTTCTTCATCCAGCTCAAGGCAACCCAGCTGCTGTGCCGTTTGGGTATCCCCCACGATCAGGGAACGCAACAATTGAGTGGGCAGGATGTCCAGCGGCATCACTTTCTCGTAGGCACCCACCGGCACCATGGCCCGGGGGCTGCCGTTGGTGGTGGTGGTGAACGAAAACAGTTTGCCGGGGGTAAGAGCTGAAACAAACGTATTGAGCACCGAGTGTTTGTTCTTGCCCGGCCACAAATACTCCAGCATGCCGCGGTCGCGGCCTTCCGCCAGCACGGTGATCTGCAGGTGATAGCGGCCGAGAAACGCATAGGGGCCGTGGGCGTGGTGGCCCGCCAGCACCGAACCGGACACCACCCGGTTCTCGCCGGGGGCCAGTTCACCGGCGGTCAGTTCATCGGTACTGGCACCCAGCACCGTGCGTATCAGCCGGGGGTTGGTGACCTGAGGCCCGCCCAGGGCCACCACCCGCTCCAGCATCAGTTTCCCAGTGGTGAACAGTTTGCCAATGGCGATCACGTCCTGATAATTAATGGACCAGACCGTTTTGGCGGCGGAAACCGGATCCAGATAATGGATATGAGTGCCGGGCAGCCCCGCTGGATGGGGGCCGTCGAATTCCACTTCCTTGGCGATACCATTGCCGCCAATGCCGGCGCCGCCGGCTTTACACAAATATACCTGCTTACAGAGATTGGATATCACGTCCAACCCCTGCTGGAACGCCACCGACTCCTGTTTCAGCACCACCACCGGATCGGCGGCCAGGGGATTGGTGTCCATGGCGGTGACGAAGATGGAATTGGGTTCGGAGCCGGGGCCCGGCACCTTACTGAAGGGGCGGGTACGGAAAGCGGTCCAGAGACCGGAGCGAATCAGATTCTCTTCAACCTTGTCACGGTTGAGGCGGCTGAGTTCGGTGGGGGCGTAGGCGTCGAAGGTTTCTTCGTCTTCACCGGCCACGTCGATGACCACGGACTGCAGCACCCGTTTGTGGCCACGATGGATGGCGGCGATGGTGCCGGCTGCCGGTGCGGTGTATACCACGCCTTCGATCTTTTTGTCCGCGAAGAGCACCTGGCCCTTCCTGACCTGATCACCCACCTTCACCTGCATGGTAGGCTTCATGCCCACGTAGTCACTACCCAGAACGGCAACAGTCCGAATGCTTGGGCCATCTTCGATGGTCTGCTTGGGCGCGCCGCTTATGGGGAGATTCAGACCTCGTTTGATCTTGATCATAGCCCCTAACCGTTTCTGTTAAATTTCCGCTTCAGTGAATCGTGCGGTCATAAGGACCCACAATCCCCATCCAAGTGTAGACGCAAGAATTCAAGGCAGAGGTGCAGAGACCGCTGATGTCTGAGATCCGTCAGTGAACAATGTAGTACAGGCACCGCCCTTTACCTGTGCAAAACCCGTGAGACGACAACCTGCCCGCTTCGGTCCTGCGCAGAATTTGATCGGCCATTCAGAAGAGCCACGGCGATACCAGCTCTGATTAGATGTCGTACTACTGTCGGCCAACACTCCTCAAACTTCAGGAAGGTGTATTTACGAAAATCTGGACTTAACCAGCCCCTCAACCCTAAATATGCGGGCGGATTATAATTTGTATGGAGTGAATTGGCTAGGTGAGAACCGCATTTATTACGGTTGCGCAACGATTATTGAGCCTGCAGGATTGCCAGCGGGAGCCTGGAGGGGACCCGGGCCCGGCGTAGAGACCAGGCCCGGGTGGCGACGAGGGCCGGCTGGCCCCCATGGCGTCGGCTCATTTGGGCAGCGTGGGATAGGTGACACCCGCCATTTTCTGCAGCATGCGCACCACCTGGCAGGAATAACCGAACTCGTTGTCGTACCAAACATAGAGCACGCAGCGGTTGCCATTGACGATAGTGGACTCCGCGTCGACAATGCTGGCGTAACGGGAACCCACGAAATCCGAGGACACCACTTCCGGCGAGTTCATATAGTCGATCTGCTTGCGCAGGGGGCCTTCCAGGGACGCCTCCCGCAGTGAGTTGTTGATTTCCTCCACACTCACTTCCTTGCCCAGGGTGAGATTCAGAATCGCCATGGAGACGTTGGGGGTAGGCACCCGAATGGCGTTGCCGGTGAGCTTGCCCGCCAGCTCCGGCAACGCCTTGGCCACCGCTTTGGCGGCACCGGTTTCGGTGATCACCATGTTAAGGGGTGCGCTGCGTCCCCGGCGATTGCCTTTATGATAGTTATCGATCAGGTTCTGGTCATTGGTGTAGGAATGCACCGTTTCCACATGGCCATTATCAATGCCATAGGTATCGTTGACCACTTTCAGGACCGGCACAATGGCGTTGGTGGTACAGCTGGCGGCGGAGAGAATACGGTCATCGCTGGAAATCAGGTCATCGTTGACCCCCATAACGATGTTCTTCACCGCGCCTTTGCCAGGAGCGGTGAGCACCGCCTGAGCCACACCCGGGCATTTCAGGTGCTTGCCCAGACCCTCTTCATCACGCCATTTACCGGTATTATCCACCACAATGGCGTCCTGGATACCGTACTGGGTGTAGTCCACTGATTCCGGGTCATTGGAGTAGATCACCTGGATGTAGTTGCCATTGGCAATAATGGCCTGGTTTTCCTCATCAACGGTGATAGTACCCTGGAACGAACCATGGACCGAGTCACGACGCAACAGGCTGGCCCGTTTGGCCAAATCATTTTCCGCGCCACCCTGACGCACCACGATGGCTTTCAGACGCAGCCCGGCGCCGCCGCCGGCCTTCTCGATCAGTATCCGGGCCACCAGACGACCAATTCGACCAAACCCGTACAGTACCACGTCCTTAGGCGGCGAAATATTGGCGGCATTGGGATCCAGGGCATCGGCCACCTCGGTGCGGACGAAATCCTCCAACCCCTGGTTGTTGCCCTGACTGCGGTACTTCACCGCCAGCTTGCCGATGTCGATACGGGCCGGGCCCAGATTCAGCCCCATCAGCGCCTGCAGTACCGGAAACGTTTCCGACACATCCAGCGGTTCGGTTTGCAACTGGCGCACGAAGCGATGGGCTTTGATGATATCAATGACCGAGCAGTTGATGATGGGACGTCCATAAACCGAGGTCACGACATTGTGCTCCCGATACAGTTTGCCGATCAACGGGATCATGGATTCCGCCAGGGCTTCACGATTAATCCAGGACTGCAGATACTGAGTAGACTTGTCTGTCACGAGAGAATACCTTTTTCGGTTGCTTCGAGCTGTTGGTTGCGGTCAGCGGTGGCCCACCGCCCGGTTCGGCGGCATATTATCAATTTAATGGCATCAATTATCAATCTGACTGGCCGTCCACCTGGGCGCCGCCCCCCTTGACGCTGGATTTATCCTTGCTGGATCAACTATTTAGCCACCCATTGCCGGGTTCATGATGACTTAAAATGCAGCCTCGCGTATGCTGTGGCCAGCGGCCAATGTTTCCTGCCAATAAGACAACCATAAATGAAAACACGTGATCGCATTCTGGTAACCAGCCTGGAATTGTTCAATTTATGTGGTGAACCCAATGTCACCACCATCGACATCGCCAATGAGATGGATATCAGCCCGGGCAATCTTTATTACCACTTCCGTAACAAGGACGAAATTATCTCAGAACTGTTCCAGACCTTTGAAGCTGACATCCTGGAAGTGCTGGAGTCCCCCACTGAACCGGGCCTCGATATGATGGATTATTGGATGTATGTGCAGCTGATCTTCGAGAAAATGTGGCAGTACCGGTTTCTGTACCGGGATCCCATCACCATTCTGGAGCGCAACGACCGCCTGCAGAAAAAATTCAACCGCATTCTCGACCGCAAGCGGGCGGCGGCCCGCGGGGTTCTGCTGATGATGCGGGAAGAGACTCTGATTCAGATTCGCGACGACGATTTGGAGCGTTTGGCCACCAACATGCTGATCACCGCCACCTATTGGCTGAACTATCAACATCTTCGCAATCTGGGCAGTCAGCGCGGTGATTGTGATCTGGAGACCGGTATCTATCAGGTATTCAGCCATATCAGCCCGTATCTGCCGGCGGCGGGCCAGGAGATGCTGGCGGCGGTGGCAGACACTTACCTGGGGGCCGGCGACTCCGCGCTGGAATAAGCCCGATCCACCGCCACCAGGATGCCGGTCACCCGCTGTTGGATCTGCTCGTTGAAAGTATCCATATACTGACAGACGGCGTTGGCCACCCGGTGGCAGGCCTGGGCGCTGGACCCCGCTGACTCCAGATCCGGCACCCGCATCCGCACCACATCCGCCACTGACAGCAAATTGATTTCCGCCGCCGGGCTGGGGACCGCCGCCGGGGGCACCCCAAGATCGATGCCTCCCAGGGGATTGGCCACCCCCCGGAATACCCGGATCAGTGCATCCAGCTCGATCATCATGTAACGCTGGTAGCGGTGGCTCATTTCAAACACCACCGGGTCGGGGCGGTGATCGGCCCCCAGTTCAACCAGCAACTGACCGCACACCTGGGTGTAGGTACGCAGTCTTTGCAGGCTTTCGTAACTGCGATGCAGAAAACTCAGCGCCTCCACCACCCGGGTGAAATGAGCCGACAACTCGTGCCGCGACATCTGCAATTGCTGTTGCACCGCTTCCGAGTCCAGGGCGACACAGAAACCGATGGCGCAGCGACGGGAAAAAGCTGCTTCGAATGGCGCCAGCCTGGCTTTCAATTCACTCTGCTCCTTGATCAGCGACAGCCACTGCACCTCCAACTCCCGCAGCACAGCACCGTTATCCACCTTGCATTCTTCCAGTGCCTTGCGAATCTGCAGCATATTCTTCCGGAATTCATACTCCCGAACCCCATCCGCCAGATGCCCGATGTCCATCTCATTCTGCTGCAGGGTCTGTCCCAGCCGGCGATAATCCACCAGCCGTGATTCCGGAGCCGTCGCCAGATAGGGCTCAAACTCGTCCACCCGCACAATACGACCGCTGCGCTCCAGCCCCAGAAACACCTGGTGGCGGCGGGCTTTCTCCCGTTCGGCTTTCTGCAGCGACTGCACCTTTTGAGTGGAGTAGATATCCGGATGCTGAATACCCAGATAGCGGTAATGCGCCAGGGTAACCGCCTTGCTGACCCGGGCCGGATCCCGCAACAGGGCAATGGCGGCCCCCAACAGGAAACAGGCACCCTCTTCCTGGGTGTGTTCCACGTTGACAATGCGCCCCAGATCCACAATCCGCGAGCGGGTCAGTGGGGTGACCAGCTCTTCCATTTCCTGTATCAGCCGGGGCCGCAGCGAAAGTTGCAGCGTGTCGGCGTGGTCCACCACCAATGCGGGAAAGTTATCGGACAGACGCTTGCTGCGCCAGCTGCCCATCAATTCCTGATTGGCGTTAATCTGACCGTAGTGCAGGGAGCGCAGTCGGAACTGGGTGGAACGGAATTCGGTGGAACCCGCCACCCGGGCACTTAACAAATCCCCGGCCATATCCACGTTGCGGCTCACTTCAAAGGTGGTGGCGCTGATCAGGCGGTAAATCAAATAAAAGGTACCCTGCACCAGCAGATCCCAGGGCCGGAGCAGTTTATCCAACAGCGCCCGCAGGCCACTGGCACTGCGCACCCGGCCGGCGGCGGCCATCCGCCCCAGACCGGTCTGGTTGAACAGCCAGCGGTCCACACTGCTCAACAACGGGTACCCCCCCAGACGTGCCTCGCGGGAATAGCCGGCGTAACCATGGGCAATCACCCCGGAAAGTTGCCGGGCACTGAGCCCGTACAGCAACGGCAGACCGATAATTACCTCGGGGCCTTCCCCTGAAATGGCGTCGCGCCAGGATGCCGGCCGCAGTATCAGACCCACCTCGGCGTCCAGCTTGACCCGTTTGGGACGCGGTGCCCCAAGCATCCCGGCGATGTGGTTGATAAACGCGTAGAGTTCCGGCTGCTGTTCAGTACTGACTTCCAGGTGGGACTTGGCATTGCGGCGAATCAACAACAGCCGCCGGGCCAGGGCTGCAATAAAACCAAACAGAAACAAGTCCCCGCTCAGCAGCAGTGCCACCCCCAGGGAACTGACGGGCTTGCCGGAGGCCACGGCCACCCAGGTAAGATTGAGCCAGATGCCGGTGACCAGCAGCAGCAGCACCAGCAACAACAGCGGAATCAACAATGACGAAATCGCGGCACAGCCCATCTTCAGGCGGTCACCCAGGGGGCTGGAAGGCAATTCCGCGGTGCGGAAGCCATTGCGGATATCGTCCTGACTATAGCCCTCGGTTACCACCGGCCCGGCTCCGGCAGCGCCGGCAGCCACCCTGCCCCAGGCCATGGCTGCGTCTGAATTTTGAGGTGCACTCTGCAGCATGTCGTGGGAGCGGCTCCGGCCTGGTCAAACGTCGATTGAGAAATCATATCCTTAAAGGACGGGATTCTTGTTGTGGTAAGCAATATAGCAAAGCCCCATCGCTTACGACGTCGGCATCCGTTGGGGATTCTGTGAAGAAATGTTGACCTTTGTAACGGTTGGAATTTAAACGATTTTTTGCTCGAAAAGCCGAACAAAAAATGTGCACTGAATCCCATTCTGACGACGGTTCCAGAGCCGGCACAGGGCTCGGCTTCCCTCAATCCCGAGGTGGCCGCTTCACCGACAAAGTGCAGACGTTATCCAGATCTTTCAGATGAAACAGGGTGACCCGGTTACGGCCACTGTTCTTGGACTGATACAACGCCATATCGGCGGATTTCAGGGCCGCAGACACCGGTTGTTTTGCGGGGCGTCCCACACAGACCCCGACACTGACGGTCACGCTGAATTCGCCGTGTTCGGTGATAATGGGTTGCGCCGCCACCGCCTCCCGAATCCGCTCCGCCACTACCAGGGCGCCGCTGGCATCGGTTTCCGGCAACACCAGGCAGAACTCCTCGCGTCCGTAGCGGGCCAACTGGTCCGAGGGCCAGCGGACACAGCCGCCGAGGCGCTCTGCCACCTGCTGCAGACAGGCATCACCGGCCGGGTAGCCGAATTCATCGTTGAACCGTTTGAAAAAATCCACATCGATCATGGCCAGGGCAAAATCGTGCTGATAACGCCGGCAGCGGGACCACTCCCGCAGCATGACCTCGTCCATAAAGCGGCGGTTGCGGAGCCCGGTGAGCTGATCGGTGTTGGTCAGATCTTGCAGCTTCGAATTGAGCTGCTCCAGCTCCCGGGTGCGTTGCCGCACCCGATCCTCCAATTCCTGTTTGAGGCGGATGGTGGCACTGAGCGCCTCATCCTGGGCCGCGAAACACAGGCGCCGCTCCTCAGTAATCCGCTGCGCCATGGCAAACGACAACAGGACAGCCTCCAGCACCGACCCCAACTGGATGCCATATTCAGTGATAAAGTTCGCGGGCAGGATATTCAGTTTGTTCAGTGCCAGCATGGTTCCCCCGGCCAGAAATGACAGCCAGGCAATCACATAGTATCGGGCCGTGGGTACCCGTTTCACCCAGGAGGCAATGCCCACTGCCATTTCAAACAGACAGGCAAACAACCCCAGCGGCACCAACAGGTGAATCGTGGTGACATAAGGCGCCACAAAAGACAGCAGCAGGCAGCCGAAGCCCGCCACCGCCACCGCGCCCAGGCCGTAGTAAAGCCACACCGACCACTGACGGACCCGCAGAAAACGCCGGGTAAACAGGGCCGAGGTGGCGAACGCCAGCGCCAGAAAAAAGGGAATGCTATGGTCGTTCCAGACCACCGCCTGGGGCCACAAATAGTGATAAGCCTGACCACTGATGGACGCCATAAACAGCGGCACGGAGAGTACGAAAGCCACATAGTACAGGTAGCTTCGATCCCACAACACCAGGAAAATCAGCAGGTTGTACACAGCAATCACCAGCATGGCACCGTAATACAGGCCCTGGGCGATATTGGCCTGATTCTCCCGCTCTTCAAACAGATCCCGCTGCCACAAGGTCGGCGGAGCCTGCACCGAGGTGCTGGTTTTGATCCGGTAGTAGATATCGAGGGTTTCCCCCGGGGCCCACTGCAGTGGAATGACGAAGAAGCGATGGATTACCGGCCGCTCAGAGAATGGTTGCAGATCCCCCATTGCATAATGCCTGACCAGCTCCGGACCGGAATAGACGTAGACATCCACCTGGTCCAGTACCGCATAACCCAGTTCCAACAGACTCTCCACCGGCTGTGACATGGGGTTTTCCAACCGCAGGGTGAGCCACCAGGCAGACTGGCTGTAACCCTGATTAAAAGCCTCTTCTGATTGCGATTGCCAGCGTCCCTGAAATGGATCGTCCCGAAGTTCGGCAATGGTGCGGGAGCCGGACGGATCTTCAAAATAGCGGAGATGCTGATCCAGGGGCATGCGCCCCCATCCATGAGTCCCACCCCCTGCACCGCCAGGGACAGACCCGCCATGACCAGCATCAGTAACAGCCGTAACACTCTTTACTCCCAGGGCCGGCCGCGGGAGTATCCCGCTACCGGTGCTAATTATTCCTGTTTCAGGATAGCCGGGCCCCGGGCTAAAGCAAACGAGGCAACTTAGAGTGCGGTCTTTTGCGTGGACAAGTGATGGCAGTTCACACTGGCGTCGTAGAGCGCCTGCAACACATCGGAGCGGGCAATGATTCCCACCAACCTACCCTCTTCCACCACCGGATACACTTTGGGCTTGTGGGTGTTCAATTGTTCCGCCAATTCCGAAATAGCCATGTCCGGATCCACGGTCACCACCTCGGTTTTCATGATGTCGCCGGCATTGGCGGTAAGATCGCAGTAGAACGCCGTATTCAGCATCTCCTTGATACAATCCTGTTCGGAGATAAACCCGATCACTTTCTTGTCGGCATCCAGTACCGGGGCCCCGGTGATTTTGTTCTCCAGCAATACCGCCACCACATCACCGATGTCGTCCTTGACGTCAAAGGCCACCACTTTGCGGCTCATGCAGTCCCGCACCACCACAGATTTATCCACCATACAGACCTCCTCGCCCCCGGGGGCAGACTTGACCGTTACTCGTTATTATCGACGGATCAGGGAATACCCGTATCAGAAACAATGTCACAGCTTGACCCGGAGCTCAACTGTTTCCCCTGCCCGGGCTGGCTAAAATCCGGGTTTTCTGCCTCAAGTGCTTGAAACCTGACTTTAATAGGGCGTACCCTTAGCCTGGTTTTTCCCAACGATTCTGCTGACTCACGGGGATGAATATGAACTCCGCCAGCGCCAGTAACGGAGCCGGCCGCAGCTATGACATTGTGGTATTCGGCGCCACAGGCTTCACCGGAAAACTCACCGCGGAATATCTGTTGCGAAGCCCGGACAGCCAGCGCATCAAACTGGCCATCGCCGGCCGTAACAGCAGTAAGCTGGAAGCCACCCGTCAGCAATTACAGGCCGACAGCGGCCAGGGGCAGGTGGATACCATCGTAGCGGATTCCAATGATTACACCAGCCTGGTGCAGATGGCGGCCCAGGCCCGGGTGGTGATCACCACCGTGGGCCCCTACCTTAAATATGGCGAGCCCCTGGTGCGGGCCTGTGTGGAGACCGGCACCCATTACGTGGATCTGACCGGGGAACCGGAGTTCGTGGACAGTCTGGATTTCCAGTTTCAGGAGGCGGCGGCCGCCAAGCAGATCAAGATCATCAATAGCTGCGGCTTTGACAGCATTCCCCACGACCTGGGCGCGCTCTATACCGTGCACGAGCTGAACCGGCTGCTGGGCCCGGAACGCGCCGCCAAGGTGCCCATGACCGTGGAAGGCTTCGTTCAGGCCCACGGGGATCTCTCCGGCGGTACCTGGCACTCAGCCATCACTCAGTTTTCCCGCTTGCGGGAGTATCAGAAGAAACGCAAGGAATGGCGCAAACAACGGGGTACCCGCCCCGGCGACCGGCGCCGCACCCGGGTAATGCGGCCACGACTGTACCGGGTGAATGCCTTTGACGCCTGGGCCTGCCCGTTTCCCACCATCGATCCCCAGGTGGTCAAACGCACCGCCGCGGCCCGCAGCGAATACGGCCCGGATTTCGTCTACGGTCACTACGTGCTGGTACGCAAGCTGCCCAAGCTGATTGGCGGTATCCTGGGAGCTGGCGGTGTGGTGGTGCTGTCCCAGTTCAAATTCAGTCGCGAACGATTGTTGAAATGGCGGGATCCGGGACGCGGTCCCAGTGAACAGAAGCGGGAACGCTCCTGGTTCCGGGTGCATTTTATCGGCGAGGCCGATGGTCTGCACGTGTGGACCGAAGTCACCGGCGGCGATCCGGGCTACGGCGAAACGTCAAAAATGCTGGCGGAATCGGCCCTGTGCCTGGCCCTGGATCAGGACCTGCCCGCCAATTACGGGGTGGTCACTCCCGGCGCTGGCATGGGCGACGCCCTGCTGCAACGCCTGCAGCGGGCAGGCATCGAGTTTCGAACCCTATAATCGGAAAACTACATAAGCGGATGAAGGTAGCCTCATGAGTCGTCAGTGTGTACAGATGGATGTGGAATTCAACGCCCCGGTGGAGCAGGTGTTTGCGGTGCTGTCGGACCATGAGGCCCTGGGCAAGGTGCTGGGGGCTGACTTCACCCGTATCCGGGATGGCCAGGAGCATGTCAATGGAGTGGGCTCCGTGCGCCGGATTGGCGGCCCGCCCCTGATGAGCTTCGAGGAGACGGTCACCGCTTTTGAACCCAACCGGCTGGTGGAATATACCGTCAGCCGGGGCAGCCCCATCAAGAACCATCTGGGACGCATGGTATTCAGTGAGCATGCCGGCAAAACCCACCTGCATTACACCATTGAATTCGAACCGCGGTTACCCCTGCCTTTCAGCGGCCTGCTGATCGCCACCGGCCTGAAGCGTATGATGCTGCGGGGGCTGCGGCGGTTTGCCCGCCAATATAATTGATCAAAACGGGATCAACTTAGAGTCTTTTCCGGAAAACCGTCGCAAACCGCTGTAATTGAAAGCCGGATCTGGTTGGCGCAGCGGGTATTTGTGCTTTAATAAAAGGGAATTTGCCAGAGGGAGCACTTCAATGAAACCACTAGCCACCGCCGCATTGCTGGGTCTGGGACTGGGCCTCAGCAGCCCCAGCCAGGCCGATATGTTGCTGGGTATTTACGTGGGAGGCGGCAGCGTCGACTACGATCTGTCCGGGGATTTTACCGACCTGGAAGAGGATACCAACAACACCATCGATTTCGAGGATGAACTGGGCCTGGAAGGTGACAGTGGCACTTACTTCTATGTGGCCCTGGAGCACGGAATTCCGGTTTTGCCCAATATCCGCTTCGCTCGTTCGGAAATCGACGAGAGCGGAAGCCAGACCCTAAGCAGGCCCATCTCCTTCGATGGTGTGGATTTCCCCGCGGGCATTCCGGTGGAAAGCAAACTGGACTTCAGCCACAACGACTTCACCTTTTACTACGAGCTGCTGGACAATTGGGTGAACCTGGACCTGGGCCTCACCGCCCGTCAGTTTGATGGTGAAATCAGCGCCAGTAGCCCGCTGGTCACTGAAACTGCCCAGGAAGACCTGGATTTCGTGGTGCCCATGCTATATGGCAAAGCCCAGTTTGATCTGCCCCTCACCGGCCTGTATGTCAGCGCCGAAGGCAACTGGATCGGTGCCGGCGGTGCTCAACTTTACGACCTCTGGGGCAAGGTGGGTTATACCTTTGCCTTCGGCCTGGGGGTTGAGGCTGGCCTGCGCAAGATGGCCTTGGAGCTGGACGACGTGGAGGATCTGGATGCGGATCTGACCCTGGACGGCACCTACATCGCCGCCACTTTTCATTTCTAAGGGTTAGCGCCACTCAACGGCAACGCACCGCAAACTGCAATGCCCCCGCCCGGCGCGGGGGTCGCCGCTCCGCCCCCCGCACAGCCAGCGGAATCAACCACGATCCGGACCCGTCACAGCCTCAGTCAAACTGGATGCCCAGACGCCGTCCCACTTCCTCGTAAGACTCCACCACATCCCCCAAACCCTGGCGGAAGCGATCCTTATCCAGCTTTTTGCGGGTTTCCCGGTCCCACAGGCGGCAGCCGTCCGGCGTGAACTCATCCCCCAACACCACCCGCCCTTCGAACAGGCCGAATTCCAGTTTGTAATCCACCAGCAGCATGCCCCCGTCCAGGAACAACTGCTTGAGCACGTCGTTGACCTGGAACGTCAGCTGTTTCATTTTTTCCACCTGGTCCGGCTCGGCCCAGCCAAAGCTGCGAATGTGATAGTCATTGACCATAGGATCACCCAGTTCATCGTTCTTGAGGAAGAACTCGAAGGTGGGGGGATTCAGCTCCAGCCCTTCCTGGACCCCAAGACGCCGGCACACACTGCCGGCGGCCAGGTTTCGCACCACGCATTCCAGAGGTAGCATTTGCAGGCGTTTTACCAATGATTCCTGGTCATTGAGCAGACGGATAAAGTGGGTTTCCACCCCTGCTGCATGCAGCTTCTCCATAATAAACGCATTGAACTTGTTGTTGACCATGCCCTTGCGCGCCAGCTGTTCGCGCTTTTTGCCATCGAAGGCGGAAGTGTCATTGCGGAACAGCATGATCAGGGAATTGGGATCGTCGGTGGTATACACCGACTTGGCTTTGCCTTTATACAGTTCGTCACGTTTTTCCATGGGAACTCACCTGCCGGTTAATAGTGGGTATCAGGATATCATGTCGGTGCGGTGCAGCGGGGTCCACTCCAGGCCCGAGTCCTGGCTTGCCACCCGGATCTTGTGCTCCTGACAGTGGGCCTGCTCCAGCAGCGCCGCCACCGCCAGCTCGGGATGGTTGTTCTGTTGGCTGATGTGGGTTACCACCAGGTGCTGCAACCGCGCCTGGTCCAGCTGCGCCAGCATTTGCGCCGACTGCCGGTTGTTCAAATGCCCCAGGGGCCCGGCCACCCGCCGTTTCAGGGCTGGTGGATAGGGACCCGCCGCCAGCATCTCCAGATCGTGATTACACTCCAGCATCAGGGCATCGCATTGCTCATAGCTGGCCAGCATGTGCGGTGTCACCGAACCCACATCCGTCAGCAGACCCAGGCGGCTGCCCTGGCGGGACTGAAATACAAACTGACAGGGCTCCCGGGCATCGTGGGGCACCGGCACCGGCTGCACGGTCAGCCCCGCCACTTCAAACGCTTCATGGGGGTTGATCAGCTGCAGCAGCGTCTGATCCAGAACCCCGCTGAGCTTGGCGGCCCAGGTGCCCCAGGTGGTATAAACGGGAATCCGGCAACGGTTGGCCAGCCGCGCCACTCCGCGCACATGATCACTGTGTTCATGGGTTACCAGAATGGCGGCCAGATCCTCCGCCGCCACCTGCAGATCCGCCATTCGGCCCAGTGCGGCGCGGGCGGAAAAGCCGCAGTCCACCAGCAGCGTGCCCTGGGAGCCGGCGGCAATCAAAGTACCGTTGCCCTCGCTACCACTGCCAATGGAGGCAAATCGCATTATTCCAGGCTCGCCCGCAACCGATTGAGCACCCGGGCGGACTGTTCCTGAGGCGCCAGGGTGTCATCGTCCACCTGCACCGATACCTGGATACCGCTTTCCGACGTCACCAGACGCAGCTGCAACTGGCGCTCCTCATCCTCCACAGTAGCGGTCTGTTCCAGGTAATAAATTCCCAGTGAGCGATCCAGATCGGTCACCTCCAGCTCGGCATCGGCCAGGGCCTGACCCACCGCCAGCCAGGCCCGGTTGAAGTCCTGATTGATCACCAGAATGGGATAGCCGTTGCCGTCCCGGGTCATGGTGTACTTGGGCAATACCCGCAGGTCCTGGGACAGCACCGAAGACCCCACTTTGCGGCCGCCGTCCTCCAGGAACAGCATCAGTTCATCGTACACCGCCGCCACCAGACCGGGACTATCCGGCTGCGCGGGCCAGTCCACCTGCGCCGGGGTGGGCGTGGCCACCCGGACGTGGTTAATCCGCACCAGGTTGGTGTCCGGTCCGGCCTGGGGAACGGCTTCCACAGTGAAGCGAAAACGGTCCCGCTGCTCCCCTTGACTGAAACTGAACAGCTGACCCACCGAGTACCAGAATCCCTTTTCGTCCGGCGCCTGCCGGGGTGCCATCCAGCTGGTTTCAATAACCCCCTGCCCGGGGTCGGCCTGATCCACCGCCGCCACGGTGGCCGCAAACTCCCGCAACTGGGGCCAGAGCTCGCCCCGGGGGCGTTCCACCACCAGCCACACCCGACCGGCATCCTCCCGCAGCTCCAGCCCGGCGGCTTCATTCACATCCCGCAGGGATTGGGGACGGGGCACGGAGTCACTGTCCTGCGGCCGGTAAAAATCCCCCTCGCCAATGGCGGGAATGGGGTAGCGCTGCTGCAGGGGGCGGGATTCCATACCTTCGGGTACCGCCAGCGGCGGGTGGCTTTGAGCCTTCTTATAATCCATGGCCCGTTCGCGAAACTGACCCTCCTCACCGAACAGATAGGAACAGCCGGGAAGCGCAATCAACGCCAGAAACAACAGCGCGGGTCGCAAAATCTGCATGGGTCACTCCGGGAAAACGGTGTTTTTGGTATTGGTGGAAGGGGCCGGAAACCGCGTGGTTATAACAGCCCTGCCTGCCGCATGGCATCCCGCACCGGCTCATGAAATTGTTCCGACAGCGGGGTCATGGGCAGGCGGATACCGGATTCAATCATTCCCAGTTGCTGCATGGCCCACTTCACCGGAATCGGATTGGCTTCCAGAAACAGGTTCTTGTTCAACCCCATCAGCACCGCGTTAATGGCCTCCGCCCGGGGCCGGTCGCCGGCAATGGCCGCCGTGCAGAGTTCAGACATCGCATTGGGCGCGATGTTCGCGGTGACTGACACATTCCCTTTGGCCCCCAACAGCATCAGCTCCATGGCCGTGGCGTCGTCACCGGAATAGAGCAGGAATTCCGGACCACATAGCTCCAGTATTTCCCGGCCCCGGTCCAGGTTGCCGGTGGCCTCCTTGATGGCGACAATATTGGGGTGGGTACTGAGGCGCTGTACCGTGGCCGGCTGCATGTCGCAGGCGGTACGGCCGGGGACGTTGTAAAGCATCTGCGGGATTTCCACCGCATCGGCGATGGCCATATGATGCCGATACAACCCTTCCTGGGTGGGCTTGTTGTAATAGGGGGTTACCAACAAACAGGCCGCCGCCCCCACGTCCTTGGCGGCACGGGTCAGCTCAATGGCCTCCAGGGTGGCGTTGGCGCCGGTCCCCGCCACCACCGGAATCTTACCGGCAGCCCGATCCACTATGTACTTGATTACGGCGCAATGCTCATCCACATCCAGGGTGGCCGATTCCCCGGTGGTGCCCACCGCCACAATCGCGCTTGTACCCTGTTCAATGTGCATATCGATCAGATTCGCCAGCGCTTCCCAGTGAATGCTGCCATCGGCATGCATTGGGGTCACGAGGGCAACCAGGCTACCGGTAATCATGTGCTGCTGTGTCTCCAGCTGAATTTGGCAAACGGCTATGGTACTGACGCGGCCAGGCAATAACAAGCATGGAAGAAGCTGGAGGCCGGAAAATAGCCCGGTCTTCCGCCAAATTCGGCTTGCCGCCATTATTTCCAGCATTTTCAGCTAGTTGTTCGCAAATACCGGTGCTAAACTCAAGACCAGCGTTTAACCGGTTCAGAATGCAGAAGATTTCAGGCAACCCGCTTAAACAGAATATTTTCTGATCCGCTGAGAGAGCACAGTCAGAACCATGCAAGAATATCTGGTGATTTCCGCCATTGGCGAAGACAAACCCGGCATCATCAACGGTTTGTCCCAGGCTGCCACCGAGTGCGATTGCAACATTATGGATACCCGCATGACCGTGTTGGGGGGTGAGTTCGCGCTGATTATGTTGCTGGCAGCGGCATCAGATAACCTGGCCCGGGCGGAAACCGCCCTGCCCCAGGTGGCGGAACAATTCGGTCTCACCACCATCCTCAAGCGCACCGCCCCCCGGCAGCTGGACAGCACCAGTCGCCCCTACTCCGTCTCCGTGATAGCCCTGGATCACCCGGGCATCGTGCGGGAAATCGCCAGTTTCTTCAGCCAGAGACAGATCAACATCGAAGAAATGGAAACCGGGACCTACGCGGCCGCCCATACCGGCAGCCCCATGTTTTCTCTGGAATTGTCCGTGCAGGTACCCGCCAGTCAGGCTATCGCGCCGCTGAAAGAGGCCTTTATCGGCTTTTGTGACGAACGCAATCTGGATGCCACCATTGAGCCCCGGCGGTAACTGTGAATGGCTGGCAACCAACAACAATAATCCAACAACAGGGCTTAGGAGGAGTCAATGGCAACCGTTGAAATTGGCAAACCGGTTCCGGATTTCGCAGCACAGGCCACCAGTCAGAAAGACGTGGTGCTGTCCAAACTCAAAGGCTGGAAAGTGGTGCTCTACTTTTATCCGAAAGACAACACCCCGGGCTGCACCACCGAGGGGCTGGATTTCCGTGACTACTACGAGGATTTCCTCAAGGCCAAAACCCTGGTGTTTGGTGTCTCCAAAGACACTCTGAAGTCCCACGAGATGTTCAAAGCCCAGTATCAGTTCCCGTTTGAACTGATCTCCGACACCGACGCCTATCTTTGCCAGATGTTCGATGTGATCAAACCGCTCAACATGTACGGCAAGCAGGTACAGGGGGTGGATCGCAGCACTTTTTTACTGGATTCCAACGGTGTATTGCGGCGGGAGTGGCGCAAAGTCCGGGTCAATGGCCACGTCGAAGAGGTCCTGGAGGCCGCTGAGGCCATCGACTGATCAGTGGTTCTCCAGCGTCGGCCCGCCGGCGCCCGCTTCCCCCTGACGAACGGGTTCCCGGGGCCAGGCTGTGATCACGGCCTTCAGCAGTGTCGCCAGGGGGATGGCGAAGAACACCCCCCACAATCCCCAGAAGCCGCCAAACACCAGAACCGCGGTAATGATGGAGACCGGATGGAGGTTCACCGCTTCGGAAAACAATATGGGCACCAGCAGGTTACCATCCAGTCCCTGAATCACGCCATAAACCACCATGACCCACATAAAATCCGCCCCCCAGCCGAACTGAAAGTAGGCCACCACCGCCACCGGTACCGTCACCACCGTGGCCCCTATATAAGGCACCACCACGCTCAGACCCACCAACAGTCCCAACAGGGCCGCATAGTTCACCCCCAGCAGCACAAAGGCCACATAGGTCACTCCCCCGGTAATCAGTATCTCCATGGCCTTGCCGCGCACGTAGTTGGCGATCTGGGTATCCATTTCCGTCATCACCCGGGTCATAAACGGCCGCTCCGCAGGCAGCAGCCTCACCACGGAGCTGATCAGGCGATCTTTATCCTTGAGAAAGAAGAACACCAGTAGCGGCACCAGTACGAGGAAAATCAACAGCCCCATCAGATTGGGCAGGCTGGACAGTGACAGGGTCACCGCCGACTCTCCCAGATCCTTGAGGGTGTCGGTGGTCATGGCATTGATCTCGGTGACCCATTGCTCAGACACCAGCTCCGGGTAGCGCTGGGGCAGCACATTCAGGAACCGGGTGGCTTCGGTCAGCATCCGGGGCACCTGCTCATTCAGTAACCGGACCAACTGGCCCCAGGTGAGCGGAACCAGCACGAACAGAAAGGCCAGTTGGGCCGCCAGGAACAGAATATAGGTAAGGGTCAGCGCCAGCATTCGCGGTACCCGGTGCCGCACCATAAAATTGATCAGACCCTGCAGCAGATACGCCAGCACGATGGCCGCCAGTACCGGCGCCAGGATGGTGCCCATGGTCACCACCACGGTAAAGCCCACCGCCAGCAAAAGGATTAGGATCACCGCTTCCTTGTTGGTGAAATACTCCCGGTACCAGTCATTGAGTATCTGAAACATAGGGGGTCGCGCCGGCCTCTAACTGCGTTTCTCGAGTATGAATACAAATTCACCGGCCTGCTCAGTCTGGCGGTGGATGAGATGCCCGGTGAGCTGGGCAAACGCCTGCAAATCCCGCACCGAGCCCGGATCGGTGGTGGTCACTTCTATACGCTCCCCGCAAGCCATATCCCGCAATCGCTGCTTCAGCTTCAGCAGCGGCAGCGGGCAGCTCAGACCCCGGGCGTCCAGCGCCTGTTGGACCATTTCCGCTTTCATTTCAGTCACCTGATAAAATTCCGGCCCTACTATATACAACCGCTGCCGGTATGCCTACCTCAGCAGCCCCTAAGCAAATGATAATTTTGACTTTGTTCGTCACACCGGCTTCTGCTAGGCTGACACGAGAGCTGCGCACGCCACTCCCTGGATGGCAAACTTTCACCGGCTCTGAGGGTCTAACGCTGAGATACCCGAACCATACCCATACCCGAAACCTGATGAAGCTATTGCAGTACCGTCACCGGCTCGCCGGTCTGGCCCTGATCCTTCTGACCTGGCTCGGCGATAGTCCGACGGCACAGGCGCAAACCAACTCATTACCCGACCTGGGGGATGCCAGCTCCGCCATAGTCAGCCCCGAACAGGAACGGCGACTGGGGCGGGCCTGGCTCCGGCAGCTCCGTTCCCAGGCTCCCATTATCCACGATCCGCTGTTGTACGATTACCTGTTTAACCTGGTGTATCGGCTGGCGGCCGCCAGTGATATTGCCGAACCGGACCTGGCGCTGGTCCTGATCAAGAGCCCCGCCATCAACGCCTTTGCGGTACCCGGGGGGGTACTGGGCCTCAACGGCGGGCTGTTACTCAATGCCCGTACCGAGGACGAAGTGGCCAGCGTCATCGCCCACGAACTGGCCCACCTCAGTCAACGCCATTTTGCCCGTGGCCTGGAGCGCTCGCAACAGAACTCCTGGGCCAACCTGGCGGCAATGTTGGCCAGTGTGCTGGTGGCCGCCACCGCCGGGGGTGACGCGGGGATGGCGGCCCTGGCCACCACCCAGGCGGCCAGTATCGATGCCCAGCTGCGCTTCAGCCGCGCCAACGAGCGGGAAGCGGACCGTATTGGCATGCAGACCCTCACCCGCGCCGGCCTCAACCCCATGGCGATGGCGGATTTTTTCGAAGCCCTGCAGCGCAGTATGCGCTATCAGGGGGAGCGGCCTCCGGAATTTCTGCTGACTCACCCGGTGACGGAATCCCGCATCACCGAAGCCCGGGCCCGGGCCGCCCAGGCACCGGCTCAGAGTAGCAGTGACTCACTGGAGTTCCAGTTGATGAAAGCACGACTGGCGGTGGAGTTTGCCCGTGATCCCAGTGCCCGGATCCAGGAGCTGGAGCAGGAAAAAGCGGATTCCGACGCGTTCCTGGAGGTGACGGAATACACCTTGGCCTGCGCCTATCTGGAAACCAATCAACTGGATAAGGCATTGGCCTCCATTGACCGGCTGCTGGACTATCGCGCCCACCGGATCACCTATCTGGCCACCAAGGCCGAAATTCTCACCAAAGCCGGGCATTATCAGAAAGCCATTCAGATTCTGGAACAGGGCCTGGATTATTCCCCGGGCAACTACGGTCTCAGCGTGTTTTACGCCGACGCCCTGACCCTGGCCGGCAATACCAGCGCCGCCATCAAGGTACTGCGGGAACAGATTACCCAATGGCAAAGTCAGCCGTTGCTGTGGTTTATGCTGGCGGAGGCCTATGGTAAAGCCGGGGACCGGCTGGGGGTGTATCAGGCCAAGGCCGAATATTATTACCTCTACGGTCGCCCGCAGCAGGCCATTGAGCAATTAAAATACGCCTTGCCTCTGGCGCAGGAGGATTTCAACCGCACTGCCCGTATCAGCGATCGGATTCAGGAGATCAAACTCTCCATGGAGGATATGCGACTTTAGCCAGACGCGGCACCGCCTTCTCAGGCAGCGCCTTTGGCGGAGAGCTTCAGCTCCCGGGCGAACGTCAGCATGCGATTCAGCGGCACCAGTGCCTGCTTGATCAGATGGTCGGGCACCTGAATCTCGTTGCCGTGCTGCTCCAGCTCCCGAGCCAGACTGTCCAGCGCATTCATGGCCATCCAGGGGCAATGGGCGCAGGAGCGGCAGGTGGCGCCGTTGCCGGCGGTGGGCGCCTCGATAAAACGCTTATGAGGGGCCTGCTGCTGCATCTTGTAAAAGATACCCCGATCCGTGGCAACGATGAAGGTATCGTTATCCATAGTGGCAGCGGCCTGAATCAGTTGCGAGGTTGAACCCACCGCATCGGCCAGTTCCACCACCGCCCGGGGGGACTCCGGGTGTACCAGTACCGCGGCGCCGGGAAACGCCCGCTTGAGATCCTGCACCCCTTTGGCTTTGAACTCCTCATGCACTATGCAGGCACTGTCCCACAGCAACATATCGGCGCCGGTTTCACGCTGAACGTAAGCACCCAGATGCTTGTCCGGAGCCCAGATCAACTTCTTGCCCTGGCGGTGCAAATGCTCCACCAGGTCCACCGCGATGCTGGAGGTCACCACCCAATCAGCCCGCGCCTTCACCGCGGCTGAGGTATTAGCGTAGACCACAACCTCCCGATCCGGATGCTGATCGCAGAATGCCGAGAATTCATCCACCGGACAGCCCAGATCCAGAGAGCAGGTAGCTTCCAGTGTAGGCATAAGTACGGTTTTTTCGGGGCTAAGGATCTTGGCAGTCTCCCCCATGAATTTAACACCGGCCACCATCAGGGTCTGGGCCGGGTGTTCTTTGCCAAAACGGGCCATTTCCAGGGAATCCGCCACACAGCCGCCGGTCTCTTCCGCCAGCGCCTGCACCTCCGGATCCGTGTAGTAATGGGCCACCAACACCGCATTCTGCTCCTGTAATAAGTCCTTGACACGCTGGCGATACTGTGCTTTCTCAGCAGCGGACAGGGTCGACTGGGCGTGGGAACCATCCAGATGATTCTTCACAAAGTCCACTACGTTCTTACTCATCTCACACCTCCGGAAAACCCTTGCGTGCGGAGTCTAATGCTCCACCCCTCCGCAGCCGTTGACAGGTCAAGCAACGGCAACCACCAGATTATTAATGGTTTCAATATACCCTGATTCGCTGTTTCATCTTAAAAGGGTCGCAATAATAGCACAAACGGGAACAGAAACAGTCAAGCTGCTTCTCCGCCTTTATGTTATTGATATTGGGGCGCTGAGCCTCATTACAATGGCCTGTCCGCGACTTTCAGGTGCCGCTGGCGGGCTCCGCCTGCTGCAGTCGCTGCTGCCTGAATTCCGACGGGGTCTTGCCGGTCATCCGGCGAAAGGCGGTGGAAAAATAAGCCGCACTTTTGTAACCCAGGGCCGACGCCACCGCTTCGCAGGTCATCTTATCAGGGCCTGACAACAGATGCATGGCGGCCCGGGTTCGATGCTCCGTAATGAACTTGTGCACATGACGACCGGTGGCCTGTTTGAACGAGCGGGACAGGTGGGCCTCGCTCACCCCGCACAAAGCGGCCAGCTCCGCTAATTTGGGGTAACCCAGTTGCGGACCCTCGGCGATACGCTGATAGATGCGGCCCAGCTGCCAGGGGGCCAGCGCCAGGCTCGAGGGGTTTTTTTCGCTGGCAATCTTTAGCTGTTGCCCGTAACGACCCAGCTCAATGAGCATCATTTTACCAATGGTCTCCAGCTTCATTTCATGTCCGAGGCCGGGCTGTCTCAATTCCACATGCAGATGATTCATCAGCCGTTCCACCGGCTCGTTGCGAATATTCAACAGGCTACCTGCGTGGGACTTCCAGTGATCAGGCCCCTGCTGTGTCACCTGCTCGAAATACGCCTCGTCAATGGCGCAATGCAGGACCCGCAAGGGGGCCTCCAGGGGATAGACCCGGACCGGTTGATCCGGGGGTAACAGGGTAACCGCCCCCACCCGGGAAAAGGTTTCATGCTGAGACAGTTTATCCAGCCGCAGCGGCCCGTGGTGATCTGACAGGCGTTGAGCCACCTTATAATGACCGAAGGCTGGGGCTTCAATTGTACGGACCAAATTGACCGTGGCCACCTCGATACAAAAATGTGGCAGCTCAACCTGCTGCTCGATAGTGATATCCATGATGCATCTACATTCAGGTCGTTTTTGTTTTCCCAACTATAGGGCACCTCTAAAAATTGCCCCGATTAAAGTAAAATACCACCATCGCATCAAATAGGTCACCATCACTATGCAAGCAGGCTTTTTCG
>NZXG01000060.1 GCA_002701845.1 Pseudomonadales bacterium
AACTGGCATTTATTGGAAGATGTGCTGGGGTGGGTGGCAGTGCTGATTATTTCAATCGTTTTGCAGTTTGCCGACTGGCCTATTCTCGACCCATTGTTATCGGTGGGGTTTACTCTCTTTATTCTGTTTAATGTGTGTCGGAATCTTTGGGTAACCTGCAAGCTTTTCTTTCAGGCTGTTCCAGATAAGGCGCTTCACGAAGAGATCCGGCGAACACTAATTGGCATTAATGGCATCAGCGGAATTCATCACCAGCACCTCTGGTCCCTGGATGGTGAACAGCATGTATTGACGGCCCATATCGTAGCGGATCACGAGGGAGTTTTTGGCCCTGACGAATACTGTGCCATCAAACAATCCATTGCTATGGCGCTCGAACAATACCCGCTGGCTCACACCACAATTGAAATCGAACTGCCCGAAGAAGCTTGCCGGGATCAACCCGTGCCCAGCCAAACGGATCAGCACTAACAAGAGAACTTCGTATGTCCATCCTCTACACGCTCGGTTTGTTTATCATCACAGCTATTGCGGAAATAGTCGGCTGCTACCTGCCATACCTCTGGCTGAAGAAATCGGCATCCGCATGGGTTCTGCTGCCGGCTGCGTTCAGCCTGGCGTTGTTTGCCTGGTTACTGTTGTGGGCAAACAAATAAGTCTGTAACTGGACAGTGCTGGAGCCCCGATTCTACCGTCGTCAGATATGCCTTACCGAAAATTATATTTGTAACTGAATGAACGATTTTCGCCTTAAATCACGCTACAGCCTGCATTCCACCGTTTTAGTTACAGACTTATTTGTTACGGTTACAAACATATTTGTTCAACTACAACTGTCTCTTCATCCAACCACCGCGGGCCGGGTTTATGCCGCCTATGGCGGCGTCTATGTTTCGACAGTCATGCTGTGGCTATGGGGTGTGGATGGGATTCGCCCGCACCTATGGGATTTTGTTGGCGTGGCCGTCACTCTGGTAGGGATGGGCATTATCATGTTCGCACCGAGATGATTTCGATCCTGTTTACTTTCCCTTTTTTGGAGATTCAGCGTTCAGCAGCAAACTCATTTTTTCCATCAGAATGACTGACGCGTTATTGTTGAACTGCTGTCCTTCCTCAATGTACTCCCAAACGGTAGCATCACTTTTCCAACCTCCTTGCTTTTTAATCAGTTCATAGTCCACGCGTTCCCGAGCCGCCGAGGTAGAGAGGCCGCGACGAAAACTGTGACTGCTCAGTTCGGGGACAAAATCGAACTGACAGGCTTTACCAAGGGTTTTGAGCACATCATTGATTGCCCCAGGATTCAATTGCCTGGCTTGAACCTGATCCCAGCGATTGACCGGCCGAAACAGCGGACCAATCGCTATATCAGCGGTATCCATCCATTGCTTTATTGCTCTGGCTGGACAACAGGTTGGATTCCCTGCAAAAGGCAGGGCTCGCACTAAGCCAGTAGCTTGCTGATCGGTCTTGGAACGGGGCAGCCGAATGATCAAGCCCTCAGGCTCCCACACCAGGTCCGTGACTTGTATTGCGAGCAACTCGCTGCGACGAAACGCCCCGAAGAAGCCCGTTAGCACCAGTGCGATATCCCGATACTTCTTCTTGCTATCTGGTAGTTGCTGGAGATGCTTTACCATCTGTGCGATGTGCTCCAGGCGCAGCGCCTTGGCTTTGCGTTTGGGTTGGCCGTGAGTGCGGCGGATGCCTTCCATCGTTTTGCGCACGAGAGGATCTTTTACTGGATCAGCGACTCCCTGGTAGTAGTGCCATTGGCCGATGGCCGTCAGGTGGAGATCCAGTGTCCGAGGGTTGAGAGATTCAGCTTTGATCAGTAGATAGCGCACGACAGTATCCCTGTCGGTAGGCAGTCGGCCACCCCATTTTTCGAATTGGCGAATGGCCGAGCGATACGCTTTGCGCGTGTTGTCAGAGGTGGCTGCCTGGAGATAGTGACGCAGCGCTTCGGATTCCCGATGGGCAATCTGATATGATCGCTCATTACGTAATGATAAGTCAGTGGTCAATTTGGGTGGTTTGCTGTGCATGAATCGAATTCCTATCGCGGTCGCTCAAAAGGCGGCTATGTACCGGCGTTACAAGTGAAAAAATTATGCCTGATTATCATAACCAACGATAATGTGCATTATCGTAGGTTAGTGAATTATTCTCAACCATACTTTTATAATCGTTATATTATGTTATATTACATATTACGTAAAACGGTATCAAATTCTCACAGGTAAAACCAATGGCCCGACCCGGTGTAACTTACTATGACATCAGTCGAGCTGCTGAAGCGGTCAAGGCGCGAGGCAGCGAGCCCACAATTGATCGCGTTCGAGAGCAACTCGGGACCGGTAGCAAAAGCACCATCGCGCCTTTATTGAAACAGTGGCGGAACAACGCAGAATTAAACATTGGGGAGTCTGATACAGGTTTGCCTGCGGATCTCATCAGTGCCGTAAAATCCTTGCGCGACCGCGTCCAGCAAGCATCAGAAGAAGCGATTGAGCTGGCGAAGCAGGACTATCAGTCCCGAGTCCAGACGCTCGAACGCACGCTTGCTGACACCCAAAAAGAGCTGTCTGAAGCCTTGGGTCGAGAACGAACCTTAAAGCAGCAAATCACTGATCTTGAAACTAATTCTCGTAAATTAAATGGTGAGCTTAACGGTTTGGAATCCCGCTTCGCGGTGACCGAGTCCGAACGTGATGCTTTACAAGCCCGTGTGCAGGAGCTTAAGGAAACGGTTTCTGAGCTAAAGGATGAAAATAGAGCGGTGCGCGATCATTTTGAGCATTATCAGCAGAGAACGGCAGAGGACCGCCAGCTTGAAAGAGACCAGTTTCAGTCTCAGGTGAGGCAGCTGCAGTCACAAGTAGAAAGTCTAACTAAGCAATTGGCACATTCTCAGGCTGAAAAGGAAAACTATAGAATTCGGTATGAGAGCGCTCAAAACCAGGCCGAGAAAGTCACTTATGAAAACCAGGAACTAAGACATACGCTTGATTCCTTCAGTTCCCAGATAAAAAAACTCGAATCGGACTGTGACAGCAAAAATAAAGAGATTGTCGAATTTGACCGAAATATCAGTCACTTAACGACTGAAGTGCAGAGTCTGAAAGAACAGTTAGCACGCAAAAGCGTGACTTTAGAGAGTGCCGAGGCAGACCTTCACGAGATTCGCGAATATGCAGATCGCCTTGAAGCTGAGAATAAAGGGATTGCTGAGGAAAAAGCGGTACTTCAGGGGCGCTTAGTGCAGCTGCAGGCCTCCCTCGGAGCTGGCAAATGACCCCATTGCACAACCTATAAACCAAATAGTCGGAGTGCTATACTGTTCATATATACAGTATAGTGTGGAGAGTTAGCTATGGCTACCAATAGTAAAATTGAATGGACAGAACAAACCTGGAATCCCGTCACAGGCTGCACCAAAGTGTCACCGGGGTGCAAGTATTGTTACGCTGAAGTCATGAGCAAGCGCCTACAAGCGATGGGGGTAAACGGCTATGAGCGCGGGTTCTCTACTATATCTCTGATGAGGGAGCGACTTGATCAACCTTTGCAGAGAAAAAAGCCCACTGTCTATTTCGTCAATTCAATGAGCGACTTATTCCATGAAAAAGTGCCCTTCGACTATATTGATGAAGTGATGGCGGTTATTGAGCAGGCTCCTCAACACGCTTTTCAAATTCTTACCAAAAGAGCTGAACGCATGAGGGAGTATTTTGATACGAGACGAGCACCTGATAATGCTTGGCTAGGCGTTTCAGTTGAGGACAAACAATACGGGAAACCGCGGATAGCTCAGCTGCAGCGGATTAGAGCTAAGACCCGGTTTCTTTCGATCGAACCGCTTTTGGAAGATGTAGGGAGAATTAGTCTACGAGGTATTCACTGGGTTATAGTTGGCGGCGAGTCAGGTATCAAAGCTAGGCCCATGGAAGAATCTTGGGTTCTCAAAATAAAATCACAATGCGAACGCGCTGGAACCGATTTTTTCTTCAAGCAGTGGGGCGCCTGGGGTGAGGATGGGATCAAAAGATCAAAACAAGCAAACGGAAGAACTCTGCAAGGCAAAACCTGGAATCAAATACCTGCGATAGCTGTATAAGTTCAATAATAACAAAAGGAAAACAGCGTGCCCAAAAAGAAAAAGGAAAAATATACATGGGCTATCGGTAAACCGCTACCCAATTTAGACGAACATAGCCAGGCGAAGCACCGTATTATTTCGGACTATATTCAACGCTATGTTGAAGTGTATATGAGCAACACTTCGATTGAAGGTTTGAGACTATCAATTGTTGATGGCTTTTCCGGTGGAGGAAAATACAGGGATATTTTAACCAATGAAACTGTTGATGGCTCACCGTTTGTCATTCTAAATGCAATTAAAGAGGTCGAGGAGCGCATTAATAAAGATCGCATTAAGCGACGCTCGATAGATGCTCACTACTTTTTTATTGATTGTATCAAACAACATACTGAATTTTTGAAAAATGAAATTCAGCAGTCGGCCTTCAAAAAGGAGCTCGACGAAAACATATTCTTGCACACCGATATCTTTGCCCGCGCTGCACCCGCCGTAATTGACAAAATCCATAAAAGAAATAAAGCCCAGAGATGCCTCTTTATACTTGACCAGTATGCCTATAAAGATGTTCCTTTTAACACAGTACATTACATATTGGAAAAATTAAAAGGCAGTGAAGTAATTTTGACGTTTAATGTAAACGCTCTTATGAATTACTTTTCAGAATTCGATGCCAATCGAAAAGCATTGGAGAACATTCACCTTGATCAATACATAGATTGGAAGCGCGTAGCTGCTCTAAAGGAAGCCGGAAAAGGCAGGGCGGCTGTTCAGGAGCAGCTCGCAAATGCAATTTATAGAGCGTCAGGGGCAAAGCATATTACGCTTTTTTTCGTGACGCCAAAAAGCGGACTCACATACTGGCTTGTCCATCTATCTAAGGTCTACAGGGCACGCGACGTTATGATGTCGCTACACTGGAAGCATTCAAACTCGTCTTTTTCACACCACATGGCAGAGGGAATTTTTTCACTCGGGTATACAGCGACGGAAACGCCCGGTCAGAGTAGTTTCGACTTGGTTACCGAGTTTGATTTTAGTACCGATGCCGAAACAAGGTGTATTAGGCGTTTATCCGAAGATATACCGCGGCACATTTTCAATTTGAATGAACCAATTCCTTTCTCTTTTTTGGTTGATCAAATTGGTAGCTACACTCCTGCCGCCGAAAATCAGATACGAAAAGCACTTACTAGCGGCCTAAAGAACAAAGAGCTAAAAATATTGAGCTCATCAGGAAAATACCTTAACTCTGCCAATCAAGCAAAAGCAGGGGACCTGATCTCTTACAATCAAAAATCAATTTTTGTTCTTTAGAAGGATGAAAAGATGAAAGGCGAAAAATTCTTTGATGAAACCCGAGAACAGTCGTTGGTTAAAGCAACCATAGTAGAAAAATACTTTGGGGCTTGGTCGCAGATTATTACCGGAGCACAAAAGCGCTACCAACAACATGCTCAGAAGATAGGTTATGTTGACTTGTTTGCAGGCCCAGGCCGATACAAAGATGGCGCCATATCAACTCCTCTACGAGTTTTAAACACCGCATTACAGAATGAGCAATTACATGATCGCCTCGTCACAATATTCAATGACAAAGACGAAAATCATGCAAGAACATTGTCGGAAGCAATTGAGGATTTAGAACAAATCAAGCTGTTAAAGCATGCCCCTCAGATTTGGAATGAAGAAGTAGGGGACAATATTGCACTCCAGTTCGAGAAGATGAGCGTCATACCGGTACTCGCTTTCATCGACCCCTGGGGATACAAAGGGTTATCACTCAGACTTGTGAATGCTTTTTTAAAAGATTGGGGCTGTGACTGCCTTTTTTTCTTCAACTACGCTCGAATTAACGCGGGTCTTTCGAATCCAAAAGTTCGAAGTCACATGGATGCGTTGTTCGAATCGCATACACAAACTTTAATTGATCAAATTACAGGTTTGCCCCCTGACGAACGAGAAGCACAGATTGTTGAAGGCAT
The DNA here is from genome assembly GCA_002701845.1 of Pseudomonadales bacterium. GTDB lineage: Bacteria > Pseudomonadota > Gammaproteobacteria > Pseudomonadales > Ketobacteraceae > Ketobacter. Next base: position 6,091 of record NZXG01000060.1, read on the forward strand.
TGCGAATGCGCTAAAAACCTACGGACACCGCTATGTTTTACCATTTTGTTTTAAAAACGAAAGTGGCAAGAGGACAACACATCACCTCATATTTGTGACAAAACACTTTAAAGGATATGAAGTAATGAAGGAAATCATGGCAAAAGAAAGTTCTAGCGACCACCAGGGAGTAGCGTCGTTTCAGTACATGCCTGCAGCAAGCCTTTCACAGGGACTACTTTTTGAGCTTAATCGACCATTGGATTCACTGAAAGATCTGCTGTTGTTGGACTTTGCTGGCCAGTCCTTAACGATGATAGATATTTACCGTCAACACAGTATTGATAAGCCATTTTTAAATAAACATTATAAGACCGTGTTAAAGGAGATGGAGGGAGAAGGTTTGATAACAACAAGAGGAAGGAAATCGAAAAGAGGCTTTGCGGACAATATTTTATGCGTGTTCCCCGGAGTTTAGCTTACTCATTGACGCTGACAGCCTGATTGAAAACTATTTTGAAACCAACCTGTTAGTTAACTAAGCGTTCCCGATCAATTCATTGATAATGGTCATATTTAATCCTTCAATTAGAGGCTTCCGGACGCGGAGGCCAAAAATTGACAAGGGTAGCTATACCCATATGTAATACGCATATCAATTTCACATACGCTTTAGTATTCGACATAGCTTATCAAAGCGGTTAAACTAAAGGTATCCAACATCATTGGTACTTCGTATGGCCACCAACAATCCCAAGCCAGTAGCCTTATTTCCAGCTTACTCAGAACTCAAGTTACTAGATTTCAATGAATACAAAGACCTCAAACAGTTTTTGGACTCTGGAGAAACTTGGTGGCTGAATCACTGGAACTGGGGTCGAGAATTCCTCAGTTATATCGGCCGAAACAAATCCGAACACACATTCACACGGTTCAGGAACGAAACCGAGCGATTCTTGTTGTGGGTTTTTCTATTCAAAACCAAGCCAATGGAGCAACTGCGCAAGGCTGATATTCTGGAATACGCGGACTTTTGTTGGCAGCCGCCAGTTTCCTGGATCTGCACGGCGAACCATGAAAAGTTTGTTTTCCATAGCGGGCATTACACGCAGAATAAGTTATGGGCACCATTCAAGCTACAGCAGCCCAAGGAAGCCGCTGAAGACCAGGTTCTTGATAAAAAGAAATACAAACCATCCCAGCAAACACTTGCGGCTATGTTCACGGCCGTGATCGCGTTCTACAAATATTTAATGAACGAAGAGCATCTATACGGCAACCCAGCGCAAATCGCCAAACCTGATTGCCGTCATTTCATCAAAGACGCTCAGGTTAAGGAAATTCGGCGTTTATCAGAATCTCAGTGGCAATACGTCTTTAATGTCGCGCTTGAGCTTGCAAACCAAGACAGAATTTACGAACGCAGCCTGTTTGTCATTACCGCTTTGAAAACGCTGTTTTTACGTATTTCGGAGCTCTCTGAACGCCCAAACTGGACGCCCGTGATGAGCCATTTTTGGCAGGATTCTGACGGTAACTGGTGGCTGAAGATATTTGGCAAAGGTCGAAAACTTCGAGACATCACAGTACCGAACAGCTTCATCGATTATCTCAAACGATACCGTCAATTTCGCGGTTTAAGCCCCCTACCATCTTCAGGTGAAAATCATCCTATTGTCGAAAAAATCCGTGGTCAAGGTGGGATGACCTCCAGGCAGCTTATTCGAATCGTTCAACAAGTTTTTGATTTGGCCTACGATAAAATGAAGGAAGCCGAAGGCGAAGATAATGCGCGCAAGCTGCGAGAAGCCTCTTCCCATTGGCTGAGACACACCGGCGCGAGTATGGAAGTTGAACGTGGCCGCGCACTGAAGGATCTGTCCGAAGACCTGGGGCATTCAAGTATGGCGACCACTGATACCATTTATGTGCAAACAGAGAATCGTGTTCGAGCTGAAAGCGGGAAAAATAGAAAAGTGAATTAGTGACTTGCTGCTCTCAAGCTCTGTAGGCTATTTGCTCTTATTGCTGGCCACCTCGGGCGCTTCGCAGATTCCATTACATGTTTTTCGACAGGAGGAACTCATGTCCGGTCGCTGGGCATGATATTCAATTCAGTCCGACAATTGGTTGTTCCTGGAGATTCGGGTAAAGATTACCACACTACTATCTAAGTGGTTGTATTTTCAGATGTTTTCCCTTACCCAAAGGTTCCAGCTTGAGTTTGTTCACGGCATCGAAGCCTATTAACTAATGTTCTTTATCCAAGGTCACGCAGCCTATAGATCGCTTGTTTGTATATGATTCATTTTACTTTGCGGCCCTTGCCGCTATTGGCTCTATTTTTATGCTCTGTTTGAACATAGATAGTATCTGTTGTGGACATGCTTGCGTGGCCTAAGTCCTCAGACAAATCTTTCAATGCGCGTCCTCTTTCGATCTCCATACTTGCCCCTGTATGGCGAAGCCAATGAGTCGACGCTTCCTTAAGTTTCTGGGCTTTTTTAGGGCCAACTGATGTTTTCATTTGAATGTACGCTTGCTCGAACACTTCCTGAATAAGCCGTGATAGATGCCTAGAAGACATACTGCCTTGCCCACGAAGCTTCTCTATTAATGGAGACTGCTCATTTGTCGTTGGTAGGGTCTCCAACAATATAGGGAGGGTTTTATTACCCTTTTAGTCTTAACATGTTGATACTATTAGATATCTTTAACACGTTTTTCTCGACCTGAAGCATGCCTTTCCCTTAAATCTGAGTCGATATATCGATCAGTTGTGGCCATACTGGCATGACCAGCATCATCGCGCACGTGTTCTCTTGGACGAGATTTCACATCTTCTGATATACCGGTGTGCCTTAACCAGTGAACAGTCGCTGATCGCAGCTCGGCCGCATCATCTCCCAAGCCATCAGCTTTCATTTGCTCATAGGCTGCGTCGAAGCAATCTTGTACTAGTCGTCTTATCTGGCGCGTACTGGTTACAGGCCCAGCTCCTTTTAACTTAGGAATCATTGGTGTTTGCTCGCCAACGGCTGGATACGTGGAAAGCCCCTGATATTTACGATAACGCTTTAAAGCACTTAGCATATCATTGCAAACGGTAACGGTTCGGCTTTTGTTTCCTTTGCCAGTAACATGCAGCCACCAGTTGTTATCGTGATCCTTTTTGAAATCTCCCATGACTGGGTTTGATCGTTCATCGGCCACTAACTCAGATATTCGTAAATACATTGCAAACAAGCAATTCATAACAAACAATGACCGCTCATATTGCTCTGGATCTTCATCTGCCAGTCGCTCAACGACTTCGAGAACATAATCCCACTGAATATTACTGATACGCCTTACAACCGGCTTTGTCTGTTCTTTACGTATGAATTTACTTTTCTGCTTTATAAGAGCTACAGGGTTCGAATCTACTAGGTTCTCTTGTATCAAGTGATCGTAGAACGAGGATACCGCGGTAAAAGTGGCTTTGATAGACGATTGAGATGGACAAAAGGATTTGGGATCTGGAACGACACCTTTCTTCGAGTCTGTTTTTGATACCGTAACAACATAAGGCCTCCAACCTGTATTAACAATGCGAGTACCATCCTTCGACTTAAATCGAGCGACGTTCTTGATTCCGATCCATGCCTTAGGTGGATTAAAACAAAACTTTATGAACTCTTCGATATGTTCACGTTTTAACGCTAATACCGATGTTTCATTAATGTGCCAGCTCCATTGCAGTAACCGTTCAATCTCGCGACGATAGCTATTAAAGGTTGCCGTGCTGCCATTGTAGCTGTACAGAAATTTCAGCGCGTATTCCAAGTCAACATCGGTGCCTGATACCGGCGCTACCAAATATACAGCTGAATTGAATGACTGTCGTTTGAAGGGATTCCCGATGAATTCTAGGTTATCAATAATGGGTGTTGGTGCTTTGCGTTTAGGGTTCATAATCCAGGCATGAATAAAGAGAATTGCCTAAATTATAGCTGGTTTAAACTCAATATCAATATGTCCGATATTGCCGAATATCGGACTTATTGAGGAGTGACTGTATTATCTGTTGCTTATCATCATTACAATGAATAAAGCCCGAAGCTTAAATCGCTTTGAGCTTGGACAGGTTTGAGCTAACTCTCGCTATGAGCATGTCTTTCTCTTCCATGCACCCAGTGATATGAAACCGGCAGTACAAGTAGCGTTAGTAACGTAGAAGAGATAATTCCACCGATAACAACCGTTGCTAATGGCCTCTGTACTTCTGCACCAGTACCGGTATTCAACGCCATTGGAACAAATCCCAGACTTGCGACCAACGCAGTCATTAGAACTGGTCGCAAACGCGTTAGCGCTCCTTCTATCACTGAAGTCAAAAGCTCACCTTTTTCGTGCCAAAGCGCGCGGATAAAGGAAACCATCACTAACCCATTCAATACAGCAACGCCTGACAGGGCAATGAACCCAACACCTGCTGATATCGACAACGGCATGTCTCTAAAATACAGTGATAACACCCCACCGGTGAGCGCAAGCGGTACACCGCTAAAGATAATGAGCGCATCTTTCAGTGACGCAAACGCCATCACTAACAGTCCTAAAATAACCAACAGCGTGATGGGCACTACTATTGAGAGGCGCTTGCTTGCTGATTCGAGTTGTTCAAAGGTGCCTCCATAATCCAGCCAATAGCCAGCAGGTAGCTTTACTTCGCTTTTAATTTTCGATTTAAGTTCTTCAACAAAGCCCCCTAAATCCCGCCCCCTAACATTAGCGGTTACAACGACCCGGCGCTTTCCATTTTCGCGACTGATCTGCGCTGGTGCAGGCGCTATATCAAGTGTCGCGATTTCTTGTAATGGCACATAATCACCATTCTGTAAGGGAACGGGCAAAAACGCGAGTTTCTCAACGTCTCTTCTAAGTGTCTCCGGAAGACGAACGACTAACTCGAAACGACGATCACCTTCGTAAAGAATTCCAGCGGATTCACCGCCAATCGCCGCAGACACCCAATCCTGTAATTCAACAACATTGAGGCCATAGCGACCAAGAGCGACTCTGTTTGGAATAACCGATAGCGTGGGTAGGCCTGTCACCTGCTCTACTCTGGCATCAGCAGCGCCACGCACTGTCTGAACTGAATTGAGAATATCGTTTGCAGTCAGCACTAGCTGATCTAAGTCGTCACCAAATACTTTAATACCGACATCCGCTCTCACCCCGGAGATAAGCTCGTTAAAACGCATTTGAATTGGTTGAGTGAACTCATAATTGTTTCCAGGTAGCTGTTCTAATGACTCCTCTAATTCGCTGACCAGTTCTGCTTTGGACTTTTCCGGGTTAGGCCATTCGTTACGAGGTTTCAGAATCACAAAATTATCGGCGACATTTGGTGGCATTGGATCTGTTGCGACTTCAGCGGTGCCAATACGTGCAAACACTTTATCCACTTCTGGAAAAGCTTTGATACGTTGCTCCAGTATCTCCTGCATTTCGACAGCTTGCTCCAGGCCAGTACCCGGTATCCGCATGGCGTGCAGCGCAATATCACCCTCGTTAAGCTGTGGAATAAATTCAGAGCCCAATGTGGTAGCTAACCAACCGCTGTAAATAACCAGCGAGGTAGCAAGCCCAACGACAAGCCAGCGAAGCTTAAGCGAAAGTAATAGAATCGGCTTGTAGATACGTTTAGTGCCACTGATGACTATGCTTTCTTTTTCACTGATTTTTCCGCGTAAAAAGATAGCCACGGCAGCCGGCACTAATGTCAGTGACAGTAACATGGCAGATAGTAATGCCATAACAACGGTCGCCGCCATTGGATGAAACATTTTTCCTTCTACACCCGTTAGCGAAAAGATGGGAATATAAACAACGGTAATAATAGCCACGCCAAATAAGCTGGGACGAATGACTTCGGAAGTTGCTTCGTAGACAGTTTGCAGCCGCTCTTTTAGCGATTGGACTTTGCCACCATGCTGAGCTTCGGCTAATCGTCTAACCGCATTTTCAACGATAATCACCGCACCATCGACAATTAATCCGAAATCCAACGCGCCCAGGCTCATTAAATTTGCTGAAACCCCGGCTTTCACCATTCCTGTTATGGTCATTAACATAGAGAGCGGTATAACGGCTGCCGTAATAAATGCAGCCCTAAGATTCCCCAAGAGCAGAAACAGGACCACCACAACGAGCAAAGCACCTTCGAGCAAGTTCTTGCTAACCGTTGCGATGGCTTTATCTACCAGCGTGGTTCGATCATAGACAGGTTCGGCAACCACTCCTTTGGGTAGTGACGCTTGAATCTCTACCAGCTTTTCAGCGACATCCTGAGCAACGTTTCTTGAATTTTCCCCAATCAGCATCATGGCGGTACCAAGCACAGTTTCTACGCCATTTTGAGTTGCTGCACCAGTACGCAATTCCTTTCCAATCGCGATCTCTGCAACATCACGAATTTTAATTGGCACATTGTCATGCTCAGTAATGATGACATTTCCGACATCATCGGAACCGCTAAGTTGGCCTGGTGATCGCACTAATAATTGCTGACCATTACGCTCAATATATCCGGCGCCACGGTTATCATTATTCGCTTGAAGTGCCTCAACGAGATCTTCAACACTTACCTTGTAGTACAGTAATTTTTTTGGATCGGGTAGTACGTGATATTGCTTGTTGTAACCCCCGATACTATTGACTTCTATGATCCCTTTTACTTGTGCAAGCTGAGGCTTAATAATCCAATCCTGGATTTCACGTAATGCAGTGGCATCAAAGGAAGCTCCATTCTTCTGCACCGCCCCACTCTCCGCTCTTACGGTGTACATGTAAATCTCGCCGAGCCCCGTTGAAATTGGGCCCATTTCAGGTTCTGTACCCGGAGGTAAAACACTTTGAATAGCACCCAGGCGTGTGTTAATCAGGTTTCGTGCGAAATAAATATCCGTGCCCTCCTCAAAAACGACAGTCACTTGCGATAGCCCATAACGGGATAGGGAACGAGTGTAAGAAAGGTTAGGTAATCCATAGAGTGCTGTTTCTACCGGATAGGTAATCCGCTGCTCCGCCTCTAAGGGCGAATAGCCCGGTGCAGCTGTATTGATTTGGACTTGTACATTAGTGATATCCGGTACAGCATCAATCGGTAGTTGCTGATAACTCCAGGCACCAACACCAATGATGACCAATATAAAGCTTAAAATTAAATAGCGCCGTTCAATGGAAAGGCGCAACATAGATTCGATCATGATGTGCCTCTTAGTGTTCGTGTTCTGCTTCAGATTTTTCGATATCAGCTTTAATTAAATAGCTGTTCTTTGTAACGTATAGTTGACCTGTTAATAAACCAGAAAGCACCTCAATATATTGCTCATCACTGTCACCTGTTACTAACGGAGTGAACCGGTATTCATCACCTTGTTTTACAAATACACCTTGCTCTTCATCGAGTGTTTGCAGGCCTGTTTTTTCAACGGCTAACTCCACCGTAAACTCTTTGGTAATAATCCTGGCTTCTACTAAGGCACCTGGAGATAAACCTAGCGTTACATTGTCAATTTTTACTCTCGCTATTTGATAGGGTTTGTCTAAAACCGGAATGATATGTGCTATAACGGCGCTGACCATTTTATCATTGACGATAACCTCAACGGGTTGACCGGCTGAGACAAAATTCTTCTGTGTCGGATATATTCTTAATTCTGCCCAGAGAGTATCAAAATTTGCGATAGAAAAAAGAATCTGATTTTGGGTCACTTCTCCCTTATTTGCATGTCTTTGTATAACGATTCCGCTGATCGGCGCTTTAATGGCGTAAGTTTTTAAGCTTTCATTTGACTCCACGCTGGCGAGAAGAGCGCCTTGCTTGATCCTATCTCCAATTGAATATTTCACCGACTTTATTAGACCGGAATAACGAGCACGAACGTGACTTAGCTGCTCTGGAGCAGTCGTTAAATTTCCATAGCTTAATATACTTTGGTGTAGTGTTTGTGTTGCAGCTTTCGAGGTTTCAATACCTGTTTTAATGGCGATTAAATCGCTAATGCGTGATGCCTTCTCCTCGACATGGCCATGTTCATCTTCATCTTCGTGGCCATCTTCATCTTCGTGGCCATCTTCATCTTCGTGGCCATCTTCATCCTCGTGGTCATGCTCACTTTCATCTTCGTGGTGCGGTTGATCATCATCATGATCATCTGGATGATCCTTTTGTTTCTCATCGTGATGATCGTGAGCAGTGTGATCTTCATGGTGGTCTGAAGACGTAAATCCAGTGCTCTGGAAAACTAACCCCACCACCGTCATTATAATAAATACATATACTTTCACGTTTAAACTCCTAATTAGTAAACCAGCAAGTGATGAGCCCGAATTTAATCGGTTAATGGTTCTGCGGTTAGTTGTTCGATCAATGCCTGGTTTATCAAGGTCGCGCTGGCAGCATCTATCAATTGCTGTTTAGCGCCGAGTAATTCTTGTTGCGCAGCTATCCAATCCTGGTATTTAAGTCGCCCTCGGTCATAAGCATCCTTTGTGAGTGAGAGTGCTTTAGCAAGGCTTGGAATAACTTCCTTTTTTAGCCGTCGATAAGTGTCGATAAATTGCAATCGCTGGGAATAAGCGGAAAACAATTGATTATGTAACGTCACTAGATTTTCGTTACGCCTAAAGTCAGCTTGTTCTCGCGCGTTCAAGATTGCATTAACATTGCTGCGATTTCGATTGTCAGAATATAGAGGCATCGAAAAGCTGAGAAATCTTCCTCTGAAAACCGGCAACTTCCAAAATCTCAGTCACAAGTGCTAATTCGAACCTCACTTCGCATAATGCAGCTAGGTAAACTAACTCAGTTTTTAGTGGACAGTAAATCTCGAGCAACCAACGCTACATCCCCACTCGATCTTTCTCAGCGCATGTCCGCTTCGAGTGTATAAAAGCACTATCAAGGTCAACTAATAAAACGCATCAAAAAGTAACACCCGAACTTGCTACCCACTTGCAAAAGGATAATCAATATAAAAACGCAATTGTTAGAAGCTAGCCTTGCGTTACAACAATCACTTAGGGCTCCGGGTAATTGGCCATACAGTAGTTTACTGATGATAGTTACAGTTTTTGAAGAAGGATCACCAGTAAGCATTACTTATAGTACTACTATGGGTATTGTCGTTTTTGCTACTGAGTGTGATTCATAGAGATCATTTTGTGTGGTCTTATGAACAAAGAAATTCGTAAAAGATTAGAGTGGATTTAGCTCTACGAAGAAACAGCAAAATGTAGGCCTAGTATGTCGCCGTTTTGGTATTTATAGGCCCACTCTACGTAAATGGAACGACGCTGTGAAGAGCACGGACTTGATAGGCTTAACGACGCTCTAACAAAAGTGGATTATTGATAGCAAGTTACGTAGTGCTGGATAAGCTTGTACACACTTTGGGTCAAGCGGACACAACTTTGGAGAGGAAAAGCTATGTTAATGAATATCATTGAGCAAACGTTGGTGAGTTGGCCAGGTCGTGGTTTGTTGCAGCACCATATCCACAGAAACTACTGGCATCAGAAAACAGATCTTGTATGACTGATAAGTAGCTATTGTCTAGAATGAACCCTTCAAGATTAATCCAGCGATTATCAAAATACACTTCAACCCAGCTATGGATAATGTATTCGGGCGCTAGCCAAAAAAGATAGTTCGGAATTGCCCCTTTTTGTAGACTGCGCTCGATTGTAAATCCGTGAAATCGACAAGGAATGTCCATTGCTCTTAGCAAAGCCATCAATAAATTGCCTTTGGTGTTACATTGACCGTAGCCATCTTTAAGTACTTCGCTTGCACTAATTGCGTCGCTTTTGTTGTAGCCAAACTGAATGTCGTCTTTCACAAATTGATAGGCAATACCTATCTTTTCGTATTCATTTAAATGCTTGCTGTCGAATTGAGAAACCAGCTTCTGTATGGCTGGGTCTGAGAAATCTAAAATGTTCGTTTCCGCTAAGTATTGCTTCATTGCTTTAACCCTCCAGCTATTACACAAATTCTTAAGTTGATATCCAAATGATAAGTATGGAGTCAACTCCAGGGTCAAGCATTAAATACGTAAAGTTTTGGATTCCCTTCTACCCGCTTGACTCTATAGCCGGTATAGAGTTTAGAATTGCGATTAGTTATCATTAGCACTTAAGTGGTTGGGCACTCTGCATGCGCAAAAATCAGTTATCCCCCTTAGTTTCCGCTTGGCATATCCGGTCTGCCGCATCAGCAATTCTTCTTATTACGCTGGCTGTTCATTTGCCTATGAAAGCATTTGCGTTAGACAGCGCTTCGCAGCTTAGGCAGTTAGCGCAGCTTGCTGAGTATATTGGCGTTGATTATTCAGAAGCTGTTTTACAAGGCCAAGTGATTAATCAGAATGAATACCAAGAGATGCTAGAGTTCTCCCAGCTCATCGTCGAAAAAAGTAAGGTCGCCAACCTTGGCGAAATAGAAACAGGACAACTGGAATCGCTGGCGAGCGCATTACTGATCGCCGTTAGAGCCAAGGAGGATGTCGAAAAAATTCGCGATACAACCGCTAGTCTACGTGACGTATTGCTGAGTCTTATGCCCCCATCGTCTTTACCGGACAGTCTGCTCCCAAAAGAAACGATAGCACTTTTATTCGAACGTCACTGCGCATCTTGCCATGGAGCCACCGGAGCTGGAAATGGATTGCTAGCGGAGAACCTTGATCCCGCTCCAACCGACTTTACGGATAAGCCAAGGGCACAAAACCGTTCGATATTAGGGCTGTATGATGCAATCAGCAGGGGCATTGATGATACGGCGATGCCACCTTTTCAACACTTAACAGAAAAAGAAAGATGGTCATTAGCTTTTTACGTAGGCGCTATCGCCTTTCAATCAAACCCAACACCAGCGTTGCAACCGAGTGAAACGATAACGTTACAGCAATTAGTCAACCATAATCCCTTACAACTAACATCCGGGCTATCACTCAATGAGCAGCAAGCGATAGAGTGGCTTAGAGGAAATCCAGCTAACCTTTTTAACAAAGATCAAAGCCCCTTGACGATCACTAGGGCTCACATAATTTCAGCTCAGTTTGCCTATCAACAAGGTGACCATCTTGGCGCTAGTGAGCTTGCCATTAGCGCCTATTTGGATGGCTTCGAGATGATCGAAAATAGCCTCGACACTCAAGACAAAGAACTACGCCAAAAGATCGAAGCGAATATGATGAGCCTGCGTAACCTAGTAAAACGCGAGGATTCTGCGGCTGAACTAGATGCGCTAATGAGCGAAACGCTAAGCATGTTAGATGATGCCGAACAATTGCTGTCTAACTCCGCTTTGTCAGGTGCGACTCTGTTTTCAGCGAGTTTAGTGATTCTGCTAAGAGAAGGTATTGAGGCGTTACTCGTTGTCATCGCTTTAATGACAGTATTGATACGCACGAAACGACAAGACGCGCTCAAATACATTCATCTAGGTTGGATTAGTGCTTTGTTCGCAGGGGTTGCGACCTGGGCCATTGCACAAAGCCTTATCAGCATTAGTGGCGCCAGCCGAGAAATCATGGAGGGCGTTGCAGCACTGTTGGCTGCCTTGGTATTACTTTACGTTGGAGTCTGGATGCACAGCAAGACTCATGCAGCACAATGGCAAGCTTATATTCAACGGCATATTAACGCGAAACTAAACGCTGGCACGCTATGGGGCCTAACAGCCTTGGCCTTCGTGGCAGTCTATAGAGAAGTCTTTGAAACGGTTTTATTTTATCAATCATTGTTAACGCAAACGCTATCGAGCCAGCATTCTTATGTGGCGAGCGGATTCGTTATTGGAGTAGTTCTGCTAACCGTACTGGCTTGGGGTATGGTTCGATACTCTATTCAGTTACCGATTACTAAGTTTTTTTCTATCACCACGTATCTGATGCTCGCGTTGGCATTTGTACTAATGGGTAAAGCCGTATCCGCATTGCAAGAGGCGGCTCTAATCAGCATGACGCCATTGCCCGTTAATTTTGAGATAGATTGGATCGGTGTTAAATCGACTTGGCAAGGTGTTGTTGCGCAAACAATGGTGGTGTTAGCTTTTATGGTTTTAATGAAAATCAACGGACATCAAAACGGTAAAACGCTTTCAGCGAAGGATACTGACCTACTAAACACCGACAGTGATAAAACTAAGATCGTTGATTAGATAATAAGCCTTGCAATATGCCGCACTGCTCAACGGTTCGTTCCGGTGAGCAGCGATGGCGAAGCGATATTAGTTGCTGATGTAGCTGAGTTAACTCCTCGATTCGTGTTTCAACTTGGCTAATATGTGCATCCATCATCGAATTGACTTCATCGCATTGCGCATCCGGTGAACGCTTTAATGCAATTAACTGCCGGATCTCTGACAAGCTAAGATCCAGATTGCGACAGAGCTTGATAAACAAAAGTTGTTCGACGGAAGATTCATCGTATAGACGAAAATTCCCTTCACTACGTTGAGTTGAACTTAATAATTTTTCTCGTTCGTAATAACGGATCGTTTGTATTGAGCAATCAGTTCTTTTAGACAATTCGCCAATTTTCATATCAACAGGTTCCGAGGCTTGACTCTATAGTAACTATAGAGTCTAAACTGGAATTAATATACTCAACAAGAGCTTTTTATGACTGAATCATGCAGTAGTTGCTGCCAAGGCGACACACAAACTTCAAAGTCCCAGCCCTTTGATGAACGAACAATTGGCGGCAGTGGTTTCGTAAGCGAGTTTCGCGTTCCTAAAATGGACTGCCCTTCTGAAGAAGGAATGATTCGAATGGCGTTAGACGGTGTAGAACCCAAAGTTGCGCTGGAGTTCGATACACCTAATCGTAAAGTTCGCGTCTACCATGGTGACAATGCCCGCCTCGTAGAGCAAAAAATGAAATCGGTCGGACTTGGAGCAACGTTAGAAAGCTCACAACCCGTTTCAGCTGATCAACTGACCCAGGCGACTCAAAGTGCTCACCAAGAAGAGAAAAAGGAAGCCATTATTCTCAAATGGCTACTCACCATTAACGCGGTTATGTTCTGCATTGAAATTACAGTTGGCTGGTGGGCTCAGTCAACGGGTTTGATAGCCGACTCTCTTGATATGTTTGCGGATGCGGCTGTTTATGGAGTTGCACTCTACGCAGTCGGCCACAGTGTTAAGATGAAAGTGCGTGCAGCGCACTTTTCCGGCTGGTTGCAAGTCATATTAGCGCTAGGTGCATTGAGTGAAGTAATTAGACGATTCATTTTTGGTAGTGATCCCGCGTCTAGTTTAATGATGGGCTTTGGCCTGTTGGCGCTTATCGCTAATGTAACCTGTCTACTATTGATCTCGAAAAACAGAGATGGTGGTGCGCACATGAAAGCCAGTTGGATTTTTTCTGCGAATGATGTCATTGCCAACCTCGGAGTAATCCTAGCTGGTGGTTTGGTCGCATGGACAGGTTCCCGTTATCCAGATCTAGTGATTGGTTTAATTATTGGCTTAATCGTTCTAAGTGGCGCTCGGCGTATCCTTAAACTTAAGTCTTAGCGTTGAACGCTGGCAATCAATTAGATTCGATACTCAAGGTGATCACCGATGGATGAACATAAGCGATCCGCAATACATTACTGGTATTTACTCGCAGCTTTTCTAATGATCTTGGATCAGATAACGAAGTATCTCGTCGAACAGATCATCGTTCTCGGTGATAGAATACCCGTGAATGGAATTTTTAATTTTGTACATCTACAAAATAAAGGTGCGGCATTTAGCTTTCTTGCGACAGCAGGCGGTTGGCAACGTTATTTTTTTATTGGCTTAGCTATTGGCATTTCCATTTGGTTGATCGTATCCATACGTAGATCTGTATCTAAAGTGGAAGCGCTTGGATATACCCTAGTGCTCGGTGGCGCACTGGGTAATTTGAGCGATCGATTTTACCGGGGCGCGGTTGTGGATTTTTTGGATTTCTACTGGAACACTTATCACTGGCCAGCCTTTAATATCGCTGATATCACCATCGTACTCGGTGTATCCGCGATGCTTTATACCATGAAAAAAGAAGCTAAACCCTCCTTGAAAGCAGGTTGATAATGCGAGATATATGATGAATCCAATAATTAGGTTTATTACTTTTAGCCTTTTTCTTATTACAAACGCCAATGCCGCAGATATATTGAGTAAAAATATCACTGTGTATAAAAATCCGGAATGCGATTGCTGTGTTAAGTGGATTGAGTATCTTCAAAGTTATGGATATCAGGTTGACCAGCAAAATGTACGTGACGTCTATAAAATAAAGAAAAAGCTTGGCGTTCCTCTCGAGCTATCAGCGTGCCACACAGCAGTCATCGATGGTTATGTTGTAGAAGGACATATCACGCATCGGGATATAAAAAGGCTTCTATTATTCAAGCCAAAAGTTAAAGGGATTGCAGTCCCTGGCATGCCGATAGGGACACCAGGAATGGAGAGAGGTGATAAAAAAGAGCCCTATAAAGTATTCACTTTTGACGAAGATGGGAACTCTGAAGTTTTTGTGGAGCACTGAAACAGGTAATCTTTTAAGTAATTGGGAAAGGCCAGCAGATTCGCAAATGCTTATTGCACTACCTTCTCTTCAAAAATCGATATTATATTAGCTCGCTCAAAACGCTGAACTTCAATACCCTCCTTCCTTAAAACCGATCTAACCACATGGTATCTATACCATGTGGTTAGCATCGACTGATTGTTTTCTATGGAGGATAATAACTTATCCAATTCGTAACTCGTGACCTCTCCATCCATGAATGCTGATAACGTTTCGTTGGTTTTCATAAGATTACTCGTAATCATTATGAATGAAGACTGCAATAACACTTAGACTCAGCTTTAACGTGCACGTTCAATCTAGCGACAATTTATTTTACGTGATAGAAAGTTACAGTCAAACACTATACTTCAAAAATATTCTTGTGCTCTCGTTGGATAATAAAGCGTATTTACTTTAGGCTAAGTGGGTCGCTTACGTTGACTGCACTCTAGGTGAAGATATGCCGATCCACCTATGCTAAATATCTTACCGCCTTGACTTAGTGTAAGTATTACATATCTAGCTTTCTTACCTGTTTTTTGCTTTCGCCCAATTCTATCTCTAGTAGAGGTTTTTTTATCAACCGCTAGATATAGGTTAAACTTTTGTACTTTTATTCTTTCGTAAACATCTAAACAGCAATCATGCTCACTTATATAGACAGAAGCTATATATGCTAATTACGTTTATTTATTAATCGAAATAGAGGGCAGTGTTATGATAGGAGTATGTTATGCGAGCGAGGTTTTATTTTGATTTCTCTACAGCCAAGGCTTTTACAATCTCAAGACGTTAATGCTTCGTTAAAAAATGGCAATAAAATCAAAGCAGATAATCGCGCACTTGAAAGACACGAATCAAGTGTAATCTCTCATGTCCAGGCGCACTTATCATCGGGAGGTTCCTTGGTTTCGTCTCCGAGCTATCTGTATACCACAACTACGGAAGGCAGTCGGTTCATTTCTTCGGGAGATGTTAGCTTTAAAATGTATAGCGTTAATAATGATCCGTCTGCGCAGATCGAACTCGCAAAATCTATAGAGAAAGCAGCCCTAGCCCCCATAGATCCGACACCTCAAGATAGAAGTGTCTCCGTTCTCGCTCAAACTCTTGGATCGCACGCGCAAAGAGTTTTAAAAGCTCAGCTGGAAAAACGCATCGGAGAAAATGTTAATACGAGCGCTTAAGGAAAAAATAATGAGGCTATTATTTTCTAACTCCACTTCCCATTGTTTAAATATGTGTTTATACGTAGTTTGGATTTAAGTTTCCCCTAGTCTCCTATATCTACCCAATAACTTTTTGGTAAAACACAGACGAAAGACGTACCATTCATAAGAAGCAGCGCTAACTCCGTAAAAGACTGATCTTTTCTCCCCTCCTCTCAATAGCAAAACCCAATCGGGTTGACGCAGAAACATACCCCACTAAAGAAACAGAGCAATTCTCAACAGCTACGGGCATTATTAAACTAGTTATCCGCATCAAACCTAATGCTGTAGCCTATATGATCCCTTCTTAAACTTAGGTAAAAACATCTGATGACAAAGCCATCCATCTCAAATTTGGTCAACGATCTTGGGACCTATTCATGCCCATTACTCGACTGTCCCTTTCAATATCTTGTTGCATTGCTAGTTTTCGGTTAACCCCACAGTAGCAACTTTCATTTTAAGCAACTTTTAATGTATTCAAGTGACGAAGGTTAAACCTCTTTCCTGAACGAGCTTTCTTAGTAAAATCATATTGCCCTGCAAACATTACATGTTTCCATGAAAGAACAGAGCCTTTAGCAATTTCTTCTTTCATTAGATTTCTTTCAGTAATATCTTTCGTGTCTAGCATCTTTTCCGTAAGGAGCATGTAGTTCCATAGTATGATCGAATTTTGGATAATGCTTCGGCACAATGCGTGCTGCTCAAGCTCCTTTTTGGTACTAACATGAAATTTGTGGTCCCTATCCCAAAACACTGCCTTGAAAAAACGATTAGAGGCCTCTACTAGATTTAGTTGCTTTTGAATTTTTTGACGAAACGCAACATCATCATAGTAAGTCAATATATGTAAAGACTTGGCAATTTTTCCGTACTCTTTTAAAGCTTTATACAGAGGGTGATCGATACTATATGAATTTAAGCGCTTAAAAAGTTGGGAAGCTGAAGATTTTCCTAGTTTGATGGTCGCCATGAACCTTAGAATCCCATCCCAATTACTCTCTATCAACGAGCGACTTATTTTATCAGTAGGCTTCAAATGGAAGCCTCGTCGTTCATAGTAATTCTTGTCGCTAAAACAGCTCTTTACTTGCGTCTCAAAACGCTTCAATCTTGGCGCAAATGATATATCTAGAAGGTCTGACACACCAAATACCGCACCGGTATATCCATGAGTATCACTGCAATGTACCTGTTTTAAATTTGACACGTTATTAAGTAGCCCATCAATTAAATAAGTCGCTTCACGGTCTGCCGCGCTATATACCGTCGTGTGAAATAATCCTTGGCGCTCATCGACGAAACTGTAAAGCGTAACACCTTTGTCTTTACCATAGTATTTATACGAATAGCTCGAAATCAAACTATCTACTGCTACTGTGATTTTTTGGCCATCACTACTAGAATAGATCTTATCATTCTCAACACGGTACACTTTTGCTAAATCAAGTTCGTCCAAGCGCTCTATGAGCAAACGATTAATCTTTTTCAAATTATCATTTGAAAATCGCCAATTAACCATATCAGTTAATTCAGACTCAGTAATACCCAACGAATGTTCTGCCATTCTACTCACTCCAATATTGCATCCTAACGCTATAATCCCAGCAAAAGCCGTATCTGGATTGGCATCTAGCGCCACATTTGACTTGGTGTGGTGCTGAAAATGCTTGATATATGGAGTGGTTTGCTCAATATCTCGTAATATTTGTAAAATTGATATAGAACCCTGCTCTGAGATCTGTGTGCTAATAAACTTGTTTGAGTTATTTTCAATTGCTGGGGTTTTTACTCGATAGCGACCATCCTTTTTATAAATGAACTCATTTTTTCCTTCAGATATTTTCTCATTGACATCAAAGTATTTGTTTCTTAGTTTTTCTTTCTTATAATCAAGATGTTTTTTAGGGTCTAACAAATCTAACAGGCTAGCCGCCTCCAATGTTTTGATTCGCGTATCCTCTCCCCAGTCCGCGTCGCTAATCATGTAGGTTTCAAGTGCTCTATAATCGTAACTGCAGACTAAGTTAAGCGCGCCTGATTTCATATTTTTCTTCATCGTCCACAACACTATGAATTGATATAGAGACTGGCCATACTCTGGGTTTTCAAGTGCTTGGCGCTCTTTCTTATCAAATAGAGTCAAAACATCAGATTCAACACCATTTTGAAAGTCTTTGATATAGTCTAGAAAAGGCTGTTTACTATAGCGGGAGTCAAATTCAAAAAGGGCTATCGTACCCCTCCATGCGCGAACGAAGTTAGCAGCTAATTGATTAACTGCTTCGTAATACAATTCATTATTTAGCTGTTTTTCAGTATCTTTCTTAAGGGCTTCTATTTTAGATTCAAACTCGTCAGTTTGTGCATCTAATACATTGACTACCATATTTCGTATGATGTCGAGCTTTCTTCTGTCTTCTAGGTTAGAGTCTTCGACGGTGGCTAGTATTTCGGTAGCCATGCTCAGCATCTCTTCTCGATCACCAAGAACCTCCTTGACGCCTGCAGCATAAAGATTCCTATCTTCATAAAACCTTTCCAATGCATACTTCTTTGCTTTGTTGTTTAAAGATTCAATACTCTTTAGAAAACCAAGCATGGCATAATCCTGAAATAGGTAAAACTGATCCTTGATGAATGCTAGTAAATAAAGACATATAGTACTTCGTCGTTGCTTTTCTCTGAGCTGCTTAGTTGATGCCTTATTGACTATGCCTGCATAATATTTTACTGCTTCTTCATTTAAATCTAGCGCATCAATAACATTCCTATACTTAACAAAAAGATCTTTGATCTGTCGGTGGCTTTTCATGTTTCTATAGATCGCTTTCGGGCGTGTTGATTGCTCGATCCGAATAAGATCTTTAAGTACAGAACGTCCTTTTTTTGTGATATCGAACAGCCCCATCAACTCTTGACAATCTGACTCAGAAAAAACAGCTTCGACTAGCTTTTCAAGCTTCTCTTCAATTTGGTTGTAAGCTGCACTCACCATTTTTGCGAGTTCATAGTAGCTGGGAATAACCCAGTGCCGCTGCCAACAATAATCAACGATTGAGAATAATAGGTCGATTCGGCCCGTTTGCTTCTTAGCCATCCATTCTGCATAGTTTTCTAGTGTAATTTTTTGGTACTGCGTCATCTCGCTCCACCCAATCAATCTTAAAATTTCCTCGCGATGACGTGTGGCATTAGCTCCCCCGAGCTTTTCTTTAAAACGCTTTACTTTTAATTCTCTTAAGCATTTGCGAAGAGGGAGTAGATTATAGGTCTCGATGATGTACTTGATATCTATGACAGCATATTTCTCTGGTTTGAAAAACCGGCCTTTGTGTCGAAAATAACCATATTGCAAGATAAAGCTAAGCTTGCTGTAGTTTGATTTTAGCCCGTTAAAATACTGTTGAGCATCCGGCGTCAATTCGAACAAATTGCTTCGTTGTATATTTGTAAAACCAGCTGGCGATTCAAAGTCGACAATTTCCTGTTTAGTTAAAATGTTTGGAACTGTTGGCATTATTGTATTACCCTATTTTTATTCTTGTTAAAAATTCAGCATCTTATCTCAAAATGCTTACTTCTACTTTCCATTCGCACTCCTCCACAACCTGTACATAGATTGATCTACTTTTGTATCGTACGATACAAAAGTAGATCAATTAACCACCTAACTAAATTCAACCCATTCCCAGGTTCAAACTGTTTGACTAGCGCTATATAAAATAGCTACATTTGTAGTTCGTTCATTACATTTAATACGTTCGCATGTCTCCAACCGAATCTCTCTACAAGTCACTAGAAGCTGCTTACGATCATTTCAATACTGAGCTGTTTAATGGAAAACTGCCTGAGGTTATTTTTACCGTTCAGAGACAAAATGGGCTTTTAGGTTATTTTGCTCCAGAGCGTTGGGCCTCTACAAAAGGTACAAAATGCCACGAGATTGCAATAAACCCGTCTCACATAGGTTCATCTAGGGTAGTTGAGGTTTTGCAAACATTGGTCCATGAGATGGTTCATTGTTGGCAACACTGTTTTGGTAAGCCCGGTAGAAACTGTTACCACAATAAAGAATGGGCACATAAAATGCTCGATATTGGTCTTCAACCGACCTCGACAGGGCATCCTGGCGGCGCTATCACTGGGCAACACATGTGTGATCTACCTATTGAGGGTGGATTGTTTTTGGATTCGTGCAATCGATTAATACAGAAATCATTTGAGATCCCTTGGATTGATCGACTAGCACTTTCAAAGGAGTTCACCGATCATCTAGGTATCAATGTCGAAAAACTAATAGATACGTATGAATCACCGAATGCTGAACAGCAAATGTTCAGCGCTCCAGACAGCGTTAGTGTGTCAACCACCCTATCTAAACTTGAAGATTCAAACTCTCCAACACTTGGGATATCTTCGAATTCTTTTCTTAACATGACATACGCTGATCTTATGCCCGAGGACGCTTTTATCGCGAAACCGGTATCAAAGAAGACCAAGCACACCTATATATGCCCATCTTGCCAAAACAAATTGTGGGGAAAGCCAGATATGAATGTGCTTTGTGGAGACTGTGGTGTTCGCTTTCAGTGAGATGTCAGAAAGTGTAAAGCAGAGGGAAAGAATGTAACTAGTTATGCACCCGGAATGCAATTAATCACAGGGTCAATTAACAAACTCGAAATTGCTGAAAAAAACTGCACCGCAGCTCCCAACCTTCCATAATAACCCACTATATCAATAACTTATGATCAGGTGTGGTATTTTTTACCCCAATATCCAAGAACAACCACAATTCAAACTTGAACATCATGCGTTAACAAATTATCAAACAAAATCAATATGATAAGACCGAAATAGTTTCACGATAATGTTTCGCGGAATAAAGTGATAAGAAGTGGCTAGCACCCCTTGAACGCGGTCGCGCACTGAAAGATTTATCCGAAGATCTGGGGCACTCAAGTATGGCGACCACCGACACCATCTATGTACAGACAGAAAATCGCGTTCGCGCTGAAAGCGGAAAAAACAGGAAAGTAAATTAGCGACTTGCTGCTCTCAAGCTCTGTAGGCTATTTGCTCTTATTACTGGCCACCTCGGGCGCTTCGCAGATTCCATTACTGTTTTACGACAGGAGGAACTCATATCCGGTCAACATGCATATTAGCCAATCCGCCCACGCAATTCAAAGCCCACCGCAATTGATCCCATCTCATTCCAAACTACTGCGCTTAGGCCATATATATAAAAAACCTGTCAATTCGCTACCGCCGAAACGATTCTAACCCAGGCGCTAGCCGTCTTTGGAGACGAGAACCCCCAAATGAAACAGGCTACTTTTTTCCGAGTACCATTCGTTCTAAAATTGTATGAAATATTTTTTAGAAGTATGGCTAGGTCACAGCTTTGCGGACTAAAAAACAAGCAGAAACATAGGTTGTGCACATAATTGGTGCATATTTTGGATCATACAATCCAAAATATGCACAAGAATGGGGCGATTTGCGGGTGCTAGAAGAAAAACCGACAACAGAGTGTTATCAGACGCTTTCGAGCGCGTACGATTATTTTAACAGTGCCTTGTTTGCTGGGCAATTGCCTGATGTCATCATCACATTCCACCGGCAGCGCAAAGTGATGGGCTATGCATCCATTGGCCGGTGGGTCAATGAAAAACGCCAATATGTGGATGAACTAGCCGTCAACCCTGAATACTTCGCAAAATACCCACTGATTGAGATCTGCCAAACCTTATGTCACGAGATGACTCACATCTGGCAAGCTCACTATGGCTCACCCGGACGACGGGGTTACCATAACGCCCAGTGGGCCAAAAAAATGGTGCAAATAGGACTGATCCCTTCATCCACTGGCAAACCTGGAGGACAGAATACAGGGGAATGGATGATGGACTATGTCCTCCTAGAAGGTCCATTTCACAAGGCCTGTAAAGAGCTTCTCAAAAAGGGTTATCGTCTGCCCTGGGTTGACCGCTACCCTGTATACCGCCTGGAGCTACCTATTACCGCCTATGATGATAAAGGCTCCGAATACGAACTGACCGAGAATTTAAATCCCAGACCCGCTGCGGCAGTCGCAGCCATGCGAGCAGAGCACGACGCTTCGATAGTTATGACTGAGCCGTCATTAAGCGAACGGGCATTTAGTAGTGAGCATGAAGAGGTTAACCAGTTCTATGACGACGACAATCTCAGCGAATTAATCACTTCAAAGCCAAAACCGCGATCAGGGCGCATTAAGTACGCGTGCAAGACATGCCATATCCAGCTTTGGGGCAAGCCTGGATTGAACGTACTCTGTGGAGACTGCAACAAAAAACTAAGTGAGGTGATTTAGAGCTTGGGATAGGGGCTTTCACGAAGGATAATAACACTCCCTTCCATAGGATAACATTAGGAGTGTCCAATGTACACCAAAAAGATCAGTTCCACCGACAAAGAGTTCCACGATACCCCACCGCAATTCAAAGCTTTAGACCGCAAGCGCTTTTTCTACGTCGAATCTCACTTCAAACAGCTTATCACGCAAAACGTTCGCGGCAATGCCAATATCGTTTACATCATCGTCGCCTACGGGTATTTCAAAGCCACGGGGCAATTTTTTAATACTGCGATTCAAGAAGATGTTGACTATGTAGCTGGGCGATTGAAACTCAAACAAAGCTTTAATTGGGAAAGCTACAATACAAGCACCAGAAATCGCCATAGAGAAATGATTCTTGATGCGCTGGGTTTTAAGCCATTTAATCAAACCACCATTCAACCACTTTTGCCATTGATAAGAACGGATGCACGCTCTCAGAAAAACCCCGATAAATGTTTTATTTCCGTTTGCGAATGGCTGTTTGAACACAAAGTCGAGACACCCGATTATAAAACAATTTGTGACACGGTGGAGTCGGTCTATAAAACGCATATCGACCAACAGATTGCCGTTGTTAAAAATAATCTCTCGAATGATGGAGCTCAAAAACTCGATGCGTTATTTGCAAAAGGAAAAAATACGTATGATGAAATGGAAACGTACAGACTTACGTTACTGAAGAAACTCAACCAGTCAACCAAGACGTCTAAAATTCGCGAGAATGTCGCAAGATACGATACGCTCAAGCCTCTCTATGATATTGCGCTTCCAATCGTAAGCGAGCTGGATTTTACAAAAGATGGACTTAAACGCTACGCACTATCCGTTCACCGACGGCAGGTCTTTCAGATTAATCGTTTGAAAGATCATGACCGGCACCTTCATCTTGTCATTTTTATCGCTCATCAATTTCAGCATCTGGTTGACATTCTGGTTGAAACGTTTCTGGCCTCGGTGAAAACAGCTGTGAACAAGGCCGAGAATCTTGCCAAAGAAGAATATTACAAACAACGCCAAGAGCAATCTGGTCATACACAAACGTTAGTAAAGGATACGGTTGATTTAGTGTCGTTGGTGGAAAAACTTAAAGAGACGCTGAACAACCCTATTCTGAGTGATTCAGAGAAAGTCGAAAAAGCGATTCGCTTGATAAGCCCGTCAAAAATGTCCACGGAAAACGTAAACTCTCATATAAAAGATGTCCAGGACGACTTAGATAAAATCAGTGGACAAGCTCTTGAAATGCTTTTTTTGGAAGAAGGAGCCACTTCGCTTCAGCTCAAGTGTAGCGATATCCTTCGGCGGCTCAATTTCGATTGCGATGTGAAAAGCAACAAGCTGCTAAAAGCAATATCGCAGTACCAAGCAAAAAACGGAAAGGTTGATGATACATTCCCAGTAGGGTTTCTTACAAATTCAGAGTCCGGCTACGTTGACACAAAAGACTCCTTCCGCGCGAAACTGTATCGCATTCTGCTTTATAAGCACACTGCCGCCGCCATTAAAGATGGCACATTGAGCATTGTTAACTCAAATCGTTACCGACAGCTAGAGCAGTATTTGATTTCGCGGGAATACTTTCAAAAAAACCGAGATCACATACTAAATTTAGCGGACATGGCTGATTTTAAAGATGTTAAAAAATTGGTTGAGCACTGGGAACTCGAATTGGATGCGCAATACAAGGAGACGAACGAGCACATACTGGAAAATTTAAACGAATATATTGAGACAGACGGTCTTGGCGGATTTAAGCTAACGTACGAACGAAATACTCGGGCTGAAGTCCTGCTAGAAATGGAAAGCGACGTCGCTCTGTTTCCGGATGATCAATACATTCGAATAGCAGAAGCGCTAAGCACAGTGAATGCCGCTTCAGGGTTTCTTGACGAGTTTGAACACAACAGTATCCGATACCGTAAGCCCAGGCCTGAAGATAAAAATTTCCTGGCGGGAATAATTGCGCTAGGCGAACACTTGAGCGTGCCCAAATTATCTAAATTGGCGAGGGAAATTGAATTGGCAACTTTGGAATCCACGACCAATGGCTTTTTTACGCTTGAGAATTTGAGACGAGCAAATGATGCCGTTATTCGTTTCGTCAATCAACTTCCACTGGCCAAAGTATTCATTGGAGACTACGGCTTGCAGACATCGAGCGATGGTCAAAAATGGACGATCGCATATGAATCACTCAATGCAAATAAATCTTTTAAATACGGCGGACGTGACCCCGTTGTATCGGCCTATACGTTCATAGATATACGAGGGATGTTCCCTTACTCAATGGTGATCAGTGGCGCCGAATTTGAAGCGCACTATATGGTGGATGGGTTATTAAAAAATGATGTAGTGAAATCAGACCTTCACTCCACTGATTCTCACGGATACACGGAAGCCATATTTGGGCTTACACATTTATTGAAATTTTCTTTTGGGCCACGCATAAAAAACCCCGGCAAACGAGTTTTATACTCCTTCAAAACTCCCACTTTCTATAAGAAAAAAAGCTATCCGATCTTTCCAAAAGAGCGGATTAATAAAGATAAAATTATTGATAATTGGGAAGACGTTCTTCGTTTGTGCGCATCAATCAAGCTAGGCGAAGTTACGGCGTCTCAAATCTTTAAGCGATTGAACTCATACTCAAAAAACAATCCACTTTACGAAGCACTAAAAGCATTTGGAGGTATTCCGAAAACGTTGTTCTTGCTCCGGTATGCCGACGATGTGGGTATGCGCAAAGCTATCCACCGCCAGTTAAATAAAGGCGAGGCAGGGAATAAGCTTGATCGAGCGCTGGCCATTGGACGGGCAGATTATGTGCAGACAATTAAAGAAGATCAGGAGATCGCAGAGACCTGTAAGCGACTACTTAAAAATGTCATCGTTTGCTGGAATTTTATGTATCTCTCCAAACGTCTGTCAGAGGCCAAAACAGATGTTGAGTATTCCCTGTTACTTAAGAAGATTAAGGCTTCGTCTATGCTGTCTTGGGAACATTTTGTCTTTCATGGCGAATTTGATTTTTCACAGAACTCGCTAAAAGACTCTCAACAGATAGATCTACAAAAAATCCTTGATCCAGACCTGATCAAAGAATAATCGATCTTCGCTGTTTTGCAGGAGAGTGGCTTCCACTCTCCTCGTTTTTCCAAATTTAACACCGATTTTTAGCATCGTTCCGGGAAAAGAATTGTCGTATAACCTATTGTATTTAAAGGTTATTTTAGAATACCTATAGTGGTTTTTCGAGTTTTGTTTAGGATTTCCCAATTATAGTCTCCAGTGGGTGTAGATAGAGCCTGCTCATAAAGTTACCGGCTCC
>NZXG01000061.1 GCA_002701845.1 Pseudomonadales bacterium
GCGTGGAAAAGTCCGATACCCAGTGGCAACAGCAACTGGATGAACAAACCTACAGTGTGTGCCGGCTGGGGGGCACCGAGCCGGCGTTCACCGGTGAATACTGGGACAACAAAGCCAGCGGACGTTACCACTGCGCCTGTTGCGATACCCCCCTGTTCACCTCCGATACCAAGTACGATTCCGGCTCCGGCTGGCCCAGCTTTTTTCAACCTCTGGCAGCGGAGCTGATTGCAGAGCGGCGTGATACCAGCCATGGCATGGTCCGCACCGAGGTGTTGTGCGCGGTGTGCGATGCCCATCTGGGCCATGTCTTTCCCGACGGGCCCCGCCCCACCGGATTACGTTACTGTATTAACTCGGCTTCATTACAGTTCCATCCCTCGGAATAAGAAGAGTTATTAACAGGAGAATAGGCGCTGGGGCCTGCATATAACCAATGGTTTTTAAACTCCGTGTAACTAGAATGTAATCCAGGACAGGGGGGTTTGGCTGCCATTGTTGTTTGCCCGGTGTCAACCGTTTTGTGCACAGTTAGTGGTGGCTAGCGCTACAGGGCCTGAAATACCGGCACTTTTTGCGGGTAATCAGGGAGGGCCCATAAACCTATGAAAACAAAGCGATAGTGACTGTATAAAATATGACCAATCTGTTGATGGAGTCGACCGGTCTTATGTTAACGAATTTTTACATAAACTATTAACAGACTTATCCACAGGTTTTGTGGACAAACTTCGGGCTCTGATCAGCTTGTACCCAATGACTTTCCCGGTTAGGCTGGCTGCGTCAACGGGCCACTTCACTGGAGCTGCCATGACCAGTATCTACGATTTCAGCGCCGTTACCATCGACGGCAAGGAGCGACCCCTGGCGGATTTTACCGGCCAGGTTCTGTTGATCGTCAATACCGCCAGCAAATGCGGGTTCACCCCACAGTTTGGGGGGCTGGAAAAGTTGTATCAGGAATACCACGACCGTGGGCTGGAGATTCTCGGCTTCCCCTGCAATCAGTTTTTGGGGCAAGACCCCGGTAGCAACAGCGAGATCGGTGAATTTTGTCAGCGCAACTATGGGGTCACCTTTCCCATGTTCGAGAAGGTGGAGGTGAACGGCGAAGACGCCCACCCGCTGTATAAGTTCCTGAAGGAGCAGGCTCCCGGGGCCCTGGGAACCCAGGCCATCAAATGGAATTTCACCAAGTTTCTGGTGGACCGGGAGGGGCAGGTGGTGGCGCGGTTCGCCCCCAAGGACACCCCGGAGAAAATCGCCAAAGCGGTGGCGCGGCTGCTGGATTGAGCCTCCGGGTAATGCGACCCGGTGGCCGGCATCACCCCGGCGTCATTAACGTCCCAGTAATTTGTTCACCAGGGCGGTTTCTGCGGCAATCAACTGGGCAAAGCTGGGGCGCTGGTGCAGACGCTCCACGTAGGCGGTCAGTTGCGGCCAGCGCTGGTGGTCGATCTTCTCCCGGCCGTGGCCGAAATTGACGAACTGAGAGGCAATGGCGATGTCTGCCACAGTGAGCCGGTCACCCACCATGAAGTCATTGTCCTGCAGGCTGGCTTCCAGGTAGTCCAGCAGCGACGGCAATTGTTCCAGGCTGGTCTGCACCACGGCTTCATCCTGTGGTTGCTTGCGCAGGGGCATCAGCACCCGCTGTCGGAACACGCCAAAGGTGGTGAGGGGAGCCAGTTCATAATCGGCGTATTTTTCAAACCACTGTACCTTGGCCTGCAGATAAGGGTCGGCGTGGCTGAGTGGCTGCTGGGGGTATTGGCGATCAAGATAAGCCACAATGACGGCGGAATCCGCCAGGGCTTTGGCGTCATCCTTCAGCGCCGGAATGCGGCCCAGGGGGTTCAGGTCGTAATAATCATCCGGCAGTCGGGAGGGATCAATCTGCACTTGTTCGAAGGGCAGATCCTTCTCCGCCAACGCGACGCAGACCTTGCGCACGAAAGGGGACAGGGATGCGCCGTAGAGCGTGATAGCCATGGTTCTGGGTTCCTTACGGGTTGTGATCAGACCGCAGCTTAGCATTTTGCCCGGCGCTGGCGGAACTCAGAAATATTTCTTCTTCCAGGCGTCTTCCTCTTCCAGCAGTTCGGTCATGGCCTGGGTCAGTTCGTTGTCAGCGTCGGGCTCCCGCGCCGGCGCCTGGCCCTGATCCGCCTTCAGTACTTCCATCTGCGCCATTACCTGCTCCATCCTGGCGCTGTAGGCGCCGGAACCGTTGTGCTTTTTCATCTCCGCCAATGCCTTTTCATAATTCAGCAGGGCCAGCTTGGGTTTGCCTTCCTGATGTGCGGTCTGACCCAGCTGCAACAGATAGTTGAGGTTGGCATCCACGAAACTGGCCTGGATGAATTGCAGATGTTTGCGGGCGCTGTCGGGGCTGAGCACCTTATTGCGGGCGAAGTTTTCAATGACTTTCCCCAGCTCCTGCAGCAGAGCCCGGATCTGGTTGGCTTCCTCCGGGTTTTTTAACTGCGGCTTACCGGTCTGGCCGCCGCCGGCTTTGATGTCCTCGATTTGAGCACTGGCCGCATCCAGCTTCTTGCGAAATTTTTCATTGCCGGGGGCCAGCTCCTGCAGCCGCTGCATGCGTTTTTTAATCTGATTCAACAGCAACAACTGGATGTCCCGCCCCAGATAGGCAGGGGGAATCACGTCCAGCAGCCGTTGCAGACGGTAGGTAAAATCCGACAGATTGGCGATCAGCAGCGCGTTCTGACGCCGCTGTTTCTCAATGGTGTGGCTGATATAGAACAACGCCACCAGCGCCGCCAAGCCGGCTACAGATAATAGCACTATGGTTTCAGTGGACATGTTTTATCCCTGCCAAGTGAATTCCGGAATCCCTGTCTGACTAAGTGTAGTCGTAAAATCCGTAATGAGAGGCCGGGGGGCGGTGGCGGAGCACAGGATTTCAGGGCTGCTCAGATACGCACACGCCCCCGCAGAATGTCCACATACATCAGCCAGTCCCCAAGAAAACTGTACCAGGGGTGTTTGAACGTGGCGGGTTTGTTCTTTTCGAACAGGAAGTGGCCCAGCCAGGCGCAGCCATATCCCAACACCGGCAACAATAACAACCCCAGCCACGAGCCGGTGGCCAGGACGTAAACCAGGGTGATCAACACCAGGGAGCTGCCCAGAAAATGCATCCGGCGGCAGTTCAGATCCCTGTGCTCCGCCAGATAGAAGGGGTAGAACTGGGCGAAGGATTCAAACGCTTTGCTGGCCATGATGATTCTCCCGTGCGATTGTCCACAGAGTAATCGATGGTCAGCACCCTGGCCAGGGGTGTAACCAAGTGGTTCAACAAGGCGTCTGTTTATTCCCCGGGATTATGGCGTGGAACCGCCCCGGGGCCGCAGCGTCTGAGGCGCACTGCCAGAGCCGGGCCGGCGGGTCCGGGTGGACCTTCGAAAGCGGGCAGCAAATTGATTTCACCGGCAAAAATTCCTTGACGGGGTGGGGAGGGGTCCATAAAATGCGCGCCTCTACACAGCGAAGCGCTGGCTGCGTCCCCTTCGTCTAGTGGCCTAGGACACCGCCCTTTCACGGCGGTAACAGGGGTTCGAGTCCCCTAGGGGACGCCACTACATCATAAAAAGCAGGCCATTGGCCTGCTTTTTTTATGTCTGCAACGAGGATTGGAGCAGAGCTGTTATGGAACCCCATGCCTGGGATCTGCGCCCCGAGCAGGCCATTACCCTTCAGCAGCAGTGGCGACGGCAGGTGATCACCGAGGACCTGCTGGGCCCGGTAACCCATGTGGCGGGGGTGGACGTTGGGTTTGAGGATCAGAACAAGGTCACCCGTGCCGCCATTGTGGTACTCAGCTATCCCGATCTGCAGGTGGTGGATTCCGCCCTGGCCCGGCTGCCTACTCATTATCCCTATATCCCCGGTCTGTTGTCGTTTCGGGAGATGCCCGCCATTCTGCGGGCCTATGAACAACTGCGGGTGATTCCGGATCTGCTGCTGTGCGACGGTCAGGGTATCGCCCATCCCCGGCGCTTTGGTATTGCCTGCCACCTGGGATTATGGCTGGACAAGCCGGCCATTGGAGTAGGGAAGTCCCGGTTGGTGGGCAAACATGCCGAACCCCCGGCGGAGAAGGGACACTGGACACCGTTGTTGGATGACAACGAAGTGATAGGCGCGGTACTGCGCACCCGGGTTGGGGTTAAGCCATTGTATATTTCACCGGGGCATCGGATCAGCCTGGAGGGGGCCGTGCACTGGGTTATGGCCTGCGTCACCCGTTTCAAGCTGCCGGAAACCACCCGCCAGGCCCACCATCTGGCTTCCAATTTGAAATCCAACCTTCAGCCGGCTGCATCACAGAGTGCCACAAAGCGTTCCAGCAGGCGCTGATCCGCGTCCGCCGGCCGCACCCGGGCCAGCAGCGCGCGCACGTCCTGACCGGCTGCCAGCAGCTTGTCGCTGGCTTCGAACAGATAGCCCCGCATGATGTCCGCGCTGAATTCGGGATGAAACTGCACGCCCCAGGCCATTGGCCCCAGGCGAAAACCATGGTGGGGCTCAAACTCGTTGGCCGCCAGCAGTACCGCCTCCGGTGGCAGTCTCAGTGCACTCTGGGAGTGGGTCACCTGGGCCAGAAAGCGGGGCGGTAGAGCGCCCAACAACGGATCCTCGCGGCCGGCCTCGGTCAGGGTTATTTCCACAGTGCCGATTTCCGTGCCCCGGGGATGCCAGCCGGCTGCACCCCCCAGGGCCTCCGCCAGCAACTGATGGCCATAGCATACGGCCAGCAGGGGCACCCGGGCGGCCACCACCTGTTGCAACCATGGCTTCAGCGCTTCACTCCAGGGCTCCCGCGCGGTCACCATGGCCGGCGATCCGGTAATGATGTAACCCCGGCACTGCTCCAGCGGTGGTGGTGTGGCTCCACCTGCAATATCAAATAGTGTAAAGTCCGCCTGGCCTATCCCGGCCGGGCTTGTCCCGGCCGGGCCGCGGTGGACCCGGAACCAGGTGTCAAAATCGCCGAATATGGCCCGCAGGCGGGGATGGGTGGAGCCGGTTTTCAGTATGCCGATTTGGGTGACCATAAGCACAGCCCGCACTGCAGTGAATCTGCAGCGGTTATAGCAAGAATGCCCCGGCAGGGGAACCTCAGGGAGATCTATGCACGAACAAACGCTGTCCCGGCCGCCAGGTGGAGAGCCGGACTGGGGCGTACTGGGCAGACTGCTGCCCTATTTATGGCAGTTTAAAGGCCGCATTGGCCTGGCCCTGGGGGCCTTGATCCTGGCCAAACTGGCCAATGTGGGCGTGCCCCTGGCGTTGAAGCATATCGTGGACGCCCTGGATCCCAGTGTCAGCAGTGGTTTGATTGCCTTGCCGGTGGCCATGGTGGTGGCCTACGGATTGCTGCGGTTTTCCAGCGTGGCGTTCGGCGAGCTGCGGGACGCGGTATTCGGCCGGGTGGCCGAGCGCACCCTGTCCCGGCTGGGGCTGGAGGTGTTCCAGCATCTGCACCGGCTACAGCTGGAATATCATCTGGGTCGCCGTACCGGGGGCCTGTCCCGGGATCTGGAGCGGGGCATCAGTGGGGTCTCGTTTCTGTTGCGCTCGCTGGTGTTCAGTGTGGTTCCGATTCTGGTGGAGGTGACCCTGGTGGTGGTGATCTTCGCCCTACAGTTCGATTGGGTGTTCGTCTGGATTACGTTGCTGGCGGTGCTGGTCTACATCGGTTTTTCGGTGCTGGTGACCAACTGGCGCACCGGTTTCGTTCGGGATGCCAACCTGAAGGACAGTGAGGCCAATACCCGGGCCATCGACAGTCTGCTGAACTACGAAACGGTCAAGTATTTCAATAACGAAGCTCACGAAGCGGACTTGTACGCCGGCAGTCTGCGGCGGCGGGAGGATGCCAAAGTCAAGAATCACCTGAGTCTGGCGGCGCTGAATGCCGGTCAGGCCTTGATTGTGGCCGCCAGCATTACCTGGATGATGTGGCTGGCGGCGGCGCAGGTGGAGGTCGGCGCCATGACCCTGGGGGATCTGGCCATGATCAACGGCCTGATGATCCAGGTGTTTATTCCGCTCAATGCCCTGGGCTTTGTGTACCGGGAGTTGAAACGGGCGCTGACCGATGTGGAAGCCATGTTCGGGGTTCTGGGGCTGGAGCCCAAGGTCAAAGACACACCGGGGGCACGCCCCCTGCCGGCCAGCGCCGACGGTATCCGCTTCGACAACGTCAGCTTTGCCTATCATCCGCAACGGCCCATTCTGCGGCAGGTGAGTTTCCAGGTGCCGGCGGGCAAGAAAGTGGCCATTGTGGGGCCCAGTGGGGCGGGTAAATCCACCATCGCCCGGTTGCTGTTTCGGTTTTATGAAGTGGACGAAGGCTGTATTTCCATCGGTGGCAAGGCACTCACCGATATTACCCAGGACAGTCTGCGCGCCTGCATCGGTGTGGTACCGCAGGACACGGTGTTATTCAATGATACCCTGCGGGAGAACATTCGCTACGGCCGGCCCGATGCCAGCGATGGGGACATTGAAGCCGCCACTGAACACGCCATGTTGGGGGACTTTATTCGCCAGTTGCCCCGGGGCTACGACACCCTGGTGGGGGAGCGGGGGCTGAAGGTCTCCGGGGGTGAAAAGCAGCGCATTGCCATTGCCCGCACCCTGTTGAAGCAGCCGCGCATCTTCCTGTTTGATGAGGCCACTTCCTCCCTGGACTCCCATACCGAGCAGGCCATCAATCGGTCCCTGCGGACCCTGGCCGGCACCCACACCACGTTGATTATTGCCCATCGGCTGGCCACGGTGGTGGATTGCGATGAAATATTGGTATTGGAGGCCGGGCAGATTGTGGAACGGGGCCGGCATCAGGATCTGGTGCAACGGCCCGGACCCTATCAGGCCATGTGGCAGGCCCAGATGCGGACCACGCCGGGCTGATAAGATGACAGTCAATGGCTGGCGATGGAGTGGGGTTTCAGCTAATCTGCCTGCTTTAACCGGCCAGGGTCCAAAGCAGGCTCATATCAGTAAAGAAGAAAGGGGACAAGTGTGACGACCGAATGGGGCTATCAAACGGCACGGCAGTTATTGCAGAGTATGAAATCCGGCAAGCTCAGCAGTCGCCAGCTCGTGGACAGTTTTATCCAGCGTATTGAAACCTATAACCCGCAACTGAACGCGGTAGTAGCCACGGATTTCTCCGCCGCCCGCAAGCGCGCGGATGAGGCCGATGCGGCCCGCGCTGCCGGCGAATCCTGGGGGCCCTTGCACGGCCTGCCGATGACGGTGAAGGACACCTATGAAGTGGTGGGGATGCCTTGTGTGGCGGGCGCTGCCTCCCTGCGGGACCACCTGCCCCGGCAGCAGGCGGTGGCCGTGGCGCGACTGCAAGAGGCCGGTGCCATCATTTGCGGTAAAACCAATGTGCCAGTGTTTGCCTCCGATCTGCAGAGCTTCAATAAAGTGTATGGCACCACCAACAACCCCTGGAATACCCGGTATACACCCGGCGGCTCCTCCGGAGGTGCCGCGGCGGCGCTGGCGGCGGGCCTGACGCCGCTGGAGCTGGGCTCGGATATCGGCGGCTCCATTCGCACTCCCGCGCATTTCTGTGGAGTCTATGGTCACAAAACCAGTCACGGCATTATTTCCCTGCGCGGTCATATACCCGGCCCACCGGGGACGGTGAGCGAGTCGGACATGGCGGTGGCGGGGCCCATGGCCCGCAGCGCGGATGATCTGCAATTGCTGTTGAATGTGGTGGCCGGGCCTTCACCGCTGATGGCGCCGGGCTGGCAGTTAAAGTTACCTGCGGCGCGGCACCGCAAGTTGCAGGATTTTAAAGTGCTGATGTGGCTGGAGGATCCCCTGTGCCCCGTCGCCGGTGAGTTGCTGGCCCTCTACGCCAAAGTGCAGGCAGCCCTGGAGCAGGCGGGGGTCAGCGTCACTCGCGGCGCGC
Organism: Pseudomonadales bacterium; assembly: GCA_002701845.1. Classification (GTDB taxonomy): domain Bacteria; phylum Pseudomonadota; class Gammaproteobacteria; order Pseudomonadales; family Ketobacteraceae; genus Ketobacter. The sequence goes on from NZXG01000061.1 coordinate 7,967, forward strand.
CCCTGGGCATGGAGCTGAAAGACTTTTATCCCACCTATCTGAATTTATTGGGCAGCGTGCTGGGCGCCTCGCAAAAGAAATATCAGCGTCGGGCCATGGCCCTGGCGGCACCGCTGTTTGAAAAGGTGGGTAAACGTCTGGATTTACCCCGTTTGTTTGAGCATTTTCTGGAGGGGGTGGGTCAGTCCCATGTGGATTGGATGCGCCACAACGAAAAGCGCTATCGCCTGCGGGAGAAGTTCAAGGCCGTGTTCGACCAGTACGATGTAATTCTGATGCCGGTTACCATGAGCACCGCGTTTCAGCATTTGCAGGAACAGGAAATCATTATGCGCAAGTTACCGGTGGATGGACGCAAGCGCAGTTATCCGGACCTGTTTATGTGGATCGCGCCAGCGACCCTGATGGGGCTGCCGGCCACCAGCGCCCCGGTGGGGGTCACCGCAGATGGCCTGCCCGCCAATATTCAGATTCTGGGCGCCCCCTTCGAAGACAAAACCACCATCAAGTTTGCCGCCCTGCTGGAGCAACTGGGGTTTGGCTTTCAGCGACCCCCGGGGTACTGACACCCTTACCCCGGGGGCACCCCAGCCACGCCTGCAACACCTGGCCGGGGCAGGATCCCGGTCAGACCTTCCACCGGGTGATCATTTTTTTCACCAGATTGGGAGCGGCCCCCAGGGCACTGCCAACAAATTGTTTGGCGTTGGTGGGGTACATCATCCGTTGCGCATTCAGCAGGGTGCGGTAGGTGGTTTCCTCAAACGGGTACCACCACAGGTTGCGTTTCAGGGGCAGGATATCCCAGTTGATGGCCTTGGCGTGGGTCATCTCCAGCAGTCCCTCGTGGCCGTGGGTGCGGCCCAGCCCCGAGTGTTTCCAACCCCCCCAGGGCATTTCCGACAGGCCATGGGTGTACAGGTGATCGTTAATGGTGGTGACCCCGGATTCCAACTGGGCGGCAATGCGCTTGGCCCGCTGCAGATCCCGGGTCCAGATGGAGGAGGTCAGCGCCAGGTGGGACTCGTTGGCCAACTCAATGGCTTCCTCTTCCGTGGCGAAGGTCATTACCGGGATCACCGGGCCGAAGGTTTCATCGTTCACCAGCAGCATGCTTTCGTCGGTGCCGGACACCAGGGTAGCGGGATGAAAATAGCCGTTCTGGGGGCCCACCGGCGTGGACTGGGCTTCGATTTTCGCGCCTTTGGCTAATGCATCTTCCAGATGCTGAGTCACCGTATTAAGCTGGCTTTGGGTGGTCATGGAACCCATATCCACGTCAAAATTCTGCCCTACGCCATGACGCAGGCTCCGGGTCTTGCGTCGCATCAGATCCATGAAGGGTTCGTAGACGGATTCGTGCACGTAGACCCGTTCCACGCCACCACAGGACTGGCCGGCGTTCTGATAACCGGCCCAGGCGGCCCCGTTGGCGGCCCGCTCCAGATCCGCGTCCTCGAACACCAGCATGGGGTCATTTCCCCCCAGCTCCAGCGATAATGGCGTGAGCGTTTTGGCCGCCTGTTCCATCAGCTGCTTGCCCACCGGCACCGAGCCGGTAAAGAAAATCTTGTCGATACTGTTCTCGAAAAAGGCTTTGGAGACCGCTCCGCCGGAGCCGACGATCTGCTGGAACAATCCCTCGGGAAGCTGGCCCGCTGCCACGATCCGATTGATGGCATCGCCCACCAGCGGAGTGGCTGCCGCCACCTTCAGCAGCACCGCGTTACCGGCCATCAACCCCATCACCACTTCTCCGAAGGGAATGGACAGCGGGTAATTCCAGGGGCTGATAATGCCCACAACCCCTAACGCCCGACGTTGCATAATGGTGCGTTTGTTCAGAAACAGCGGACTATCGATGGGCAGTTTTTTCTCCCGCAGGGTTTTCTCCGCGTGTTTGGCGTACCAGTCACAAGCCAGAGTGCAGGGCAGCACCTCAGTGGCCAGGGCGTCCACCAGGGTCTTGCCATTGCTGCGGCTCACGGTTTCCGCCAGCTCCTCGGCGTGCTCCACAATGTAATCACGCATCAGGCGCAGGGCGCGGGCCCGCTCTTTGAAACTGCGACGGGCCCAGATTCGCTGGGCCGCGCGGGCCCGGGCAAAGATTTCCGGCAGCTGCTCCAGATCCGTATTGGGGACCTGACCAATCTCTTCCCCGGTGGCGGGGTTATAGGCCACGGTAAAGCCGGGTCCTTGAATATCCTGGGGTGCAGTCATGGGACAATTACCTCTCTCCGCAAAGGCTGTTTCAGATCAGCGCTGTGTCAGTTTTGTTAACGGTAAGTCAGGTTATTTAATCTCATTCTACGAGAACCGGCGGTGGCCGGCAAACAGGGTTTACATTAACCCCACAGTGAACCTATAACCACTTGATACATATCAATACCTGGAAGGGTGAACAGGTCCGCGACCGGGTGCAGGGGGCGCTGAGTTGGTATAATTCATGTAAGCAGGGGTTGTGCGGCGCGTCACAAAACAAATCCTATAATGAACGTGGTGCGCGGGGTGGCAGGGTGCTGTCGAATCCGGAACAGGTAACAATATTATGAGAAGAACCGGTGCCTGGCTGGCACGTTTCGCATTAGAGCAGGTGGGGGTGCGTTTCACCTTCGGAATTCCTGGGGTACACAATACAGAGCTGTACGATGAGCTGGGGCGGTCGGAGCGGATTCAGCCGGTGCTGGTGACCCACGAGGCCGGTGCCGCCTTTATGGCGGACGCCATCAGCCGTACCTCCGATTCCATTGGCACCATCGTGATCGTGCCGGCGGCGGGGGCAGCTTACGCCTCAGCCGGTATCGGGGAAGCGTTTCTCGATGGCATCCCCATGCTGGTGATCAGTGGGGGTGTGCGCACCGATTTGCCCTACCGCTATCAGTTGCACCAGATGGATCAGCAGAATTTCCTGGCGGAGATTACCAAGCAAACCTTCAAGGTGGCGTCGCACAGGGAAATAGTGCCCGCCATCTACGATGCCTACCGCATTGCCACTCAGGGAGAACCGGGCCCGGTACTGGTGGAGATCCCGGTGAACCTGCAGCTGATCAGTGGTGAGGTGGACACACTGCCGGATTATCGGCCGGAGTTTCAGTTGCCACCGTTGATTGAGACCGCCGCTGTGGCCCAGGCGGTAAAACTGCTGACCCAGGCCCGCAGCCCCGGCCTGTTGGTGGGCTGGGGTGGGCGTCACGCCAGCCACTGGGTGCAGGAAATTGCCGAATTTCTCAATGCGCCGGTGTGTACCACTCTGCAGGGGCTCAGTGCCTTTCCCGCCAATCATCCCCTGCATACCGGCATGGGATTCGGCCAGTATGCGGTGCCCGCGGCCACCGAAGCATTCCGTGATTGCGACTGCCTGCTGGCGGTGGGCACCCGGTTCAGTGAAATCGCCACCGGCAGCTTTGGCGTGCACGTGCCCGCCAACCTGGTGCATGTGGATATCAACCCCCAGGTATTCAGTGTCAACTATCCGGCCCGGGTGGCGTTGGAGGGGGATGCGGCGGCGGTTTTGGAAAGCCTGTGGGAAGCGCTGCAGCGGGAACCCCAACCGGACAACAGCCGCGGCGCCGTGCGGGAGCTGATTGCAAACGCCAAACGGGCCTATCAGGAGGAATGGCTACAGCACGCCAGCCAGGACCGGGTTAATCCACTGCACTTCTTCCGGGGCCTGCGACACCATCTGGCGGATGACGACGTGCTGGTGGCGGACGATGGCAACCACACCTTTCTGGCCGCTGAGTTAATGCCGATTCATAAACCCGGAGGTTTCATCTCGCCCACGGATTTTAACTGCATGGGGTACGCGGTGCCGGCGGCTATTGCCAGCAAACTGGCCAACCCGCGTCAGCAGGTGGCTGCGGTGGTGGGTGACGGTGCGTTTATGATGACCTGCATGGAAATTCTCAGCGCCAGCTCATTGGGGCTCGGGGTTGTCTTCTTTGTATTTCACGATGGGGAGCTGTCGCAGATTTCCCAGGCCCAGGAGATCCCTTACAATCGGAAAACCTGCACTGTGTTGGGTCGACTTGACCTGGCCGGCGTGGCGCAGGCCACCGGGGCGGAATTTCTGACCCTGGAACATAATACCGAGGTGGAAGCCATTATGAGTGAAGCCTGGGCCCTGGCCCGGGACAACCGGCCGGTGGTGGTGGATGTGAAAATTGATTACTCCAAACGGACCCGGTTTACCAAAGGCGTGGTGGCCACCAATCTGAAACGGTTTGACCTTGGCACCAAAGCCCGCTTTATCGGTCGCGGGCTGGTGCGTAAGGTGACAGGGTGATCTTATGGCTGATTTGAGCGTTCAATATTGTGGAACAACTCTGGCGAGTCCGTTGCTGGTTTCCGCATCGCCGCTGACCGCGACCCTGCCGGCGGCCCGCGCCTTGCAGGAAGCCGGCGCCGCCGGGGTGGTTTTGCCTTCGTTATTCGAGGAGTCGGTCAATTCCGATTCGCAGTTGCTGGACGCCTACTGCGATCGCCTCAAACAGTACAAGGATGAACTGGACATTCCTGTGTTCGCCAGCCTTAATGGCGTCACTCAGGGTGGCTGGCTGGATCACGCGGAGCGCCTGCAGCAGGCCGGCTGTGACGGAATCGAGCTGAACATTTACTACGTCGCGGCCAATGTCAACGAGTCCAGTGACCAGATCGAACGCCGCTACATCGATCTGGTGTATCAGTTGCGATCGCATATCGGTTTGCCAATGGCGGTCAAGCTTTCCCAGCATTTTTCTTCCGTGGCTCATCTGATTAAACGGCTGGAAGACACGGGTATTGATGCGGTGGTGCTGTTCAATCGCTTCTATCAGCCGGACTTCGATATTGAAACACTGACGGTGACCCCCAGCCTGCAGTTAAGTACTTCCCAGGAGCTGTTGCTACGGGTGCGCTGGGTGGCTCTGTTGCGGCAGCAGGTACGACTCGGGCTCGCGGTCACCGGTGGCGTCCATGAGGTGCCGGATCTGATCAAGGCGTTACTGGCGGGAGCGGATGCGGTGCAGCTGTGCAGTGTGCTGTTTGCCAAAGGCAATAGCGAGCTGGCCCGGTTGCGGGATGGTCTGGAGCAGTGGCTGGAAGACCATAACCATTCCGCGGTGACGGAGATTCAGGGGATTATGAGCCAGGGCCGCCTGCGGGACCCCAGCGTTCTGGAACGGGCCAATTACCGGGAAGTGCTGCAGCAGAACAGCTGAGCTTCAGCTCAAAACCTGGCGCAGTTCATCCAGCATGAGAACCTGGGCAATCCGGTCCTCCAGGCTGGAGGGATCGTCCAGCTGAATGCGCGCCAGATAGGGCAGGTATTGCTGGGGAATCTCGGGCCCGCGCAGGGCCCGTATCAGCGCTTTCACCAGATTGGACTTTTTCTCCGCCTTGGGCTGCATGGCTTTCAGGCAGCGCACCACCACCAGTTCCTCGGTGGTGAAATCGGTGCCGCAGGGGAACGCCGGGAACATCCCTTTTTCCCGGTAGGGCGCCAGGGCCTGCTCCAGACGTTCCGGTGTGTTATTGCGAAAAGCCGGGGGAATCTCATAATCCGCGGGCAACTTGCCCGCTTGTTTGGCCCGGGCCAGCAACTCCGGTTGAAACCGTGAGTCGGCAATGTTGATCATCGCAGCCACCACATCCCGATCGCATTTGCCCCGGACGTCGGCGATGCCGTATTCGGTGACATAAATATCCCGCAGATGGCGGGGAATGGTGACGTGCCCGTAATTCCACACAATATTGGAATGGGTGACGCCATCTTTTTCCCGGGTGCTTTTCAGCATCAATATAGAGCGGCCATCATGCAACTCGTGGGCCTGGGACACAAAGTTGTACTGGCCCCCCACACCGCTGACTACCTTGCCGTTCTCCAAACCATCTGAGGTGGCGGCTCCCAGCGCGTGGGCCAGAAACACCGTATTGATAAACCGCGCCTTCACCCGTTGCAGCCGTTTGAGGGGCTCATTGCCATAGAGCTGATTGACGTAACTGATGTTGGTCATGTTGATGGCATTAAGAGTGTCCGGATCCATATTCCGTAGTTCGTCATAAAAACCACGGGGCCCGAGGAAAAAACCGCCGTGCATGATGCGGCCCTGTTGCAGACTGGTACCCAGGCAGTGCCGGGTGACAGCGTCCCGGTCCTGGTTGAAGTCTGCCGGGGCTTGTGCGCCATCGGTCCCCAGCAGCGTGGTGCCCTGTAGTCTCACCTCCGGGCGGAAGATGCCGAAATGGCGCAGAAACGCCACGTCGGCCCGGGTCAAGGGGGAGTGAATGCAGCCTTCCTGAAGCAAAGCGTCCAGGGTGGCCATACTGACCACCTCAGTGATAGTGCCGGCATTCAGTAGCCGTTGCAGGCCTGCGTGATCGTAGACCCGGCGCCGTAGAATATCGGTCTTGATAAGATACAGGAAACCGTCCACGAACATTTCGCTGTTGCCATACAGCCCTTCGGTAAACGGTGCGCTGCCGCCCACCCGTTCGATGACGTCACCAAATTTCTCCTGCAACTGCAATTGCTGTAACAGCTCTTTATAGGCGGCGTTCTGCTGATGACGCAGCTCACAGCCGTAGACGATGGCATCCCCCAGGGAGCCGATGCCGATCTGCAGGGTGCCACCATCGGCCACCAGTGCCGAGGCGTGCAGACCAATCATATGATCGACGGTGGATACGGGCATGTTGGGGGGAGCGAACAGCGTGGAATAATAGGCCTCGTTATTGACCACCACGTCGAAGGCGTCGAGGTCGGTGATCGCGTCATTGACCATAAAGGGCAGATTTTCATTCACCTGCCCGATCACCAGGATTTTTTCGCCCGCCTTTTTTCGCTGTTGCAGCACCGGCAGCAGGTCCCGGGTGGTTTCCGGGTTGCAGCTCATGCTGTATTCGTCTTTGCCGTTGTTGTGGCGATGGGACAACAGTTGCGCTACTACATTGATATTCAATGCCAGCAGATCCCGTACCGAGTGGGTATAGTTGGTACTGATGTAGTTCTGTTGCGCCAGGTTGTTGTTGAGCATGGAACCGGACTTAAAGAAGAACTCATGGATTTCGATATTGTCCGGTACCGATCCGGCGCGCAGGTCCCGCATATAGTCCAGCCCGGGATAACCGCCAAAAACCCGTTCCAGAAACGGCTGCAGGAACCGGCGTTGCAAACCTTTGCCCGGGTCCGGCACCTCCAGGGAGAGGGCGGTGGCGATTAAGAGCCGGATGTCAGGGTTGGCTTTGGCCCGCTGATAGAGCGCGTTGATCAGCTCGGGGGGCTTGCCCAGGCCCAGGGGAATACCCACCCGGATGTCGTTGCCGATGGTGGCCAGGATATGGTCGACGCACTGTTCCACGTCGTCCAGCTGCAAAGGTATGCTCATGTTCGTTGTTCCCCGAAATTGCTGCGGTTCAGTATGCCTGAGTGTCTATTGTGCCAAGATGACGGAGGTCAGGGAATGGGCAAAAGGCCGGCGGCGGACTCAGTCCGAGAGCATGGGTGCCACCAGAATGTGGCGTGCCTGATCACTGGTCAGGGGTTTTTGGAACAGTGAACCCTGCATAGTGGTGCAGCCCAGTTGACTGAGATAGTCCCGCTGCTGGGGGGTCTCCACTCCCTCTGCCACCAGATTCAGGTTGAGGCTGGTGGCCATGGCATGAACCGCCTTGACAATACAGGCATCCCCCGAGCGCTGTTGGTTGCTGATCTGGCGGAGAAAAGATTCATGCAGTTTTATGGTGTTCAACGGTAATTGATGCAGGCAACCCAGGGAGGAGAAGCCAGTGCCAAAATCGTCCACCGCAATGGAAAACCCCAGCCGGTTCAGGCGTCGCAACTTGGCGGTGAGTTGGGCCTGGTCCTGCATCAGCAAATCTTCGGTGATCTCCAGTTCCAACTGGTGGGGCGATACATTATGGGCCTTGGCCGCGCTCATCAGCAAATTTTCGAAATCCCCGTGCGCCACCTGGCGGGGGGAAAAGTTCACGGCGATCCGCAGTACCGGGTTGGCCCAGTCCTGCAGATCAGCACATACCTGGTTCACCACCCAGCCGCCGATGTCCACAATCAGCCCGGTTTCCTCCGCCACCGGCAGAAACTGTTCCGGCAACAAGGTGCCCCTTTGCGGGTGACGCCAGCGCAGAAAGGCTTCCAGCGCATAGACCTGTCGGGTTTCCAGGTTGTAAATGGGCTGGTACTCGAGAAACAGCTGGCGGCCCACCAAACACTGGCGTAAGTCGTGTTCCAGGTGCAAGCGATCGGTATAGGCAGCGTCCATGCGCTCATTGAAAAAATGCAGATTGTTTTTGCCGTGCGCCTTGGTGTGGTACATGGCGATATCCGCCCGCTGAATCAGCGTATCCAGGGCCTGGCCATGGTCCGGGTACAAAGCAATACCGATGGAGCCGCTGACAAACAGCTCGTGTTCCTCGATATAAAACGGTTGCTGCAGTTCACTGAGAATCTTGCGGGCAATGATCACAGCGTCTTCCTGTGTGCGCAGGTTTGGCAATAACAGAGTAAATTCGTCGCCGCCGAAACGCGACAGGGTATCGCCTTCCCGCAGAGTGGCACTGATGCGGCGGGCCACCGCCTGAATTAACTGGTCTCCCACGTTATGACCGATGGAGTCGTTGATCAGTTTGAAACGGTCCAGATCCACAAACATGACCGCCACTTTGGAGCCATTACGTTTGCAATGGGAAATGGCCAGCGAAAGTCGATCCCGGAACAGTGACCGGTTGGGTAACCCGGTCAGCAGGTCGTGATAGGCCTGAAAACGCATCAGCGATTCCGCCTGCCGGCGATCGGTGATGTCCCGCGCCATGCCCAGGGTGCCGGTAAACCGGGATCCCTGGGAGTCATACTGGTAAGTGCCCGCGGCGATAATCTCAAAAGGGATGGACAGGGTGGTATCGCTGCCATCCTGGTTCAGTTGCAAACGTTTGCGCAGATGAATCTCGTTGGTTTGCCCGGCCCGCTGCAGGCTCCGCCGCTCATTGAATACGTGGGGAAACTGCCGCTTGGTTTCTTCGCTCATCAGTGCGCCGAAGTGTTTGCCAATCAGCTCTTCGGGCCGGATATTGAGCAGGGATTCCACCCGATTATTGATATAGACAATCTCTCCTGCTGCATTCAGTTGATAAATGATGTCCCGGCTGTGTTCCCGCACGAACTGATGCAGCTGGACCAGTTCGTCGGCGGGCGCGGCCCCGGTCACTCTGATCCCGGTCATGGCTGTGGGGTGCAGCAGGCGGGCAATTTGATTCTGCAGTTCGGTGGGGCTGGGTTGTGCCTCCATGATTCGGGGCATGACGGCAGGCGGTACCTGGTCCGCGCTGCGTGCTTGCAGGGGATCACAACAGGCCAGCACCGGCACCGGTTGCGGTTGCTGCTGCAACAGTTGTAGCAGATGAATCCAGGGTTCCAGGCCGACCGGCCCCGGCCGCAACAGCACCAGATCAAAACGCTCCTGCTGGACCAGGGTTTCACTGGCGGCAATGCCGGTGGCCAGGGTCAGGCTGAGATCCATGGATTTGATTAACCGCTGGAGGTAAAGGTTGGCGGCGGATTGTTCGCTCACCAGGAGCAGGCGGTGGGGGTGACCAGAACTTGTTATTGTCATTGGCGGCTCATCGGTCGGTCCGGTGGGGGGCACGTCTGATCTGAGTCTGGTTCCGAAGTATATAAGGCTCCGGGATTCCGGGGCAATTGTGAACCAGTGCTTATTTCCCAGAAAATTGCGACCTGGCCGTTTTAACTGCCTTTAGCCAGTTGTCATTCCAGTGTCATGACCGGCTGTTACAAAATCCGGGGAGAGAGATCCATCTGCCAAGTAAAACAACAACTTAGCACAAAAAAATGTTTGCCAGATCAAGAATTGATGTTCTAAAGTCTGGAGTAATTAAAGCAGAAAATGCGCAACGCGGGAACCCTTGTTCCGCCGACACCTCAAGGAGAACAACAAGGGAATTCAACACCTCAAACCTTCAGTCCGCACCGGGAATGTATTAGGGGAGGTAGGAAGAAGACGCACACTGGCACACCCAGTTATTGTTTATTTTTCTTCTTGAGGAATGCGAATGAGTATCAGAGCAGAAACCTGTCAGAAAGCCTATGTCATCGATACCAATGTTTTGATCCATGATCCCAACTCCATACTGAATTTTGACGAACACCTGGTGGTAATCCCCATCACCGTTCTGGAAGAACTGGATAAACTGAAAAACGGACACAAGTCCATTGCCGCCGACTGCCGCTCCGCCATCCGCCTGATTGATTCCCTGATCGCCGATAATCCCACGGATCGTCTGCAACAGGGTGTGCCCATTCAGCGCGGCGGGGGTCAGACCCTGGGTAAGCTGGCCATCATGATGAACAAAACCGGCGAGCCGCCTGAGGCCTGCCTCCCCAACGACAATAACGACAACCTGATCATCAACCGCGTGGTGCAGATGCAGCGGGAGCAGCCGGAATATAATTTTGTGCTGGTGACCAAAGACATCAACATGCGGCTGAAGGCCCGCGGCTGTCGCATTCCAGCCGAGGACTATCATAACGATCAGTTGATTTCCGACGTCAAGCAGCTGACCACCGGCTACCATCAGTTCGAAGGTTGTTTCTGGGATCGGGTGTCTCATGTGGACACTATCCAGCGGGATAATGGTACGTTCCATTCCCTGTCCCGGGAGGTGTTCGACGACCCCCTGTATCTGAATCAGTACATACTGGATGAGCAGGAGTTCGTGGCCCGTATTGAGGAGGTCAACGACGAACACATTCTGGTGCGGCATCTGAAGCGGGATTCGTTGATGAATCAGTCCGCTTGGGGGTTGCAGCCCCGCAACATCTATCAGGCCCTGGCTCTGGACGCGTTGCTGGATGAAGACATTCATCTGGTGAACCTGACCGGGCCCGCCGGATCCGGCAAGACCATTCTGGCCCTGGCGGCGGCGATCGAAATGACCGTGGCACACAAACTGTATAACAAGATTATTGTCACCCGCTCCACTCCGCCTCTGGCGGAGGACCATGGCTTTTTGCCCGGTACGGAAGAGGAAAAGATGGATCCCTGGCTGGGTGCCATCACGGACAATATTGAGGCACTGCATATGCAGGATGAATGCCCTCAGGGCAGCATCGAATATGTAAAATCCAAAGCCAATATCCAGTTTAAGGCCCTGAATTATATTCGGGGGCGCAGCTTCCAGCGCAGTCTGATCCTGATCGATGAATCCCAGAATCTGACCCCGCATCAGATGAAGGCCATCATTACCCGGGCCGGGGAGGGCAGTAAGGTGATCTGCCTGGGCAACCTGGCGCAGATTGATACGCCATATCTGAGCCCCATCAGCTCCGGCCTTACTTACATGACTGAGCGCTTCAAGGGATTCCGCCACAGTGCCAGTTTGCGGCTTAATGGTATCCCCCGGTCCTTGCTGGCAGAGTACGCAGAAGCTAATCTGTAGACCATGGTGCGCACCGCTGGATCCCGGCGGTGCGCCCGCGTCCGCTATCTTTCGTTATCGGAGTTGACTCTTGCACCATTTTTTCGCCTACGTCTCCAAGCTGAAATACATCTTGCGCTGGGGGCTCAAGCGCAACGTGGAAAACGAAAACGTGAAGGAACACAGTTTCGACGTGGCCACCATCGCCCACGCCCTGGCGGTGATCCGCAATCGTGTCTATGGGGGCGATCTGGATCCCAATGAGATTGCCGTGATGGCGCTGTATCACGATGCCTCGGAAGTGCTGACCGGAGACCTGCCCGGCCCTATCAAGTACTTCAACCCCACCATAGCGGAGGCCTACAAGGATGTGGAAAAGGCCGCCAAAGCCAAATTGCTGACCATGTTGCCGGAAGAGTTACAGGCGGATTATTCCCTGCTGATTCAGGATCATCTGTTACCCCCGGATATCCGCAAATTACTTAAGGCAGCGGACGTGCTGTCCGCCTATATCAAATGCATCCATGAAGTGGAATCCAACAACCATGAATTCCAGGTGGCGAAACAGCGGGTGGAAGGTATGCTGGTTGAGTACGAGCTGCCGGAGGTGAGCTATTTTATGGAAAAATTCCTGCCCAGCTATCGCCTCACCCTGGACGAACTGGGGTGACTGGCATCATTTCACGGCCCAGCTGGAGAAGAACCCCGGCCTTACAGAGACTTTTGAAGGGGTGTAAACCGGCCCTAGTCCAATAACAGCCGGTCGGTTATCAGACCGAAGAAGCCGGCCTCCCCGTCGCAACTGAAATACCAACCCATTTGCCCGTGGCAGCGCCGGCAGAACGCATGCTGCCAGGCGAAACCGGGAAACCAGCTGAAATATTCCGTGGGGCTGCCACCCAGCTCAACCCCCGGCACTCGCAGGTAGGTCTGGAGGTCAAAGCCAATACCTTCCGGGTTGGTGAAAAAGTGCTGGCATACCCCTTCCACCGGTATCAGCTCACTGCTACTGGTGAGCTGGTTCAGACACGCCCGGCAGCGTACCTGAGGCTCGCCATCTATAACTTCGGGGCCGGCCTGGGTGTCAGTGAGCGGATCAGCCAGATCCGGCAGCCAGCGCTCTACGGTGTCTGGCGGGGGAGATGGTGGTTTTTTGTCCAGATAGTCCATGGTGATCAACCTGGCCGAAAATAATCAGCATAGCAGCTCCGAAGCACGCCCACCGGGGTGTCCGGGGGATAAAAAAAGCCCCCGGAAAGGGGGCTGCAACACAGAAGAATAAACGGATGATGCTCGCCCTGGCCGCCGGGTCAGGCGGTTAATCGGGAACGCAGCTCCTGGGTCTTGTGCTGAACTTCCCGCAGTTGAGACTCGACAGTCTCCCGCACCTCGTGCAGCCGGGGTTTCAGATCCCGGTTATAGGCTTTTTCCGCCTGCTGGCGGGCGTAGGCGGACATCATGGTGGCGTTCCAGTTGAGACGAAAACGGGCGTCGTAGGTGGCCACACTGAGATTGCGCAGAAATTCCCGCAGCGTGGGGTTGGCTTTGCGCAATTCCACCACCAGTTCCTGCAGGTTGACCGGTTCCTGTCGGGTGTCCACCCCCAAATCCTTCAGCATACGCTGGCCTTCCGTTCTGGCCACGTCCAAGCCCTTGCTCAACTCCGCCTGCAGGCGGTCGGCGGTTTTCTTTAACTGGTCCAGTTGAACTTTGACCTTGTCTTGAATCATGATGACTCCTCACACAAACTCACACGAACTTAAAAGAACTAACAGGTCAAAAGTAGCGACTGAAATTAGAATGTTCTCCCTAATTGAGGGTCCGCGGCGCGGCGCCAACCGACGTCGCGCTGTCCCGTCGGAGCCAGCGGATGCAGGGCGTTAGCGGAATGCAGGGGGAGCGATGGGAGAGGCAGCAACAGATGGGTAAATTGTTGATTGTTATCGGTCTGGTGGTGGTGATCCTGGGGGTGATTCTTACCTTCGCTCCGGGGTTGCTTGGCTGGTTTGGTAAATTACCCGGGGATATCCGGGTGCAGGGGGAAAAGGGCGGATTCTTCTTTCCCATCACCTCCATGATCATCGTCAGTGTAGTACTGAGCCTGGTGTTAAATTTGCTGGGGCGCCATTAACCGCCCCTTATTCCGTCACCGGCTCGGCCCACAGATCATGCTCATCCGCCTGGAAGACGCGTGCCTTCAACATATCCCCCGGCATCAGCTCCGTTTCCCCGTTCAAGAATACCAGGCCATCGATTTCCGGGGCATCGGCAGCGGTGCGGCCGATGGCGCCTTCGGCATCCACTTCATCCACCACCACCTCCAGAGTACGGCCGATTTTGGCCCGCAAACGTTGGGCGGAGATCTCGGATTGCACCGCCATAAACCGTTCCAGGCGTTCCTGTTTCACAGCCTCCGGCACGGCTCCTTCGAGGTCGTTGGCCCGGGCTCCAGCCACCGGGGAATAGGCGAAGCAGCCCACTCGATCCAGCTGGGCCTGTCGCAGCCAGTCCAGCAGGATTTCAAAGTCCGCCTCGGTTTCCCCGGGGAAACCCACGATAAAAGTACTGCGCAGGGTCAGGTCCGGGCATTGGCTGCGCCAGCGCTGGATGCGTTCCAGGGTGTTTTCGGCATGGGCTGGGCGGCGCATGGCCCGCAGTATGGGATGGCTGGCGTGCTGGAAAGGAATATCCAGGTAGGGCAGGATTTTGCCGTCCGCCATCAAGGGAATGATGTCATCCACATGGGGGTAGGGGTATACGTAATGCAGCCGTACCCAGACCCCGAAACCCGCCAGGGCCTCGCACAATTCCAGGAGACGGGTTTTCAGCGGTCGCCCCTGCCAGAATCCGGTGCGGTAGCGCAGGTCCACGCCATAGGCGCTGGTGTCCTGGGAGATCACCAGTAACTCCTGCACGCCGGCCTGCACCAGTCGTTCCGCTTCCTCCATCACATCGCCGATGGGGCGGCTCACCAGATCCCCCCGCAGCGAAGGGATGATACAGAAGGTGCAGCGATGATTGCAGCCCTCGGAGATTTTCAGATAGGCGTAATGTCTGGGAGTGAGCTTCACCCCCTGGGCGGGTACCAGATCGGTGAACGGATCATGGGGCTTTGACTGGGGCACGTACCGGTGTACCGCTCCCACCACCTCCTCATAAGCCTGCGGCCCGGTGACCGCCAGCACCTGGGGATGCATCCCGGTAATCTGCTCCGCTTCGCCCCCCATGCAGCCGGTGACAATAACCTTGCCGTTTTCCCGCAGGGCTTCGCCAATGGCCTCCAACGACTCCCGCTTGGCGGCGTCGATGAAGCCGCAGGTATTCACCACCACCACATCGGCATCGTTATAGGTGGGGACGATGTCGTAACCATCGGTCTTCAGTTGGGTGAGGATGCGCTCGGAGTCCACCAGGGCTTTGGGACAGCCCAGTGAGATAAACCCGACTTTTTTCGAGGGTTCGTTCATAACTTACTGCTACCGGTTGCGTGGTCTGTGGTAGTGCCGGCGCCGGGGCTCGAACCGGGGCTTGAAACAGGCGCCGGGCAGGCTCTGGAAAAAGGCGATGTAGTTTGGGGATTGGCAGTCAGCTTGTCAATTCCCATGGCGCCGCGGGGACTGGGACAGAGAGAAAACTATTGACTCGCCGCCATGGGCTCCTTAAAATTCGCGCCCACATCAAGCGGGAATAGCTCAGTTGGTAGAGCACAACCTTGCCAAGGTTGGGGTCGCGAGTTCGAGTCTCGTTTCCCGCTCCAGGTTATCAGGCCCCGGCATGCCATCATGCCGGGGCTTTTTTGTGGCAGATCGCTGATTGGATGGGGCTATGGCGCCGCTTGGGGGCTGACCTGCGGCCCACCGTTATAGCGGGCCCGGGCCTGATCCAGAATCTCACACAGCCGTTCGGCGGCGTCCAGGGAGCGGGGGCCGGAGCGGGTGAACAGGTCCTGATTGACGAAGAACAACTGGTCGTTGGCTACGGCGGCAATGGCCGGCCAGCGTTGCCAGCTTGCTTTCCACTGTTGCAACGAGCGCTCGCCGTGATGATTGCCGGTGAGCATGACCTGGGGGTTGCGGCTGATAACCGCCTCCACCCCCACGATCGGCGCCGGGTCGTCCAGGCCGGCGAACACATTGTAGCCTCCGCAGAGGGCGAACAAATCCGAAATAAAGTGCCCACCTCCCAGGGTGTAGAGCGGATCCTCCCACACCTGATAGAACACGCCAAGCGGGGACTTGTCGGCGTTGGCCTGGCGCAGCCGTTGCCGGCGCTCATCGAATGCACGGGCCCTCGACTGGGCCAGGGTGCTGGTGCCGGCCAGTTGACCAAAGCGGCGGATATTGCGACTGATGCCGGCCAGGGATTTAGGCTCGCTCATGTAAACCGGCAGCGCCAGCAGGCCTAATTTTTCGATGGTTTCCGCGGTATTTCCCGAATACCAGGCGATGATCAGGTCCGGTTGCAACGCCAGCAGGCGCTCAAAGTTAATCTGCTCATAACCGCCGATGACCGGGATTGCCTTGGCGGCAGCAGGGTAATCACTGTAACTGGTGGTACCCACCACCCGATCCCCGGCACCGGCGGCGAACAGCAGTTCGGTGATGTGCGGTGCCAGGGCCACGATGCGCTGCGCCGGCCCCGGCAGCCTGACCAGGCGGCCGCTGTCGTCCTCTACCTCGATGGGCTGCGCCAGGGCCGTTGCCACCGTCAGCAGGCCTATAAAACTAAGCCATTTCACTGGAACGATCCCGTTGCCGGCCGGTCGGGCTGGCGGCGGTTTCCGGTGGCACGGACCGGGAAGCGGCTGTGTTATTGCCACTGTGAATAAACCGGGCCAGTAGCTGCATCATGGGTGGCAGAAACAGAAAGTCAAACACCAGGGCAATGATGATGGTGAGCGATACCATGGTGCCCAGGATGGCGTTAACGTTGAAGTCCGATAACACCAGCATGCCAAAGCCCAGGCTCAGTACTACCGTGGTGGTGAGCAGGGCGGCCCCCACATGTTCAAAGGAATAGTGAATGGCTTTGGCCACGTCACCGTATTTTTCATAGCCCCGCAGATACTTCGACATAAAGTGTACGGTGTCGTCCACCACAATGCCCAGGGTGATACCGAATACCACCGCCACCGCCAGATTCACCTCGCCCACCAGCAGGCCCCACAGCCCCAACATAATCGCCGCCGGAAACGCATTGGGAATAATGCTGAGCAGGCCCAGCTTCCAGGAGCCCAGGGAGAACACCAGAATCAGTGAGATGATGATGGTGGCAATGACGGTACCCTTCATCATGCTGCGTATGTTCTGCTGGCCGATGGTGGCGAACATCAGGGATGGGCTGGCCCCCACCGCCGCCAGCTCCGGTGCATGCTCCGCAAACCATTGCTGGGCCCGGGCTTCGGTGGCGAGAATGTCCTTGGCTTTTACCCCCTTCAGACTGACGCTGATACGCAGCGCAGACTTCGCCATGTCCACCTGATTGTTGACATCCATGCCAAAGGGTAAAGACATTTCGTACAGCAGCTGATACTGAGAGGCATGTTCGCGGCTGTCGGGCAGTCGGTAGTACGCCGGATCATCCCCGTTCATATCCTGGTTCAGACGCTTTAACGTATCGGTGAACGTCAGCACGTGGGTCACATGGGGCTGCTGCCGGTACCACTGCACAAAGGCGTCCACCTGCCGCAGAAATTCGGGATCATTGATGCCCTGAGGTGCTCCGGAATCAATGGAATATTCGATCATGCCCACCCCATTGAGATTGGCCTCGGTAAAGTCAGCAGCGCGCCGTACTTCCAGATCGGTGGAGAAGTAGCCGAAGTTGTCATCATTGAGTTCATTCTGACCCACGAAGGCAATGCACGCCAATGCCACTGCCAGACTGCCGAAAAACAGTTTTCTTGGGTGCCGGATGGTGAAATCCGCCAGCTTGCCGAAGCGGCTGCTGCGTTCCGGATCAACCCGCGGCGCCCGCCGACTGAACCACATGATCAATTGCGGCATCATGGTCAGGGTAAAGATGAATGCGGACAGCACGCCAATGGCGGACACCACACCCAGTTCCCGGAACGGTGGTGAGTCGCTGGATTGCATACTGAGAAAGCCCACCGCCGTGGTCAGACTGGTGAGAAACACCGGTCGGATATTGATATCCAGACTGGCTGTCAGTGCTTCGGTCTGGGACAATCCACGCCGCAGACCCAACAGATAATAGGTCAGCAGATGAATGCAGTCCGCCACCGCCAGAGTGAGGATAATGGTGGGGGCGGCAAAGTTAATATTGTTGATGGGCATGGCCATCCAGCCCATGGAGCAGACCGCCACCAACACACTGGCGATCACAATAACCAGAGTAATGGCGGTGCCGGCCACCGAACGCAGCAGTACCCCCACCAAAACCAGGATCACCAACAGCATCAAAGGAATCAGAGTGCTGCTGTCCTTTTCGTTCATCTCGTTGAAGGCCTGGTTCAGCGGTGTGATTCCCGTGATCATCACTTCCAGGCCCGGGTAACGCTGTTTGAAATCGGCGCGGATGGCGCGCACGTGGGCCATTACCTCCGGCAACGCCGCGGTCTGATCATCCGGCAGGTTCAGTTGCACATTGATGGCGCCGACGTGGCCGCTGGGGGATATCAGCCGGTGCACCAGCAGGGGCTCGTGGATGGCAATTTCCCGTTTCTCGACAATTTCCTGATCGGTGAGATTGGCGGCATCCTGCACCAGATCCTGCACCAGCAGCTCATCGCCATCCACGGCGGTATGCTGAAAATTGGTGACGGAGTCAACCCGCTGGGAGTAGGGTATGGACCAGGCAGCCTCGGTCAGCGCTTCGATGGCCACCAGGTTTTTGCGGGTGAAGATATCGCCATTGGCGGGATTCAGTACCAGCAGGACATTGTCACTGGCGCTGTAACGATCCTCCAGCATTTCACTGGCCACCAACTGGGGATTGTCCGGTTCAAAGAAAATCTTGTAGTCGGATTTTACCGTCAGCCGGGTGGCGCCCCAGCCCGCCACCAGCAGGCACAGAACGCTGGCAATGAACAACGGTAGCCGATAACGAACCAGCCAGGTTGATAACGGATGAGACATGACTTCATTCCCTTGACATCAATTGTTGCAAATGCTGATAAACAGCTGTGTAGATTGCACTGTAATCGGTTTCTGTGCTCAGCGGGTGCCAACGGTAGCCGTCCAGCAGGCAGCTGATCTGTTGCAGCAACAACGGTTGCGGCGGTGTCAGGTCCAGGCCCGGAATCATGTCGCGGGCGTGTTCCAGTGCCAACAGGCCGAAGCTGACCGACCACAGTCCCAGACACAAATCATCCACCGTGGCACGGGGGGGCAGGGTCAGTTCCCCTGCCTCCTGAGCCTGTACAATCAGTTCCCGGATCCGGTTCAGTACCAACTCGTCGGCGGCATCTATTTGCTGCAGCCGTTGCGGCGAGGCTTTTTCCCGGATGTTGTTGCTGCGGGCAGCCACCAGTAAATCGAATTCCTCGGGGAACCGCTGGGTGTAGAGCTGATAGCCGATTCCCAGGCAGATCATACGTGATCGCGTGTTACCCGCAAATTGCGACAGCTGCTGAAAAGTGGCGTGCAAATGTCGCAGGCTGTCCAGGCACAGACCGCAGAGGATATCCTCTTTACAGCTGAAGTGCTTGTATATCGTGCCTTTGGCGTACTCCGTGGCTGCCGCCAGCTTATCCATGGTCAGGGCGGAGACCCCCTCCCGGCGGATGATCCGGCGGGCACTGTCCAGCAACAGGGTTTCACGCTGCTCATACTCACGCTGGCGCCGGGCTTGAGTCGTCAAATGGATGCTCCGTCAGAAAGTGACGATTCGTCATATTGTCAGTGGGACAGCGCCAAAGTCAACCCCGGGTTCTGTTATAATCGCAAACTCAACTGTTTTGCGTCTGCCCTGGTGGTGGACAGCCTTGTTTCACAAGGGCCTGAATTTGAACCCCACAGATCTCCTGCGGCACCTGCATCCGGAATTGATTCCGTCCCTGGATCGGCTGCCTGAAGACAGGCCGGTGAGCCTGTTCACCCGGCACTCCCTGCGCGAACAGCCGGCCAATGATTTTGCCGGTCGGGAGGTGCCTCTGACCGCGACCGGGGTGGCGCTGGCCCGGGCCTGGGGTCAGAGCCTGGGCCGGCCCATCACCCGCCTGGTATCCAGTCCGGTGGAGCGCTGCCGCAAGACCGCCGAGGCCATGGCGGAAGGGGCCGGGGTGACACTGCCCCTGGCCACTGACAAGCTGTTGGTGGAGCCGGGGAGCTATGTGCGGGATCTGACCAGGGCCGGGCCTCACTTCAGCCAATTGGGCGCCCTTGCTTTTGCCTGCCGCCACCTCCGTGAGGGTATTCCTGGTGTATTGTCTCCCACCCGGGGGGCCCGGCGCATCCTGCAGCGTCTCTATCAGCAGCAACCGCAACCGGGGGAGCTGGCGGTGTATGTCACCCACGACACCATCCTCGCCGCCTTGATCTATTGTCTGCTGCAACAGCAAAACCTGGATCAGAGCGACTGGCCGTGGATGATGGAGGGAGCTTTTCTGTGGTTCGATGAGGCGGAGGTTCATTGGATCTGGCGTGGCCGGCGGGGTCACCGCAACTGGCGTCAGCTCGATTAGAGGAAGCCTGGACAGCCCCCACAACCCTGGCAGTGGGCGGCTGAATTCGTATAATGCCGTCACCACTCATCAGTTCAGGAGTTCCATGGACACCGCATTACAGGTCAGTGATCTGCGCAAAACCTATTCCGGAGGCTTTGAGGCACTGAAAGGCATCAGTTTTGAGGTGCAGTCCGGCGATTTTATGGCGCTGCTGGGGCCCAATGGCGCCGGTAAGTCCACTACTATCAGTATCATCTGCTCTTTGGTGAACAAAACCTCCGGCAAGGTGATGGTGTATGGTCACGATATTGATACCGACTTCGCCGCGGCGAAAATGAACATCGGTATCGTGCCCCAGGAATTCAATTTCAATCAGTTTGAAAAAGTGGCGGATATCCTGCGCACCCAGGCCGGTTACTATGGGCTGGATGCGGCCACGGCGCGCCAGCGCACGGAGAAATACCTGAAGCTGCTGGGCCTGTGGGACAAGCGCGATGAAACCTCCCGCATGTTGTCCGGGGGCATGAAGCGTCGCTTGATGATTGCCCGGGCGTTGGTGCATGAGCCCCGCCTGTTGATCCTGGATGAGCCCACGGCCGGAGTGGATATCGAATTGCGGCGTTCCATGTGGAGCTTCCTCAAACAGCTCAACCGTGAAGGCACCACCATCATTCTCACCACCCACTATCTGGAAGAGGCGGAGCAGCTCTGCCGCACCATCGCCATCATCGACCATGGTCAGATTATCGAGCAAAGCTCAATGAAAGCTTTTCTGGCCAAATTGGATCGGGAGACCTTTATTCTCGACCTGAGCGCAGATGTCGATGCGGCACCACAGTTGGAGGGAGCCCGCACCGAGTTGATTGATCCCCATACTCTGGAGGTGGAGTTGTCCAAACAGGACTCGCTGAACGCGGTGTTCGCGCGCCTCAGTGAGCTGGGGATTACCGTGACCAGTATGCGTAACAAAGCCAACCGGCTGGAGGAATTATTTGTGTCACTGGTGGAGGGCAAGCAGGCATGAACTGGCGTATGCAATTCAATGCGTTCAGCACCATCATCTCCAAAGAGGTGCGCCGCTTCACCCGGATCTGGGTGCAGACGCTGATTCCGCCGGCAATCACCATTGCGCTTTACTTCGTGATCTTTGGGGAACTGATCGGGCGCCGGGTAGGGGAAGTGGGTGGCTTCGACTATATGGAGTATATCGTCCCGGGACTGATTATGATGTCAGTTATCACCAACTCCTATTCCAATGTGGTGTCTTCGTTTTTCAGTACCAAGTTTCAGCGCAGCGTGGAAGAAATGCTGGTATCACCCATGCCCAATTACGTGGTGATCTGGGGCTTTGTGCTGGGTGGCGTGGCCCGGGGCATGTCGGTGGGCGCGATCGTGACCGGGTTATCCCTGTTCTTCGCGCACCTGGATGTGGTGAATCTGTGGATCACCATCTCCATGGTCACTCTCACCGCGGTGCTGTTTTCCCTGGGCGGTTTCATCAATGCGGTATACGCGAAATCCTTCGATGATATTTCGGTAGTGCCGACTTTTGTACTGACGCCGTTGACCTATCTGGGGGGCGTTTTTTACTCCATCAATATGCTGCCGGAGTTCTGGGCCACGGTGTCGAAGATCAATCCCATCGTGTATATGGTCAACGGCTTTCGTTATGGCATTTTGGGGGTGTCGGATATCAGTATCGGCGTCGCCTATGGCATGGTGATTGTTTTTATCCTGTGCCTGTATGGCTGGGCTCATTGGTTGTTGCAGCGGGGGGTGGGTATTCGGCAATGATGACACGGCACCTTACCTTCCCCGGGGAGTATTTCCTGACATGAGTGAGCACGGGCCGTTGGGGCGCGATAGCGTCTATCCCGACCGCTATGATCCCGGATTGCTGCATCCGATATCACGCCTGCCTGGCCGCCAGGCCATTGGACTGGGATCCATGCCGCTGCCATTCCACGGGGAAGACGTCTGGAACGCCTATGAAGTGTCCTGGCTGAATGCGCGAGGCAAGCCGCAGGTGGCATTATTGACGTTGCGGGTGCCGGCGGCTTCCCCCTGCATTGTGGAGTCGAAGTCCCTGAAACTGTATCTGGGTTCCTTCAACCAGTGTTCCCTGCCGGACGCGGCTGAGCTGCAATCCCGGGTCGCCCGGGATTTGACGGCAGTCGTGGGGTTGCCGGTAGGGGTGGAGCTAACGCCGTTGACCGGGGGGGCTTACGCCACCATCAGTGAGTTGCCCGGCCGCTGTCTGGACGAACTGGATATTGCGGTGGACTGCTATGAGGTAAACCCGCGGTTGTTGCAAGCCGGTGGTCCGGAGGTGCGAGAGCAACTGCACAGCCATCTGCTGCGCTCCCGTTGTCCGGTAACCGGGCAGCCGGACTGGGCCAGCGTGGCCATTGACTACCAGGGTTCACAGCTGGACCCGGCGGGTCTGCTGCGGTACCTGATTTCATTCCGCAACAATCAGGAATTTCATGAGCAGTGTGTGGAGCGTATCTTCTGCGACATTCAGAACCAATGTGGACCCCGGAAGCTAACCGTGTTCGCCCGTTACACCCGGCGTGGGGGCATTGATATCAACCCCTATCGTTCCACATTGGCACTCACTGCAGACAACCCGCGTCTGGTTCGTCAGTGAACTCAGCTGGCTGGCCCCAGGGGCCAGCCCGATCCGATCCAGACGGCAAACACCAGCCCCCAGCCCAGCAGAAACACCAGGGAATAGGGCAGCATCAAAGCCATGATGGTGCCTACCCCCAACTCCGGACGATAGCGTTGCATATAGGCCACCACCACCCCGAAATACGGCATTAGCGGCGTGATGATGTTGGTGCTGCTGTCACCCACCCGATAGGCCGCCTGCACCTGTTCCGGGGCAATATCCAGGAGCATGAACATGGGAATGAACACCGGTGCCAACAGCGACCACTTGGCCGAGGCCGAACCCACCAGCAGATTGATACCCGCCGCCATGACAATAAATACTGTCAGTAGCAGCACCGGAGACAGGTCCAGACTCTGCAGACCGTTGGCCCCCTTGACCGCCAGTACCAGGCCGATATTGGACCAGGCGAAATAACTGACAAACTGGGCGGCGAAAAACATCAACACCAGATAACTGGCCATGGTGGCAAAGGTGTCCTCCAGATCTTTGATCACCTGGCCCCGACCCCGATAGCGGCCCCGGGTAAAACCAAAGGCCAGCCCGCAGAGAGCGGCCACCAGGGCGATGACCGTGACAATGCCCCGCAGCAGTGGCGAGCGGGTAATGGAGCCGGTGGCGGGATCCCGCAGGATACCGGATTCCGGAATCAGGCCCCAGGCCAGCAGCAGCAGGCATAACCCAAACACCAGGCCGGCATTGCGCAAGCCGGCTTTCTCGTTGGCTTGATGCCTGGCCTTTGCGGGCTCGGCGGGGGTGGGCTGAAGCGCACCCGTGGCATTGCCGGCCGGGTCCGTTGCGGGCCAGGCCGGCAGGGCCGGCAGGGTAATCTTTTCCGTCACCAGGGTGGCCAGCAGGGTGATTAGCAGCGTCGAGACCACGATAAAATAGTAGTTGGTCAGCACACTGACTTCGGTACCCGGTGTTACCAGTCGTGCAGCTTCGGTGGAGATTCCCGCCAGGATGGCGTCGATGGGCCCGATCATCAGGTTGGCACTGTAGCCCCCGGAGACCCCGGCAAATGCCGCCGCCATTCCTGCCAGAGGATGGCGGCCGGCGGCGGCAAACACCAGGCCGGCCAGGGGAATCAATACCACATAGCCGGCATCGGCCGCCAGGCTGCTCATCACCCCGGCAAACACTACCAGAGCCGACAGACCATAACCCCGGCTAAGCCGCACCAATCGCTGCAGTAAAGCGCCCAGCAGACCGGAGCGCTCCGCCAGCCCCAACCCCAGCATGGCGATCAACACGGTGCCCACAGGCGCAAACTGAGTAAAATTGGAGACGGTCTCCGTGAGGATGCGATGAATGCCGGATGCTGACAGCAGATTGTTCACCGGCACCAGGTCACCGGTCACCGGATGGGTTGCCGACACCGCGAGCAGTGACAACAGCCAGGATATCAGCAACATGGCGAGACTGAACCAGACGAACAGGGCGGTGGGGTGGGGCAGGCGGTTGCCCAAATGCTCCAGACGCCCCAGTAAACCCAGAATGTGCGCGCGGATCATGATCAAACGATCAACTTGTCGCGAATGCGTTTTGCGGCTTCCTCCAATGCTTCCACCACATTGTCCTTGTCGTAATTACGAATCTTGTCGATATCCACAAACAGCGTAAAGCCGTCCTTTTCGCATTCCAGGAAACTCTGGGTGGCGCCCAGTTCCTTACGGTGATCAACAATTTCGAAAATCGGCACGGTTTTACTGAAGCCTTTCACATTGATCTGACCGCGATCCCGACACATGATCACATCCCGTACCAGGTTATAGGTGGATTCTGCAATCAGAATTTCGCCGGGTTGAGCCACGGACTCCAGGCGACTGGCCAGATTCACCTCGCGGCCGATGATGGTGTAGTCCATGCGGGTTTCGGCGCCGAAGTTGCCCACGGTGCAGTAGCCGGTGTTGATACCCATGCGCACCTGCAGCGGTTTGCTGATGCCTTCCTTACGCCATTGCTGGCGCAGCAACTTCATTTTTTTGCGCATTTCCAGGGCCATGGAGACGCAGGCAATGGCATCCTGTTTCTGGCCCCGGGAGGTGGGGTCGCCAAAAAAAATCAGAATGGCATCCCCCACAAACTTATCGATAGTGCCGCCGTACTTCAGGGCGATGCGCGACATTTCGGTAAAATAGCTGTTCAGCAGATCGGTGAGGGCCTCTGGCTGTAACTCTTCGGAAATCTCCGCGAATCCCTTGATATCGGAAAAGAACACCGTGAGCTTTTTGCGCTGGGTTTCCAGTTTGACATCGGTCTGCCCGGAAAAAATCGAGCCCCAGACCTGGGGCGGCAGATACTTGGAAAGTTTGCGGGAAAGATTGGCGGACTCCTTTTGTCGCTTCTTCAGCTCTCCTTGAATCGAAATCAGGGTCCGCGTCTGCTTAAAGGAAAAATAACCCAGGGCGGTGGAGTAGAAGGTCAATCCCAGCAGCCCGATACCCAGGGTTGCCAGGTTCGGCGGGCCCAGGGAAACCTGAGGCATTCCGAACAGGGCCATGCCGATGACCGCGCCGATGATCAGCGCCATACTGCACAACAGCCAGCCACTGATCCCACCGATGGTGATACTGCCGGCGCTGATCATAAAAAACAAAAACAGCGACAACGCCGGATCAAACTGAAACAGGGCAATGGCGCCCCCACTGATGGCGGAATCCACCAGTATCAAAATGGAGTTGGTTTTGGCCGGCGCACTCATTTGCCAGCGGGTGGTGGCAAAGTGACTGAATAAGGGGTAGATGAACGCCACCACCGGGGTCCACCACAGAGCTTTGTGGAGATCGCCACTGAGGATGGCCGTTACCAGAATGGCGCAGCTGATCAGGTAGGCAAATATACGAATATACGAGGGCGACAGATCCCGGTTCATCTGGGTTTCCGGGGTTATGTCCAGGGCAAATTTGCTAGGCATCCATTTATTGTCCACACCAGTTTGAGCCGGATCTGAATTGCTGGCAATTCAATGACTTTAGCCGTGATCTTCAAGTTATTTTTTGGAATAAAGAAAGTGTAAGGGGTTGCAGTCCGCCTCACAACTTTCTTTTTGCCGTATTTTTACCGGTTAGCGGCCGGCGGCGCCTTTTATCAGACGCAGGGATACCGGCTGAGATGCATTATGGCCCGCCTCGGGGAAAACCGCCTGGGAATATTTGCAGACTGAGAGCCCGGCGGGAATGATATCCAGCAACCGTGCCACCGCGGCGGTCAGGCCAACCCGGTGGGCGGGCGATACCAGCAGCGGATCGGCCCCGGTCACCAGGCGCACGGCGGCGGCCAGTTGACCCTGGTCCAGCACCTGCACCCAACTGCCCCGGTCCGGCCCCAGACCGGCGGGGACTCGACTGGGTTTGATCGGCCGAACGCCAATGGTGGGAATGTTGGTCACCAGCCCCACATGGGAAGCCACGCCGAAGGTGTCCGGCCCGGTGATGCCGCGGCCGTCGCAGACAAACAGATCCGGGACCCGGTTCAATTTGCTGAGGGCCGCGATGATGGCAGGGACAGTACGGAACGAGAGCAGGCCGGCCTGACGGGGAAACCGGCTGCTTTTCAATGCCACCTTGCGTTCCAGCAGTTGCAGTTGCGGGAAGCTGTGGATGGTCACACAGGCCTGGAGGCTGGTGGGCTGCTGTGCTTCCTTGCCCACCGCGATGCTGATGCGGCCCACCATGGCCGGTGGGGGGCAATCCCCCTCGGTGACAACCCAGGCCCGCAGGTTCTTTTGGATAGCCCGCGCGCGCTCCGGTGATAGGTTCCATGAATGCAGGTTATGGGTTTTCATACCTGGTGCCCGGCTGTCCTGTGACTGTATCAGCAAGTATTGACAAAGATTACAGGAAGCTATGAGAACTGGCTCAAAATTTGGGGTTTTTCTGGTTAAAAAATATCCTGGCGGTAGCGGAAGCCGGACCGGCGGCAGACCGGATTCCATGGTTGAGATTCCCCATGCCTGGGTTATCATGCCGCATGAACAGCAACTGTGGTGGCCTATGACCGAGATTACCCGTTTTATCATGCAGCGAGTGTCCACGCCCCAGCTGGCGGCGCCGGCGCCGGATCGTGAACAACTGGAACGTATGTTCCAATGCGCGGTACGGGCTCCTGATCATGGCCGGTTGCGTCCCTGGCGCTTTGTGGTGCTGCAGGGGCAGGCGCTGGAAGCGCTGGGAGCGGCCTTCGCGCAGACCCAGCCCGAGGCCGATGAGGCCCGGCAACAACGCCTGCGGAGCATGCCGCTGCGGGCGCCGATGATCATTGTCACCATCGCCCGGCTGGACTGGGAACATAAGAAGGTGCCGGTGTGGGAGCAACAGGTGGCGGTGGGCATCGCCACCCATCATATCCAGCTGGCGGCCAAGGAGATGGGCTACGGCACCATGTGGCGTACTGGTGAGATGACAGAACAGGAGCCGGTGCGGCAGTATCTGGGCCTGGAAGACCATGAACAGGTCATCGGGTTTCTTTATCTGGGGACAGTGTCCGGCGAGCCCAAACCGGCGGACTTTCAATCCCTGGAGGAGATCGTCGAATATCGGGAGTGACGCCGTTGGTCGTTGATCTTTGGTCTCAAAACCAGTATCTTACGCGCCTTGCTCAACGCAGCAAATCCGGTCAGGTGTCCGAGTGGTTGAAGGAGCACGCCTGGAAAGCGTGTATACGTTCATAGCGTATCGAGGGTTCGAATCCCTCCCTGACCGCCACTATTCCTATCTCTCCCAAACACCCTCTTGATCAGGCCAGCTCGTTGGTGGCGTCAGGCTCCAACAACATATCCTTTACGATCTGCAGACGCTGAGCTCTGGAAAGATGAATTTCATCGAACAGAAACAGATGCAGCATGCGCTGCACCTTGCGGCAGTTCTCACCAGTTTGTCGCTCTCGGTAGACCCGCTTTTGCCAGGCGGCTTTGTCGATGTAGACGATCTGAAAGGCCATGGCCTGATTGCGATACTGAAAACCAAAATGACGCTTCTTCTGGTTTTTTTCCACCTCCAGTAACACATGCAGCTTGCTGACAATGTCGTAGGCACTGCACTGACTGGATTTGAGCCATTTCTGAGTATCCGGGGAGATCAGCACCTGGTCGCTTTCGTACTTTTTTGCCAGGCTTTTCAGGAACTCAATATCATGCTGACGGGTGAGTCGATACGCCAACCGGTAGTCAATGATGGATTGGGTGTCGTCTTTCACGTTCTGCTTGGGCATGGCAAATCCCCCTACCGGCCAGCATTCATCGATTTCCTTAACAGTAGCGCGAGGATTTCGGTTCTGTCTGTTAAGTTTTGTTAATCCTGATTATTATTTGCTCAGGTTATAAGGGTGTGCCTGGGATCTTGCCAGTGGTCTTGGGGCAGACCATAATGCTCCCTGTTTTATGGCAACGGTTTTACCAATTTATAAGGGGGTGTTCAGGTGTTTGATATGCAAAAGACCCGGGAGTTGGGCAGTTCCATTCTGGCGTCATCACTGCGCGGGTGGCGGGGCTCCAGTGCCAGCCGGTCTGTCCAATTGCCTCACCAATTGCTGGAGTTGTATGACCGGGAGGGTTGCGCCCATTGCCGCTTCGCTAGAGAAGCGCTCACGGAGTTGAACCTGGACGCACGCATAATACCCGTGCCCCTGGGGGGGACCCGGTTTCGTCAGGAGTTGATGCAATTGAGTGGTTCGGACCAGGTGCCGTTTCTGGTGGACCCCAATACCGGGGAAAAGCTCGCCGGCAGCGACGCCATTGTAGACTATCTGTTTCGGCACTATGGCCACCGTGAACCACCGGTTTCCCTGCAGCCCACCCGTCGGCATCTGATCGCCTCGAAACTGGCGACGGTGGTACGCGGTTCCAGGGGGCTGGAAGCCAGACCGTCGAAACCGGTGGCCCGTGACATGACCCTTTACAGTTTTGAGTCCAGTCCCTATTCGCGCCTGGTGCGGGAGCGGCTGTGTGAACTGGAGATTCCCTACCGGCTGGTGAACATTGGCAAACAGCAGCGCGCGGATATAGGCCCCGCCAATTTTCGTCTGCATCTTGGCAAGTACAAGCCATTGCCTAATACCAAGCGTGCCAGCTTTATGGAGCAGCATGGCAATGTCCAGGTGCCTTATCTGGTGGACCCGAACACCGGCGTGGATCTGTTTGAGTCCCAGGATATTCTGCAATATCTGAGTCGACACTACGGCTGTTGAACTGGCGGCTTTGGCCGGCACTTTGTCATTGAATTGCAATGATGCCAGTTAGTGGTCACCGTGCGGCACGATGTGCTCTAAACCGGGTCAAAACAAGTCGTTTGCAAAGGGTCGGGAATCCTCGAATCGGGGGATAGATGCCCTGTTGCGGGGCGATGGCAGCCGAGGAAAACCCCGGATCGTGCACGGGCCTGGCAACGCGGTAAATATCGTTGACGGGCATAGGGCTGGGGTTATAATCGGAATCAAGTGCCCGCTGCGCCTGGGGAGTTGTACTTTTTCCTGCTACTCCGGAGAGGTTTTTCCAGTCCAGATGGTGCTTGTACATCGTACTTCGGTACAGCGTTTGGAAAGTCTGAAAAAACTAGGTAATTCTTATGTCACAGTCCTCTCTCGGCAAAGTAAAGTGGTTCAATGAAGCCAAAGGTTTTGGTTTTATCGAACAGGATGATGGTCCCGATGTTTTTGTTCACTTCAGCGCGATCAGCGGCTCTGGATTCAGAACATTAGCGGAAGGCCAGCGGGTTCAGTTCAGCGTCACTCAGGGTCAAAAAGGACCACAGGCGGAAAATGTGCAGGTGGTTGAATAGTAAAAAGGGGTGAGACTTCTGTCTCACCCCTTGTTTCATCTCAGGCCTCGGTGGATTCGTTTTTATTGACATGCAGTTCCATCTGCGGGAACGGAATACCGATACCGGCCTCATCAAATGCGTATTTGACCTTTTCGTTAGTATCCCAGAGCACTCCCCAGAAGTCCGCAGATTTCACCCAGGGTCGAACCACGAAATTCACTGAAGAGTCCGCCAGTTCCGACACGGCAATTACCGGCGCCGGGTCTTTCAACACCCGATCATCGTTATCGACAATTTCCTGGAGAATCTGTTTCGCCGCACGGATATCGGCGTCGTAGGCAATGCCGAACACCATATCCACGCGCCGGGTGTCCCGGGCGGAGAAATTGGTGATGGTGGAGCTGTACACCTGGCCATTGGGTACGATCACTTCTTTGTTATCCGGTGTTTTCATGATGGTGGTGAAGATACCGATGTGTTCCACCGACCCCATCACCCCGCCAGCGTCCACAAAATCCCCGGTTTTGAAGGGACGAAAGATGATTAGCATCACCCCGGAGGCAAAGTTTTGCAGGGAGTCCTTTAAAGCCAGACCCACAGCGATACCCGCGGCACCCAGCAAAGCCACCAGCGAAGTGGTGTCAACCCCCAGCTCTTCCAGCGAGGCGATGATAACAAATAGCATCAACACCCAGCCCAGAATGGCGGAAATGAAATTCACCAGCAGGTCGTCCATCTTGCCACGTTTCATGGCGTGACTGGCCAACCGGACGATGATCTTGGCAACGATACGACCGATGATGAATATCAGTATCGCCATGCCAATGTTTATGGCCCACGCCAGTAGCACTTCCTGGGTGAGATCTTTCGGCAGCATACCCTCAAACATGTTGTGCGTTCCTCCTATTGGTGTAGTCGGGGAATATAAACAAATGCGGCGGGTTAAATCCACAGCAACGATGGGAAAATAACGTGGACCATAATGGGCAGGTGTTTTGTAGGCATTTTGTAAGGAAGCGGCGGGCGCGGCGGCCTGGCAGGCCACTGTAATTCAATGACTTATTGGTGTCGGGCGCTGGGTGCGCGTTCGTGGAGGTTCAGGCACTGATATATAGGTCATTGATAAGAAAGCAAAATACCCAGTTCAGGTAGCGCGCGTTCGCTTCCGCCTCAGCGATCGTTCATTCGCGCCAGGATCCATTATCCCAGGGGCGATATTGTGAAACTTGTCTATATTTCATTCAAAGTTCTTTTATTTTAAGCGTTTAGGCTCTCTTAATTCCTCTGCGCCTCTGTGGATAACGGTTTTTTGTGAAAGCATCCAGCTACTTATTATTGGTCATCAGTTTGCTGCTGATCTCCGCTTGTGGCGGTGGCGGTGGCGGTGGCGGTAGTGACTCCCCCAGTGAGGAAGTGGCCACACAGGCACCGGCCAGCGCCGCTGATTCCGATGCCAGCGACAGCGTCGAGGCCGGAGCCGGGCAAGGCACGGCGAGCGAGGCTGGCCAGTCGGGAGGAAGTGTGCCGGGTGCCGGGGGGGGAGGCACTGGCGGACAGTGAGTATCCGCAACCGGTCATGCAGTCCGTCTGGGTCAACGGCCAGGCCTTTGGTCAGGGCCGTATCGTGGAAAATACCGTAGCCTTTTCCGGCACCGGAGCCCCCAACCATCTTATCGAAATCTGGCTGAACAGCGTGCACAGCGGTACCGCCGCCATCACCAGTCAGGGGCAATGGCGCCTGGATTTTAAGCGCCTGCCACTGGTGGAGGGAGACTATCTGGTGGAGTTGGTCTCGGTAGCGCCTGATGGCACCCGGGTAGCTTCGGCTGACAGTTTTTATTTTCGCTACGATCCCAACGCACCGGCGGCCCCCACCATTTTGGGTATCAGTGATGACAGTTACATCGGCGGAGATGGCTACACCAGCGATGGCACCCTGTTGATAGCAGGCAGTTCGGAGCCGGGGTCATTGGTCTCCCTGTATTTGGATGATGCCTCCGTGGGCACGGTGAACACCGACCTGTCCGGTGACTGGCAGTTGAATTATCAGACGGTAAGCCTAGCGGATGGCAGCTACCGGTTAACTGCGGTCGCTACCATTCAAGGTCTGCAAAGTGCCGTCTCTCCGCAGTTTCCGGTTGTAGTGGACCGTATTGCACCTGCGACTCCGGCCAATCTGACTATCGCCCCGGATACCGGAAGTTCCAATAGCGACAGGATCACCAATATTCCCAATCTCCGCCTTACTGGGGCTGTGGAACCTTTGGCACGGGTGCGGGCGGTGCTGGATGACAATGTGCTGGGTACCGTCTCCGCTGGTAACGACGGGGCCTGGGCGTTGGATGCATCGGCGATTGTCCTCGCGGAAGGCGCCCATACTGTTTTGCTGCAGACCGTGGATCTGGCGGGGAATACATCACCTCTGTCGGCGCCTCTGGCAGTGGTTGTGGATACTCAGTCTCCGGTAGCAGTGCCGACGATGGCTATCCAGCCTGATACAGGAAATGCCAACGATAATGTTACTGGTACCGGTGTGTTGCAGATACAGGGCAGTGTCAGTGATGGCGACTTTGTGCAGGTATCCCTGGATGGGGCTGTTATTGGCCAGGTCGCCGTGGGAACCAACAATAACTGGGTGTTGGATCTGTCTGCGAATCCACTGGCGGATGGGAACTATGTGCTGACGGCACGGGCAGTGGATACCGCGGGAAACATTTCAGACTCCGAAACCAGCGTGACACTGACAGTGGATAGTGCCGCGCCGCCTGCCCCTATAATCACCGGAATCAGTGACGATACCGGAATCGCTGGTGACGGCGTTACCAATGACTCGAGCCTGATCATCCTTGGCACTGCAGAGGCAGGTAGCCGGGTGCAAGTGTTGGTTGATGATGCGGTGGTGGGCACTGCTGTGGCTGATGGCGGCGGAGCCTGGGCCTTCGATTACCGCAGTACTACTCTGAGTGACGGCTTCTATACTGTAACGGCATTGGCAGACGATATTGCGGGTAATCGCTCAGTCACCTCCAGCGGTTATAATGTAGTAATTGACAGCAGTGCGGTGGCTGCGCCGGTAATTACAGGCATCAGTGATGATACCGGCGCGGTGGGAGATGCCACTACCAGTGACGCTACTTTAATCATTGGTGGTACAGCCGAAGCGGGTTCCAGTGTTGCTGTACTGGTGGACGGTGCCTCCATTGGTACCACCACTACCGATGGCAGTGGTAACTGGACTTTCGATTACAGTGGTACAGCGCTCACCGATGGTTTCTATACTCTGACAGCGGTTGCCACTGATGGAGCGGGCAACAGCTCGGCTGCTTCCGGTGATTTCGCAGTGACGGTGGATAGTAGTGCGCCGGCTGCACCTGCAGTGACAGCAATTACGGACGATACTGGCACAGCCGGAGACAGTATCACCAGTGATACCAACCTGGTAATTAGTGGCACGGCGGAAGCGGCTTCCAGTGTTGAAGTACTACTGGACGGTGGCTCCATTGGTACCACCACCACGGACGGCAGCGGCAACTGGAGTTTCGATTATAGTGGCACGGCGCTGACTGACGGGTCCTATACCCTGACAGCGGTTGCCACTGATGGAGCTGGAAACAGCTCGGCCGCTTCCGGTGGTTTCGCAGCGACAGTGGACAGTAGTGCGCCGTCGGC
Source organism: Pseudomonadales bacterium (assembly GCA_002701845.1). Taxonomy (GTDB): domain Bacteria; phylum Pseudomonadota; class Gammaproteobacteria; order Pseudomonadales; family Ketobacteraceae; genus Ketobacter. The sequence continues at coordinate 41,121 of NZXG01000061.1, forward strand.
TCCGAGTGTCACCGCGATTACTGATGATACGGGTACCGCAGGAGATGGCGTCACCAGTGATACTAACCTTGCGATTGCTGGCACAGCGGAAGCGGACTCCAGTGTTAATGTACTGTTGGATGGTGCTTCCATTGGCACCACCACTACCGACGGTAGCGGCAACTGGAGCTTTGATTATAGTGGTACAGCACTCACCGACGGTTCCTACACCCTGACTGCTATCGCTACTGATGGAGCGGGCAACAGCTCGGCGGCTTCCAGCGACTTTGCCATGACTGTGGATACACAAGCACCAACAGTGATAAGCCTGACTCCCGCCGATAACGCCACCGATATCGGTTTGGCGGATTCCTTGGAGTTGCAGTTTGGCCAGTCTGTTTTCAGTCAGTCGGGCAACGTGCAAATTTATACCAGCGGCGGCGCTCTGTTTGAATCCATACCCATAGGGGATGCCCGTGTTACCGGCTCAGGTACCAATACCATCACTATAGATCCCACTGGTGATTTCTCTAACAACAGTGACTACTATGTGCTGGTAGACGCCGGGGCAGTTGTGGATAGCGCCGGTAATGTCTTTGCCGGAATCAGCGCCAGTACAACCTGGAACTTTTCAACTCCCGTGGTATCCACGCCCACTGTATCCGGCGTCTCATCCACTGCGGCGAATGGAACTTATCTGGCGGGAGATGTGATACCCATAACCGTAAGCTTCAGTGAATCGGTGAACGTGGATATCAGTGCCGGAAAGCCCAGGCTATTAGTTAGCCTGGATGCCGGGGATCTCTATGTAAATTACACCAGCGGTACCGGCTCTGATACTTTGATATTCAATTACACTGTGTCGTTGGGGGACTGTACCGCCGATCTGGCGTATGCAAGCTCTGCGGCACTGGAACTCAACGGAGGCTTAGTTCGCAATGGAGGAGGTGCCACTGCGGACCTGTCATTGCCGGCACCCGGTGGCACAGGGTCACTGAGCAACACAAGAATATTGTCATTAATGGTGCCAGCACCCTGGACATCAGCTCCCTAAGACCAGAAGACGGGTTCTTCATAACCGGTGCCGAGCCATCAACCGTTTACTTTGGCCACAGTGTCAGCAGCGGCGGAGATTTCAATGGCGATGGCTTTGAAGATTTGGCGATTGGGGTGCCCGACAGTAATTTAAGCCAGACCAGTGGCGGCTACGCCTATCTGGTAATGGGCGCGTCCGGAGCGACCCGCTCGGGTATTGCCATGTCCTCCCTCAGTGCCAGTGACGGTTTTGCGATTACCGGTGGTGCCACGGGGGAAAAGGTTGGCTCGATGGTGGAGATCAGTGGTGATCTGAATGGCGACGGCTATGACGATCTGGTGGTGGTAGGAAGCCGGACGGATGACGGCGCCACTTCCGCAGGTAATATATACGTGATCTGGGGCAACAGTTCGCCTTCCACCATTAATCTGGCAACTGACTTCAACCGGACTCCCGGGTTTACCAACAGCAAAGGCTTTCTGATGACCGGTTACGAAAGCTCCGACGAGATAGGGATGTACGACTATTTGGTAAGTCCGAACAACGCCCAGTTTCTTGATGCCTCCGGCGACTTCAACGGTGATGGTATTCAGGATTTGTTGATTGGCCACGAGCAGAGTGATGAGCAGGGTACAAACGCCGGATACGTGTATCTGATTTTTGGAAAGTCTGGAGCCACGCGCTTTAATTTCAGCCTTAATAATTACATCAGTCAGGGTTTGCGCATGTATCATGCCACATCCTCAGCATATGTGGGGCACAGTGTTCAGTTTATCGGTGATTACAATGGCGATCACCTGACTGATGTGCTGATCGGTGCTCCCGGGCAGAGTAGTGATGATGGTGAAGCCTATGTGGTGTTTGGTTACTCAACTTCCACATACTTTGACATCAATCTCGCCAATCTGGATGGCAGCAATGGGTTTACAATCAGCACCAGCGATACCAATGCATTACTGGGGGGCGCCACCGCCGCCGCTGACGTCAACGGCGATGGCCTTACTGATATAATCGTGGGGGTACCCGAGGGCAATTACGGAGGCCACAGTACCAACGGCGCGGCCATGGTGATCTACGGCAGCAGTGGTCCACACGCGGATCTTACGCTTGAAGCTCTGCCTGCAGGTCGCGGTTACGTGATCTACGGGGAGGATGATAACGATCAGGCCAGCTATTCCGTGCAGGGGATTCAGGATATAAACGGTGACGGCGTCGATGATATTGTCCTGTCCAGCGGACTGGATGCCAATGCCGGTAATGATGCGGGTGCTGCCTGGGTGATATTCGGCAAAACCGGTACCAGCCGGGCCAACATTGATTTGAGCACATTATCGGCCAATGACGGCTTTAAAATACTGGGGGATACCGCTGGCGATAGATTTGGTCAATCCGCCACTTCAGGGGATCTGAATGGCGACGGTTACCGGGATTTGATGGTGTCTTCGGTGGCCGGCGACAATGCCGGCTCCTTTGCCGGAGAGGTCAACGTGATCTGGGGCCGGGATTTTTGGGCTGTGGTGGACCTTAGCCAGACCGGTACCAGTGGGGCTGATAATCTGGTGGGAACCGACGGTGCAGATACCCTCATCGGCAATGGAGGGGCGGATTCCTTTAGCGCTGGCGCGGGGGACGACTTCATTGAACTGTCAGATACGGGGTTTTTCAAAATTGACGGGGGACGGGGCACGGATACCATCCGCTTTACCACTTCGTTGAATACCCTGAATATATCTACCCTGGGTCTGGAGAAAATCAGCAACGTGGAGATCATTGACCTGGCGGACAACGGTAATGTGCTGCAGGTCAGTGAGAACTCAGTGCTGGGAATGTCCGGTGAAAGTAAGATACTGTATATTAAAGGTGGCTCCAGCGATGCGGTGGTATCCAGTATCGGAGATACCTGGGTTTATGTAACCAACAATACCGTTGGGGGCGTCACCTATCGGGTTTTCCGGGACAGCGACACGACTGGTCCCGACCTCTATATACAATCCGGTATCGATGATTCCGCTGTGCCCTAAGTAGACAAATGCTGAATTAACCACATCTGCGCATATTCTCTGACAAAATTGTGACTGGGTTCTATACTTCGGATTAAGACAACCCGCTTAACAGCGGAACCAATACTGACGCTACCGGGAATCTAAGTGACCGGCATTCGTTTTCAAGTTTCTGATGATGGCCGCAATGTCCACCTGTTTTTGAGTTATCTGCAGCCAGATCAACTCACTGTTGATTTTCTTCGCAACCAGTTCAATCTAACCGAATATCGCTATTTTCATGAGCTGGACGCGGCCTTCAACAAAGCGTTGGGGCAATATCAGGCGAAAATCTCGCAAGTGGAACCCGGCTGTGGACTGAGCGAGCCGGTCAGCCAGTTGGTGGCAGAACGGCGGGATGCCAGTGTCGATATCGAGGTCACGGACGACCGTATGAGCTGCTCTTTGCGTATCTCCACGGCGGAGGGTGGCCCCAACCCGGACACAGCTGCGCTCACTGAATTTCTGAACAAAAAGGGTATCACGAAAGGTCTTAATAGGGGCCTGCTGGACGCTCTTGCCAAAAAACTGAACAACGTGGCCCCCGGCTCTCAAATTCAGGAGGTGGTCGCCACGGGTAAGCCGCCGGGGCAATCCCGCCAGGCGCGGCTGGAAATTCTGGTGTTACCGGTACAGGACCGGCTGATGAAACCGAAGCTACGGGATGACGGCACCGTAGACATGCACGATTTTGGTGAGATAGAAATGGTGGAGGTGGGTGACCCCCTGGTGCGCCGGATACCCCCTGTGGTGGGAGAGCCTGGTTACAATGTGATGGGTGAGCTGGTGTCAGCCACCAAGCCGCAGGATCGGGAATTGGAAATGGGTGAGGGGACCCAGATCAGTCCGGATAGTAAAAACCTGTTGGTGGCGGCTCGGCGCGGCGTTCCCCTGAGGGTGAGCGGTGGCATGATGGTGTCCGATGCCTACTGCATCAATGATGTGGATCTGAACACCGGCAATGTGGACTTCGATGGTACGGTGGTGGTGAAGGGTACTGTGCGGGAGGGTATGGAGGTCAGGGCAACCGGTAAGGTGCTGATACGGGATTACCTGGAATCTGCCAGTGTGATCGCGGGGGATGAAGTGGTCATCGGTAAAGGCGTACTGGGCAAACAGGTGCGCTCTGAAGAGGATCAAGCGGAAGCCTATGCCGTGAGTATTGAAACTCCAGCGACCGTATTCTCCAATTATATCCAGTACGCCCGCATCCGCGCTGGCGGTATTGTGACGGCAGCAAAGCATATCATGCACAGCGACATTCAGGCTGAAGCAATAGTTGTGGAAAGTCCGAAGCGCACCGAGGGAAAAATTATCGGTGGCTATCTGCGGCCGCGCTCGCAGTTAGTGTGTAATACGCTGGGTAGTCCGTCCTATATCCCGACCTTTATCGACTTTTCTCATCAGTTTTCCCAACAGTTGACTGAGTTGACGGAAATCAGGGATCAGCTGGGGGAGCGGCTGCATGTTATCCGAGGCATGAAGGAAGCGCTCAGAGGCTTCGAGGGTCAGCCCGGCAGCGACAATGATGTGGCGGAACAGGTTAGAAAAATTCGCAACACCATCAGCCATTTCGAGCAGGAAGTGGAACGTTTGAAACATCGCCGCCAGGAGCTGATTGCGGACGTCACCGCAGTGGCAGAGACGCTGGAGGTGGTAGTACAAAGAGACTTGTTCCCTGGTGTGGAGATCAATTTTCTCCAGCAATGGGTGCCCGTGAAAGATGAGCGGGATGCCTGCCGCATCAAAATGAAAGACAAGAGTATTACTTACTTCACCTTATCCTAGCACACCAATTTACCATCATCTGCCACTGTGTTTGATCGCGTACATTCGCTCATCCGCCAGTTGTAATAATGCCGATCGGTTACCGCTCTCGGAATAACTGCTGGTCCCCATGCTCAAGTCAGCATGAGGGAACCCTTCTTCACCCAACAGTTGATGCAGACTGCTGAGATCCCATTGAATCTGATGGCGGGCCAGAATCACGAATTCATCGCCTCCGACCCGATACACATTCTGCTGCTGACACTGACGGGATAACCACTGGGCCACCAGGGAAAGCAGGCGGTCACCCTCGGTATGCCCCATGCGGTCATTCACCTTTTTCAGCCCGTCCACATCGATGAAGGTCAGGAAAAACTCCTGGATGATACCCTCCCGGTAATAGACCTCCCATGCGCGGATATCCCGCTCGAAGGCGGTACGGTTGGGCAGTCCGGTTAGCTGATCCGTGGACGCCCGCTTATCGGCGTGCTGACGGGACTTGCGTAAGAAATTAATGCGGTCGGCCAATGCCAGCGCCAGGGCAACGGCGTCGAACAACTGTGCCCACAGCGCCCATACCAAGAGATTATCAAACAGCGAGGTACCCGCCATATCTCCCGCTACCGCAAACAGGAAATAAGAAGTCACAACGCCAAAGCCAAGGATGTAAATACGGGCGGGGCGATAGCCCTTGTTGAAGCGCCAAATGCCCAGGCCCAGCATAATAAACATCCAGATGCCGGTGCAGGCCAGCATTACAGCCTGGTACTGAGCCATGGGTAGCAACAGGCCGACCATGCCAAAGATTACCAGGCTGATAGCCAGTGCCCGCACCAACAGTGCTATCCAGCCTCCGGGTGGCAGGCGCAGAAACGAGATGGCAAACATCAGGCTGCTGGCGCCGGCGATGAAAAAGGGCAGCAACAGGGTACTGGCATCCGGCTTAAGGCCAAAGCCATACAAAATCAGCTTAAAGTGGGTTGCCCAGGCAAAGGTGCACAGTAACTGATAACTGGCGTACCAGAGGAAAGAGATATCACGGGTCGGGAAGTAAAGAAAAATATTGTAGAGTACTAACGCCAGCATGGCGCCTACGGCCAGCATTACCAGGCTACTGTGCTGAAACTGATAGTGCCAGTATTCAGTGTCAGGCATGATGCGTAAGAGGGGCTGATGACTGATATAGGGCGACTGCAACTGAATCCAGAGGCTGGTGGTGGTGCCAGGGGTCAACACCACTGGCACTCCATTAGTGAGATCAAAAGGGTAGCGGCGCTCGAAACCGCGACTGGCCTGGTATTCACCGGCGGCGGAAATGCTGTAAACCCGTACCTGATGCAACAGCGTATTGGTAATCAGCAGATGCCAGTGTTCCTGATCGGTCCGGTTGGGCAGGTCTACCCGATACCATATTCCGGTTTGCGGCTGTCCCGGGGGCCGGGGTACCAGCTCCTCAGCACCCGGAATCCACAATTTGTCCTCTACCGGTGCCGTACCAGCTGCGATATAGCCCTCCAGTGGCAGGTAATAGGTGCGGGCCTCTTCTACAACGACGGTCTCCGCCGCCATCACCGGCGTGCAAAGCACCATCCACAGCAAGCACCGAAACAGCCAGTGGATGAATCGTGTCTGCATCAGGGTGTCTCAAAACTGATTTCGTTAATGCCGGGCTTGAACAGAAAGGCCAGTTCCTGCAGTGATTCGTTGAGGGTGGGCAGGAACGACTGGGCGAATATGTCGAGGATGGTCAGTGCATTGAGTGTGGACTCGGAGGCAGATGCCCGCTTCAGTCGTTTGGCAATCTGCTGATTAACCACATGCACATCCTCGTAAACCTGTTTCAGGTCGGTAAAGTGGTTGCCGTGTTCCGGATCGGCGGGGTCGAAAAACTGGAACAGCAGGAAGGTGGCACAGGCGCGAAACAGGGTTTCATCCTGAGTGGCAAAGGGCAGGTGGAACCAGGCCATGGGTTTAAAGAATCCCGTATGGGGGCAGCCGCTGGTTGCCATGATCAGACCGATCAGAGAGCGATAAGCCTCCTGGACGTTGGACTGGCTCTCAATGGTCATGTTGTCTTTATGCACCCGCACTGACACCGATTCGAACGCCGGATGGGCGCTGAAACTTAAAATCGGAGCAATCCGGCGCGCCAGGGGGCAGTGTTCGGTTGTATCACTGTTCAGTGGACAATGGGGGCATTTTTCCACATCCAGTCGTGACCATTCCGGCGCCGCACCCAGCGGTGCCGGGTGCTCCAGGGTTTGCGGATCGATGTCCACTTCATACAGAAAGTTGTCCTGGGACTTGAAGATGAACTCGTAGCGCACGCGTTTAGTGTATTTTTTATTCATTTCAACCGGGCCCAATGCGATAGTACTATCGCTAAGTATAGATTTAATCTGAAGAATTCAACGTGGAACCCACATGGCGAAACGAACAGTGGTGTTGATTGGTGGCGGCCATGCTCACATCGAGGTGCTGCGGCAGCGTCAGCGCTGGTGCCCGCCGGATGTGGAGTTGTGGTTGCTGGATGTGAATCCCCATGCCGTATACTCCGGATCACTACCGGCGGTGGTGGCCGGACATTGGCCAGTGGATCAATGTTTAATCAATCTGCCCACTTTGTGCGAGGAACTGGGCGTGCGCTGGTGTCAGGGGCGGTTTCTCGGCCTGTCCGCGGATCGGAGTGCCATTTGCCTGGCGGATGGTCGTCAGTTGAAGTTTGATCTGGCATCCCTGGACATCGGTTCTGTGCCCTCCAGCAGCGACATTGCCAACAGTCACCATGGGATCACTGCCAAACCCGCTCTCAATTTTCTCCAGCGCTGGCAGCAGGTGGCGGCTGAACCGTTGGCGCTGGAACCCCGTGCAGCGGTGGTGGTGGGCGGTGGTGTGGCGGGTGTGGAGCTGATCCTGGCCATGCGTTATCGACTCCATCAGTTGTGGGGGGATCGGCTGCGGGACTGGCGCTGGCACCTCTGTTCCAGCGGGCCCCTGCTCAGTGGTCACAATCGCTGGGTCAGGGCCCGGGCCAGGCGGGAGCTCAACCGCGCCGGTGTGGAATACCATGACGCCGCCAAAGTGCGGCAATTGGGGCCAGCCAGTGTCATCCTGGAATCCGGGCGGGAGATCCCCAGTGGTTTTACGTTACTGTGCACACCAGCAGCTCCGCCGCAGTCCCTGGGCGCCAGCAGGTTGCCCCGGGATCCGGCCGGCTTTGTACCGGTGGATCAGTATTTGCGCGTGACCGGGTTCCAGAATCTGTTTGCGGTGGGAGACATTGCAGCGTTTCCCAGGCCCCTGGATAAGGCCGGGGTGTATGCCGTGCGCCAGGGTCCGTTGCTGGCGGCCAATCTCGGCGCCACGCTCTCAGGGGCCGGGCAGGCTGCGTTCCGGCCCCAGCGGCAGTATCTGAAGCTGATCACCCTGGGGGAGCCGCGGGCCATGGCTTCCCGCGGCTGGCTGTATGCCCACGGGCATTGGGTCTGGCGCTGGAAACAGCACATCGACGAAAAATTTGTGGAGCGATACCGGGTTTGAAAACGGTGGAATTTTCACTGGAGGTGGTCAACAAGCTCCAGCACCATGTACAACAGCAGCAGCGGCGTCTGCTGGTTTTGTTGGAAGGCGACCCGGACTGGACTCTGACGGCGGCCCAACGTTGGCTGGCTGATGTTCAGGCACAGCAGGTCCTCTGGTGGTCACAACGGGCGCCGTCCGGTAGCTGGTGTCTGCCGCCGCAGCGGATCAATCATGAACTGGGCCGTGAAGCCTGCCATGGCGTGTTTGATTATTATTCGGGTGCCAATCCAGATGCATTGGCGGCATTGGCCGGCACCATCAGCGCCGGCGGTTTTCTGCTCCTGCTGGCGCCATCGCTGCAGGATTGGCCGGATTTCGCCGATCCTTATCGAGAAAAAATTGCGGTGGAGCCCGGAGGCACCGCGGCGGTTGGGTCCGGTTTCCTGACCCGGGCCGCCTGGGTGCTGCGGCAACAGGATTGCCTGGTGCGCTGGTGTCAACACCAGGGGCTGCAGCTGCCAAAGCTACCCAGTTTGCCGGTGGTCAGGCGGCAGCCCGATGCGCAGGGCTGCGTCACCGAAGATCAGCGGCAGGCGTTGCAGGCGATCCTACGGGTGGCGCAGGGTCATCGCAAGCGGCCACTGGTGTTGCAGGCCGACCGGGGGCGGGGCAAGAGCGCGGTGATGGGTCTTGCGGTGCGACTGCTGCTGGCGCAGGGCAAGCGTGTCCTGGTAACCGCCCCCCGACCGGAGTCTGTGGCCACCCTGAAACGGTTTGCCGGTGATGCGCAGGATGGGTTGCAATATCAGGCACCGGACCAGTTGCTGCAACGCCTGCCCCCGGCGGACCTGCTGTTAGTCGACGAGGCGGCGGCCTTGTCCCCGAATTTGCTGCAGCGCATGCTGGACCACTACAGCCGGACGGTGCTGGCCACTACGGTGGCCGGCTATGAGGGCACTGGCAGGGGGTTCGTACACCGCTTTCAGCCGCATTTGCAGGCCCGTTTTCCCGGCTGGCGGCTCTGTGAAATGGTGGAACCCATTCGCTGGCAGCAGCAGGACTGGCTGGAGCAGACGCTGGAACAGATGCTGCTTTTACGGGCATCACCACTACCCTCCGATAGTGCGGGTTCCGCCCCCCTGACTCTGGAAACCTTCGATTATCAGTGCCCGGCGCAGCAGGAAGCACGTCTGCAAGCGGTGTTCGAGTTGCTGGTGGCGGCCCATTACCGCACCCGCCCCAGTGATCTGCGGATGCTGCTGGATGGTGGCAATTTACGGGTGTTCCTGTTGTGTCGCGGGTCGCAAGTGCTGGCGGTGGCGCTGGTGGCCCAAGAGGGCATGCTACCCGCGGATCTGGCCACTGAAATAGCGCAGGGCCGGCGCCGGCCTCATGGCCAAGTGTTACCCCAGACCCTGGCGGTACATGGAGACCAACCTCAGGCCCTTCAGTTACCGCTGTGGCGGGTGGTCAGAATTGCGGTACAGCCGCAAGACCAGGGTGAAGGCCTGGGCAGCGAGCTGCTGCAAAGACTGCAGACTCTGGCGCAGGCGGAAGGGGTGGCGGCGTTGGGGTCGGTGTTTTCCGGCACCGCTCAGGTGTTGCGATTCTGGCAGCAAAACGGGTATTTGACTCTGCGGGTGGGCTACCGTCCTGAGGTGACCACCGGGGGCCACAGTCTGCTGGTTTTGAAAAGCCTTTGCCCGGAGTCGGCGCCCTTATTGAAAGCCGCCAGGACGGCGTTCGAGGCAGACTTTCCCCACCAGCTGCTGGACACCCATCGCCATCTGCCGGCGGACCTGGTGTTGGCCATCATGCACCAGGGACAGTTCACAGTAGCCTATTATGAGAGAGATCAAGTTCGCCTGCGGCGATATCTGGCAGGCTATGCTAAGTACGAAAATGTCGTGGCCAGCCTCTGGCGCTGCCTGTGGCACGGATCCGCACGACAGGGTCGGTTATCCCTGACGCCCGGGCGGCAGCTGCTGGTGATGAAAGTCATGCAGGGACTGAGCTGGGCGGACTCTGTGCAACCGTTGGGATTGTCCGGCATCCGCGAAGCCCGCGAGCAGCTGCGCCAGGCGGTGGCTGACTGGCTCAGTCCCGGCCCCAACCAGATCCCCCCGAGTGGAGACTTATGAAAAAGCACTACCTCACTCATTTTTTCGAACCGGAAGCCATCGCCATCATCGGCGCTGGTGATGAGGGCAGTGACAGCATTGAGAGCCGGCTGGCGTCACGGCTGCGGGAGCAGTTCGCTGGCAAAGTCTGGCTGGTCCATCCCCGGCACCGGGGGCTGTTGGGGGGTGATCGTAGTTTTGACACCATTGACGAGGTGCCCGGGCGAGTGGATCTGGCAATCATTGTCACGCCGGATTCCCAGGTATCGGAGCAACTGGAGCGTTGTGGTGCCAGCGGAATTGATTCGGTGGTCGTACTGTCGCAACTGGATGATCGGGACGGTTTCCTGCGCAGTCAATATGTGGAGAGCCTGCGGCGCCAGGCGGACGCCCTGGGGATTCGCATGTGGGGGCCGGACTGCTACGGCTTTGTCCGGCCCACGGCCGGGATCCGTGCCACCCTGGACCGGGTGGAAATCAAACCTGGTAAAATTGCCCTGATTTCCCACTCCGGTGCCATCTGCCGGGCGGTGACCGACTGGGCCAACTCGGCAGGCGTGGGCTTTTCCACCATTATTTCGCTGGAACAGGCCGCTGGCGTGTATTCCGGCGATATTCTCGATTATCTGGTTATTGATCAGCAGACCGAGTGCATTCTCATATACGCCGAAGGGGTAGAGGATTCCCGCAGTTTTCTTTCCGGCCTGCGGGGGGTGGCCCGTAGTAAACCGGTGATTGTGATGAAAACCGGCCGTCACATAGAAGATGCTGAGCAACATCTCTCTCACACCGGCGCCATGGTGGGTAACGACTATGTGTTTAATGCCGCCCTGGAACGGGCCGGCATTGTGCGGGCCAATTCGTTGACAGATCTGTTTCTGGCGGCCCGGGCGTTTCCCATTCATCGTTCGGTGCGGGGCGAGCGCATAGGTATCATCTCCCATGGCCTCGGCCCTGCCATTATGGCCTGTGACAAAGCCTATGATTTGAATCTGCCGCTGGCGGAGCTGACCTCCGACAGCACCGTGAAACTGGCGGCGTTGCGGTCCATGGATTCCAGCACTAATCCGGCCTACAGCAGTCGCTTTGGGTTGAATGAGGAGTTCCTGGAAGCCTGTGAAGTCCTGGCCACCGACAAAAATGTGGATTTTCTGGTGGTGGTGCTGACCCCGCCCCGGGGCAAGGTTTTGCCGGATGTGCATGAACGGCTGCATCAGATTCAGCGCAAAAGTTTCAAGCCCATTGTGGTGTGCTGCATGGGTGGTGATAAGGTGGCGCAGATTAAACGCTCGCTGCAGGAACGCGGCATACCCGTGTTTTCGTCTCCCGAAAACGCCATGCTGGCCGCCAATTATCTCACCACCTACTGCCGCAATCGCACCTATCTGATTCAGGCGCCACCGTCAGTGGAGCGTAACCTGAATCCGGATATCGAAGGGGCACGCCTGATTATCGAAGGCGTATTGCAGGAAGGGCGCAAGGTGCTCAATCAAATGGAATCCCGCGCTGTGCTGAAGGCGTTCGATATCCCTATCAGTCCCCCCTGGAATACCCATTCCGCCAATGAGGCGCTGGTGGCGGCGGAATCTCTGGGTTTCCCGGTGGTACTGAAGATCAATTCGCCGGATATCAGCCATAAGCTGGACTTTTCCGGGGTCTCGCTCAATGTGATGAATGCCCAGGCGGTGCGTTCCGCCTATAAAAAACTGCTGGAAGAGGTCCAGGCGAAGAAGCCCGACGCCCGCATCGAAGGCGTCATCGTCGAGCATATGGAAACTTCCAGCGCCAATCGGGAGTTGCTGCTGGGAATCAAGCACGATTCCGTATTCGGCCCGGTGATCGTGTTCGGCCATGGCGGCACCATGGTGGAAGTCATGAACGATATTGCCATCAGCCTGCCGCCGCTGAATCCCTTGTTGGCGCAAACCCTGATTGCGTCGCCCAAGGTGAGCAAAATGCTCGACAGTTTCCGCAACATGCCGGCGGCGAATCGACAGGAGCTGGAACGTATAATCCTGCGCCTTTCCGAGATTGCCTGCGAGCTGCCCTGGATCAGGAATCTGGACATTAACCCCCTGGTATTGAACGACGAGAAAGCCACGGTGGTGGATGCCGTGATTGAGGTGGATTACCTGCCTCCGGCGCAGAAGCGTTACGAACATATGGCGATTCATCCGTACCCGGTGTATCTGGAAACCCACTGGCAGATGAAAAACGGCGAAGACGTTTGGATTCGTCCCATCCGGCCGGAGGACGCCGAGCAGGAGAAAGCCTTCATTGAGAGTCTGTCGGAGCGTTCCCGCTATTATCGATTCATGCACAATGTGAAACGGGTGACGCCGGAGATGCTGGCCCGCTTCACTCAGATCGACTATCACCGGGAAATGGCCCTGGTGGCGCTGGTGAAGGTGGCGGGGCAGTGGCAGGAGATTGGCGTCAGCCGCTATGTGGTGAATCCGGACGGGGCCAGTTGTGAATTCGCTGTGGTTGTCTCAGATCAATGGCATCGAACCGGTATAGGGCATAAATTAATGGAATTGTTGATCGAGGCGGCCCGCAGCAAGGGGCTCCGCTTTATGGATGGTATCGTACTGCGGGACAATGTTGCCATGCGCAAACTGGCGCGGGCCATGGGCTTCGAAATCCGTGAACACGCCCAGGACGAGGATGTGGTGTACATCATCAAGAAGTTATAACTATGACAACAGCTTATATCAGCCACCGGGATTGTGAACTGCACGATATGGGAGGGGATCACCCGGAATCCCCGCGCCGGCTCAGCGCCATCCGTGACTATCTGATGGAGCGGCAGATCTGGGATCTGCTGCAGCATGTGGACGCGCCCAAAATCGACAAAAAGCATCTTTACCGGGTGCACAGCCGGGATTACGTGGATGGGATATTCGCCCAGTTTCCCATGCGGGAGCCCAAAGTCATGGCGGAAGACGTGGTGGCCAACCGGCATACGCTGGATGCGGCGTTGCGGGCGGCAGGAGCGGTATGTGCCGGCGTGGATATGGTGATGCAGGAAAAGGCCGAGAATGCGTTTTGCGCGGTGCGGCCCCCGGGCCACCATGCGGAAAAAAGTCGGGCCATGGGCTTTTGCATTTTCAGTAATGTGGCCGTGGCCGCGGCTTATGCCATCCATGAGTATGATCTGGAACGGGTTGCCATCGTGGATTTCGACGTCCATCACGGTAATGGCACCGAAAATATTCTGCAGTACGATGACCGTATCCTGTTCTGCTCCAGCTTTCAGCACCCGTTCTACCCCCACACGGTGCCCGATCAGAACCGCTCCAATATTGTACATACACCCATGCATGCCGGGGCGGGCAGTGACGAATTCCGCGATTGGGTGCTGCAACAGTGGATGAACAAGCTGAACCACTTCCAGCCACAGCTACTGTTGCTGAGCGCCGGGTTTGATGCCCATCACTCCGATCCCCTGGCGGACATCTGCCTGGATGAGCGGGACTACTACTGGCTCACTTCGGAGCTTAAACAGCTGGCCCAGAACACCTGCGGGGGGCGTATGGTATCCAGCCTGGAGGGCGGCTATCAGTTGCCGGCCCTGGCGCGGAGTGTCTACCAGCATATCCGGGTCCTGAGTGGGATGTGATCCCGCGAAAAGTTGCTTGCCCGCCGGCCACCTGGGGTGCTAATTTCGCCGGTCGGGCAGAATCTTCATAACCGAATCAGAACAAGAATTGAGGGGGAGAACATGACTGTCAGTCACATGGTCTGTTCGTCGCGCGCGGTCACCGTGAAATTGCTGGATCTGATCTGGCGTTCACCGTTGGCGCCGGATCTGTCGCCAGCGCCGGAAAAACTGAACAGATCCCGTAAAAAGATGGACTTTACCGGCCGGTTGATGCCCAGGGCACGGGGGGTGAAGCAACGGGATGTGAGCTATGGCGGGGTTTCCTGTGTGCAGCACCAGCCCCGCCATGCGCCCAGTAACCGGGTGGTACTTTACTTCCACGGTGGGGGTTACTGCGTTGGGTCACCCGATACCCACAATCATATGGTATCGCGGCTGGCCAAGCGGGCGGCCATGTGCGCCGTGGTACCCAGGTACCGCAAGGCTCCCGAGCATCCCTATCCGGCGCCGCTGGAGGATGCGGTCAGTGTCTATCAGGCGCTGCTGGATGAAGGGATAAAGCCAGGTAACCTCTATCTGGCCGGAGATTCCGCCGGGGGGAATCTGGTATTGGTGTTGTTGCTGCGCCTGAAGCAGGAGGGGATGCCCTTACCGGCAGCGGCCTGTTGTATCTCGCCCTGGACCGACATGGGGTTGCAGGGGGACACCCTGAATACCAAGGCCAACACGGACAATATGCTTAACGGTGATTTACTGGAGCATTTTGCCCAGCTGTATACCCAAGGCATGGCTGCGGAGCAGCGATGTCAACAGCCCTACCTCTCCCCTCTGGCCGGCGATCTGGCGGGGTTGCCGCCATTGCTGGTTCAGGTGGGGTCCGAAGAGGTGCTGCTGGACGATGCCGTGCGCCTCACCGAAAAAGCGCAGCAGGCCGGGGTGGCGGTGGAGCTGCAGATCTGGGAGAAGATGCAACACGTCTGGCATCTGTCATTTCCCGTGCTGAAGGATGGCCGCCTGGCCATTCTGGAAATCGCGGAATTCTTTGATCGAAATCAGTAAATGAAAATAACTCACAGTTGAAAATAATCATCATTAGCTATAAAGTGCTGTCCTGGAGAGGGGATGGCACTGGAATTTGTGCCAATAGGAGAACCAAGAAATGAAAACCGTAAATTTACCGCTGGCCGGTACAGCCCTGGCCCTGTTGACGCTGGGGGCATCCACCCAGGCGCTGGCGGATGAAGCCTTCGAACGGGAAGTCCGTAACCGCCTGGAGAAACTGGAGCAGATCCGAACCGTCGACGCGCCCAGTGGCAACAATCTGCTAGGGGATAAGCTGACCCTGGAGGGGCTGGTGGAAATCGAGGGTGTCGTCGGCGAAGGCTTCGACGACGAGAGCTACAGCGATCTGGTGGTAGCCACCGTGGAACTGGTCATGAACGCCCAGTTGAACGATAAGGTGGCCGCGGAGCTGGCGTTCCTCTATGAAGAGGATGAGACCGACCTGGATGTGGACGTGGCGACCCTGGCCTTCGCGGATCTGATCGGCCCGGTGGATATGCTCATCGGTAAACAGTATCTGCCCTTTGGCCGGTTTGAGACCGCTTTAGTCAACGATACCCTGGTGCTGGAACTGGCGGAAACCCGCAAAACCGCTGCTTTGTTTGGCCTGCAGCAGGACGGCTTGACCCTGGGCGCCTATGTATTCGATGGCTCCGTGGACCGTGAGCAAAACGTGGAAAACTACGGTTTCACCCTGAATTTTGAACAGGACAATCTACAGGCCGGAGTGGATTATATTTCCAGTCTGGCGGAGTCAGACGCGCTGGCGGACGAACTGGGCGCCGATCTGGAGAGCGATGACGGTGCGTTCGCTGTTTCCGGGCAGCTCGACCTGTAAGGGGTGAAGATTATTGCCGAATATCTGACCGCAGTAGATGATATCGAGTGGGCGGGTCCGGGTCCGGTGACTCTGGAGCGTCAGCCATCGGCGTTACAGGTCGAGCTGGATTTTGCCGCCACTATCCAACAGCGACAATACACTTTTGGCTTCGCCATCCAGGAAACCGATGAGGCCGGCGGCCTGTCGCCGGAACAGCGTATCTCCATCGGGGGTGGTACCGAAATTTATCCCAATGTAGCCCTTACCGTGGAATTCTGGCACGACGAGGACTACGACCAGGCCGACGGCGGCACCGACGAGTCCACGGACAACGTGGTGGTGCAACTGGCCGCGGCATTCTGATAACCGCGTAGATTCAGGAGTAAAATCCATGCAAGCAGTATTCAAAGTGATGTTGGCCACCAGTGTTTTCATGGCCGCCACGGCCCAGGCCGGGGTCAGTAAAGAACAGGTGGTGGATCAGTACGCCGAAGTAGCCCATGCGGTATTCAGCGATGCGCTGATGACGGCACAGGTGCTGCGGAAACAAATCGATGTACTGGTGCAACAGCCTTCTGAAACTGCTCAGCAGGACGCCCGGGCCGCCTGGAAAGCGGCCCGGGTTCCCTATCAACAATCCGAGGTGTATCGCTTTGGCAACCCGGTGGTGGACGATTGGGAAGGGCAGCTGAACGCCTGGCCCCTGGACGAAGGGCTGATCGATTACGTGGAACCCAGCCACTACCACCATGAAATGGGTAACGCCGGCGCCAACGCCAATATCATAGCCAACACCAGCCTCAAACTGGGGGGTGACACCCTGGACCTGACCAGGCTGACGCCGGAGCTGCTGGCGGATCTGAATGAACTGGCGGGTTCCGAGGCCAATGTGGCCACCGGTTATCACGCCATTGAATTCCTGCTCTGGGGCCAGGACCTGAATGGGACCGGCCCGGGTGCCGGGGAGCGGCCCTATACGGATTACGTTACTGGAGAAGGCTGCACTCACGGTCATTGCGAGCGTCGCGGCCAGTATCTGCAGGCCGTGGCGGATCTTCTGGTGAAAGATCTCGAGTACATGCAGGGTCAGTGGGCACCCGACGGCGATAATTATCGCGCCAAATTGCAGCAACAGGATCCGCAACAGGCGCTTACCAAAGCCCTGTTTGGTATGGGCAGCCTGGCGTTGGGGGAACTGGCCGGTGAACGCATGAAGGTGGCACTGGAAGCCAATTCCACGGAGGACGAGCACGACTGCTTCAGCGACAACACCCATTACTCCCACTATTACAACGCCCAGGGTATTGAAAACGTCTACTACGGCAGTTATCAGCGGGTGGACGGCACTAAAGTCAGCGGCCCCGCCATGGCGCAACTGGTCGCGCAGCAGGACCCCAAACTGGCCAAATCCGTGGACCGGCAGTTTGACCGGACCATGGCGAATCTGCAGCGAATGGTGGATACCGCGGAAGCGGAGTCAGGCATGAAGTTCGATCAGATGATTGCCGAGGGCAATGACAAAGGTGCTGAAATCGTGCATGGTGCTATCGATAGCCTGGTGGCGTTGACTCAGGATATTGAGCAGGTGGCTACCACGCTGGGGGTGAACAATCTGGCGCCCGATAACGCCGATCACGAATTTTAACCGACCCTTGGAAGCAGTGCAGTGAAGTGGATCCGTACCCATACCAACCGGACCCTGTTGTTGGCATGCCTGATCGGGCTGACAGCGAATCTGGGACTGGGATATGGCGTCAATTCCGGGGGTGATACCAGCGTCGCCAAAACCGGTAATGATGCATTTTCACTGCCTTCTGCCAACATGTCATTCACCCGGCGGCTGGATTTCAATGTCGGTAACAGCTTTTTCCGTAACCCCTGGGTGATCGCGCCGTCCACCACCAAGGCCAGGGACGGGCTGGGCGCGCTGTTCAATACCAATGGTTGCCAGAACTGCCATATCCGGGATGGTCGCGGCCATCTGCCGCAAACCGATGACGACAATGCGGTATCTCTGTTGGTCCGGCTCAGCCTGAAACCCAGCGACGAAAAAATGCGGGCGCAGGTGCGCCGGTTGGGGGTGATTCCGCATCCCGTATACGGTGATCAGATTCAGGATTTTTCCATCCCCGGAGTCAAAGCCGAGGCCCAGATCCGGTTGCGTTATGAAACCAGCCAGATTAGCTTGGCGGATGGCACCACGGTGACTTTGCAAAAGCCGTTGCTGACGCTGGAGGATTTGGGTTACGGACCCCTGGGTGAGGGCGTGGTGTATTCCCTGAGGTTGGCGCCTCCGGTGATCGGGCTTGGCTTGCTGGAAGCGGTGCCTGCGCAGCAAATCAAACAGCACGCCGATCCTGAGGATGCCAACGGCGATGGTATTTCCGGCCGCTGGAACCGGGTCTGGGATGTGGAGCGGCAGGCCATGGTACTGGGGCGGTTTGGCTGGAAGGCAGAGCAGCCCACCCTTAAGCAGCAGAACGCGGCGGCGTTCGTGGGCGACATTGGTATCACCAGTTCCCTGTTCAATCGGGAAAACTGCACCCAGGCGCAGAGTGAGTGCCAGCAGGCGGTCACCGGCAGCGAGGATGGGGCTCCGGAGATCTCCGATAAACTGCTGAACCTGGTTACCTTCTATACCCGAAATCTGGCGGTGCCGAAACGCCGTAACCTGGAAGATCAGCAGGTCCAACAGGGGCAGGGTGTCTTTCAGCAGGCCGGATGCGCCGGTTGCCATTTGCCCCAGTTGACCACGCCCAAACTGGCCGGACAACCGGAACAGTCCGAGCAGACCTTTCATCCCTACACGGATATGCTGTTGCACGATATGGGTCCCGGTCTGGCGGACAACCGGGAAGCCTATGATGCCTCCGGCACCGAGTGGCGCACGCCGCCGTTGTGGGGTATTGGTCTGACGGAAGACGTCAGTGGTCATCAGCATTATCTGCACGACGGTCGGGCGCGGTCATTGCTGGAGGCGGTGCTGTGGCACGATGGAGAGGCCAGGGCCAGTCGCGACTACGTGGTGGCCGCCAGCCGCGATGAGCGGGACGCGCTATTGGCATTTTTGCGCTCCCTCTGACCCAAATCATGGACAGGAGATCTGTTCATGTACAGGAGACCTATGGGCAAACTGATCAGATCATTTTATCCGGCGCTATGGGGTGTTTTGCTATTGCTCACCGGATGTGAGCAGGTCTCCCCACAGCAACAGTGGTTGCAGGTGGTGGCGGACCGGATTGCAGCGGATTATGGGGATCTCCAGCGGCAGGCCGGCACTCTGTCTGTCACCTTGCAGAACTACTGCGCCAGCCCGGCACCGGAACCCCTGGCGGCGGCTCGGGATCAGTGGCGGCAAACCATGGACGCCTGGCAGCGGGTACAGTGGGTGCGTTTCGGGCCCATCACCGAAAATAATGACGACTGGAAAATTCAGTTCTGGCCGGACCAGAAGAACATTGTGTCCCGCAAGGCGCAACGTCTGTTGAATACCGAGGGGCCCATTGACGCCGCCCGGGTGGCGGATGCCAGCGTGGTACTGCAAGGGCTCAGTGCCCTGGAGTTACTGCTGTTTGATCCGGACTATATGGCAAACTACGGTCTGGAAAGTGGTGAGCAAACACCGCAGGGGAGACGGCAGTGCGAGCTTATTACCGCCATCGGGAAACACTTTGCGGGCACCACCACCCGGGTGCATCAGGCCTGGGTTGACAGTGGCATCCGGCAGCAGTGGCAGGAAACGTCGGCCGCTCCGGACCATTCCGGCAAGGGCCCCATGGCGGAGGTGGTGGGGGCCATGTTAAGCCAGTTGGAAATTATCAAGACCGATAAGCTGGGGGCGCCATTGGGTTATAAGAGCCGTTCCCATACGCCTAACGGCTATTTTTCCGAGAGCTGGCGCAGCCAGTCCTCCCTGCGCAACATTTGGGTCAGTCTGCAAACGCTTTACAGTTTGGCTAAGCACCCGGAGCATTATGACCTGGAACAACTGCTGCAGCAGACCGGGCACGGGGAACTGGCGGCAGACCTGGATATGGCGTTTGCCGTGGCATTGCAGACGCTGGCGGATATCCAGCAGCCGTTGGTCACCGCGGTGGCGGATTCCACCGGGCGCCAGCAGGTAGTGGTCTTACATCAGGCCATTGCGCAGCTGAATTCCCGCTTTAAACAGCAGTTGGCCCCGGCGCTGGGCATCAGCCTGGGATTCAACGCCAACGACGGAGACTGACCCTGATGCATCGCCGGCAATTTTGTTCCAGTTTGCTTTGGTTGGTCGCCGCCGGTGGTATGGCCGGCTGTAGCCGCAACCCGTCGACCGTGAATCCGGGGCAATCCATCCTCAGTGGCTGTGACGACCAACAGGGCCGACACTATATCGCCCACCTGAATCATCGCGGCCAGGTGCTGGCACAGGCAGCGGTGCCGCAGCGCGTGCACGATTCCCTGTATCTGCCACAGAGTCACACCGCGCTGTTTATTGCCCGGCGCCCGGGTACCCACCTTTACCATCTGGATCTCCGTAGCGGGCGATTGCTGCAAACCCTGGTCAGTGCCAATGACCGGCATTATTACGGGCATGGTGTGCTCAGTGCCGACGGCCAACTGCTGTTTCTTACGGAGAACGATCTCACCAGCCTGCAGGGGATCATCGGTGTGTACTCGGTAGCGGACAACCTCACTAAGGTGGCGGAATTCTCCAGTGGCGGGGTGGGTCCCCATCAATTGGCTCTGCTGCCGGATCAGACAACCCTGGTGGTGGCCAATGGCGGCATGGCCACCCATCCGGATTCCGGGCGTCGTACCCTGAACCTGGGCTCCATGGCCCCCAACCTCAGTTATATCCGGGCTCGGGATGGTGTCGTGCTCGAACAGCAGACGCCTCCCCATCATCAGATGAGTATTCGGCATCTGGATGTGAGCCCCGACGGTAATGTGGTTTTCGGGGTCCAGTTCCAGGGGGCCGCCACTGCCCAGTGGCCGCTGGTGGGCAGCCACCGGCAAGGCCACTCCATCCGCTGGCTGCCCATGCCGGAAGTGGTACATCTGGGTATTCACCAGTACACCGCCAGTGTGGCGGTGGAAGCCAGCGGCAAACGAGCCGCGGTGAGCTGCCCCCGGGGTAATCTGGTGGCCTGCTGGGACCTGCCCAACGGAGAGTTCCTGGGCAAGCTGGCGGACAACGATGTGGCCGGTGTGCATCGCTGGGGATCCTCGGGCTGGCTCTGTACCAACGGCTATGGTGAGGTGGCAACCCTGACCGCCGATCGCTCGCGGCTGCAACGTCAACCGTTGCAACAGACCCCCTGGCGCTGGGATAACCACGTGCAGGTCATGTGAACGCCGTTGGTACTCTGCTTTTCTTAAAGCTGTTATCCACTGCTTTCCATTTCTTTAGCGAGCTCTGAACGGTCTAACTTCTGGCTTTACAGGTGCCTGGGTCGTATATACTTAACAGGCTTGACCAATTGCTGATCAGCTGGGCTTTACAAACGTTCGCCGGACCTCTAGAGTTGGAATTGTCGTATTGTCCTACAATAATAAACTTATCAAACGGCCCCAAAGGCCGCAGAGGTGCAGCTGATGATTCTTGATTCCATGCTTAAAGGGATGCCCGTGGGAGCCCGCAGTCGGGTGGAGGAAGCCCTCGATAATATTTCCGTGGTATTGCAGATGCGCAATCCCAAGGTGTTCCGCTCCATGGCGCCCTCGGCAGTGCGGGGGTTGGCTCTCAAGCAGGGCAAACGTAAATCCAGAGTGCAGATGAGCTCCGGGCACCCGGTGAGTTTCGATCTCACCTACGCCATGGACTTCCCGGAAATGCGACGCCTCTACCAGCGGGCCGTGGACAATCAGTGGAATGCGGACCGGGATTTGGACTGGCAACTGGACGTGGATCCCATGAATCCGGAAGTGGCCATTATCTCCAATGAGTTTTTCCCGGATGAATACATGCAGAAGCTGCCAGTGAAGCTGTCTCCCACCCAGCGCTTGGAGCTGAACTACAATATTGCCTGCTGGATGCTGAGCCAGTTTATGCATGGGGAGCAGGGGGCGCTGTACGCGTCGGCCCAGGTCACCGAAAGCGTCAGCTGGATGGAAGGCAAGTTCTTCGGCGGCACCCAGGTGATGGACGAGGCCCGCCACTTGGAGGTGTTCAACCGTTACCTGATGGACAAGCTCAACAAGCGCTACGATGTGAACGATAACCTGTTCGTGATCCTGGACGACCTGCTCACCGATGCCCGCTGGGATTTCAAGTTTCTGGGCATGCAGATTATGGTGGAAGGGTTGGCGCTGGGGGCGTTCCGTACCATTCATAACATGAGTCAGGAACCGTTGCTGAAGAATCTTCTGAAATACGTGATTCGGGATGAAGCCCGCCACGTGCATTATGGCGTGCTGGCCCTGCGCGACCATTTTACCCGGGAATTAAGCGATGCGGAGCGCCGGGAACGGGAGGACTGGGCCTTTGAAGTGGCGGTGCTGATGCGCAACCGGTTTATGGCCCATGAAATCTATGAAGAATGGTTTGAGGGCACTATCAGCCGCCAGCAGTGGAACAATCTGATCTCCAATTCCCCCGCCATGCTGCAGTTCCGCCACAACATGTTCAGCCGCCTGATCCCCAATCTGGATTTTATCGGCCTGATGTCGCCGCGTATCCGCCCTCACTATGCCCGGTTCGGGATGCTGGATTTTCTCCAGGGCAAAAACGCCAGCCAGCTGTCCGAGCAGGATATGGTGGCGGATCTGCATTAACTTTGTTCCCCTGGAGCTTGTAATTTGCTGCTTATGACTGAAATTAGATTGCAAGCTCTAAATTAAATTGCGATAAAGTGAAATTGATAAGGGCGCCACAGTCGCCCGGCTCAAATTTGCTTATCACATGGGGACAAACACATGGCGAATGCTTTTGGGAATCTGAATGCCGAAACGGCCAAGCAGTGGGTTGAGAAACTGGAAGCTCAGTTGCGTAAAGCACAGGAACGGGTCGGTTCCGCCCGCACCCGGTTGCTGGCAGCACAGGAGCGCTGGCGCATCAAGGCCACCGCCGCCGCCCAAGTGGCGGTGGAGCAGGCGCAGGAAACCCTGGAGTCGGCCATGTCCGCGGTGGAGGACACCCGTAAGGAACTGACCCAGGCCAAATTGGAGGCCCAGGTGGCGCAGTTGCGGGAGCGGTTTTTACAGACCGAGCAGAAACTGCGGGAAAAGGTCATCGCCCGGGAGGAGGAGCTGCGCCAGCGGCTGGAGAAAGAGCTGGAGGACGCTTACGCCAAAGCCCGCAAGCAGGTGGATGCGGCACTGGAAAGCAAATACGCGAAACAGGTTCGCGAGTACAGCAAATCCGTGGAAAAGAAAATCAAGCAAACCGCCAAGGACTTTGAAAAGCGGGAGCAGGAACTGCTCAAGCGCCACGGCCTCAGCATCAGTAAAAAGCAGTCAGCGGGGCGCACCTCCGCCAAGGCCAAAGCCAAGGCTCCGCCGGTGAAGAAGCGCAGCCCCGCCAAGAAGGCGTCTGCGAAAAAAGCCGCCAGCAAAAAGGCCTCGCCCCGTAAGGCCGCCACCAAGCGTGCAGTGAAAAAGTCGCCGGCCAAGAAAACCTCCTGACCTCAGCCGCCTGCGCCGGGCCCTGAAGGCAGTTTTGCCGGCCCGGATTTCGGTGTGGCCGCAATCTCCTTAGGGGGTCGCCGTCAGTGATGGCGGCGACCCCGATTCATGGATGTTGAAAAATAACGACCTATCAGTCACTATTGCCGCATTATTCGGGCAAGTAAGGAGAACAACGTGGCTGCTGCCTATATCGTAGATGCTGTTAGAACGGCCGGTGGGCGCCGGAATGGTCGGTTGAGCCAGGTCAGCCCGGCGGACCTGGGCGCGGTGGTTATTGATGCGCTGTTGGAACGCAATGATATCGATCCGGCCCTCATCGAAGACGTTATTTTTGGCTGTGTCAGCCAGATCGGCCCGCAGACGTTTAACCTGGCCCGTACCTCCATCCTCGCCTCCCGTCTGCCGGTGGATGTGCCTGGCGTCACCATAGATCGCCAGTGCGGCTCCGGCCAGCAGGCCATTCATTTCGCGGCCCAGGCAGTGATGTCCGGCAACCAGGATGTGGTGATCGCCGGCGGGGCGGAAAATATGAGCATGACCCCCATCGGCTCACCCATGGATCTGGCCGCCAAGGCCGGCATGCGCCAGCCATTTGATGGTAAAGCCATTTCCGAGCGCTATCCCGGGCAGGATTTCAGCCAGTTTATGGGGGCTGAGCGCATGGCGCAGAAATACAAAGTGAGCCGGGATGAGCTGGATGAATTTGCTTATCAGAGCCATATGAAAGGCGCGGCCGCCTATGACGCCGACCGCTTCGCCGACGAGATCATCCCGATGACGGTGGAAGTGGAAGGCAAGCAGGTGGTGCACGACGTGGACGAGGGGCTGCGCCGCAACGCCGATCTCGACGCCATCAAAGGCCTGGAGCCGCTGCAGGAGGGCGGGTTGATCACTGCCGCTTCCGCCAGTCAGATCTGTGATGGTTCCGCCGCCACCCTGGTGGTCAGCGAGCGGGCCCTGAAGAAATTCGGTTTCACCCCACTGGCGAAGATCCACGATATGGTGGTGGTGGGCTCGGATCCCACCATGGTGCTGGAAGGCCCCATTCCCGCCACTCACAAGATTCTGCAACGCACCGGCCTGAAGATGGATGATCTGGCGGTGTATGAGGTCAACGAGGCTTTCGGCTCTGTGCCCCTGGCCTGGCAGAAGGCCCTGGGGGCCGATTTGGAGCGCCTGAATGTCAACGGTGGCGCCCAGGCGTTGGGGCATCCGCTGGGGGCTACCGGTGCCAAGCTGATGGCCACCCTGGCCTATGAGCTGCGCCGGCGCAAGCAGCGTTACGGGCTGCTGGCCATCTGCGAGGGCCTGGGTACCGCCAACGCCACCATTATCGAAAACCTGCAGCTCTAACTGCAAAACCCTGGCCGCCGGCCACTCCGTCACTGGCGGGGTGGCTCAGGGGGCGGGCTTCTGCCGCTGCCGGCGGCATCTTTCCGAGCAGTATTTCACTTCAGGCCAGTTTCTTTCCCATTTTTTGCGCCAGACGAAGGGCCGGTTGCACACCCCACATATTTTCTGATCCAGATAAGGCTTTCGGTGCATGCGGTCAGGCCCGATCATTCAGCGCCGGCGCCAGAGGCCAGCCCACCGCATCCATGGAATCGGCTTCCAGGCAGGTCTCAGCACCGCCCCAACGCCGGATAAAATCGCCTTCAGGATCATGGGTCTGCGTCTGCTTATCGAGATTAAACTGGCGTGAACCCCGGGGATCGGCGCCTACACCCGCAAGATACTGCCAGTTGCCCCAGTTGGAGGCCACATCATAATCCACCAGTTGCTCCTCGAAGTAGGCGGCCCCATAACGCCAGTCAAGTTCCAGCTCGTTCACCAGACAACTGGCCACCAACTGGCGGCCCCGGTTGGACATGTAGCCGGTAGCATTCAGCTGTTTCATGCAGGCGTTGACGACAGGGAACCGGGTGCTGCCTTCGCACCACTGCCGGAAGCGTTCCGGGTAGAAACTGGTGAGCGGCTTATGCTCCCTAAGACCCTGGAATCGGAACAGCTTCCGCCCGTGGCAGCGGGCATACCACTGAAAATCCTCCCGCCACAGCAATTCAAAATAAATCCAGTAAGTGGATTCGTTCGCTCCCTGGTCTTGCTCGTGGCGCCGCAGATGGGATACCACCCGGCGTGGGGAAATACAGCCCTGGGCCAGCCACGGGGAAAAGCGGGTGGACGCGGTGGGGTCATCCAGCGCATTGCGGGTGGCCTTATAGGTTTGCGCATAACCGTGCTGGAAATACTCTGTCAGGTGGCGCAAGCCCCGGGTTTCACCGCCATTGAACAGGGTTTCTCCAGAGGCGGATGGCCCGGGAATGCGCGCGCGCCAGTCTCGGGACTCTATACCGGACTTTATAAAGGGGTTACCCAGAAATTCCGGTGCCGGCAGGGGCGTCGCCACACTATTTCCACGGCTCTCGAGTTGGCGACGAAACTGGGAGAAAGTGGCTGGCAACTCGCCCAGGGGAAAGGGCAAATCCCCCTGACTGAACAAGGTGTGGGTATGAATTCCAACAAAATCCGTGTTGGGTAACCGCTCCCGCAATTCGCCAATGATCATGTTCTCGTTATAGCCAGCCTGCACACTGTAAAAAACTTTATCAACGGCATGTTCACGACACAGCCGCGCCAGTACCTGCAAAGGATTTTGGTAATAAACGTTGAGACACTGGCCTCTGGACTGCAGGCGGGCGTCCAAATCCTCCAGGGCTTCCACAATGAACCGATATCGCCGTGAACCCAGGGAACGGCAATGATAACGGCCAGCATTGAACAGACCAGGATCAATGCAATAAACAAAGCTCAGCTCGGTTTGCCGGGCCAGTGCCTGACACAGGGCGGGGTTGTCCGCTAAGCGTAAATCGTTGGTAAACCAGAACAGGGTTTTAGACAAGGTATACACTCCCGCAAGCACCGTTATGCCCTCATTATAAGAAGCTGGACATCTCAAGGGGCGCGCTGTCTAGGTGCGGGTTCGTTTTGGTGTGAATGATGGGGCATTGGGCTCGGGAGGCTTTGCAGACATTGCCTGACGCTGAGTGGCAATGTGCTCTGAACTTTGATTGTTTTATGCGATCGGTGGGGATGGGACCGGTGAAAGTACTACTGATAAACCTGTTAACGATCACTAAAGACAGCGTTGTCAGTTGCTATCACGCCTGCGTCACTATTCAAGTTGTAAATTTTGAAGCAGTATCAGCCAGTCCGGTATTGATGAGATGATATGGACGCTTTTTATCAGCGGCCAATCTCGTCAAGATCTATCGAGGTAATAAAGCACTACAATCGGTACGCAATGACAAGCCTGTGATATCAACGTGTCTGTCGTTGTAGTACTAATAGACTGGGGTTTCACTTATTCAATTAGTTTGGGGTGACAGAGAGCAGCGCCAAACACCGTAAGAGACTGTGAGATATATCTGCATTTTCTATCAGAGTATTTCCACAAGATATGGCCTGTGCTACCGTCATTGCCAATACTGTTTTGGGGTGCTTTGAAAAGAACAGTATTCAAAAATAAAAACAGGACAATCAGGATAACAACATGGAATCACATCAGTGTCTGGGGTCTTTATTACGCGCCTTCCTTTCTCGGTTTTCTCGTTACTCAGGTAAAAGACAGCATGGGTTGCCGTTCCAGCAATGGTAGTACCGCTGCATATTCAGCCGATGCCACTGAAAAATCGAATAAGGCGAAATCGCAGTTATTGGCTCGAATAGCGCATAAACCACTGTCGTGAGACAGCAATAGTGCCCTCGACTCGTACACGCGGCCATCGGTGAATTCAACTTCGAATGGCGCGCTGCACCCGAGCATCAATCGAATAGAGTGGCGCCCGTGAGTACGATCACCTGGCTCCGCGACGAAATTGCGTGCCAGTACCAATATGCCGCGCTGACGGTAATAGACAGAACCCTCAAAATCCTCTGATCCCGAAATATCACTATTGATCAAGCTCTTCGTTTCCTAAACCGATGCGTCTGAACAAAGTCAATCTGCTTGCTGTGAAAAAGCAAATTCCAGCAATGGCCGCATCACATTGGATGCCTGTGAGGGCGAATTGACGGCTTCAAACATCGGGTCCAGATGGCTGTAACCGGGAATTTCCGTCTTGATCTGGTTGGGCACTTCTAGCTGGGCACCGGAATTGATCGGTTGTACCCCCTGGGAGCCGGTAAACACGATGGAAGCAATGTTCGCTACTCCGTCGGGGTGGAGGATGTCCAGACCGTAATCCGGCGCGAAGGAACGGCTCGCCACGAAGCTGTCGATCATGATACGGGTGGGGAAATACCATTCCGTCAGATTGGTGGGGCCTATATACAGTGCGCGAACGAAATCGGCCATGTTCGCCGGTTCGTTGCCCAGATAAGTAAAGCGTCGGGTGCCATTGACGTCCATAAAATCCGGATCGGCGAGATCACCGATTTCATCCCGGTGTGCCCAGCGGTAGAGCGGCCCCTGTCCCAGTTGGTTCAGGTTCGGGCCGGCATCGGACCCGATATAAAGATCAGTCACGCCCAGCAGTTGTTGCAGTAGATCATCCACGCCGGGGATTTTTCCCAGGCTGTCCAGCAACGTCCATTTGCGCACGATGGGCCCATTGTCCAGGAAACCCAGGCCCACCTGCAACAGACCCAGGGGTTCGAAGTCATCATCGAACACCAGTCCGATGTATGCTTCATTGGTGAGGTTGAAATCCTCCATCTGCGGGCGCGCAGCCATGCGAAGAACATAACGGGAATGAATCACGTTGGTGATATTATTGATTGCCGCGCTCTGGGGAATCCGCTGTAGCAGGTTGTCATTCTCATCGGGTGCAATAGCGGCGGCAAGTGCCATAAATT
Source organism: Pseudomonadales bacterium (assembly GCA_002701845.1). Classification (GTDB taxonomy): domain Bacteria; phylum Pseudomonadota; class Gammaproteobacteria; order Pseudomonadales; family Ketobacteraceae; genus Ketobacter. Next base: position 69,535 of record NZXG01000061.1, read on the forward strand.
CCGGTAGCGCCAGTACCTCCGGTGTAAACAATCCGGGAATATCCACACTGCGGGGCAGCAAACCTGACTTCAGTGCGGCCAAGTCTATTTTATAGGCTTCCAGCATCCGCCCATCGCTGTTGCCGGCGGCAGCCACCTGCAACTGTTCCGTGGCGGTTTGGGGGAGCATTGGCGGTGTCCTGAAGAAATAGCCGTCGGCAACCGGCGTGACCTGGGTGTCCAGGCCAAAGGCGCCGGCGACCTGTTTGTATCCCGCATCTTCCTCCGTGGCGGGATCAGCATCAAAATCCCACGCCAGAAACACCGACGCGTGGACGCCTCCCAGAGAATGGCCCCCCACAAATACTTTCTCTCGGCTCAACCCCGGGGTCGGCATCATATGCTGAATGATGGCGTGCATGTCCAATGTGGTCTGACGCAGGCCGAACTCCGCCAGAAACGGTAAATCCGCGCTGCTTTTAAAGCCGGCAAAGGTATTGCCGTCAATGGCCTGTTGGTCGTAATAATAACCCACCACCAGGTCGATGCCTTCGTCCACACTCATACCCTGGTTCAAGCCATATTCTGCCGCCTGTACCCCAGTGAGATCCTCCAGGCAATTGGCGCGCCGGTCCATGGCCCAGACTTCAATGTGTTTGCCATATTCCTGTTGGGCCATGTACACCATTTGGCGGCCCATATACTCAAAACCGTTGGCGCCTTCCAGGACACCGGGAACCATCAGAAAGGCCGCATCAGCCTGTTCCGCATTTTTCGGCGCGGCGGTGCTATTGAAGCGCGGAAAACTGACGTTGTCACAGCCGGCTGGTGCTCCCAGTTGCGAAACCGGTTCGCCGCCGGGGATGGTAATCAGCTCCATGCTCACCACCTGATCCACATCCGCGTCAGTCCAGAGTTTTGTTTCCCGGGGTTTGCGGGACTCGGGGATATCACCCTGGGGGCTGTAACAGCCGCCCAGCAGGAAGGTGCCCAGGCCCAAGAGGGCCGCCGTTGCCAGGGTGCTAAATGCCGGCTTCATAGCGTATCTCCGAATTGTTATTGTAATAAACCGCTAATCAGTTTCTGTGCTGATAATAATCAACCAAATCGTGATCTGCTTGTACCATGCGGCTGAACATGGGTCCGTCTGGGTATAACCCCACTGCCGAACAAGTGCAACAGTTCGCAAAGTGCTGGTGTGGCTTTAGGGTAACAAGCTTGATCACACTGCGATTGGCGGTTATCCACCAGGGGGGCCGGTTGAATGCAGCGTAAATCTCTACGAATCACTGCTGCTTCCGATGGGGGGCTTAACGATGGCTTCTCTGTTCAATGGCTTTTATAAGCCTATTAATAACGGCTTCTAGAGCGTGACTCTATGCCTGACTCAGTCCCCGACCCGGGTCCGGTCATCTCCCATTCATCATTAACCGTTACAAATCATAACCTTCCCCCTGTGAATACTACAGATTTTAAGCCGGCAGTAGCGCCTTTCGCCCCGGGCGTCCCGCGCCTATAATGAAATTATGAATTCGGATAATGCCTCGTATATGCCTATGGCCGATAGCCCTGTGAGCCCATCAAGGGTGGGCGGCTTCAAATTACGCTCTCTGCAGGATGGGCGGGAATTCGTGTTGCCGGCGGGCGAGGCGCTGGTGGGCCGCGAGGTTGAGTGCGGCATCACCCTGGATAGCGGCCATATTTCCCGCTATCACGCCAAGATCACCGTGGTGAACCAGGATGTGATCGTGGAGGATCTGCGCTCCACCAACGGTACGTTCATCAATGGCCGCCGCATCACCGCGCCCCAGACCCTTAGTGTGGGCGATGAAGTACGGTTCCATGAGATGTCGTTTAGGCTGGTGTCCAGCGAACAGGGCTCCGGTGACGCCGATGCCACGGTGTTTCAGGGCATGGATACCCGGATCGGTGGCGTGGTGGAGGCACCAGCCGCGGCTGGCAGGCCTGCACCCCGGGCGCCGGAACCGGAAGAGGAGGAGGATGGCACCCGGCTGCTGAGCGGCGAAGACCTCGACCGGTTACAGGGCAAAGCGGAGCGCATTTCCGCCAATGTGGATCATGGCAGTGGCCCCCGGCTGGTCATGCTTACCGCGCCTATCCGGGGCAAGGTATTTTCGCTGCTTTCCCGCAATCGCAACGCCTGGGTCATTGGTCGTGGTTCGGAGGCGGATTTCCAGGTGTCCGACCGCACGGTATCGGCGCTCCACGCCCGTATTCGCAAGTTGGGCGATGAATGGGTGCTGGAGTCCTGTGAGGGGCGCAATCCGATTTTTATCAACAACCGGGCGGTGGAGTTCACTTCCCTGCATCCCGGAGATGTGGTGCGGGTGGGGCGGATGGAGCTGCTGTTCCGCACCGATGAGAAAAAACTGGGTGCCGCTTCCAAAGGCGCCCGGCCCCGGCTGGCGGCGTCCACCACTAATATTGCGCTGCTGGCCTTTGGGCTGATCGTGCTGGGGGTGGTGATCGGCATTATTCTGATGTAATCCGGTTCAGACCACCCGGGTGCGCTCCAGGCCACCGAAAGCCTTGAACAAATCCTTGCAGAAGCGCGATAACTCCAGGCTCATGACGGCAAAATCCTGATCGAACTGCTGCGCCTGATCTTCAATATTACCCTCGCTGGCCTGTTCCAGCAGTTCGTCGGCAAACCGCAATCGCTTCACCGACAAGTCATCCTGCACCACGCACTGCAGGCAGTCATTCCAGGTCATAGCCAGTTTGGTACAGCGCTTGCCGCTTTCCAGCATGGTCTGCACCTCATCGGCTTCCAGCTCCTGGGCCTTGCAGCGGATCACATTGGCGCTGTCGGCGGGGTTGCTGAGTTCGCAGTCCTTTTCCAGTACAAAGGGAGAGGGCGCCTGCTGCTGGGTGAGCCACTGGGTCATGGCGTCCACCGGGGCCTGCTTACTGGCGGGGAGAATGATGGGCAGGGTGCCCAGGCTGTCCCGCAGATGACTGGTGAACAGTTCCGCTTTGCTGGCGCTGGCGGCATCAATTAACAACAGTTTTTCCCGGGGGGCGATGTAACCGAAGATCCGCTGGGATTTGCTGAACGCCCGGGGCAGCAGTTCCAGCATGACCTCATCCTTAATCTGGTCCCGTTCCTTGCGGAACACTTTGCGGGCCTGTTGCTGTTCGATCTGGCGGCAGCGCTCGGTCACCGCGTCCCGCACCACGGCGGCGGGCAGTACTTTATCCTCCCGTTGCAGGCACAGCATCAGGTAGCCGTTGCAGGCATGCACAAACTGTGGCTCCTGATCTGCCGTCAGCGCCACCGGCAGCGGCGGCACCCAGCCATAACGAAACAGTTCCTGGCGGCCACAGGGGTGAAATGCTTTTTCCTGCAACTGTTCCTGCAATTCCGCCGCACCCAGGGTGAACGGTTGGGTGAAACGAAACAGGCGTAAATTTTTAAACCACATACTGATCTGCTTCCAGCCAACGGGGGGCCGATTATGAGACAATGGGTTTTTGATTCCAAGCCTGTTTGATTCCAAGCTCAAGAGGAAGACCGTTGCACTGTTTGATCGACCCGGCCCCCCAGCCGAAAAGCCCGTTGACTTTAGTGTTGGCCCACGGCGCCGGCGCCCCCATGGACAGTGATTTTATGGCGGCCATGGCCGCCGGGATCAGCCAGCGGGGCATTACCGTGGCCCGGTTCGAATTTCCTTACATGGAGCAGCGGCGACTCACCGGCAAAAAAAGTCCGCCTAACCGGATGCCGGTACTGCTGGAGCATTTTGCCGCGGCGGTGGAGCAGTGTGGCGGGCCCGGACATTGTGTGGTGGGCGGTAAATCCATGGGCGGCCGCGTGGCCTCGGTGTTGCTGGCAAAGATGAACCTGCCAGGGGCGGTTTCTCTGGGTTATCCATTCCATCCGCCAGGCAAACCGGACCGGCTGCGGGCCGATCACTGGCCTGATATTCGTGCCCCCTGGTTAATCGTACAGGGCACCCGGGACCCTTTCGGCAAGCCCCAGCAGGTGGCGGACTACCCTTTGCCCCCCAGCGCCCGGGTTCGCTGGCTGGAGGATGGGGATCATGATTTCAAACCCCGCAAGGCCAGCGGTCTGACCCAGGCGCAACACTGGGAGCAGGCCTGTGACTGGGTGGCGGAATTTGTGGCGGAGCTTCCGGAGGGCCTGGCATGAAACCCGTGGGATTGCTGGCGATAATGTGGCTGCTGGCCGGTTGCGACCAATGGGCTGTGACCCCGGAGGATATCAGTGGTCAGCCCATCATTGGCCACTGGTATTACGCCGAACGGGTGCGGGAGGGTGACACGGCGTTTTTCCAGCGTCTTTATCTGCACGTGCGCGGTGATGGCCGGGTGCTCTATGCCAATCTGTTGTGCCGGACCGCTCTTGATGGCGGCATCGACAGTCACAGCCGGCTGGTGCTGGAATATATGCCCATCAAACGGATCAGCGTCAAAACCATGGTGCTGCAGCAATTTCCGTTGACACCCAAGTTTCAGCTTAAGCTGGGGGCCTGGCCGGATCAGGGGGACGGGGTGTTTGAGGTGGACGGACTGCCGCTGGAGCCCATCACCGCTGAGGCCGCCCCGGATTATTCCGCCTGGGACTGTGACTGATCCAGCTCCGCCACCGCGGCTGCCAGCAGCGGGCTTAAATCAATGCGATTGCTGGGATGGGGAATGCTGTTGCAACTGATGATTTCCGTGATGCCCGCATCAGTTAGCGCCGCCTCGGCCCCCGGCGCGAACAGGGCGTGGGTACAGGCGGCATCCACCCGTTGGCAGCCGGCCTGGCGCAGGGCCATAGCCGCCTGTTTCATGGTATGACCGGAGCTGATCACGTCGTCCAGTAAAATGGCGTGGCGATCCCGGTAGTTTCCCGCCGGCAGGCTCACCGCCACGTTACGGTCGCCGTGGCGTACTTTTTCCGCCACCGTATAACCCAGGCCGCTGCTGCCGGCGGCGGCCGACACCCATTGCTCCGATTCCGCGTCCGGCCCCACCAGCAGGGCGTTCGGGTACCATTGCGCCAGACGTTGCCCCAGCAGCGGAGCCGCCGACAGGCTCCTTGCCTGGCAGTGCGGTAGCGCCTGCCCCAGGTGCTGAATGCGATGCAGATGGGGATCCACGGTAATCACCGCGCTAAAATGGCGGGACAGGAGCTCACCGATAATGCGCTGACTCACTGCCTGGCCGGGTTCGAATTCCTTGTCCTGACGCATGTAGCATAGGTAAGGAGCCACCAGAATGGCCCGTTCACAGCCATGAGCCACCGCCGCGGCCCGGGCCAGCAGCAATTCCACCAGTTTGGCATTGGGATGGTGCAGGCTGAGGTAAAAAATCACCGTGGCCGGTAACCCCGTGGGCACCCGGACCGATGATTCTCCATCGGGGAAATGATGCACTTGGATACTTTTCGCGGGTACTTTCAAAGCCGCCGCCAATGCCCTGGGGGCGGCATCCTCGCCAAAGCCCAGTATCAGCATCAGGATGCCTCCGTGGGGGCTGAAACCAAGGGGGCTGAAATCCCTTCCCGGTCACCGGTAACTTCACCAATCCGAAAACCCGGATCGCGGCTGGCCAGATTGCGGGCGAACTGAAAGTCCGCGTTAAACTCTGAATAAATGCGGTACAAGGGTTCGCCCTCCTTAACCAGGTCGCCCACCCGCTTCAACAGGTAGACCCCAGCGCCTTTATCCATAGGGGCTCCCGCCAGGCGGGCAATGCGCGCCATGGTCAGATTATTGATGGCCGTCACCGTACCGGATTGGGCGGCGCAGACCTCTTGGGTCAATTCCCCCAGGGCAAAGGATTGGGTCTGCTTGCCCTGGGCTTCGATAATCTGGTCCATCTTGTAACGGGCGCGGCCGGAATCCAGGATGTCGCGGGCGATCTCATAACCTTCGCCGCCGCGTACGCTGTTGTCGAATTCAATAATCCTGCCGGCCAGTTGCAGGGATTTTTCCCGCAGATCGTGGGGCGCGTCCGGGTCGTTGTCCAGCACCCGCATTACATCCCGGGCTTCCAGCACCGGTCCGATACCACGGCCGATGGGCTGAGTGCCATCGGTGACAATGACCTCCGTCACCAGGCCGATACGGTCCCCCACGTATTCAAACAGCTTACGCAGATGCATGGCCTCTTTCATGCTGCGCACCTTGGCGGAGGGTCCGGCGGGAATATCGATCAAGAGATGGGTGGAGCCGCAGGCGCGCTTTTTCGACAGGATGGACGCCACCATCTGCGCCTGGGAGTCGATGGCCAGGGGCCGTTCCACGGAAATCAGCACATCGTCCGCCGGGGCCAGCCGGGCGGTGCCGCCCCAGGCCAGACAGCCCCGCTGCTGGCGTACAATCTGGTGCATTTCTTCCACGGGTAAATCCACCTGGGCCAGCACCTCCATGGTATCCGCAGTCCCGGCGGGGGAGGTGATGGCGCGACTGGAGGTTTTGGGAAACAGCAGGCCAAAGGCAGCCACAATGGGCACCACCAGCATGGACGTGCGGTTGCCGGGAATGCCGCCAATGCAGTGTTTGTCCACCACCCGCTTTTCCTCCCAGTCCAGCTGCTGGCCCGAAGCCACCATGGCGTTAGTGAGATAAAGCACCTCGTCACGGTCCAGTCCGGCTTCGGATACCGCCACCAGAAACGCGGCGATCTCCGGCTTGGAGTAGCGGTTGTGGGCGATGTCCTGAATGATCTGATGGAACTTGCGCTGATTGATGCGCTCACCGGACAGCTTCTCCCGCACATATTCCATGGAGAGCGGCGGCTCCGCGTGATTGACATGAACGCAGCTGTTTTCAGCCAGTCCCAGGTGGTCGAAAGCCTGTTCCGACAACCCCAACTGGCCGGGCATGACGATATTGCTGTCATCCACCACATTGAGTACCGCCAGGATTTGCCGGCCATCTTCCCGGATCTCAATTTTACTGAGGGCCTGGAAACCCTCGGCTTTGTACGTGGGACAATCCCGATGCATGTAGGCCACGTTTTCGTGGTAAGTATCAATGGCCACGCGTTTCAAGTGCAGCACGGGTTGCGAATTGACTGCCATTCCGGGCGAATCTCCGTTTGTTTGATGATTACTATGATAGAGCCACGGGCAGCAGCGGCCCAGGGCCTGGATCAATTTCTTGCTTTATCGTTGGTGCTGTATAAAAATACAGTTCGCGTGCGGGTCGGCCGTCCATGCTTTCAAGCGCTGGCCCGAAGCGCCGCGCCACGGAGGGAAATTTGGGGCGGAGGTGGAGGATACCAGGGGCTGCAGCGAATGGGCTGTCGTAGAGCAGTAAGCCGGGCGGACAGGAGGCACGGGTGTGAAACATAAAGGACGGGGCGCGGTCAGCAACCGAAGCAGCCGCTTTATGCCGTTTCAGAGTGAGCCGGACGGCGGTAGTGCCGAGGGCAAGCCCGCCAGCGTATTCTATCGCGAGCAGGCGGTCAGCATTATCACCCGCAACCAATCGCCGGACGTCCCCTTCGACTATTCCATCAATCCCTATCGGGGCTGTGAGCACGGCTGCATCTATTGTTTCGCCCGACCTAACCACGCCTATGTGGATTTGTCGCCGGGGCTGGACTTCGAGACCCGGATTTTCGTCAAAGAGAATGCCGCGGAGCGTCTGGAGCGCAGTCTGCGGCGGCCGGGATATCGCCCCAGCCCCATTACCCTGGGTACCGCCACCGATCCCTACCAACCGGTGGAGGCGGAACGCCGGATCACCCGCCAGTTGCTGCAGGTGCTCGTGCGTTACCGGCATCCATTCAGTTTGATCACCAAGAGCACCCTGGTGACCCGGGATCTGGATCTACTGGCGGAAGCGGCGCGCCACGATCTGGTGTCCGTGGTATTGAGTATCACCACCCTGGACAACCCGTTGAAAGCGCGGCTGGAGCCCCGCACTGCCTCTGGTGAGGGTCGGTTACGGGCGGTGGCGGCGCTGGCTGGGGCGGGGGTTCCCGTGGGGGTGATGGTGGCTCCGCTGATTCCCTGGATTAATGACGGCGAACTGGAAACCATTCTGGAGCGGTCGCGGCAGGCCGGAGCTGGATGGGCCGGTTACATTTTGTTGCGGCTGCCACGGGAAGTGGCGCCATTGTTTGAGGAGTGGTTACAGGCGCACTATCCACAGCGGACCCAGCGGGTGCTGAATACCCTGCGGGAGTGTCGTGGCGGGCAGCTGTATCGCAGTGAATTTGGCAGCCGTATGCGCGGGGAGGGGGTCTATGCCCGGCTGCTGGGGGATCGCTTCAGGCGCGCCTGTGAACGCCTGGAACTGAGTCCCGCCACCCGGCCGCAGCCGGCGGCCCACCGGTTTCGGATACCGGTATCGGCACTCACACCAGAACAGGAACCGGGGCTTAAACCGGACACGGCTGACAGTCCGCAATTGACCCTGTTCGACAATGTCCCATAGCGGGAAGCTGGACAGCGGTTTGCGTTCGCAGCCCGGGCACCGGACAATCGGGGAATTGGCTTAACACATTCTCAGGTGACAGGAGTGGCAGCATGGGATTACTGGTAGACGGCAACTGGGTGGATCAATGGTACGACACGGAATCCAACCAGGGGCGTTTTGAGCGTAGCGAATCCCAGTTCCGCCACTGGCTCACCGCCGACGGCAGCCCGGGCCCCCAGGGCCAGCAGGGCTTCCCCGCGGAACCGGATCGTTACCATCTGTACGTGTCCCTGGCTTGCCCCTGGGCCCACCGCACCCTGATTTTTCGCAAATTGAAACAGCTGGAGGATCTGGTGACTGTGTCCGTGGTCAATCCCCTCATGTTGGAGCACGGCTGGACCTTTGCCCCCGCGGAAGGGGTCACCGGGGACCCTTTATACCAGGCGGATTATCTGTACCAGATCTATCTGCGTGCCGATGCCCATTACAGTGGCCGGGTCACGGTGCCGGTGTTGTGGGACAAGCACAACCACACCATGGTAAGCAACGAATCCGCGGAAATTATCCGGATGTTTAACCAGGCATTTGATCAGCTGGGGGCCGCCGAAGGGGATTACTACCCGGCCGACCTGCGGGAAGAAATCGACGCAATTAACGCCCGGGTCTATGACAACGTGAACAACGGCGTTTACAAGGCCGGATTTGCCACCACCCAGGAAGCCTATGAAGAGGCGGTTTATCCGTTGTTTGAGACCCTGGACGCTCTGGAACAGCAACTGGGAGAGCGTCGTTATCTGGCTGGCGATCGTATCACCGAGGCGGATTGGCGACTGTTTACCACCCTGATCCGCTTTGACCCGGTCTATCACGGTCATTTCAAATGCAATCTGAAACGGATTGTGGACTACCCCCATCTATGGGGTTATCTGCGGGAGCTGTATCAGTGGCCCGGGGTGGCGGACAGCGTCGATTTCGCCCATATCAAACGCCATTACTATGGCAGTCACCGCACCATCAATCCCACCGCCGTGGTGCCAGTGGGGCCGGCGCAGGATCTGACGGCTCCCCATCAACGGGACCGGATCTGAGGTGGTTCCGGGGCGTTGGGGCCGGTTTCACTTGCATTGTTCGTAATTTGCGTGAAGATTAGCCTTATGTAAGTTCTGGTTTTTAGGGAGCGGTTATGTCCGATTCGCAACATACCAACCCATGGCGCAGTCTGAATGATGCTGACACCATTGCCGAAAAGCTGAAGCTGATACATGAGGTGATGGTGCCTCATATGCCGCATATCACCCGCATTGCGGTGGCGCTCTATGATCCGGAAACGGATTATCTGCGTACCTTTGTCTATAGCAGCAAAGAAGAGAGCCCCCTGACCCATTACGAGGCCAAACTGGCGGAGTGTGTGTCCCTCGGTGAGATTGCCGCCAGTGGCGAACCCCGGGTGGTGAACGATCTCAGTGTGTTCAATCGTTACGGCGAGGAGCACCAGCACACCCAGCGAATCTACGACGCCGGCTTGCGATCCAGTTATACCCTGCCCATGCAGTGGAATGGCCACTTTTTCGGTTTCGTTTTTTTTAATGGTGACGAGGAAGGCGTGTTCGAGGAGCGACTGCTCACCGAACTGGACGTTATTGCCCAGATGATCACCCTGCTGATCTACAACGAGCGCAATAACGTGCGGGTGTTGCTGGCCACCATCAAGTCGGCCCTGGATTTCAGTCATTCCCGGGATCCGGAAACCGGCGGCCATCTGGAGCGTATGTCCCGTTATGCTCAGTTAATCGCCCAGGCCCTGGCCCCGGCGCACGGCCTGGATGATCAATATGTGGAACATATTTACCTGTTCGCGCCGTTACACGATTTGGGCAAACTCTCCATCCCCGACCGGATTCTCATGAAGGAGGGGCCGCTGTCAGAAACGGAACTGGAGGTAATGCGTACTCACGCGGAGGAGGGTCGTAACCTGATCGACAAGCTGCTGTTGAATTACGGTCTGAATGGTGTGACCCATGTGGAGATGTTGCGCAATATCGCCCTGCACCACCACGAAGCCCTGGACGGTACCGGTTATCCGGATCGCCTGGTGGGCAGCGCCATCCCCCTGGAAGCGCGGATCGTGGCGGTGGCGGACGTGTTTGATGCCCTAACCAGCCGCCGCCCCTACAAGGACGCCTGGAGCAATCACCGGGCCTTCGAGGAGCTGCGTAATCTGGCGGGGGTGAAGCTGGATCCGGAATGTGTGGAGGCGTTGATCCAGCGCAGTGATCAGGTGGAGGAAATCCAGCGACTGTTCAAGGAGAACCGTTTCGGTTAACCCGTTTTCACTCGATTTCCCATCTAAATCATTGGAAATAAGGGAAATATTTGGCTGTCTTCCTGGCCCGTTAAACTGCGGCGCTGATTTACTTTTACGTAAACGTCAACTATGATGGGCCGCTGCTGAATAACAAGAACGACGGTATCGTTGCCATGGTTTCTGCGGGCTCCGGGAAAAAACAGACTACTTACTCCATTACCGACCTGTCACGGGAATTCGATATCACCACCCGCGCCATCCGCTTTTATGAGGACCAGGGCCTGCTGAATCCACGGCGGGAGGGTCAAAAGCGGATCTACAGCCCCCGCGACCGCACCCTGCTGAAACTGATCCTGCGGGGCAAACGGTTGGGGTTCACTCTGGCGGAAAGCCGTGTCCTGTTCGACATGTACGATCCCGACTCCGGCAACACCCGCCAACTGGAGCAGTTCCTGGCCATGCTGGATGAGAAGGAAGCGGTGCTGGATCAGCAACTGAAAGATATTGAAATCATGAAAATCGAATTGCGGGAGGCCCGCCAGCGGTGTCTGGATGCATTACAACCGGACACCGAAACAGAACCGGATGCCAGCCCGCAGGGAGGCCGCTTATGAGTACTTTTTACCCTTCACTGAATTTTGGTTTCGGCGAGACTCTGGATGCCCTGCGGGACACGGTGCAACGTTTCGCCCAGGCGGAGATCGCCCCGCAGGCGGCGACCATCGATCAAAACAATGAGTTTCCCATGGCGCTGTGGCCCCGGCTGGGAGCGTTGGGCCTGTTGGGGATGACAGTCTCCGAAGAATACGGTGGCAGCGATCTTGGCTACCTGGCCCATGTACTGGCCATGGAGGAAATCAGCCGCGCCTCGGCCTCCGTGGGTCTCAGCTACGGCGCTCATTCCAACCTCTGCGTCAATCAGATCTATCGCAACGGTAACGCCGACCAAAAGGCCCGTTACCTGCCTCGGCTGGTGAGTGGCGAACATATCGGCGCCCTGGCCATGAGCGAGCCCAATGCCGGCAGTGACGTGGTGAGCATGCGCCTGCGGGCGGATAAAAAAAGCGATCGTTATGTGCTCAACGGCAACAAGATGTGGATCACCAACGGCCCCGACGCCAACGTCTATGTGATCTACGCCAAAACCGAACCGGAGCAGGGGCCCCGGGGAATTACCGCCTTTATTGTGGAGCGGGGCAGCAAAGGCTTCTCCCAGGCCCAGAAGCTGGACAAGCTGGGAATGCGTGGCTCCAACACCTGCGAACTGGTGTTCGAGGATTGCGAGGTGCCGGAAGAAAACGTGCTGGGTCAGGTGAACCAGGGCGTTAAAGTATTGATGAGTGGACTGGATTACGAGCGGGTGGTGCTGTCCGGCGGCCCCACCGGCATTATGCTGGCCTGCCTGGATGTGGTGATGCCCTATGTGCACGAGCGCAAACAGTTCGGCAAGGCCATCGGCCAATTCCAGTTGATGCAGGGCAAACTGGCGGATATGTACACCATCACCAACGCCAGCCGGGCCTATTTATACGCCGTGGCTCAGGCCTGTGACCGGGGCGAGACCAGCCGCAAGGACGCTGCCGCCGTAATTCTCTATACCGCAGAAAACGCCACCCGCTGTGCCCTGGAAGCCATCCAGACCCTGGGCGGTAACGGCTATATCAACGATTATCCCACCGGCCGCCTGTTGCGGGACGCCAAGCTCTACGAAATTGGCGCCGGCACCTCGGAAATTCGCCGTATGTTGATCGGCCGGGAACTGTTTAACGACACCGTTTAAATCCATCGGCAATACGGACCACGACCATGGCCATATTGGAATCCAAGATCAACCTTCAGGCGCCGGAGTGTGAAGCCAACCGCGCCGCCATGGAGGAGCGGGTGGCAGCATTGCGCGAGCTGACCCGGACCATCAAACAGGGGGGCGGCGAACAGGCCCAGCGCAAGCACCTGGACCGGGGCAAGCTGTTGCCCCGGGAGCGGGTGCGGCAGCTGCTGGATCCCGGTTCGCCGTTTCTGGAGATCGGCCTGTTGGCGGCTCACGATGTCTATGGTGAATCCGTTCCGGCGGCGGGCACCGTGGCCGGTGTGGGACGGATCCACGGCCTGGAGTGCATGGTGGTGGCCAACGATGCCACGGTAAAAGGCGGCAGCTATTACCCATTGACGGTGAAGAAACACCTGCGGGCACAGGCCATTGCCGATGAAAACAATCTGCCCTGTATTTACCTGGTGGATTCCGGCGGCGCCAATCTGCCCCGGCAGGATGAGGTGTTTCCGGACCGGGAACACTTTGGCCGGATTTTCTTTAATCAGGCCAATATGTCTGCCCGGGGGATACCTCAGATCGCCGTGGTGATGGGTTCCTGTACCGCCGGCGGTGCCTATATACCGGCGATGGCGGATGAAAGCATTATTGTTAAGGAGCAAGGCACCATCTTTCTGGCGGGTCCGCCGCTGGTGAAGGCGGCCACCGGTGAGGAGGTTTCGGCGGAAGACCTGGGTGGCGCGGACGTGCACTGCCGGACCTCCGGCGTGGCGGATCACTACGCTGAAAACGACGAGCATGCCCTGCAACTGGCACGCAACGCGGTGCAGCGATTGAACCGGCGCAAGATTCAGCAAATGGATCTGGCGGCACCCAAGCCCCCCCGTTATCCGGTGGAGGAGATATACAGTGTGGTGCCCCCGGATCTGAAAACCCCTTACGATGTGCGGGAAGTGATTGCGCGGATCGTGGATGATTCCGAGTTTGATGAATTCAAGGCGCTGTACGGCACCACGCTGGTGTGCGGTTATGCCCGCATCTGGGGAATCCCGGTGGGCATCGTGGCCAACAACGGTGTGTTGTTCAGTGAATCCTCGGTGAAGGGCGCGCACTTTGTGGAGTTGTGCGCCCAGCGCAAAATTCCCCTGGTGTTCTTGCAGAACATCACCGGTTTTATGGTGGGTCAGCGCTATGAATCCGAAGGTATTGCCAAGCACGGCGCCAAGATGGTGACCGCCGTGGCCTGTGCCCAGGTGCCCAAGGTCACTTTGATCACTGGTGGCAGCTTTGGAGCCGGCAACTACGGCATGTGTGGCCGGGCCTACGATCCCCGTTTTATGTTTATGTGGCCCAATGCCCGCATTTCGGTGATGGGGGGTGAGCAGGCGGCCGGCGTCATGGCGCAGATTAAAAAGGACGGCATGGCCAAGCGCGGCGAAAGCTGGGATCCGGCGGAAGAGTCTGCCTTCAAGCAGCCGATTATCGACACCTACGAGGAGCAGGGCCACCCATACTATGCCAGTGCCCGGCTCTGGGATGACGGCGTGATTGATCCGGCACAGAGCCGCGATGTTCTTGGGCTGGCCATCAGCGCCGCTCTTAATGCACCCATACCGGACACCCGGTTCGGCATCTTCAGAATGTGAGGAGAGGAATTCCCATGCAACAAGATCGAATCCACATTCGTAAAGTATTGGTGGCCAACCGGGGTGAGATTGCCTGTCGGGTGATGCGCACTCTGCGGCGGATGGGTATTGAATCAGTGGCGGTGTACTCCGATGCCGATGCCGAGGCGCAGCATGTGCTGGCCGCCGATGAGGCCCACTGGATCGGGCCCGCGCCGGCCACGGAAAGCTATCTGGATATGGCGCGTATTCTGGCGGTAGCCGAACAGGCCGAAGTGGACGCCATTCACCCCGGCTACGGTTTTTTGTCGGAAAACGCGGAGTTTGCCCGACGCTGTGCCGCCGCCAATATCCGCTTGATCGGGCCACCGCCGGAAGCCATGGAGGCCATGGCGTCCAAATCCCGGGCCAAGGCCATCATGGGGGAGGCGGACGTGCCACTGGTGCCCGGTTATCATGGTGATGACCAGACCCCGGAACGACTGCTGGAGCACGCCCGGGAAATCGGTTTTCCGGTGCTGTTAAAAGCGGCGCTGGGGGGCGGTGGCAAGGGGATGCGGCTGGTGCCTCAGGAGGCGGAATTTATGGACGCCCTGGAAGCCTGCCAGCGGGAGGCCAGAGCCGCCTTTGGCGATGATCATATTCTGATTGAAAAATATATCACCCAGCCGCGGCACGTGGAAATTCAGGTGTTTGCGGATATGCACGATAACGCGGTGTATTTATTCGAGCGGGACTGCTCTATTCAGCGCCGCCACCAGAAAGTGGTGGAAGAGGCGCCGGCCCCCGGGCTGGATGACGCCACCCGCCGGGCCATGGGTGAGGCCGCGGTGCGGGCCGCCAGGGCCATCGGTTATGTGGGTGCTGGTACCATTGAGTTCCTGCTGTCCGCCAGTGGTGAATATTACTTTATGGAAATGAACACCCGGTTGCAGGTGGAGCATCCGGTGACCGAAATGATCACCGGCCTGGACCTGGTGGAATGGCAGGTACGGGTGTCGGAGGGTCAGCCCCTGCCCCAGGCTCAGGAGCAACTGACCCGCCAGGGCCATGCCATTGAAGTCCGGATTTACGCCGAAGATACTGCCCAGGGCTTCCTGCCCTCCACCGGCACGATTGAGCATCTGCACATGCCGGCGGCATCGGAATATGTACGCATTGACTCCGGCGTGGTGGCCGGGGATGAGATCAGCGTGTACTACGATCCCATGATCGCCAAACTGATCGTCTGGGGCGATAGCCGGGAGGCCGCCATCCGCCGTATGCTGCGGGCTTTGCAGCAGTGCCATCTGGCGGGGGTGGCCACCAATATCGGCTTTCTGCGCAGCCTGATCGAGCACAGCCATTTTCAAAGTGGCGCGGTGAGTACGCATTTTATTGAGGATCACGCTGCGGACCTGGCCTATGACCCACCGCAGCCGGCTGCCCGGGAATATATTCTGGGGGCGCTGTTGATCAGTACCTTACCCCTGGCGGGCAGCGGTGAGCCCTGGCAGGAACTCAGTGGCTTTCAGCTAAACGACTTTCCCGCACAACGGGTGCTGTTTGAAGCCGCCGATGGGCCGCTGGCAGTGGACCTGGAGTTACAGGGTGGCTCTGTGACCGCGCGTTGTGGGGAGGAAACCTATCGGCTGGACGTGCGCCGGGATGGGGATGAACTGGATGTGGCCGGTGATTTTAATCTGCGGGTCAGAGGCTATTGCGACGGCGACCGGGTGGCGTTGTTCACCGCTGCAGGTCTTATTCGTCTGGTACGTTATCAGTATCGCCACGCCCAGCAGGATTCGGATTCCGACCAGCATCTGAAAGCGCCCATGAACGGCCGGGTGGTGCATATTGCCGTCACCGAGGGCCAGCAGGTCGCAAAAGGAGACTTGCTGGTAACCGTGGAGGCCATGAAAATGGAACACAGCATCCGCGCCCATAAACCCGGGCGGGTCAAGGCGGTGTTTCACCAGGCGGGAGATCTGGTCAGCGCGGATGCCGAACTCATCGAACTGGAAATCGACGAAGAGGAATAATTGTGGAACAAGTATTGTGGCAGCCGGATCAGCACTGGATTGAGCGAACCAACATGCATGCCTTTATGACCCTGGTGGCCAGGGAATATGGCATCGATGCCACAGACTATGCCTGCCTGCAGCGTTGGAGCTGTGAACAGAGCACCCGCTTTTGGCCGCTGCTGGCGGAGTTTGCCGGCGTCCAGTGGCAGGGTGAGCCGGAACCGGTGGTGGACGATGCCGAGCGCCTGCCGGGGGCCAATTGGTTTCCCGGCATACGGCTGAACTTTGCGGAAAACCTGCTGGCGGCGGCCCGGGATCCACAGCGGGCGGAAGCGGTGGCGCTGGTGTTTCGCGGCGAGAACGGCCGCCGTGACAGCGTTACCTACGCCCAGTTACAGCAACAGGTCGCGCGCCTGGCGGCGTTTATGGCGGGACAGGGTGTGCAACAGGGCGACCGGGTGGCGGCAGTGATGCCCAATTGCATCGAAACCGTGGTGGGCATGTTGGCGGCCACCAGCCTGGGGGCCATCTGGAGTTCCTGTTCGCCGGATTTTGGCATCAATGGCATTGTGGATCGGTTTGCCCAGATTGAGCCCAGCCTGTTACTGGCGGTGGATGGTTACTATTACAGTGGTAAAAAACTGGACATCATGCCGCGTCTGCAGAAAGTGCAGCAGGCCATACCTTCCCTGCGGCACACGGTTTTGGTTCCGTTTCTAAATTCGGCACCGGATACCGCCGGGTTAACCGCGGTCACTCTTTATCCCGAGATTGACGACAGCGACCGGCCTCTGACTTTCACCCAGGTGCCGTTCAATCACCCGCTCTACATTATGTACTCCTCCGGTACCACCGGTGTGCCCAAATGTATCGTGCACTCAACAGGCGGCACCCTGTTGCAGCACCGCAAGGAACACCTGCTGCATGCGGATCTGAAATCCGATGATGTGTTTTTCTATTTCACCACCTGTGGCTGGATGATGTGGAACTGGCTGGTGACCGGGCTGGCCAGTGGTGCCACCCTGGTGCTGTTCGACGGTTCGCCGTTTCACCCGGCGCCGGCGGCGCTGATGGATATGATTGACGAGGAGGGTATTACCCTTTTCGGCACCAGTGCCAAATACCTGGCGGCGCTGGAGAAAGCCGGGCTGAAACCGGCGCAAAGCCATCGCCTGGAGGGCCTGCGGGCAATCTTTTCCACCGGCTCGCCGCTGACCCACGAAAGTTTCGATTACGTGTACCGGGATATCAAAGCGGACCTCTGTCTGTCATCCGTTTCCGGGGGTACCGATATCATCAGTTGTTTCGCCCTGGGTAATCCGGTATTGCCGGTGGTGCGGGGTGAACTGCAATGCATTGGTCTGGGTATGGACGTGCACATCTATGATGAATCCGGGCAGCCGGTGGTTGGCCAGAAAGGCGAACTGGTCTGTTGCCGGGCGTTTCCTTCATGCCCCATTGGTTTCTGGAACGATCCCGGCGACGAAAAATTTCACAGCGCCTATTTCGAGCGCTTTCCCGGGGTCTGGGCCCATGGCGATTACGGCGAGATCACGGAACGGGGCAGCATGATTATTTACGGCCGCTCCGACGCGGTGCTCAATCCCGGTGGGGTACGCATTGGCACCGCGGAGATCTATCGTCAGGTGGACCAACTGGATTTTATCCTGGAAAGCGTGGTGGTGGGTCAGGACTGGCAGGATGACGTGCGGGTGGTGTTGTTTGTGCGGCTGCGGGATGGACTCGCCCTGGACGACGACAACATCAAAACCATCAAGTCCACCATTCGCGCCAACACCACCCCGCGCCACGTACCGGCGAAAATCATTCAGGTGGCGGATATCCCCCGCACCATCAGTGGCAAGATTGCCGAACTGGCGGTGCGCAAGGTGATTCATGGGGAGGCGGTGAAAAATACCGATGCCCTGGCGAACCCGGAATCCCTCGATCTGTACCGCGATCTGGCAGAACTTCAGGACTGAGGCTGGGCCTGAGTTTGGGCTTCGGCCCCCGGCCTGCGCCGATCGGTGAGCATCACCAGGGGCAGTAACAGGAACACATCGATCACCAGCGCCAGGGCCAGCACCGTGGCGCTTAGGAATCCCAAATCAGCATTGGGCGTGAAGTGGGAGAAGGCCAGCACCCCAAAACAGATCACCAGGGTCAGGGTGGTGGTGAACAGGGCCTTGCCGGTGGTGGCCAGGGCCTGGCGCGCAGCCTCCTGAGGGCTGGCGTTGCCCCGGGCCCGTTGATATTTGGTTAGCAGATGGATGGTGTCATCCACCACCACCCCCAGTGTAATCACCGCCACGATGGATACGGCCAAACCGATCTGGCCATCCACCAGCCCCCAGACCCCAAACCCCGCCAGCGCCGGCAGACAGTTGGAAAGCAGGCTGATCACACCCAGGCGGAGAGAACCCAGGGTAAAACACAACAGAATGCCGATAATCACAAAGCCCAGAAAAGTACCCTGCAACAGACTCTTGCTGTTATCCAGATTCAACTGGGCAAAAGCCGCCTCCAGAGAGATGGCTGATGTTTGTAAGGGCTTGGGCCAGTGCTCCTGAATCCAGTGCTCGGCCCGCTGCCGGAATGCCAGTAATTCGCTGGAACTGGCGGAGTGCAGCACTACCGTGAGCCGGGTGGCACTGTTATCAAAATTCACCCGTTGCTCCAGATCCGCGCCATAGGGTAACGACAATTCATAAAGCAGCAGGTATTGGCTATTCAATTCTGCATCCCGGGGAATGCGATAGTAGGACCTCTGATCATTGTTCATTTGCCGATGGATGGTTTTAATAACCTGATCGAATCCGGCCACTTGCGCCACCTTGGGTTGGGCTCGGGCCCACTGGGAGAATGCGTCCAGAGCATCCAGATAGGCGGGGGAGGTAATGCCCAGGTCGCCGCTGGCGGGCACCCGAAAATCCAATTTATGGACCCCGGTCAGTTTGGCATTTACCAGCGTGTTGACCCGCTTGATCTCCCAGGTGTCGTCAAAAAAGCGGTCCATGCGTTCATCCAGGTAATTATTGCCCAGAGGAATCAGCTAACCCACCAGTGCGACGGTGACCACAGTAAAAGAAAGCCGGGGATAACTCAGTAAGTGTCGGGCCAATGTCTGTTGCGGTTTGGGTGGTAACGGTCGCAGGGGCATCAGAGTCATCCAGCCGGGCAGCCAGAACACGGTCAGCACAAACGCGAATACCGTCCCGGCCGCTATCAGGTTGCCCAGCTGCTGGTACGGTGGTGACTGCGAAACATTAAGACAGAGAAAGCCCACCACTGTGGTCAGCGTGGTGATGGTCATGGGCTTGAAGTTATCAGCCAGCGACTGGCGTACCGCCTGCCGTGGTGTCAGGCCCTGATTCACCTGATGGCGATAAGCCGTCAGTAAATGGGCCGCATCCGCCAGCACAATGGCAATCAACGAAACCGGGATAAATGCCGTAATGGGGGTGACCGGCAGTTGCCCCCAGCCCGCCAGCCCCAGGGTCAGCAGATTGGTTAACAGCATCAGATAGAAAGTGGCGGCCACCAGCCAGCCACTGCGGAAGATCACCAGCAGTACCAGTAGCATGAGCCCCAATACCCAGGGCAGCTTTTCCCGAAACTCCGTCTCCGTGGCCTGGGTCAGGGCATGGGAGTAGGCCACCGTACCCGCCAGATGCACCTGGAATTCTGCGTTATTCTGATTTAATGCCTGCTGCAGTTCCCGGGCCCAGGCCATTACGGTTTGTACCTGCTCGCGGTCGGCCCGTTCAATGTCCAGGGTGGCCGCCACGGCGGTAACGTCAAGGTCCGGTCCCAGCAGGCCACCCACCAGTCGGGGTTCCCCCGCGCTGTAACGTTCCAGCTCCGCCAGGGCCGGGTCGCTGATGGGCCCACCCTCATACAATGGCCGGGTTTCCAGAGTGTCGTCCAGCGACCGGGTGCGGTTGAAGTTGGTCAGGGATTCCACCCGGGTCACGTGGGGCTGCGACCACAGTGTTTGGGTCAACCGGTGAATGGGCGCCAGCAGCTGCCGCCGGAATACCGAGCCGCGGTTGGATTCAAACACAAAAATAATGGAGTTATTGGCGGTGAACTCAGCTTCCAGGGCCTGTACCTGTTGATAGGCCTGGCTCTTGGCATCGAAAAATACCCTGGGATCACCATTCACTTTGAGCCGGCTGATGCCGCCGTAGGCGAAGGCCAGTATCAGCGCGCTGATCACCAGCAACCAGAGCCAGCGGCCACCGGTCCCCGTGGGCAGATAAACCCGGTTCACAGCCGCGCCACTTCAAGATACAACGGCAGACCGGCGTTCAGTTGGGCCCGACAATCCGGCCCATGGCTCACCAGGAAGTGCTGGCTGCCCATGCGCCGGCGCACAAAGCCTTTGAGAGCCGGCTCCAATGGGTCCCCCTGACTCAGGGCCAACACCATGGTGGCTTCACCGCGCTGGCGCAGTTCGCGGCGGGCGGCTTGCAGCAGACTGTTCAGGATCGCCGGTTCCTCATCACGCACCAGCACCGAATGCAGATTGACATACTCCGCCACCTGGCCCCTGGCGGGCAACGGAAATCCGCCGGCCACTGAGCACCAGAGGTTATAGAGTGGTCGCAGCCAGTGCATCCAGCGGGGGTAGTCCACCACCTTGGTCTGCTTAAAGGCTTTCTGTTTCCACAGGCCGCAGATTCCGATCACCTGACCCCTTTCGCGCACCAGGAAAAAATCCTTCAGTCGAATGTCGCGGTAATAGGGGTCATCACTGCCCACACGGTCAAAGTGGTACAGTGGATAAAACTGACGCTTGGGCGCCTGCTGGTCGAAGAAAGCCTGCATGGCCGGCACATCGTTGGGCCGGGCCTGGCTCACCCCATACTGGGGCCGGGAACTGAAATCGTAAGCGGTGGCGATCAGATAGGTGTTAAGCCGGCCGTAGGGATAATAGTGGGGCATACCACCGCGGCCGCTGGCCACGGTTCCCAGCGAGGCGGCATTCTCATCCAGGATTACGGTCTGGGAAAATTCATCATCGGGTTGAAACTGGCGGCTGTGGCGGAACAATTTCAGTAACAGACGTGAACCCCGATAGTGGTTGCTGATACGCAGGTCGTTGGCATAGCCGATGCGGCGGGGCCGGCCGTTGATGAAAACCTCACGAAAGCTGAGGCTGGAAACGCCGTCCAGGGCACCGGTTTCGCGACTCTCCGCCACCACTACATAAGACTGTTGGCCCACCACGGCGCTGCCGTGAAAGAAATCCGGGTGGCGCTCGAAGTTGAGGGTCACCAGACCCTGCTGGGGTGTACTGTCCAGTAGCGCCAGTAATGCCTGATTATCAGCCTCCGTGGCCAGACGAATATGGTGACCGGAACTCATTGGCTGATTTCCGGCATCAATGCCGGAGATTTTTCCTGCCGGGTGGTAGCCGCGCGGAGACACGCAGCCAGCTCGGGTTGAAGGTCGGTATTCCACAACACCAGCGGCTCGATCTTGACGTTACCCTCCGCCATGCCCCGGCGCTGGCAGCGATAGCGGTAGATCTCACTGGCCCGGGGGGTTACCAGCACCCGGGCAGGAGCCAGTTGTTTTAACTCCCGGGCCAACTGGTAATGAAACTGCTGGGACAGGATTTGTTCCAGTATGCGATCCAGTTGCGGGTTGCAGCTCCCAGGCAGGCAAAATTCGGTTATTGGCAAGGTCCTGAAACTCGTAAAAGTGACTCTGGGCCGCCAGAGGGAAACTGCCCTCCAGGGGAATGGTGACCGCGCCCTCGGTGGCCCATAGACCTTTGCCCTCCACTTGGGCGTGGGCAAAGCGGCGGCCCAGACGTTGGGCCCAGCTGGCGCTGCTGGCGGTG
This sequence comes from Pseudomonadales bacterium, assembly GCA_002701845.1. Lineage (GTDB taxonomy): Bacteria > Pseudomonadota > Gammaproteobacteria > Pseudomonadales > Ketobacteraceae > Ketobacter. The sequence goes on from NZXG01000061.1 coordinate 91,468, forward strand.
TCCCAGCAGCTGATCAGGGTCAGGTCCGGCCACAGCGCCTGCAGAAAAGCGGGATCATCCACCGAGCCCCCCTGGCGCAGCAGGGCGGCCCGTTGCGGCGCCCGGGGGCAGGGAGTGTCCCCCAGGGCCCCGGCTCGCTGCAGCCAGGCGCCCTGTTCCAGCACCCGGGCCAGTGCCTGTTGGTGCGCCTGTAACACCTGTAACAGGGACAGGGCGAAGGTGGGGCTCCAGACTGACAGCAAACTCAGGTCCTGGCGCGCCACCAACCAGGCCACCGAGGCAAAAAAAGTGTCGTCCGAAGTGGCCGCCCGGGCCACTGTATCCGGCACCGCCATATACTGAGCGGCGATCCAGCGCTCCCACCAGGGCAACACTCGCAAATCGTCATTGACATTATCGTCCACGGTGGCTCTTAACTGCTCAGGAATCCAGGAGACTGACCAGTAGTGAAAGCCCCGGCGAATACCCGGATAACGTTGATACAGATCGCCAATCCACACCATCAGGGCGCGATTGATTTCCTGCAGGAACTGGCGGGTGTAGGGAATCCACTTGACCGCCGAGGTGGAGCCGCTGGTGGGCTGGTGACGGACGATAGGGCTGCTGCTCAGCTTGCCCGGCTGATCCTGCAATTGCCGCTCAATCCAGGGCTCCCAACTCAGATAATCAGTGACGGGCACCCGCTCGGCAAACGCCTGCCAGTCCATGTCCGGTCGCAGGTTGCCGGCCTGATGGGCCGGCGCCGGCGCGGCGGTACTCAGGATCTGCGCCAGGCGCTGCTCCTGCAGGTGGCGGCAGTGATGGCTGTCGCGGATAAACTGGCGCTTTTGCCGATACGCCCAGAGTCCGGTGGCGCCATGGGCGATTCGATTCAACAGGGTCATGGAGGGCTCTATGAGGTTTGCAGGCTTTCTTTACGGGAGCGCTGCCTTCCACCCAGTTTTTCCCGTGAGATTTTTTGAATGAATTTCCACAGTACCGGAACTTCCAAGACACTGACACAAGGTAACTCGGTGCCCCGGCGCCAGTCCGGATTACGTTCCTCGAAAAAGCGAATCTTGGGCTGACTTTTGCGCAGATCCTCTCCGATCTCCGCCACGTGTCCCTGCAGGTTCTGGTAACCATCGCCAAAGTCCAGGATCCGTCGCTGGGGATCGTAGTGATCCGGGTATAATTGCGTACAGTACGCATCCACCACTTTGGCCAGCTCTGGATCCTCCTTGTCGATGCGGGGGGTAATAATTGATAAAGTTATTGGCCATCAGCATATAGGTCTTGTAGCCCTTACTGATCAACAGCCAGAAAAAAGGAGTACGGGGGTTGGCCAGCTTCAGGCGCAGACAGAACAGTCCCCAGGTCAGCTGCCAGCGGCGGGAACCCCAGTATTCCCGTTCCAGGATAGTGTCGCCGCTGAACAAGCCCAGCACCTTGCGCCCCTGGTATTCGAGATCCAGCAGGGCGATGGTACTGAAGCCGACGATACGTCCGGTGTCCGGCGCCCGCATTAACAGCACGTATTGCTTTTTGCTGATGTCCTTGAAGAAGTTCTCAAGATGGGCGTTGTTGTAATATTTCAGGAACACCTGATGCATCTCGAACACCTCGAGTGCGGTCAGGTTGGCTACTTTTTAAACGCTGGATTTGGGTTCGGTGGCTGGCATCACGGTTCACTTCTTATGGTTGTTGTGGCGATGTGATTTTGAATTAACCAAGCGTGTTGCATCAGTTGCGGGAATTCTCGCACGTTACCTTAGCCACCGATTGTATTCGACGGACGCCAGGTTCATTTAAGTGGCCTTTTGTGAACATTGTTGTATTTGGGTTTAAATTTGCCAAAATGACAGCAAAGTCACAGCGGGCCCGGCCATGGGCTCCCCCGACCGGGATTGATAGCATGATAAATTGGAAACTTGGCAACCGCTTCAAAAACCAGTTGCCCTCCGTCGAAGAAGCCCTGCCCGGGCGTACCGAGCCCCTGGCAGTAAGTGGGCCCCATACGGTGTTGGGCACCGAGTTGAAAGGCCCATATCCGCCGGATACCGAAGTGGCCTATTTTGGAATGGGTTGTTTCTGGGGCGCTGAAAAGCTGTTCTGGAACAGCCCTGGGGTGTATACCACCGCAGTGGGGTACGGTGCGGGTATCACCCCCAACCCCACTTATGAGGAAGTCTGTTCCGGTCGTACCGGTCACAATGAAGTGGTGCGGGTGGTGTACTGGTCGCAGCAGGTGAGCTATGCACAGTTATTGAAATTGTTTTTCGAGAACCACAACCCCTGCGAAGGCATGCGCCAGGGCAACGATGTGGGTACCCAGTACCGGTCTGGCATTTATCCGGTCAGCGCCGAGCAGGAGACCTTGGCACTGCGGGCCAAAGCCACCTACGACGCAGCGCTGCAGGCCGCTGGTGCGCCGGTTACCACCACCGAAGTGGTGGCGGATGCTCCGTTTTACTTTGCTGAGTCCTATCATCAGCAGTATCTGGCGAAAAATCCCCTGGGTTATTGCCCCAATCACAGCTGTGACGCCACCGGCTTGCCCCCTATGCCTGCCGACCCGTTGTTGTCACCGGACTGACACCCAACTGTTATAAATTTGCGGTTTTGGTACTGACAGGAGTTGCTGGCCGTTGACACTGATTCGCTCAGACCGGGTTTTAAAGGGGTTGCCAGAGCTGTATCAAATGGATCGCTGGCTGGAGCAGGTGGATCTGCCAGCCCGGGTCCACACTTTGGCGGCGGTGGAGTTTGGCGACGAAGGTCTGCCCCTGTATTGCTTCGAAATGGGGACCCGCGACCCCACCGCTCCGGCGGTCATCTTTACCGGTGGCGTCCACGGGGTGGAGCGAATTGGCACCCAGGTGGTGCTGTCGTTTATGAATACGCTGCTGCAGCGCATGAGTTGGGATGATAGCCTCAACCAGCAGCTACAGCAATTGCGCCTGGTGTTCGTACCCCTGGTTAACCCCTTGGGCATGTTAAAACGCACCCGCAGTAACGGTTCCGGGGTGGATCTGATGCGTAACGCGCCTATTGACGCCACCGGTAAGGTGCCCTTTCTACTGGGTGGCCAGCGTTTCAGCAAACACCTGCCCTGGTATCGCGGACGCAAGGGCGATGCCATGGAGACCGAGGCGGCGGCAGTGGTGGAACTGGTGACGGAGATTGTGCAGGAAGCGGCGTTTGTTATTTCCCTGGATTGCCATTCGGGCTTCGGTCATCAGGACCAGGTGTGGTTTCCCTACGCCTATACCGCCGACCCCTTCGATGATATCGGTGAAATGTTTGCCTTGCGGCTGCTGTTCCGCCGCACCCATCCCACCTTCAGTTTCTATCGGATCGAACCGCAATCCCGGAATTACACCACCCATGGTGACCTGTGGGATTATATCTACCGCCAGACCCTGCACCAGCGGCGGGGCACTTATTTGCCACTGACGCTGGAGATGGGATCCTGGCTCTGGGTGAAGAAAAACCCCATGCAGATGTTCAACGCATTAGGGGTGTTCAACCCTCTGCTGCCCCACCGTCATGAACGGGTGCTGCGCCGGCACCAGTGTTTAATGGAGTTTCTGATGCGGGCAGTGGCCAGCTTTAAAAACTGGCTGCCCCGTCCTCTCGAGCGGCGGGAGTGGATGCATCAGGCCATTGAGTATTGGTATTAGTACCGGCCTGTCGGTGGTGGTCCGCCACACTGGCCGCCACTTCCCCCTGGACCTGGGCCACGAAGTGCTCCAGTGCTGTGGGTTCCAGGCTGCGCAACGGCAGAAACTGCACCCGGGCCTGGATTTTCCGGTGCCTTAATACGCGCCAGAGATGGTGGGTAAATTCGTCATCATCAATAAAGGCCACGGGATTGTCCCCGCTGGCCGGCACGCAATAATGAATAGCAATGGGGCACATCTGGACCGCGGTATGTTGCCCCGCCTGAAACAGGCGTTTGTGGAAGCGACCCACGCTGCTGCCGTCACTGGTGGTGCCCTCGGGGAAGAACAGTACTGAGCGCCCCTCATCCAGATAATCGGCGATGGCTTTGGCCACCCGCCCGGCGTCCCCGGACCCCCGTTGGATAAACAGGGTGCCCGTGCCCTCCGCCAGTTTTCCGATCAGGGGCCAGCCCCGGACTTCGGCCTTGGACAGAAAGTTCAACTGGGTCAGGCCGCCGATCAGGGGGATGTCCACCCAGGAGATATGATTGCTGACGTAAAGCAGGCCCCGGCCGGGTTCCGGTTGGGGCACCTCACCATGAACCTCCACATCAATTCCCAGCAGCTGTACGATTCCACCCAACCACCACTGCTTGGTGCGTTTCACCAGAGAGCTTTTGTTATTCCACAGGGCTCCGGTGAGGACCAGCAAAACAATGCCCGCCAGGACATGCAGAAACAGGCGGGCAGCGGCAATGCTTTGTCGCAGCAGCATCATGCGGCAACCGGCTCCTTGAGAAAGTGCCGGGCGTAGCGGTTGGCCACGTTATTGACGTCCAGCAGAACAAACAGGTCCGCCACGTTAAAATCCGGATCCCAGCAGGCGTCACCGCAAATCTGCGCGCCCATACGGGTGTAAGCCTTGAGCAACGGAGGGAAACTGGGTTTCAGATCCGTGTGTTTGTCCGCCCCGGGAAAGGGCACTTTGGGAAATACCCGGTATTCCTCGTCCGCCATGAATTTTTCCCGGATAACCGGCATCAAAGCGGCCAGCATGGCGCCGCCATCGTCCAGGGAAACGCTGGCACAGCCGAACAGGTAGCGGTAGTCGTTTTCCTGCATGAATCTGGCAAGAAATGCCCACAATACCGCAATGGTGGCGCCGTTGCGGTGCCGGGGATGAATACAGGTGCGGCCAATTTCCAGAAACCGTCCAGGGCGCTTGATAATGTTGTTGATTTCAAATTCATGGCTGGAGTAATAGTGACCCACTTTCGCCGCCTGCTCACAGGTCAATACCCGGGTATAGCCGATGATATCGCCGCTGGCGGCATCCCGCACCACCAAGTGAAGACAGTGATCGTCCAGATCATCCACGTCCACCGGTTGGCCATTCCAAACCATGTTGACCGGTAATTCCACTTTGTATTCAGCGCAGAATACCTGATAGCGCATTTGCTGCACCTGGCGGATTTCCTGCTCGGAATGGATAAACTCCGCGAAGATGCGCGGACTGGCTTTGCCATTACTAACAGCGGCAGGGCGTTGGGTTCGAAGCATCGTGGCCTCCAGGAAATGTGAAACCTCGATGTTGAATCTATGCCATGACTGTTTCTTATAGGTGACGAAATGATGAATAAATTAAGTCAGGGCTGTGCCCGCTGGGCCGGGGGTTCAGCACCGGCGGTACCCTATTGTTTAGCCGTGCCTGCCCAGCATATCCCGTTTCAATGACTTCTGCGCCGGTTTATCGGAGAGCCAGATACCGAACAATGCCTGTTTGAAGGCCAACTCGCATTCCACCAGCATGTACTCGGCGCCGTTTTTCATTATATGAATACCTTTTCCCGGTTCATAAATGAACGCAAAGATGTCCCCTTCCTTGATGGCCTCGTCAAAGGCCGCCAGAAAAGCTTTGATATTCACATCCAGCGCATCCACATTACCGCCGGTGGAGTTTTCGAAGCCCTCCATGGTGGCGTTCACCATTTTCTCACTGGTAATCATGCCGGACACAATATGCAGGCGGATGGCCATGGGCTCGTCGGCGCTAAGAATGGTGTCCGGATCGGCGCTGGGTTGCAGCAGATACAGCCCGCCCACGTACAGATCCATAAACCATTTTTCCCGTATGCCTGCACCATTGAGGTGCAGAGTGGCGCCATCGCTGGTGGTGAGGGTCTCCGGCATGGTGATGCCGCCCAGTTCGAGGGCATGGACAGTGGCACTGAGCCACAATCCAAGTAGCAGGGTGCTTACAAACTTCATTCAGGTAACTCCTTAACAGGTCCATTCGTTCGGGCGCGAAGCACGCCGGAAGGCGTTGCCGCTGCAAGCGGGTGAAGCGGCCGCGGCCGTAGTGTAACTTATCCCGGCCGGAGACTGGCGGACTCCGGTCCCATTGCCATATCATTGAGGGGTCAGTAAGGGCCCCGGTATTCAGAAGTTTCCTAGACTCTCGGCCGCGCTTCCCCAGACCCATGCAGAACCGGGTTCAGCCAGCCAGGGTCTTTAGGGTCGCCGCTAAGCCCATGTTTAAAAAAGGGAAAACCAGGGTCGCCCGGTTGGGATATTGGCACTGGGGACCGGGTTTGGCGGCCCATCCGCTATTGACCTGCCTGCCATAAAACGGCAAGATACATCGCGCTCTGGACGAGGGCGGTCGACGTTCGACACTGTTCCAACATTCACGAAGATCGCAGGGTATTGCGGCCTGATCCTGAACAATACGGGTCTTGAGTGATACCTTAAATCCACATTTCATTATCTAAGCCGAGGGTTCCATGAAGGTTCTTGTTGCTGTCAAACGAGTAGTTGACTACAACGTTAAGGTCCGCGTTGCTGCTGATAACAGCGGTGTCGACCTGAATAACGTCAAGATGGCCATGAACCCCTTCTGTGAAATCGCTGTTGAAGAAGCTGTGCGTTTGAAGGAGAAGGGGGTTGCCACCGAAATCGTAGCGGTGGCGGTAGGTCCTAAGCAGGCCCAGGAGCAGATTCGTACCGCACTGGCACTGGGTGCTGACCGCGGTATCCTGGTGGAGGCGGAAGATGTGCAGCCACTGGGGGTTGCCAAACTGCTGAAAGCCATCGTTGATGAAGAAAAGCCTGACCTGGTGATTCTGGGCAAACAGGCCATCGACGGTGACAACAATCAGACCGGCCAGATGCTGGCGGCGCTGGCGGGCATGGGGCAGGGCACCTTTGCTTCAGAGGTGAACGTGGCCGAGGGCAGCGTGAAGGTCACCCGTGAGATTGATGGCGGCCTGCAGACCGTTGAGTTGAAACTGCCGGCGGTGGTTACCACGGACCTGCGCCTGAACGAACCCCGCTATGCCTCTCTGCCGAACATCATGAAGGCCAAAAAGAAACCCCTGGATACCAAGGCTCCCGGCGATTTCGGTGTTGATGTATCTCCGCTGGTGAAAACCGTCAAGGTTGAGCCCCCCGCCGAGCGTCAGGCTGGCGTGAAAGTGGCTGATGTGGCGGAGCTGGTTGACAAGTTGAAGAACGAAGCGAAGGTGATCTAATGAGCGTATTAGTCTATGCAGAACACGACAATGCAAGCCTGAAGGGCGTTACCCTGAACACTGTGGCGGCCGCTCAGCAGATCGGTGGCGATATCACTGTGTTGGTGGCCGGCAGCGGCTGCAGCGCGGTAGCGGAAGAAGCCGCCAAGATCGATGGCGTCGCCAAAGTCCTGTTGGCTGACAACGCCGCCTACGAACATCAACTGGCGGAAAACGTGGCTGACCTGGTGGCTGAGGTCGGCAAAGGCTACAAGTACATTCTGGCGGCAGCCACCACCACCGGCAAGAATTTCCTGCCCCGGGTGGCGGCGCTGTTGGACGTACAGATGATCTCTGAGATTTCCGCAGTGGTGGATGCCAACACCTTCCTGCGTCCTATCTATGCCGGTAACGCCATTGCCACCGTGCAAAGCGATCAGGAAACCAACGTGATCACCGTGCGCGGCACGTCCTTTGATCCGGTGGCGGCCGAGGGTGGCTCCGCCTCGGTGGAGAATCTGGATCTGGCCAAGGACGCTGGCGTGTCCTCTTTCGTGGGTGAGGAGCTGGCCAAGAGCGATCGTCCGGATCTGACCGCGGCCGATGTGGTGATTTCCGGTGGCCGCGGCATGCAGAACGGCGACAACTTCGAGATGCTGTATAAGGTGGCCGACAAGCTGGGCGCCGCAGTGGGCGCTTCCCGCGCCGCGGTGGATGCCGGCTTCGTGCCCAACGATATGCAGGTGGGCCAGACCGGTAAAATCGTGGCGCCTCAGCTTTATGTCGCTGTGGGTATTTCCGGAGCCATTCAACACCTGGCCGGTATGAAGGACAGTAAGGTGATTGTCGCCATTAATAAGGACGAGGAAGCCCCGATTTTCCAGGTGGCGGACTATGGGCTGGTGGCGGATCTGTTCGAGGCCGTGCCGGAGCTGGAAAGCAAGCTCTGATCGCTCTCTCTATAGCCATTTGCTCCGCAAAAAGCCCGGCTATCACGCCGGGCTTTTTTTTGGCAATATGTTCCAGCTGAAAATACAAACAAAAAAGAAGGGTAGTAATGAAAAAACGATTTAGTTTTGGAGTGCTGTTGGGAGTTTTATTAGCGACTTCTGCCTACGGGGCTGAGCGCGGGTTTTCCAATTCCGGTCTGATTTATTTTGGCGGTAGTCTGGGCCAGTCCAGCTATGACGAACTGGATGACCTGGCGGTGGAGGGCGACGCGGTCACCGATGTGTCCGTCAGCAAGGATGCTATCGGCGTCGAGTTGTTTGCCGGCCTGAGCCTGCTGGAGGTATTGGCGTTGGAGATGGCGATCATTGATCTCGGTGATTTTCGGATCAAAGAGGAATACGTTAATGGCGCTGATCGGTTGGATAGCAAACTCACTGGCCAGACCCGAGCTGCCGGAGGGCTTATCAAACTTGCCCTGCCGGTCAATGCGGATGTGGATGTTTACGCCCGCCTTGGTGCCATGTATTGGAAAACAGAGGTTGATATCAGCTCCAAATCCTACAGCAGCGGTGTGTACCAGGGGTTGGTCTCGGATTCCATCGATGCAGACGGCGTGGCGCCGTTCGTTTCCTTGGGCACTGAATATCGGGTCAATGCCAACTACGCGCTCACCCTGGAATACAAGTATCTGGATGCTGAGATCGATGATGACGGAGTGACCTCGGACCAGCCGGTTTCAGGCATTTATGCTGGCTTCAAATATTATCTTGGGGGGACTAAATTGTCCCGATCATACGAAAAGCGGCGCCGAATCACCGCTTGTGATGAAGAGTTTCGGGATGTATCGGGCCTGATCTGCGACGAAGCGGACTGACGCTGAACATGATGGATATACGTTGGCAAGACTAAAAAAGGGGCGTTAAGCCCCTTTTTTAGTTAACGCCGAGTCGACTGACTGATTAACTCTGCGACTCGTGCTCCTTAATCATGCGGTATAGTTCGTCTTTTAATTTCAGCCGTTCTTTCTTACGGACTTCAAGATAGTCGTCGCTGGTATTTTCCGCGCCGGTTTCAATCCGGTGCACCTCGTGGTCTTTATTATGGTACTGATCGAACAGTCTGGCGAAATGACTGTTATTCATCTTTAGATCATGAATGGTGTCCCGGCTTTCGGGAAATTCATGCAACAAATCGTGCTTTTCCAGACTCATTTAATTTCCTTTCGATAATTGTGGTTAAAAGCCCTTAATTTAATACCAGCATAGCGTAAACCCAGGGCTTCGATTTGACGCATATCAAGGTCGCTGATTTTGGTGCAAATTGTCAAAGCCAGCGGGTAATTTGGTCATTTCCCCGGAGCCCTGAACTTGGGTAGACTCGAACAATGTCAATCCGATTACAATAATCAAATGGATCTGAAACCCGTCTCCAGCTCGTTGCTACGGGACCTCACCGGGCATTTGCAGCCCCTGTCCCGGCGCCGTTTTGTGGCCAACAGCATGCGCTTGCTGCTGCTGGCTGGCAGCGGGCCCCTGCTGGCGGCCTGCTCCGGGCCGTCCCGCCCCCCGATTCAATCCATGCAGTATCTTGATGCCGGCCAGGCTGAGTTGTTTCAGCGCCTCAGTGAAGTGTTATTGCCCACCGAGGGCACCGCTCTCACGTCTCGCACAGAGGTGCCGGTGGTTGCCAATGTGGATACTCTGTACGGCTATTTGCCCCCTCAGACCCAGGCGGATCTGAGTACCGCCATGGACTTGTTTGAGCACGCAGGCCTGGTACTGGGCCTGCATTTTTCCCGTTTTACCCGCATGACCGATAGCGCCGCCCATTCCTATATTGAACAATGGCAACAGGGCCATTCCCTGCAACAGGGGATAATCATGGTGTTAAAGAAACTGGTGTATGCCTCCTACTGGCGGGACGAACAGACCTGGGGGCCGCTGCAATTCCCGGGGCCGGTATCCGAGCGCTGGGGGCTGACATCACTGGGGGAGACCCCGCTGCCCGGCAATGAACCCATTGGGGGTAAAGCGTAATGATGTTGAAGGTGACCACCGCCGCGGATTTACAAACCGAACGTTTGGAACTGGAAGCGGACGCCGTGGTGGTGGGCTCCGGCGCCGGGGGTGCGGTAATGGCCTACGAACTGGCCGCCGCCGGTAAACGGGTGGTGGTGCTGGAGGCGGGGCCCTATGTCCCCTCCAGCCGCTTCAACGAAAAATTCCCGGATATGCTGGAACTGCTGTACGAAGAGCATGGCAACCAGGCCAATAAGGCCGGCGACCTGCTGGTGCTGCAGGGGCGCTGTCTGGGTGGGTCCACGGTGGTGAATGGCTGTGTGGCATTCCGGGTGCCGGACTTTATTCTGGAAAAGTGGGGCCGGGAGTTCGGCCTGACCAATCTCACGCCGGAATCCCTGGCGCCGTACTTTGACAAGGTGGAGCGCAATCTCAGTATTCACACCAACCAGCCCCATGAGATCAATCGCAATAGTCAGAAGCTGCAGGCAGGGGCGGAAACACTCGGCTGGTCGGTAAAACCGCTAAACCGCAATATTCGCGACTGCGCGCTCACCGGGCATTGTCTTTCCGGCTGTAAAACCGATCGCAAACAATCCATGCTGGTGACTTATCTGCCCTGGGCCAGTCATTACGGGGCGAAGATCTACAGTGATACCCGGGTAACCCGTATCCTGGCAGAGCAGGAGCATGGCCAGGTGAATGCGCAGGCAAATCGGTACGGAAAGGTGCAGGGGGTCGAGGCGGAAACCATTGATCCGCTCACCGGGCGTAAGGTGGCGGACGTGCGGGTCAAAGCCCCCCTGGTGGTGGCGGCGGCGGGAGCGGTGCAGACGCCCCTTCTGTTTTTGCACAGTCAACTGGGCAACGCCAGCGGTCAGGTGGGTCGGAATTTTGCCTGCCACCCTTCCACCATGATCGTGGCGGAGTTTGCGGAGGAGATATTCACCTGGCAGGGGGCCATGCTGGGGGTGTATGTGGACGAGTTTGAACACCCGGATAAAGGCGGTTTCGTACTGGAGGGCGGCGGTGCCGGCCCGGTGGAACTGGGCATGGCAACGGAACCTGGCACCGGTGCGGCCTACCTGGATTTTATGTCCCGGGCCAAACACTATGCGTCCTGCGTGTCCTTGATCCACGATCACAATGTGGGCCGGGTCAGTCTGGTGGACGGCCAAAAACGCATTGAATACGCCATCGATGAGCGGGATTTCCCGGCCATTAAAGCGGCCTTCAAAGCCGCCGCCCGCATATATTTTGCCGCCGGAGCGGAGCGGGTGTTTTTGCCCACGGGGGATAAATGGGTGATCGAATCTGTGGAGCAGATTGATGCGGTGGTGGACCCCATCGAGAATCATCCCTTTGCTCTGCGCATGGTGTCCTACCATCCCCAGGGCACCATGCGTATGGGGTCGGATCCAGCCCGGAGCGTGGTTAATCCGTACGGTGAGAGTCACCAGGTCAAGGGCTTGTTTGTCAGTGATGCCAGCCTGTTCCCCACGTCCATCATCGTCAATCCCCAGGAAAGCGTGTATGCGCTGTCCCACTACATTGCCGAGCATATTCTGGCCCGGGCAGAGCATTACTTTGCCTGATTCCTGGTGATTCGAAGCCCCTAATCCAGCCCGTAATCCCGAATCGTAAAGCCCCGAAGCCCATAGCTTCGTACCCCTTTGCGCCAAACCCCGTGGTTCCTAAACCCCATGGTTCCTGCCTCCGCTGCTCCCACCCCTATTGAAACGTCACCGCAGATGGGTTTCCATGGACTCAATGTATCCAGCGTAAGTCAGGGAGGCCCATGACCCAATTGATCGACAGTCACTGTCATCTGGATTTCCCGGCTCTGGATGCTGAGCGCGAAGAGATTCTGCAGCGCTGCAGCGAAGGTGGCATGGCCGCTATAGTGATTCCCGGTGTCAGCCGCAGCCAGTGGCCTAGGCTGCACCAGTTGGTGGCAAGCCACGCTCAGTACCAGCCTCGATTATTCGCTGCCTATGGGCTGCACCCGTACTTCACCGCCGAGCATCAACCGGGGCATGTGGAGGAACTGGATCAATGGCTGGACAACGATGCCATCGCCGTGGGTGAAATCGGGCTGGATGCCCAAGAGGATGATTCGGATCTGCCGCAGCAGATCGAGTTGTTTCGCCAGCAACTGTCAGTGGCCAGAAACCATCGCCTGCCGGTGATCGTCCACGCCCGCAAAACCCAGGACCTGGTTCTGAAGTATGTGCGCGAAAGCCACCTGGAAACCGGGGGTATTCTGCACGCCTTTTCCGGCAGCCTGCAACAGGCTGAGCGGGCCGTGGATATGGGGTTCAAGATTGGATTTGGCGGTGCCGCCAGCTATGAACGTGCGCACAAACTGCATCGGATTTTGCGGGCTCTGCCCAAGGAGGCCATCGTGTTTGAAACCGATGCCCCGGATATCCCGCCCCCATTTGCGCAGGGGGAATACAATCGCCCCGATCACCTGTTTCGTATTGTCGAGCTGTTGGCGGATGTGCGTCAGGAACCGGTGGCCGAGTTATGGCGCAACAGCACAGAAAATGTGTGTAAGCTGTTTGGTTTAAATCTTTAGTGGCCACTGCCGCCTTCAAGCGCACCTGACCGGTTCATGACAGGTTGGTGGAATGTGGTAGAATAGCCAGTCTGACTGAACCGTATTTGTAATACCTGGAGTGAATCATGAGCAGGTCAGTGACCGGCCGATTACCCGAAGACCCGGTTGTGATCCTGGAGCGCTTGAACGAACTGGCGGCGGAACACAATGTGGAATTCGAGGGGGATCATGAAAGCGGCTACGCCCGCGGCAAAGGCTTTCACATGGAATACGTGGTGGAAGGGGAATTCTGTACCCTGACGGTGACCAAGAAACCCATGTTGATTCCCTGGACCCTGGTGGAGCGCCAGATGGAAAAACTGTTTAACGACTGAAGCAATAATAAAGCACAAGCGAGGATACTGTATGACAACGGTTGCGCCTGCCGCGCTGCAGGATTACGTGGGAAAGTCCATGGGGGCCTCTGACTGGTTCCAGATCGACCAGGATCGGATTAACGGTTTTGCCGACACCACCCTGGATCATCAGTTTATCCATGTGGACCCGGAGCGGGCCAAGGATACCCCTTTTGGTGGTACCATCGCCCATGGTTTTCTGACCCTGTCTCTGCTGCCGCACCTGCAAACGCAAATGAGTGAGCAGGTGGTGCCGGAAGGTACGCAGATGGCCATGAACTATGGTTTTGACAAGATCCGGTTTCTGGCCCCGGTGAAAACCGGCGCCCGGGTGCGGGCCACGGCGGTACTGAAAGACGTCACCGAGAAAAAGCCCGGCCAGTTGTTGCTGACCGCGGAATACACGGTGGAAATCGAAGGGGAGAGCAAACCGGCACTGATCGCAGACTGGCTGGTTATGTATTTCGTCTAGCCGGTACCGGTTTCACTGCCGGGGCGTTTGACTGAAGCCCCGGCAGCCTGTGATTACAACAGAATTTCAGAGCCGTCAGAAAGCCTAAGTACGAGGCTGCCATTGAGCGGCGTCACTGTGCCGTAGGCGGTGCCGTTCAGCATCAGCGAGCCGGCAACAGCGCCATCCTCCACGCCCAGATCCAGATCCATGATCACGCCGTCCTGGTTCTCCACCCGAATGCCGTGGAATGGCGCGTGAAAATACATGATGTCATACTGTTTGCCGCCCCAACTCAGAGACAGATCGTTGATCTGACCCTGGGCCAGTTGTTCCCGGGTGCTTTCCAGGTGAATCACGGCCTGGTCAGTGAAGTCCGGCAGATCCGTGATAAATTGCAACTGCACGCCGCTGTCAGCGCCGCCGGTGAGTTCGATGGAACCCTGGAAACTGTCTCCCATCAGGGATTCGAACAGGCCATCGGCGGACAGGGCCATGGTGATGCTGTCGAGCTCGGAGACGGGGGTTGTGTTGTCATCACCGGTTTGGCTGACCCCGCTAAGGTCCACGTTAACACTGAGATCGCCGCTGAACGTAGTGGGGTTTTCCAGCCCCACATCGTGAAATTGGGCATAATTCACGCTCAGAGTACCGGCGGCGGATTCCGGCAGTTTGAGGTTGCGCAGATCGATGCCGCCGTCAAACTGCAGGCTGAACTGACCCTCGCTGATGGTCAGGCTGCCGGTGTCCGATGTCACCTGACCGCTGAGACCAAAACCATAGCTGCCCTGTTGGTTGCCGGCGCTGGTAAAGGTGAGGTCCACTTCCATGCCATTGCTGGTTCCGTAAATTCGTGCCACTCCGTCCCAAAGGGCAAAATGCCCCCGCAGGTCACTGCCCAGGGGCAGTTCCAGGTCATTGAGGACGTCACACAGGGAGCGATTGAACAGTACCAGGTTCAGGTTGCCGTGACAGATATCCTCCAGGGATTTGCCGGAGATCAGCAGGCGGCAGGTGAGGCGGTACAGGGCGGTGCTCAGGCTGTCACAGGCGGCGCTCAATGCGGCGTCCGGCAGGGCCACCACCGGACCGTATTGGCCGGCGATGGCCACTGCCTGCAGCATGTTACCGAGATCGGTACCGGTGGAAACCCCCACCGCCGACACCACGCCGGCGAAGGATGACTGGTCCGGGTTCAGGCTCAAGTAGCCCTGCCAGGTTTGCAGATCGCTGACAAAAGCCTCAATGACGGCGGCATTGTCGCCACCGGCGGTGGGCGAGGGCACCGCCTCGGTGAGGTTGCCTGCCGGGGTCAATTCCAGGGCAGCCAGTTCACTGGTGAACGCCTGCCCCAGTTCAGTCAGGGATAGTCGCTGGCTGGTGGCGAGCGCCTCCTGTACCAGCTGCGCCAGAGTGGGTACCGAGCTTTGGCTGTCCCGGGTTACCAGCTGTCCCCCCTGAAGCTGCAGCTGCTCGGTGAGCTGGGCCAGCACCTGGGGCAGGCTGGCGCCATCGGTCAGGCCGGCCAGCGCGCCGGCCAGCACACTGTAGCGCAGCTCATCCACAGTGGCCGCAGCCACCGCTTCCGGGTTGGTGAGATCCAGCGCCTGGGTCTGACTCAGGCTGGCCACCTGAAACAGGTTTTCAATCTGGGATTGGGCCACCGCAATGGAGACTGCATTGAGTCCCTGGGGCAGTGACTGAGCCAGAGCGGCTGCCAGGTGGGTCAGTACCGTGACGCTCACCGGGCTTTGGGGCGTCTCACTCACCACCGCGCTGAGCTGGAAATCCGCCGGTGCCGGATAGGCTTCGCCAAAATCCACCCGGCCGTTGTTGTTGCTGTCAGCCTCGGTAACGCCGGTGAAGCTGCCGCAACCGCTGGCGCTGTCACACAGCAGAGTGGTGGCCCCGGGTTGGGTGGTGACTTCCAGGTACAGCGGCCCCTGATAATCCCCCAGCGCCAGCCGATACTGACCGTTGGCATCGCTGCGGGTACTGGCCAGCAGTGCTCCCGCAGTGCCGTCGGTAACGGCATAGACCGAGACGTTGGCCTGGCGCACCAGGCCTTTTACCACGGCCCCCTGCACCGTGGCGGCGGCAGTACCGGAACTGGAGGCGGCGGCGCTGTCCTGGCTGGAGGAACCACCACCACCGCCACAGGCAGCCAGACTGAGGACGGCGATGGCGAAGGCGAACCGGGGAAACATCAGTTTGAACATTGCGACCTATACTCAAGCAAAGGAAGACCCGGAGACAGCAAAAAATAATCTGCCCGTGGCGCTTCACTGGGGGAATCTGTGAATAACCGTAACCCCTGAGGGAATTACAAAAATAAACATAGCTGCAAATTCACAGAATTCACTGAGGGTCTGAGGCAGGGATCACAAAATGCGCAATTTAGTCGGACAGGCTGTCCGAGCTGGGGCCGTTCAGTCAGGTGAAAAGCGGCCGATGGGAGGCTGAAGTGAAAGGTGCAGGGGTTTGACCCCCAGGATTGGGAATGGTCAAACCCTCAGCCCACAGAGAACCTGGGCCGACGCCGTCAACACTTCATGTCTAAACTGTCAGAACTTTTTATCGAAAGAGATGGCACCGATATAGGCGGTGGTCTCGGTTTCAAAGGGCATGGAGTAGTAGGGGTTGTACACCACATCGCCTTCCTGACAGCGGTTAGCGTTTAAAGATTTACAGGCATCAATGGACTGCTCCGAGTAGAGCACACCCAGTGCAGCGTCCACCCGGGCGGTGCTGCTGAGCTGCCAGCCAAAGCCTGCGGTGAACAGGTCCGCCTTGCCAATGGGGAACAGCAGGTCCGCGGAGGAATCGGAAATGGCCCCTTCCCGGGGTTCAAAGCCCACCCGCAGTACCAGGTTGTCGTCCCACTGGTATTCGGCGCCAAAGGCCAGGGACCAGGTATCATCATAGCCCCGGCGAATGCGCATGGCGTCCGGATCGGCGTTGTCTTTCAGGCCGTAACCACTGGACAGGGTGTAAATCACGCTGGACAGGTTCAGGTAATCCACGTTATTGCTGAATTCAAACTCCAGTTCATCCCAGACGCTGTATTCCACCCAGCGCAGGTCCACATTCACTTTCAGCCGCGGCAGGACCTTGATGGAGGTACCGAAGGCCACGTTCTGGGGCATGATATATTCCAGTTCCACCTCCCCTTTCTCCACCCGGGTGGCATTGAACGGCGCGCCCCCCACAACTCCCAGTATCGGGCCCGCCGGCGCCAGATCCTCTGTGGTGTGCAGGAATTCCTCACTGTTCACCATCTTATAGTCGCCGGACATCTGGGCGGTGGCCTCACTCTGGTACAGGAAGCCGAAAGACAGCCAGTCGGTGGCCTGATACAGGATCCCGAAGTTAAAGCCCACCGACAGAAAATCCTCCATCTCCATGGACAGGCGGCCGATGTTGTCATAGGGGGCAATAATGCTGAGTTCGGCTTCCGCTGGCAGGAGGTCGTTGACGCTGCCCAGCCACTGGGTGGTTTGCAGCGGTGCCCGGATGTAGGTATCCACAGCCAGACCCTGATAGGAGAAGTTCATGCCCACGCCCACCGACAGTTTATCGGTAACCGGAATGGCCACGGTGGGGGAGAAATAGGTGAGCCGGGTGACCCCCACTTCGGTGCCCTGATAGGCGCCGGGGGAGCCGTTTCCGGTGGTGGGGTCGGCGTCATCCCGGGTATAGCCAATACCCTGGGGGGAGTAGACCGCGGTACCGAAGGTCCAGCCCATGCTGGGATCCTCGAAGGCCACGCCGCCGGCGGGGAAGGCCAGGATGGGCAGCTCAGTGAAACCGAAAAAGGGCAGCATCAGCCCCGGGCCATCCATGGAGGAACTGGAGTTGGCGATGGGGTCGACGCCCCAGCAGTCATCCAGCTCCTGCTGGGTGGGGGTGGCCCCGGCCGCGCTACACTGGTCCAGGCGCCCTTCATTAAAGTCGAAATAGGTCTGTTTGGTGTTGTTATCCGGGCGAATAGGGGCGCCGAATTCGCTGTCGCTGGTGAGGTGGGCGGCAATCAGCTTGACATTGAACTGACGCCCCTTGATCTGGGCCAGACCCGCCGGGTTGAAATGTATGGAATCAATGCCCGGGGGGTCGGCGGTGACCGCATTACCCAGGGCCAGGGCCTTGGCATTGCCGATGGTCAAATTATGCAGTAACTGGGCGTTGGCGCCGCTTCCGATCAAGGTTAGGGCCGCCGCCAGTGAGGCGTAGCGTAGTGGTTTTGAATACATGGGTTTCGCCAATTCCAACTTGCAATATTTAATCATATCAATGTGTTCCGGATCTTTCGCGGCGCCTGGGATTATGCCGAAACTTCGAACCGAAACCCCCATTATTTGTTGTTGTTGGTATGTGTTTCAGTCTGGCCGGGGGCTAGTTCCCTTCCCGCCAGGCTTTGAACGCATCGTAGAGGCTTTTGTGGGACTTGGTTTCGTCTTTCTTCTCATCCTCGAACGACTTCAGTTCGCGCTCAAATTTCACATCATCCACCTCCTGGAGGTAGCTTTCACTCTCATCCAACACCGAGCTGACGGTGTCGGAGGGGCTGTCCAGCCAGCTATTGAGCGTTTGTAAATCATCAGGGCTCAGAACTCCAGCGGCTTTCTTTAGCTTTAGTGTGTTAAGTATGTAATCGTACCTTGACGTGGCATACTCCTTCCGGGCCTGGAACACCTTGCGTTGGGCGGTGATGGCGTCGGTGAGGGTGCGGATGCCGTTCTCCCAGCCGTCGCGGATGGCGCGCAGGGAGCTGTTGTTGGATTTCACCGCCCGCAACCGGGCCTGCACCGTGGCCACGTTGGCTTTGACCTGGGTGTGGTACTGGCGGGTTTCCCGCAGGGCGTTGCGCCGGGCCAGTTCCAGATTATGCCGGGCCTCCTGCAGCCGGTGATCCGCCTCCCGCACCTGGGAGGAGGTAATGCCGCCGCTGTACAGAGGCACTGATACCCGCACGCCGATGGTCGTCCTATCAAATGAAGGGATAAAGCCGCCGCCCACTTCTCTTTTCTCATGCTGCAAAAACAGATCCGCGGTGGGGGCGTGGCCTGCTTTTTTCTCGCTCAGCTCTTTCTCCGCCGCGTCGGCGGCATACTGGGCGGCAATTAGCTGATAATTGGTGCGTTTGGCAAAGTCCTCCCATTCCGAGAGGGCATAGGGTTGGGGTGGTTCAATGGGAATATCCTGGGGCAGGGGATTGATCATATCGATATACACGCCGGTCAGCAGAGCGAGGTTTTCCTTCATGACCTCCAGCTGGCTTTCCGCCACAATCACCGCCGCCTTGGCCATATCGTGCTGGGCCTGCAGTTCGAACACATCGGTATCCCGCAACAGCCCCAGCTTGTACCGGTTCTTGACCCCGCTGAGCTGGGTGTGCAGGGTTTTTTCCTCGGCCCTCGCCAGCCGTAGTTCCTCCTGGGCCCGTAGTACGCCGAAATAGGCTTCCGCGGAGCGGATCATCAGCGCCTGCTGGGACAGGGCCAGCTGGGCCTTGGCGGCGTTGTTGGCGCTTTTGGCCCGCTTATAACGATTCCAGCGCTCCAGACGAAACAGGGGTTGTGCAACGGTAATATCATACAGAGTGGCAGTGTAATCTTCCGTCCGATCTACTTCGTTGGCAAAGCTTTCGTCACAAGCCTCCAGTAAAGGAAAAATGTCGCCCGCAGTGAGATCATCCAGATTTCCCGGAGCCTCGGTAAGCAAACAATTTATACCGCCATCAACGTCCCATACAGCAGTGCTTCCCTTGTAATACTGTTTTCCCCAACTACCGGTGAATTCGGCATTGGGCAGCAGAGTGCCAAAAGCCTGCTCCACCTTTTCGCTGTCCGCCAGGTATTTCTGCTTCTGGGCCGCCCATTCCGGGTCGTTCTTGCGGGCAAGGGCAAAGATCTCTTCCAGATTTTCCGCGAAGAGGTTGGTGCTCAGCAGGCAGGTAACGATCAATGCCAGGCCGGATACAGCGCTTGTTATTCTCATATTTATTAATATGTTGATTTATTATGCCCTTAATTCAGGTGTTCAACTCTACGCCAGAAACCGGTTCAAGAAAAGCCTCAAACTTGGCTGAATGGGCGGTCACACCGGCGCCTGGACAAAGTGGTAATAACGCTGATGGTATGAGGCAATTAGTCTGGTAGATTGTTGCATGGCCGCGCGGAAGTCACAGGGCTTCTTGTGATACTTTGTAAGGCCCCGTAAAGCATTGTAAACAAACGTTTGAATGATGCTGTCGGATGTGGAAGGGTTGTGTAGTCAGGCACTTAGACGATTGATTTAATTCAGGCTCAAGGTTATGTAATCGCGCTCTTGCGAATGTATACGCCGGGTCTATCTTTATTAAAAGTGCGAATTTGAATAAAGTATCAGGCCCCTGAGAGTTCTATACTTTCAGGGATGCGTAAATTACTGACTTTATTCGCCAGCTCAAACCGCCGTCTGCCGTTTGTGGTCTGTTGCACAGGACATGCTGTTGGGCGCCGCAGGAGGCCGTCAAGCCCTCAAGGGTTAGATCGCATAATAAGAATAAACAAGCAGGATAATTCTTTATGTCGCTAGAAGTTGGGCTTAACTCCTTCGATCCCGCCAACTGTTCCTCGTTGTTGGAGCTGCTGGAACGGCGTGCGGAATTGCATCCGGACAAGGTGGCGTTCACCTTTCTGCCCGATGGCGAGGATCAGGGTGTCCAGGTGACCTACGGCCAGTTGCGGGATCGTGCCCGCAGCAATGGCGCCCGCTTTGCCGCCGCCGGTGTCCCCGGCAGTCGCGCCCTGATGCTGTTTCCCTCCGGACTGGAGTTTATTTTCGCGTTTTTTGGCTGCCTGTATAGCGGCATTATTGCGGTGCCCGCGTATCCGCCGCGCCGTAATCAGAACCTGGGCCGCCTGCAGGCCATTATCGATGATTGTGATCCCGGGTTTGTATTGACCACGTCCCGGGTGCTCAGTGTCGCCGAGCCCCTGTTTGCCGAATCCGAACACCTCAAGCAGCTGCCTTTTGCTACCGTGGATCTCGATGATCCCCTGGCGCCAGAGTCCTGGCAGGACCCGGGGGTGGGTCCGGATACTCTGGCTTTCCTGCAATACACTTCCGGTTCCACCGGGAATCCCAAGGGGGTTATGGTCAGCCATGGCAACCTGCTTTACAACGAGGCCATGATCACCTCCGCGTTCCGCAGCCACAGCGAGGATGTCTCTGTGAGCTGGTTGCCCATGTTCCACGATATGGGGCTGATCGGTACCACCCTCCAGCCCCTGTACGTGGGGGCAACGTCGGTGTTTATGTCGCCGGCGTCCTTCCTGCAGAAACCCCTGCGCTGGTTACAGGCCATTTCCGAATACGGCGGCACTGCCATCTGTGCTCCGAACTTTGCTTATGAGCTTTGCGTCAATCAGGTGACCGAGGAGCAGAAGGCGAGCCTGGATCTTTCCACGTTGCGTATTGCCTTGTCCGGGGCTGAGGCCGTGCGGGCCGAGACTCTGGAACACTTTATCGATGCCTTTGCCGGCTGCGGCTTTCAGCGTCGGGCCTTTACCCCTACCTTCGGTCTGGCGGAGGCAACCCTGCTGGTGACCTGCGCCCGGGAGGAAAACCGGCCCCATTACCTGACGGTGGATGCCGCTGCCCTGGCGCAGAACCGGGTTGAAACCCTGGCGGACTCCCAGGCCCGGGGTCAACGCCTGGTCTCCAACGGCGTGGCGCCGCTGGATGCCAGCGTGATCATCGTGAACCCGGAATCCCGCGAGTCCGTGGCGGAAGGGCAGGTGGGGGAAATCTGGAGCGCCGGCGCCCATATCGCTCAGGGCTACTGGCAGAACCAGGCGGCTACGGAAGAGACCTTCCGCGCCTTTACCGCAGCGGGTGACGGCCCTTACATGCGCACCGGTGATCTGGGTTGTCTGCTGGACGGCGAACTCTATATCACCGGCCGGCGCAAGGATGTCATTATCATCCGTGGTCGCAACCATTACCCACAGGATATCGAATTTACCGTGCAGCAGAGCCACGTGGCGCTGAAGGCCGACGCCGGAGCCGCGTTTGCGGTGGAGATCGATGGCGAGGAACGCCTGGTGGTGGTGCAGGAGGTGGAGCGCAAATACCGTATGCGGCTGGTGACGGAAGTGGTGAGCGCCGCCATCCGCCAGGCCGTGGCGGAGAATCATGAGCTGCAGGTGCATACCATTGTTTACCTGAAGCCGGGGGCCATCCTCAAGACTTCCAGTGGCAAGATCCAGCGCAGTGCCAATCGGCAGGCGTTTCTGGAGCAGGCCCTGGCGCCCATCGCCATCAGTTCACTGCAGGCGGAAGAACAGGGCGAAGAGGCGCAAAAGGCCATCGAATCCGCTCTGGCGCTGACCCGGGAACAGTGGCTGCAGTTACCGGCGGATCAGAAAGAGCCACGCCTGGTGCTCTATCTGAAAGCCGCCATTGCCAATGAAATCGGCGACAGCATTGATCGCATTAAAGACGATGTCAGCCTGATGGGCCTGGGTATCGATTCCCTGCAGATCACCCAGTTGTTTACCCGCCTGCGGGACCGGTTTGAAGTGAACCTGGAATTGCCGGCCCTGTTTGACGCCCGGGATTTCCGGGCCCTGGCCGCCACCCTGGCGGATGCCCTGGAAGGCAATGCGCGGCCCGCGCTGCCGCCGCTGGAGGTGGTGGAACGCACTGAGCTGATGCCCATGTCCTTCTCCCAGAAGCGCATGTGGTTTATGGACAAATTGCGGCCCGACAGCGTGGCGTACAACCTGCCTTTTGCCCTGAAAATCCAGGGGGCTCTGGATATCAGTGCGGCGGAGCAGGCATTTCAGAGCATGATCAACCGGCACGAAGTGCTGCGCACTGTGTATGTGGAGCAGGACGGCCACGCCTATCAGCAGATTCTGCCACCGGTGCACTGGCAGTTCAGTCGGGAGGATCTCACCTATCTGAAAGAACCGGCCCTGTCCAAGGCGGTGCGGGATCGCATTGATGCGGAGGCGCGCAAACCCTTTAACCTGGCCACCGGCCCGGTGATTCGCACCCACGTGCTGCGGCTGCCCGATCAGCAGGCGGATGCCTTGAAAGGACGCGCCGCGGAACAGTATTTATTGCTGGTGACCATGCACCATATCGCCGCCGATGGCTTCTCCCTGAAAGTCATCACCGATGAGATCTCCCTGGCGTACGAAGCGGCGATTTCCGATGGCGCGAGCCGCCTGCCGAATCTGGAAATCCAATATGCCGACTATGCCCAATGGCAGAAAAACCTGTTTGACAGCGGCCTGTTGAACGACCAGCTGGATTATTGGCTGACGCATCTGCGGGATGTACCGGTACTGGATCTGCCCCTGGATCATCCCCGTCCCCCGGAACAAAGTTTCCAGGGCAGTAATTATTACTTCCAGATTCCCAAAGAGCAGGTGACGGCGCTAAAGCAACTGGCCCGCTCCCAGGGGGTAACCCTGTATATGGCGTTGCTGTCGGCGTTTAAAGTACTGTTGCATCAGTATACCCAGTGTGAAGATATCTGCGTCGGCACGCCCATCGCCAACCGCACCACACCGGAACTGGAAAAACTGATTGGTTTCTTCGTCAATACCCTGGCCCTGCGCACGGATCTGTCCGGCAACCCCAGCTTTGCCGAGCTGTTGCAGCGGGTGCGCAAAGTCACCCAGGGTGGTTTCGCCAACCAGGAGATGCCGTTTGAACGGGTGGTGGAGCACCTGGGTGTGCCCAGGGATCTGAGCTATTCGCCGGTGTTTCAGGTGATGTTTGTGTTGCAGAACAGCACCATCGATGAAGAATTCAACCTGGCCGGGGTCAACGTGGAAAGCCTGCACACGGCACCGGGCACCGCCAAATTTGATATTACCCTGGAGCTGTCGGAAGAGTCCGGCGTACTCTATGGTGATCTGGAATATGCCACGGACCTGTTCGAGGAAGCCACCATCGAACAGATGATGGCCCACTACCAGCAGGTGATCCGCAACGCTATCGAACAGCCGGAGCAGGCCGTGGGCAACCTCAGTATGCTAACCGCCAACGACCAGCGGCAGTTACTGCAGGAATTCAATGCCACGGATGCCGATTTGCCGTTGAATGATTGTATTCACAGTCTGTTTGAGCGCCAGGTACAGCAGGCCGGCGATTCGGTGGCGCTGGTCTGTGGTGAACAGCGCCTGACCTACGCGGAACTCAATGCCCGCAGTAACCGGCTGGCCCATTATCTGCTGGGCCGGGGCGTGACGCCGGAGACCCTGGTGGGCGTCTGTCTGGGACGGGAAGCCGATCTGGTGGTGGCGCTGATGGCCATCCTCAAGGCCGGTGGCGCCTATGTGCCCATCGATCCCAATTACCCGGCGGATCGGGTGGCCTATATGCTGACGGATGCCAGTGCCCCACTGGTGATTTCCCACAGCTCCCTGGCGCCCATGCTGCCGCCGGCCACCGCGGCGTTCAAGCCGGTGATGCTGGATCAGCTGGCGGGCGAGTTGGCACAACAACCGGATTCTGATCCGGCGCTGGAGGCCCGTGCCGATCACTTGGCTTATGTGATCTACACGTCCGGCTCCACCGGAAAACCCAAAGGGGTCATGATCAGTCACGGCAATGCCACTGCGTTGATTCATTGGGCCCATAGCCAATATTCCAGCGCGGATCTGAACGGTGTGCTGGCGGCCACCTCGATCTGTTTCGACCTGTCTGTGTTTGAATTGTTTGTAACGCTGGCTGCCGGCGGCAAGGTGATTCTGGCGGAGAATGTGCTGGCGCTGCCACAATTGCCGGCCCGGGACGAGGTGGTGCTGATCAACACCGTGCCCTCGGCCATTGCCACTTTGTTGCGGGAGCAGGCTATCCCCGCCAATGTCAAAGTAATCAATCTGGCGGGGGAGGCGCTGCCCGCCAGCCTGGTGGACAGCCTCTACGCCGATACCGCGGTGGAGCGGGTTTACGATCTGTATGGTCCATCTGAGGACACCACCTATTCCACCTGCGCTCTGCGTCGACCTGGCCTGCCAGCCACTATAGGCCGGCCTATCAGCAATACCCGGGCCTACGTGTTGAACCAGCACGGTACTTTGGTGGCGCCGGGGCTGGCGGGAGAACTGTACCTGGCCGGTACCGGCGTGACCCGGGGCTATCGCAACCGGGAAGCGCTGACCGCGGAGAAATTCCTGCCCAACCCCTTCGAACATGACGCAAAGTTCGCCCGTATGTATCGTACTGGAGATCTGGTCCGGTACCAGACGGAAGGTCAGCTGCAGTACCTGGGTCGGATTGATCATCAGGTGAAAGTGCGGGGCTTCCGTATTGAGCTGGGGGAGATTCAGGCGGTGATCAACAGCGTGGACAGTGTCCGCGACAGCCTGGTACTGACCCGGGAGGATGCCGCCGGCGCCAGGTGTCTGGTGGCTTACCTGGAGGCTCCCGCTGCGGACAAGGAGCAGGTGATCAGCGCGGTGCGCGGCGTTATTCGCGCTCAGCTACCGGAATACATGCTGCCCTCGGCTTTTGTGCTGCTGCCGGCATTTCCCCTGACACCCAATGGCAAGGTGGACCGGGCCGCGCTGCCCGAGCCGTCGGTGACGGATCTGCTGGGGGACCAGTTTGTGGCGCCGCGGGATGATAATGAGCGGCGCATGGCGGCCATCTGGTGCGACGTATTGAAACTGGATCAGGTGGGCGTTAGCAATAACTTTTTCGAACTGGGTGGGCATTCCCTGCTGGCCACCCAGGCGGTGTCCCGCATTCGGGATGAGTTCGGAGTGGAACTGCCGGTTAAACTGTTGTTCACCAATCCCACCATCGAGACGTTGTGCCAGCAGCTGGAGCAAGCGGATCAGTTATCTGATCTGATGCCGCCGCCGGTGCAACGCATCGATCGGGATGGCGATCTGCCCCTGTCGTTTGCCCAGATGCGATTGTGGTTTCTCAATCAACTGGAATCCGGTAAATCCGAATACAACATCAGCACGTCCTATAATATGCCGGCCGCCATCCGGCTTACGGGCGAGTTGAATGTAAACGCCCTGCGCAAGGCCTTTCAGGTGCTGGTGGAGCGACACGAAGCACTGCGAACGTCTTTTCTGATCGATGACGGCCGCGCTACCCAGGTGATCCGCGAGCCCAGTGACTGGTTCATGGACGTGCGTGATCTGCGTCATCTGGATGGCGAAGAGCGGGCAGCGGAAGTGATTCGGCTGGCGGAAGACGAAGCCACGCGCTCCTTTGATCTGGTGTTGGGTTCCCACACTAAGGCCCGGCGTATTCGCCTGATGCGTACCCGGTTGTTGCAGACGGCTGATCAGGATTACGTTTTACTGCTGACCATGCACCACATCATATCCGATGGTTGGTCCCTGGGCATCCTGATCGACGAAGTGGGCGAACTGTACCGCGCCATGGTGGGTGGTGAAGAGCCGCAATTGCCCGAGCTCCACATCCAGTACGCGGATTACGCCGCCTGGCAGCGACAGTGGATGGATGGCCCCGTATTCGACCATCAACTGAACTACTGGCGCCAGCACCTGGATGGGGTGCCGGTACTGGAACTGCCCACGGACCGGCCCCGGCCGCCGTTGATGACTTTCAACGGCAGTTTTGAACCGGTGCGAATCGATCACGAGCTGACGCAGAAGCTCAATGCCTTAAGTCGTGAACAGGGGGTTACTCTGTTCATGACCCTGATTAGCGCCTTCTACACCCTGTTGCATCGTTACACCGGTCAGTCGGACATCTGCGTCGGTACTCCAGTGGCCAATCGGGCCCGGCCGGAGTTCGAAAAACTGATCGGCTGCTTTGTTAACAGTCTCGCCCTGCGGGTACAGCTGGAGGACGACCCCAGCTTCTTGCAGCTGCTGTCACGGGTGCAGGACGTAACCCTGGCGGGTTACAGTCACCAGGATCTGCCCTTTGAACGACTGGTGGATGCTTTGGGTGTGGCGCGGGATAAGAGTCACTCGCCCCTGTTCCAGGTGATGTTCACTTTACAGAACGCTTCCAATACGCTGGACGTGCAGATGCCTGGCGTGGCGGTGGAGATGCTGCCTTCGGTGGCCAGGACCGCGAAATTCGATCTGACCCTCAATCTGGAGGAAGGGCCCAAAGGCCTGGAGGGCATGATTGAGTTCAACACCGATCTGTTCGACCGGGAAACCGTGCACCGAATGGTGGGCCACCTGGAGCAGATTCTGGAAACCGTGGGGGAACATCCCCACGTCAGGATCTCGGAAATCGAACTGCTCAGCGCCCATGAGCGACAGCTGGTATTGCACGAGTGGAACCATCAGCCGGAGGCCTATGCCTGTGACGACACCATTCACCAGCGCTTCGAGCGGCAGGTAGCGGCGACGCCGGAACGCGTCGCGTTGACCCTGGGCTCCAGCAGCCTCAGTTATCAGGAATTGAACAGCCGCGCCAATCGCCTGGCTCATTTGCTGCGCCAGGAAGGGGTGGTGGCCAATCAGCTGGTGGGTATCTGCCTGCAACGGTCTCTGGACATGGTGGTGGCGATTCTGGCGGTGTTAAAGGCCGGTGGCGCCTATGTGCCTTTGGATCCTGCCAACCCCCAAGAGCGCATCCGCTTTATCATGGAGGATGCCGGGTTGGAACTGCTGATTACCGAGCAGACGGTACAGGATACCCTGCCCACAGAGCAGTCGGTAAAAACACTGGTGTTGGAAACCCTGGCCGCCGCTCTTGGCCAACAGCCGGTGGCCAATCCGCCCACCGTGGTCGGACCCGATGATCGCGCTTATGTGATCTATACCTCCGGCACCACCGGCAAGCCCAAGGGGGTGCTGATTCCCCATTCCAATGTGATCCGGCTGTTTACCGCCACAGATCAGTGGTTCGGTTTTGACCAGGAAGATGTGTGGACACTGTTTCACTCTTTCGCCTTTGATTTCTCGGTGTGGGAGCTCTGGGGCGCGTTGTTCTATGGTGGCCGGGTGATCATTGTGCCCACCGCCGTGGCCAAGTCCACGGAGGATTTTTACCAGCTGGTGTGCGATGAAGGGGTGACCATTCTTAATCAGACCCCCTCAGCGTTCACCCAGTTTATCCGCATGGATGAGTTTGCCCGTGACGGGCTGGCCCGCCAAAACCGGCCGCTGGCCCTGCGCTGCGTTATCTTTGGCGGTGAGGCGCTGGATTTTGCCGCCCTGCAAAGCTGGAATGAGCACCATGGACTGGAGCATCCGCAGCTGATCAACATGTACGGCATCACGGAAACCACGGTCCATGTCACTTATCACCGGATCAGTGAGCAGGATCTGGAGCAGCGTCAGAGCCTGATCGGCCGACCCATTCCCGACCTGGATCTGTACATACTGGACCAACATATGAATCCGGTGCCCATTGGGGTGCCCGGGGAGCTTTATGTGGGGGGCCAGGGTCTGGCGCACGGTTACCTGAACCGGGACGAACTGACCAGGCAAAGGTTTATTGAAAGCCCCCTGAGCGCCGGTGGCCAGCGCCAGGGTTTCCGTTATCAATGCCTGTATAAAACCGGCGACATCGGCCGCTATCTTGCCAATGGCGTAGTGGAATACCTGGGACGGGCGGACGATCAGGTTAAAATCCGCGGCTACCGGATCGAACTGGGAGAAATTGAATCCGCCCTCAATCAATATGCGCCGGTGCGGGATGCCGTGGTATTGGCGCGGGAGGATGTGCCCGGTGATCGTCGGCTGGTGGCCTATGTGCTGGGGGATGACAGCCTGCAAAGCGGCGAGCTGAAATCCTTCCTCGGGCAGATGTTGCCCGAATATATGGTTCCCAAAGCCTACGTCGTGCTGAACCAGTTTCCCCTGACAGCCAACGGCAAAGTGGACAAACGGGCCTTACCGGCGCCGGATGACACGGCAGTGGCCAAGCAGGAATACGTGGCGCCGCGCAACGATACCGAAGAGGCACTGTGTGAGATCTGGAAAGAAGTATTGGGGCTGGATCGGGTTGGCGTAACCGACAATTTCTTTGATCTTGGCGGCCATTCGCTGCTGGCCACACAAGTGGTATCCAGGGTGCGAGAGCATTTCAACGTGGAACTGGCGCTCAGCGCGTTGTTCGAAGAGCCCACCATCGAAAATGTGGCGTTGCATCTGCTACAGGCGGAGATCGCCTCCGCCGATGATCTGGAGATGTCGGAACTATTGGCGGAAATCGAGGGCTTGTCGGAAGAGGATCTGCGGAATATCTAGCATCGACCCGGACACTTCGCCATCCGCCGGCTACTACAATTTTCAAACAGCATCCGTTCGTCATGCGATTAATCGGAATGGGCAAATCTCTGAATGACTGATAAGAAGTTACTGAGCCGCTTGGCCAGTTTGAGTCCTGAGCAAAGAGAAGCGTTGCTGAAGCAACTGAAAAAGAAGAAATCACAGGGCGAGCAGACTGGCAAAGATCAAATCACGGCCTACAAGCGCGACAGCAACCGCGTGCTTATGTCCTACGCCCAGCAACGGCTCTGGTTTATCGATCAGCTGCAGTCCGGCAGTGCCAGCTATAATATCTCTGCCGCGTTGCGTTTGCGGGGTGCGCTGGACGTTGAAGCCCTGCGACTCAGCTTCGAGGAGATCATTCAGCGTCATGAAGTGCTGCGCACCACCTTTGTCACCGAGGAGGGCCAGGGTCGTCAGGTCATCAATCATCTGCAGCGCTGGGAATTGCCCACCATCAGTCTCGAGCCGCTGGATGCCGAAGAGCAGAATGAAGTGGTGCGGGACCGCTTCCGGGGTGACGCCCACACCTCATTTGATCTGATCAATGGGCCCTTGCTGCGCACCCGGCTGATCCGTCTCAGCAGTACTGAGCATGTGATTATTGTCACCATGCACCACATTATTTCCGACGGTTGGTCCATGGGTGTGTTTATCCAGGAAATAGCGCTGCTTTACGACGCCTTCCGCCAGGATAAGCCTTCACCGCTGCAGGATCTTAAAATCCAATACGCTGATTATTCACTGTGGCAGCGGGAGTGGCTCTCCGGAGACCGTCTGGAACGTCAGCTGAGTTATTGGAAAACCCGTCTTGATGGGGTGCCGGTGTTGGAGTTGCCCACGGATTTTCCCCGCCCGCCGGTACAGAGTTACGAAGGCAGTAATCTGCATTTTGGGCTGGATGCGGAGCTGACCGCGCAGTTGCAGCAACTGGCCAAGCAGCAGGGTGTCACCCTGTTTATGGTGTTGTTCGCTGCGCTCCAGGTGTTGCTGCACCGGTACAGTGCCCAGGACGATATCTGTGTGGGTACTCCCATTGCCGGTCGGGTCCGACCGGAAGTGGAAAAGCTCATTGGGTGTTTCGTTAATACCCTGGCCATCCGCAGTGACCTGGAGGGCAATCCCAGCTTCATTGCCCTGTTGAAGCAGGTGCAGCAAAATCTCACCGGGGCCTACGATCATCAGGATATCCCCTTTGAGCGCCTGGTGGACGAACTGGGCGTGGCCCGGGAGATGAGTCATACCCCGCTGTTTCAGGTGATGTTCGTGTTACAGAATGCCACCGACAGCAATCTGTCGCTGCCGGGGTTGGATATCGAGTTGCTACCCGCGGAATCCAACACCTCCAAGTTTGATATTACCATCAATATGCGGGAGGAGTCCGGTCGCCTGCGGGGGGACTTTGAATACTGTACCGCTCTGTACAGTCATCAGACTATCGAACGCATGGTCGCTCATTTCCAGCGTCTGCTGCGGCAATTGGCGGGTAACCCTCAGCAGGGGATTGATGAGGTGGATTATCTGTCGGCCAGCGAAACCCGCCTGCTGTTGGAGGACTGGGCCGGTGCCCGTCCGGCCTATGAACGGGATGGGGATATACTCAGCGTCTGGCAGGCGATGTTGTCCCGTCACGGCAGCCGTCCCGCGGTGGGGTTTGCCGAGCAGGCTCTGACGTATGCCCAGTTGGACGCCATGGCCAACCATATTGCCCATGGGCTGCGGGAGCATGGCGTCCAGCCCGGGCAGCGGGTGGGGCTTTGCGCCGAACGTAGTCCCGAAGTCATTGCTGCAATGCTGGGCATATTAAAAGCCGGTGGTGCTTATGTACCACTGGATCCGGCCTATCCGCAGGACCGGCTTGCCTATATGTTGCAGGACGCGGCGCTGAACCTGGTGCTGTGTCATGACCAGCTACGGGATAAGTTGCCGGCCGAGCCGGCTCACCTGTTGTCCCTGAACGGGTTTGCCGGCTTGACCTCGCCCATCGCCGCGCTCCCAATTGAGCCCGGCCCGTCGGCAGCGGCCTATGTGATGTATACCTCTGGTTCAACCGGCAAGCCCAAGGGCATTGAAGTCTGTCATCGCAATGTGGTGCGGTTGGTGCGTAATACCAACTTTATGGACATGAATGCCAGCCTGTGCTTCCTGCAATACGCACCCATTTCATTCGATGCGGCCACTCTGGAAATCTGGGCGCCGCTGTTGAACGGCGGTAAAGTGATGGTGGCGCCTCCGGGCCAGTTGACTCCGGAGGAGATCGGCGTGGTGATAGAGCAAGGGCAGGTGAATACCGCCTGGTTCACCGCTGCGCTGTTTCATGTGATCGCGGAGTACCACCTGGACCTTTTGCGCCCACTGCGCCAGTTGCTGGCGGGGGGGGATGTGCTGGGGCCGAAGCTGGTGCGCAAGGTGCTGGAGGAAATACCGGGCATCCGACTGATCAATGGTTATGGTCCCACTGAAAACACCACCTTTACCTGCTGTTACCCCATCACTCAGGTCAGTGAAGTGCGCCACACCGTGCCCATCGGTCGGCCCATTGCCAATACCACGGTGTATATACTCGATCGTCAGCGTAAGCCGGTACCCGTGGGCATTCCGGGGGAACTATACACTGGCGGCGATGGGGTGGCCCACGGCTATCTTAACCGCGATGAACTCACTGCAGAAGTATTCCTGCCCGATCCCTTCAGTACCGAACCGGGGGCACGCCTGTACAAGACCGGTGACCTGGTGCGCTATCTGGATGACGGTAATATTGAATACCTGGGGCGGGTGGATCAGCAGGTAAAAATCCGCGGTTTCCGCATTGAGCTGAGCGAAGTGGAAACCGCCCTGGGCCGGATCAACACCGTGCGCGAAGTGGCGGTGCTGGCGCGGGAGGATATTCCCGGGGTGAAGCGTCTGGTGGCCTATTTTGTTCCGGTGGCCGGCGCCAATCCCACCACCGCGGAACTGCGGGTGGAGCTGAAACAATCCCTGCCGGAATACATGATTCCCTCGGCCTTCGTGGCAATGGAAACCCTGCCCGTCACCGCCAACGGCAAACTGGATCGCCGTGCGCTACCCAAGCCACAACTGGAGGCGGATGTGGCGCTTAAACGGTTGCCGCCGCGCACGGAAAAAGAAATCATTCTGGTGGATATCTGGAAGCAGGTCCTCAATCTGGACGACGTGGGTATTCGCGATAATTTCTTCGAGATGGGGGGCGACTCCATACTCAGCATTCAGATTATCAGCCGGGCCAAACTGGCGGGCTTGCATCTCACCACCAAACAGATTTTCGAGAACCAGACCATTGAAGAGCTGGCGCTGGTGGCCAGCGAAGTGGAGTCGCCGATTCTGGCAGAGCAGGGCGCGGTTACCGGTGATGTTCTGCTGTCCCCCATTCAACACTGGTTCTTCGATCACGATTTTGAAGCTGAACAGCATTGGAATCAGTCCGTAT
Organism: Pseudomonadales bacterium; assembly: GCA_002701845.1. Classification (GTDB taxonomy): domain Bacteria; phylum Pseudomonadota; class Gammaproteobacteria; order Pseudomonadales; family Ketobacteraceae; genus Ketobacter. The sequence continues at coordinate 123,671 of NZXG01000061.1, forward strand.
TACTGGACATAAAACCCGGACGGTTGATTAGCGAACCGCAACTGCAAACCGCCTTAGCCGCGCTGATATCCCAACATGATGCATTGCGGTCCCGATTTGTTCGGGCGCACGAATCCGTGCGGCAGTATCTGGCGGATCCAGAGCCGGCGCATCAGCATTATCTGTTGGACACCGTGGTAATGGACTCCTACGACCCGGCCAGCGATGCCGGACTGCTGACGGAACAGTGCAACCGTATTCAAGCCAGCCTTAATCTGCAGCAGGGCCCACTGGTGGCGGCCGGGCTGTTCCAGTTGGGGAAAGGTGGTTACAAGCTACTGCTGGTGCTGCACCACTTGGTGGTGGATGGAGTATCCTGGCGCGTGCTGATTGAAGATTTCAACAAAGCCCTGGAACAGGCTGCCAACGGTGGGCCGGTGGCTCTGGGCTATAAAACCACGGCCTATCAGCAATGGGTGGCAGCGTTGCAGGAAAGCGTGGAATTGGGGCATTTCAACGCTGAGATTGATTACTGGGAGCAAGTGATCGAACGGGACAAGCCGGTGATTCCCCTGGACAACGCCGCAGTACCCCATCAGGTGGCAGACAGCGTTATTCATAGCGAACGTCTGTCGGCGTCACTGACCCAATCATTGTTGCGCGATGTACATCATGCGTTTCGTACTGAGATCAATGATCTGCTGTTGTCCGCTCTGGCCCGGGTGATTTCGGACTGGAGTGGCAATGCGGAGATATACCTGGAACTGGAGGGCCATGGCCGGGAAAGCTTCAGTGAAAAAATCGACTTGAGCCGCACTGTGGGCTGGTTCACTTCGGTGTACCCGGTACGCCTGAAATATGAAAACGGCCAGTCGTTGCAGGACAACCTGAAATCGGTCAAGGAGCAGCTGCGGCGTATTCCCAATAAAGGCTTTGGTTATGGCGCTCTGCGTTACCTGGGGCAGCCGCGCCAAAACCGTTTATTGAGGCAGGCCCCGCGGGCGGATATCGTCTTCAACTATTTAGGTCAATTTGATGCCCTGCTGGAAAACAACCCCTGGTTCCAGCTGGCGGCGGAGCATCGCGGTCAGGAACACAGCTCCGGCAGCGTGGATCCCCACCCAATCAGTATTAACAGCCATATTGCCGGTGATAGTCTGCAGGTGGACTGGATTTTTTCCCAGCGGCAGCTGCGTCTGGATACAGTGGCCAAGCTGGCCCAGCAGTTTATGGCGGCACTGGAGCAGTTGATTGCCCACTGCGTGCAGCCCAATGTATTTGGTTACACACCATCTGACTTCCCCCTGGCGGGGCTGGATCAACCCCAGCTGGACCGCCTGGTGGGTACGCAACCCAATATTGAATCGGTTTATCCCCTGTCCCCCATGCAGGAGGGGATGTTGTTCCACAGCCTGTTTGATAATGATGACGGGGTTTATTTCGAGCAGCTTAGCGTTGAAGTGTTGGGGGGCGTTAACCGGGATACCCTGAAACAGGCCTGGCTGTTGGTGGTGCGGCGGCATCCGGCGTTGCGCAGTGCGTTTTTCTGGCAGGACATAGATCGGCCCCTGCAGATTGTCTACCGGGACATTGATATGGAGATCAGTGAACTGGACTGGCGCCACCTGGGGGAGAGCCAGGTGCAGGACCGGTTGGATACCTGGCTGGCCAAAGACCGCCAGCGCGGCTTTGATTTTGAACGGCCCGGTCTGATGCGCCTGACCTGGGTGGATCTGCCCGGAAACCGCGCCCGCCTGATATGGAGCTTCCACCATATCGTACTGGATGGCTGGTCGCTGCCATTGGTTATGGGCGAGGTATTCCAGACCTATGGTCTGCTGACCAAGGGTGAAGAGCCAATTCTGCCACAGGCCGGTTGCTACGAGGATTTTATTTCCTATCTGGAACAGGTGGACAAGGGCGATGCGCTGCAGTTCTGGAAATTGTATCTGGCCGGGTTCGAGGCGGCCACCGCGCTGCCCAATCAGCGTGCGGCGGTGGAGTCTGCGGATAAGCTGTTCCTGGAAAACGAGTTTGTGCTCAATCTGGATTTTACCGGCCGTCTGCAACAGTTTGCCCGGGAACAGCATGTCACCCTGAATACGGTGGTGCAGGCGGCCTGGGGCGTGCTGCTGGCCCGCTACAGCGGCGACCGGGATGTGGTATTCGGCACCACCGTTTCCGGCCGGCCCGCGGATTTGCCCAACGTGGAAAATATCGTGGGGCTTTTCATCAATACCTTGCCACTGCGAATTCGTTTGGATCGGGATACCACGATTTTGCCGTTACTGAAATCCATGCAGGATGAACAACTGGATTTGCGGCGGTTTGAATTCACACCTCTGGTGGACATCCATCGGGTGTCGGAAGTGCCCGGTGATCAGGGACTGTTTGACAGCATTCTGGTATTTGAGAATTACCCCATTGGTGAGGCGGTGCACAGCGCTGACGAACTGCTGGATTTTGGCCACATCACCACCATCGAACACACCAACTACCCGATCACCATTATTGTGGAGCCCAGTGATCAGTTGCGGGTGAAGCTTTCCTACGATGCCTCCCGGTTTGAAAGCTCGGATATTCAACGGTTGCTGGATCATTTTGAAACCCTGCTACATGGTATTCTGTCCCAGCCCGATGTGCCGCTGCTGCGGCTGCCCATGCTCAGTGAAAACGAGCGCTCACTGGCCATCCATCATTGGAACCCAGCGGCGGCGAATTACCCCAGAAATCTCTGCCTGCATCAGATTTTTGAGCGCCACGTGAAGGCGCATCCCCAGCGGGTGGCGTTGATCGCCGGTGACCTGGAATTAAGTTACGGAGAGCTTAATGTACGCGCCAATCAGCTGGCCCGGTATCTGCAGGGTCAGGGCGTCAGGGAAGGGGTGTTTGTGGCCATTTCTCTGCAACGCTCCGTGGACATGATTGTCAGTATTCTGGCCAGCCTCAAACTGGGGGCAGCTTACGTGCCGGTGGATCCGGACTACCCCGGGGACCGGGTTGCGTTCATGTTGCGTGATACCGCAGCCTCGGTGGTGATATCCGTTTCCGCCCATGAGCAGGCCCTGCGCCATATTCTGCAGCAAAGTGAACTGAACACGGAACTGGTACTGCTGGATCAGGCGGCGTCAAAGATCGGGGAGCGGTCGCCGGAGAATCCCAGCCGCCATTTCAGTGAACATCCCAGCCGCCATGCCTACGTAATCTATACGTCCGGCTCCACCGGACGTCCGAAGGGTGTGCTGGTGAGCCAGTTAAGCGTGATCCGGCTGGTGCTGGATGCCAATTATTTCACCCTGGATACTACCGACCGTGTGTGCCATGTGTCCAACGTATCCTTTGATGCTGCCATCTTTGATGTCTGGGCCCCCCTGCTGAATGGGGCAGCCATGGTGCTGTTCAGTCAGGAGCAGATTCTGAATCCAGAGCTGTTACTGGAGGAAATGGACCGCACCGGTGCCAATGTATCGTTCATCACCACCGCATTGTTTAATATGTATTTGGCCACCGAGCCAAAGATCATCAGCCGCTTCAAATACCTGCTGGTAGGGGGCGAGCCTCTGGACCCCAGTGTGGTCAGGATGGCGCTGAAAACCGCGCCGCCCAAGCATCTGCTCAATGCCTACGGCCCTACTGAAAACACCACTTTCTCCACCTTCAAAGAGGTCACCAGTCTGCCGGAACAGGCTACCAACGTCCCGGTGGGCAGGGCTATTTCCGGCTCCACAGCCTACGTACTGGATGATTTTTTGCAACTGGTTCCACTGGGGGTGAAAGGTGAGCTTTACGTGGGTGGTGATGGCGTGGCCCTGGGCTATCTCAATGACCCCGAACGTACCGGACAAGCCTTTGTGCCGGATCCGTTTTCCCAGAAGTCCGGCGACCGTCTGTATCGTACCGGTGATATTGCCCGTTACAATGCCGACGGTGATATCGAAATACTGGGGCGGGCGGACGATCAGGTGAAGGTGCGGGGCTTCCGCATCGAGTTAAGTGAAGTGGAGGCCAACCTCAACCGCATCGAGGTGGTGCGGGATGTGGTGGTGCTGGTAAAAACCGACGCCGACCGACAGAAACGACTGGTGGCCTATGTCATCCTGGAAGCGGGGGAGGAGGTCCAGTCCCTGCGGCAAATGGCCATCGAGTACCTGCCCAAGCACATGCTACCAGCAGCTTTTGTGGCATTGACGGAATTTCCCCTGACCGCAAACGGCAAAGTGGACAAACGGGCATTGCCGGAACCCGAGTTTGAAACCGCCGCTCATTATGAGTACGTAGCGCCCCGTAATGAGCGGGAAGCCATGTTGGTGGAGATCTGGGAGCAGGTGTTAAAGGCGGACACCGTCGGTGTTCACGATAACTTCTTCGAGCTTGGTGGCGACAGCATCCTCAGCATTCAGGTGATCAGTCGGGCCAAGCGTGCCGGGATTCATATCACCGCCAAACAGATCTTCGACTACCAGACCATTGCCGAACTGAGCGAAGTGGCCCGTGAGCTACAGGACGTGGTGCTGGCGGAGCAAGGCCTGGTAAGCGGCGATATTCCGCTGACGCCGATCCAGCGCTGGTACCTGGAGCCGGGGCCAGTGGATGCTCACCATTTTAATCAGTCAGTGTTGTTGGAGGTGGATCGTCGGTTGCCACTGGAGAAACTGAAACCCTGTCTTGAAGCATTGATGTTTCAACACGATATGCTGAGGGCCCGGTTCACCAAAATGGGTCAGCAATGGCGACAGTTTTATGCACCGGTGGACGCCGAAGATCATCTGTTGGCGCATACTTTCGAGGTGCGTAATCTTGCGGGGCTGCCGGATAACCTGCGTGGGGAGCAGATCGAACATCTTGCCGACGAAGCCCAGGCCAGCCTCAATCTTAGCCAGGGGCCGGTGGTACGCTTTGTCTATTTTGATCTGGGGGATGAGGCTCCGGCGCGGCTTGCCATTGTGATTCATCACCTGGTGGTAGATGTGTTCTCCTGGCGTATTTTGCTGGAGGATCTGCAAACGGCCATTGCCCAAGCACTGCGTGGCGGCAAGCTCGATCTGGGCAGCAAGACCACCTCGTTCCGGCAGTGGTCGAAGGCCTTGCATGAGCTTGCGCAGACATCGGCAATGGCCAGCGAGTTTGCGTATTGGGAGGCGCTGGAGTCCCGGGCTGTGGCGCCGCTGCCCACGGATCGACCGGGGGATAATGACGTGGCGTCGGTGCGGATGGTGGAGCGATCGCTGGACGCCCCGACCACCGACCAATTATTGAAACAGGCCGGTACCGCTTACCGCACTGAAATCAATGACCTGTTGTTGACGGCACTGCACAATACCCTGGCAAGCTGGTCCGGATCGCCACTGATTGCGGTGGATTTGGAGGGTCACGGCCGCGAGGTTATCAGTGATGAAATTGATACCAGCCGGACGCTGGGCTGGTTTACCACTATTTACCCGGTGGTGCTGGGGGATGCCAGCGTGGGTGAGCCGGACCAGACCATCAAATGCATCAAGCAGCAGCTGCGGGAAGTGCCGCGCAAGGGTCTGGGCTACGGCTTGTACCGGTATCTGCGGGCGGACGCCAGCGCGCGCCCGGCGGCGGGGCTGAAACCGGATATCAGTTTCAACTACCTGGGGCAACTGGATCAGGTGATGGAAACCGGTGCCCTGCTTACCCAGGCGGCGGAACAGACTACTGCGGAGCAGAGTCCCAGGCAGCGGCGGCATTATCAATTGGAAGTCAGTGCCAGGGTCCAGAATGGTCAGTTACAGACCGCCTGGCGGTACAGCTCGAATCTGCATCATGAAACCACCATCGAAACGCTGGCCCAGAGTTTTCTTGATCAACTGCAGCGAGTGGTGGAACATTGTTGCCAGCCGGGAAATTTTGGTTTTACCCCAGCGGATTTCCCCCTGGCCGGGTTGTCACAGGCACAGATCGACCTGTTGGCACCGGAGCGGGGGGTGGAAACCATCATGCCCCTGTCGCCGGTTCAGGAGGGCATGTTGTTTCACGCGCTCTACGACCCGGGTTCCTGGGTTTACTTCGATCAGATCATCGTTCCGGTGACTGGGCCGGTCAATGAAAATGCATTGTTCGAGGCCTGGGAAATCGTGAGCCAGCGGCACCAGATTTTACGTACCCGGTTTGTCTGGGAAGACCTGTCCCGACCCCTGCAGATGGTAATGGAGCGGGCATCACTGGATATTCAGCGCTATGACTGGTCAGGGCTGGACCCCGAAGCCGCCCAGGCCAAATTCGACCGTTATCTTATTGATGATCGTAATCTGGGATTTAATTTTGGCCGTGCCGGTGTTTGGCGACTCACCTGGGTGACTTTGCCAGACCACGAATACCGACTGGTATGGAGCTTCCATCACGTTTTGCTGGATGGTTGGTCCATGCCAGTGGTGTTTGCGGAGTTGTTCCAGACCTACGCCAGACTGACGGCGGGCGAGGAGCCACTGTTACCCATGGCGCCCCGTTACCAGGACTTTATTGCCTGGCTGGGGGCCCGGGATCACCAGGCCGCCAGTGCTTTCTGGCGCCAGTATTTGCGGGGTTTTACCGCCACTACCCCAATTCCGGTAAAAAACACCGCCGCGGTGGTGGCGGAAAAGTCCCGCCAGCAGGCAGCGGCGTCCCGTTACCGGGAGCAGGAAATCACTATCAGTGGCAGTCTGTTGAACGGTTTGGTGCAGCTGGCCAAGCGCCATCGACTCACCCTTAATCAGATTGTACAGGGGGCCTGGGCACTGTTGCTGAGCCGTTACAGTGGCGAGCGGGATGTGGTGTTCGGTGCCACGGTATCCGGACGCCCGGCGGAACTGCCCGGGGTGGAATTGATGGTGGGATTGTTTATCAATACGCTGCCCATGCGTATGCAGGTAAACTACGAAGCCTCATTTATCGATTGGCTACAACAGCAGCAACTGCAGCAGGCGGAATTGAAAGCTTACGAATACAGTTCTCTGGTGGATATCCAAAAAGCCACGGAGCTGGGCGCCAAGCAGCCGCTGTTTGAGTCGATCCTGGTATTCGAGAATTATCCCATCGACGAAAAACTGGAGGAAACCCGGGTCTCCCTGCAGATCGGCAAAGTGGATGCGTTTCAGCAGACCAATTTCCCGCTGACTCTGATCGCGATTCCCGGTCGTGAGCTGACGCTGCGATTTTCCTATGACAGCTTTTTGTTTGAACCCGATACCATCCATCGCATGCTGACGCATCTGGAGCACATCCTGCTCTCGGTGCAGGGTACGCCCGGCAGTACCGTGGGTGACATTCCACTGCTGAGCATCCGCGAGGAACAAAAGCTGCTGCATACCTGGAATGATACCCGGCGGCCGTTTCCGGCCCAGGCCAGTCTCACCGAACTGTTCGAGGAACAGGTACTGGCCCATGGTGGTAAAGTTGCCTGGGAGGACGCCGGGCAGACAGTGACTTACGAATTGCTGAACCAGCGGGCCAATCAGCTGGCGAGGGTACTGCAGCAACGGGGCGTGGCAAGCGGCGACAAGGTGGCATTGATGTTCGGCCGTTCACTGCCCATGGTGCAGTCGGTGCTGTCGGTATTGAAACTGGGGGCGGCCTATGTGCCCATTGATCCCGGTTATCCCGCGGAGCGCATCGAGCATATTCTTGAGGACACCGGGGCGCCGCTATTGATCACCGATCAACAGCGACTGGCGCAGGTACAACAGTTGGCGCCCGCCGTGTCCGCCTGTGCCATTCAGGCGCTGCTGGAGGCGGGGGTCAGTGAACCCGATCGCAATCTGCCCCCGGTCGCCGCGGGTGACGCTACCGCTTATGTCATTTACACCTCGGGCTCCACCGGTCGGCCTAAAGGTGTGGTTGTGCCGCAGGTTGCGGTCAGTCGGCTGGTTCTGAATACCGATTATGTGCAGCTGACCCCAGGGCATCGCATGGGGCATGCGTCCAATGTGGCGTTCGACGCCGCCACCTTTGAACTGTGGGGGGCATTGCTTAATGGTGGCACGTTGGTGTGCGTGGACGCCGATAGTGCGCTGGATCCGGATCGGTTTGCCAGCGCCATCAAGGCGCGCCGGATTGAGGTGCTGTTTGTGACGACGGCGTTGTTCAATGCGCTGTCGAAGCAGCGTATTGATGTGTTCAGCGGGCTGCGCTATTGCCTGTTTGGTGGCGAAGCCTGTGATCCGAATCAGGTGAAAAGCGTCCTGGATTCCGGGCAGGGGCCCGAACATCTGTTGCATGTGTATGGCCCTACCGAGAATACCACCTTCTCCACCTGGTACGAGGTGCGCTCTGTGCTGCCGGGCGCCACCACCGTGCCCATCGGCCGGCCCATTGCCAACAGCACCCTCTATGTGCTGGATGAGTCCGGACGTCCGGCGCCGATTGGTGTTATTGGTGAGATCTATGTCGGCGGCGAGGGCCTGGCCCGGGGTTATCTGAACCGGGATGACCTTACTGCGGAAGCCTTCGTGGAGCACCCCTTTGCACCGGGGCAACAGTTGTATCGCACCGGCGATCTGGGCCGGCTGCTGGCAGATGGCAATCTGGAAATCGCCGGCCGGTTGGACGATCAGGTGAAAATCCGCGGTTACCGGATTGAACTGGGCGAGGTGGAAACCGGGCTGAATCAGTTGCCGGGCGTGCGCGAGTCAGCGGTGCTGGTGAAAACCCTGGCTCAGGGCAGCCGTCAGCTGGTGGCCTATTGTGAACCGCAGCCCGGCGCTCAGTTGCCGTCGGTGGCGGAACTGAAGGCCAGGCTGCGTCAGCAGTTGCCGGATTATATGGTGCCCAGCGCTATTGTTGTGGTGCCGGGGCTGCCACTTAATGCCAATGGCAAAGTGGATCGACGGGCGCTGCCGGAGCCGGTGGCGGAGGATTACGCCGCCAGTGATTACGTGGCGCCTCGCAACTCCACGGAACAGATACTGGTGGCGGTATGGAGCGAGGTATTGGAGCAGGACAAAGTGGGTATTTATGACGATTTCTTCGACCTGGGTGGACATTCTCTTCTCATCAACAAAGTGGCCACGCGACTGAAACAGCAAACCGGTGTCGAACTACCGCTGCGCACCCTGTTTGAGGTACCCACCATTGCGGCCCTGGCGGAAATTATCAACAGTCTGGCGCCCGCCGCAACCGAGTACGACGGCGTGGGCGAGGATGCAGACGACTACGAGGAAGGTTCCCTATGACAGTGTATGAGCTGATGGCCAAGCTGGGTGCCGCCGGCATCAAGCTGTGGGTGGAAGCAGGACAGCTCAAGTTCAAAGCGCCAAAGGGTGCCTTGACCCCGGCCTTGAAGGAAGAGCTGGTGGCGCACAAAGAAGCCGTGATTGCTTTTCTCAGCGAAGCCAGGGTTGCCGCCGACGTTGGCAGTGGCACTATTCCCAAGGCGGATCGCAACCAGGCCATTCCCCTGTCGCACGCGCAACAGCGGTTGTGGTTTGTCGAGCAGCTGAATCCAGGTAGCAGTACCTTTCATATTCCCGCAGCCCTGTTTTTGACCGGTTTGCTGGATCAGGCAGCGCTGCAGCGCGCTTTTCTCAATCTGATTCAACGGCACGAGGCGTTACGCACGGTCTTTATTCAGGAAGGGGAGGAACCGATTCAGGTGGTACAGCAGTGGGAGGAGTTTCCGATCCCCTGCGAGGATCTGACGCAGTTGCCGGATGCCGAGCGGTTGCAGGCGGTGACCCGACTGGCGGAACGGGAAGTGCGCGCTTCTTTTGATTTAAGTGTCGGGCCACTGATTCGGGCGCGGTTGTACAAACTGGATGATAATCGGCATGGCCTGATTGTCACCATGCATCACATTGTCACCGATGGCTGGTCCATGGGCGTGCTGGTGCGGGAAATCGCAGCGCTCTATGCGGCTGAGCGCATGGGTACCCGGGCCACCTTGCCGGAACTGGAAATTCAGTATCCCGATTATGCCGCCTGGCAGCGGCAATGGTTGCAGGGCGAGGAACTGGAACGGCAGCTCAGTTACTGGCGGCGGGTGTTAGACCGGGCACCGGCACAACTGGCCCTCCCGTTCGACCGGCCACGGCCAGCCCTGCAGACACTCAATGGGGCCACCGAGGCCGTGGTGATTTCCGCGGAACTGGCCAGCCGGTTGCGGCAGGTGGCGCGGCAGTTTGACACCACCCTCTACGTGGTAGTCATGGCTGCCTATAAAGTTGTCCTGGCCAAATGGGCGCAGCAGAAAGATCTGTGTGTGGGCATGCCGGTGGCGGGACGCAACCACGCCGAAGTGGAAGGCCTGATCGGCTTCTTCGTTAATACTCTGGTGATTCGTACCCGGCTGCATGGCAACCCCAGTCTCCGGGAGCTGGTGGAGCAGGTAAAACAACAGATTCTGGGGGCTCAGGGGCATCAGGATGTACCCTTTGAAGCCATTGTGGAGGAGTTGAACACACCGCGGAATCTGAGCTTCTCGCCACTGTATCAGGTGGCTCTGTCGCTGACTGGTGGCGAAGGCACCGCGCGCAAGCTGACCCTGGGTGGGCTTGAGATTGAACCCATGCCCATTGAGCTGGTGGCGGCGCGACTGGATCTTACCATGATGCTGGTGGATCACGGAGATGCAGTCGATGGCATGCTGGAATACAACACCGATCTGTTTGACGGTGCCACGATTCGACGTTTCCTGCAGCATTTCCAGCGGGTGTTGCAGTCTCTGAGCAATGATCTGGAGCAGCACTTTGATGCGCTGGCGTTGTACGAGGAAGCAGAACTCAGTGAGCATCTGGCCCGGGACAGGGCAGTGGATGCAGTATTACCGCTTACCAGTATGCAGCGGGACTTCTGTCTGGACAGCCTGCGGGATCCAACCACTCTGCGTAACAGCATTGGCTTTGTGATGCCGCTGAACAGGGTGGATCCGCAACGGCTGCAACAGGCCATCCAACAGGTGGCGAACAACAACGCCATGCTGCGCAGCCGCATGGTGGGTTGTGATCTGCCTGGCGCGGACAGTTTGTATCAACTGATTCTCAACACCGCAGACATCGAGTTGGAACAGCAGCGCCTGCAGGTGGCGGACCTCACCCCTGAGCAATTGCAGGAACGCCTCTACGACCTGGCATTAGTGCCCTGGGAGGTGGAGGATAAGCCGCTGATCCGCTACTTCCTGGTACACGCCGATACCAATGCCCAGTATCTGGTGATCGCAGCGCACCACAGTGTTTACGACGGGGTCAGTAAACCCATACATCTGCGCAAACTGGCGCTGGCTTACGCAGGAGTGGATGACGCCGCCACCCGGGACGCCGATGATCTGCACCGCATCCGGCAATGGATTCAGCACAACAATCAGTGTATGGACCAGCCGACGACCCTGGAGTACTGGTCCCGGGAGCTGGAACATTACCAGGCGCCCGCCGCCCGCCGTCAGAATCCCGGCAGCCTGCAGGCGGTCACCTGGAACCTGGAACAACCGGCGGTGGCTGAGTTGCAAAAATGGTGCAGCCATCAGGGCGTCAGCCTGGCCAACTATTTCCGTACCCTGTATCTGCTGGCGTTACAACGCTGTTTCCATCAGGCGGATGAATTTGCATTGGTTGATGCTATCTCGGGGCGGGATGAGGTCAGTGAGGGGTTGATCGGCTGTGTGTTTCAGTTTACGCCCCATGTCCAACACAGTTCGGCACTGGAATGTACCGAATTCACCGAGGTGTTGCAGCACAATCGGCAGTGGAAAAAAACCGTGGGCAATGCCCGTCATATATCCATGTTAGCAAGACAGGCGTTTCTGGCCCGGGATGCCCTGGAGTTCCAGTTTAACTACCGCCTGGAAAGTGTTACCGAGACCCTGAATTTCGCGGGAGAGGATGTCAGCCTGACCCCGGTGCAGCCGGACAATTCGGGTATCGTCAAGCTGTTGGCCACCCGTACCGGACACGGGTTGCGGCTGCGCTTTAGCTATTACGATGGGGAGTTTGCCGGCTTCGATCTGCTCGACCGTATGCGCAGAGTCCACGGTCACGTGATAGCGGGTAATACCCGGCTGGCAGAGTTGCCCTGGCTGTTTGATGCAGAACGACAATGGTTGCTGGAATGCGGCCGGGGTCCGCAGAAATCCATAGGCCCGGGTATTGTGCAGCGCTTCGCGGATCAGGTGCGCCGCACACCGCAGGCCCCGGCGGTGATTTGTGGCGAGCATTCCCTGAGTTTCGCGGAACTGGATCAAATCAGCAATCAGTGGGCCGGATTGTTACGGACGCAAGGGGCCCAGCCGGGATCCAGAGCGGCGCTGGCTCTGGGGCGAAGTCTCCACACCCTGCCACTGTATCTGGCGGTGATCAAGACCGGGGCCGCTTATATCCCACTGGACACCAACTACCCGGCGCAGCGCATTCAGTACATCCTCAGTGACGCTGATGCCGATCTGCTGGTCACTGAAGACTGCGTTCAGCAACGCTGGCAGGCATCCGGATCAGAAGTGGTGGCAAAACGCCTGCTGTTGTTGGAGCAGGGCCTGGCGCGACTGACTGAATTCAGCGGTGCAGCGACAGCATGTCCGGATGATCCGGAAGCGGTGCTTTATTACGTCTACACCTCCGGTTCCACCGGTCAGCCCAAGGGCGCGGGGGTATTTCACCGGGGCGAAAGCAATCTACAGGACTGGTATCTGTCGCTGCTGGCATTGCAGCCCGGCGACCGGGTGCTGCTGGTGTCGGCTTTGGGGTTTGATCTCACGCAAAAGAATCTGTTCGCGGGGCTGTGCAGCGGTGCCGCCCTGGTGATACCGGAGCAGGATGAGTACGACCCCGAATATCTGCAGGCGTTGATTGCCCGCCATCAGGTGACCGTGATCAATTGCGCCCCTTCCGCCTTTTATCCGCTATTGGAACAGGCTCCGGCACTATCGGGTGTCCGCCATGTGGTGTTGGGGGGCGAGCCCATCCGTACCGCTGCCGTGGCAGACTGGCTCAATGCCGGGGCCGGGCAGCGGGCGCTGACCAACAGTTATGGCCCCACGGAGTGTACCGATGTGGTGGCGGCATTTACCGTGCACCAGCTCGACCGCGAACAAACCGCTATGCCCATCGGTTCCGCGTTACCGAATACCCAGTTGTTCGTGGTGAATTCCCGCGGCCAGTTGATGCCCAGGGGTGCCGCCGGAGAACTGCGGATCGCCGGTGCCGGCGTCGGTGCTGGTTACTGGCAGCGGCCGGCATTGAATGAGGAGCTGTTTCATGACTGCCCCCATGCCGATGGCCGCTGGTATCGTAGCGGTGACATTTGCCGGTTCCAGTCCGACGGCCAGTTGGAATATCAGGGGCGGGCGGATTTTCAGGTGAAACTGCGGGGCCTGCGGATCGAGCTGGGGGAAGTGGACAGTCTGTTGAAAGCCTGTGCCGGTGTGCGGGATGCCCTGTCACTGGTGCGGGATGACCGGCTCTACAGTTATCTGCTGGCGGACAAGGCCGTGGATACCGCTGCGGTCATGGACGCCCTGCGTCAGCAGTTGCCCGACTACATGGTTCCCGCAGCTCTGATCACCGTGCCGGCGTGGCCCCTTACCCCCAATGGCAAAGTGGATCGCAATGCCCTGCCCACACCGGCGGCAGCCGGCGAAGAGCATTTTGTGGCGCCCAGCAATGACAGCGAGCAGCAACTGGCGGATATCTGGTGTCAGGTCTTGAAGCTGCCCCGGGTGAGTGTGACCGCCAATTTTTTCGAAGCCGGTGGACATTCACTGCTGGCCACCCAGGTGGTGTCGCGGATGCGCAAGGCTTTTGGCATCGAGCTGTCCGTGCGGGCCCTGTTCGAGGCGCCCACCATTGCCCAGCTGGTACAGTTGATCAGTACTGCGGGCAGTGATCGGTTCCAGCAACAGGCACCGCCCCTGGAGCCGCTGAATCCCCCTAACCGGGACACCCTGTCTTTTGCCCAATACCGGCTTTGGTTCGTGGATCAGTTGAATCAGGGCAGCAGTGAATACAACCTGCCCATGGCTCTGAAAATACAGGGGCCGCTGGACGTGGCGGTGCTGGACCGGGTGTTTGGTGAAGTGGTGTCCCGCCACGAAGTGCTGCGTACCAACTTTGCCGAAGAGGACGGGGTGCCGCGGTTGCTGGTACATGAACCCCGGCCCTGGCAATCGGAACTGGTGGATCTTAGCCAGCTGTCCGAGGATCAACAGCAGGCTGAAATTCAGCGGCGGGTGGACGCGGATGCCGCCCGCGTCTTTTCGCTGCTGGAAGACTCTCTGCTGAGCACTCGCATTCTGCGGTTGGGGCCGGAATCCCACGTGCTGTTGCTGAATATGCATCATATCGTGTCCGATGGCTGGTCCATGGGTGTACTGCTGCAGGAAATTCAGGCTCTGTATCCCGCGTTCGCCGCTGGTCAGTCCTCACCGTTACCGCCGTTGCCGATTCAGTACGCGGATTTTGCGGTATGGCAGCGCAACTGGCTGCAGGGGGAGGTGCTGGACCAGCTGCGGGATTACTGGCAGCAGGCCCTGCACGGCGCCCCGGACGTATTGCGTCTGCCCACGGACAAGCCCAGACCCAAACATCAAACCTTCAACGGCGCCCATTTGCCGGTGACTCTGGATGCGGCGTTGTCACAGCAGATTAACCGCTTCTGTGAACAAAACGATATGACACCCTTTATGGTGTTAATGGCAGCCTATCAGATCCTGCTGTCCCGCTATGCCGGGCAAAAGGACATCTGCGTGGGCATTCCCATCGCCGGACGCAACCGGGCGGAGCTGGAAGGCCTGATCGGTTTCTTCATCAATGGTCTGGTCATCCGCACCCGGATGGAGGATAACCCCTCGGTGCTGGAATATCTGGATCAGGTGAAGGAGGTGGCCCTGGGGGCTTATGCCCATCAGGACATGCCCGCGGATCTGTTGTTGGATGCGCTGAAACTGGAGCGCAGCGCGGATACCTCACCCGGTGCCCAGGTCGGTTTTGCCTTGCAAAATGTGGCCCGGGAAACCATTCAGGCCCAGATGGCAGGGCTCAGCATAGAACCGCTGGCGCGGGAACACAAAACCGCGAAGTACGAATTGAGCCTGATACTGCAGGAAGGGGATACGGGATTCAGCGGGGTGTTTGAATACAACACCGACCTGTTCCTGGAATCCACCATTGCGGATATGGCGCGTCATTATCGCAACACCCTCGGCGCTATGCTGGAGCACCCCGAGCAGATGGTCGAGCAGATTTCCATGCTGGAGCGCGGCGAGTGTTACCGGCTGCTGCAGGTGGACCCGGCCCGCTACGAATTGCGTGAATTGTCTCCCATGCAGCGGGATATGTATTTGGATGCCCAACTGCAGCCCGACACCCTGAAAAACAGCCTGGGCTATCACTTTATTGTGGCCGGGGAGTTCGATGCGCAAGCCTGGATCAGTGCCAACCAGGCGCTGGCCCGGGAGCAGCCTTTGCTGCGGGCCCGGCTGCTGCCCTCGGACATTCCCTACACCGATGTGGCCTATCTGCTGGTGGACCGGGAGGCCAGCATTGAGGTGCATTTTGAAGACTGGTCCCAACGTCAGATCAGTGACCGGCAGGCGGCGGCCCATGCCCAGCAGTTAATCTGGCAGCCCTATGATATTCATGGGGCCATGAGCCAGTATTTTCTGTTCCGGCTGGATGCGGACCGGCATCTGGCGGTGTTCCGCATGAACCATATACTGCTGGACGGCGCCGCCATGGCGGTGCAGTTACAGCAGGCCTGCGCGCTGGCGGATCAGGCCCCCCGCACGCCGGCGCCGGATATTTTTGCCGAGTATGTGGCGGACAGCCGGCGTCGTACTGACAGTTCTCCGGTACTGAAATACTGGCGCCAACAGAGTCAGACCCTGGAGGCTCTGGATTTCCCCCTGCCGGCGGCGGAGCCCCCTGCGGCACAGCGGATTGAACGCAGCTTGCGCCTGGACCACGCGCACTGGCAGCGAATTGGCGCGTTCTGTGCTGAACACCGGATCACCCCCGCGCTGTATTTCAAGGCGTTATACGGGCTGTTGATTCAGGCCTACTGCCGCAGTGAGGCGGATTTTTACCTGAGCGAAGTGATTGGGGGGCGCACCGGCCCCCATCGCCGCAGCCTGGGCAATTATTTTCAGGTACTGCCAGTGGTGTTTCCGCAGCGCCTGTTCAGTCCCCAGACCCGGTTGACGGAACTGTTGCAACACCTGCGCAGCTATCGCAAATCCGTGCGCGCCAACAGTCAGATTTCCCTGCTGGCCCAACGCCGGTTGTTGCCCCAGGGCCGGTTGAACTTCATGTTCAACTACTACAATTTTATTCCCAGCATGAACCTGTTTGGAAAGCCCATGCAACTCAAGGCCTATCCTCAGGTGCAGGATGGCCCGGTACAATTTGTGGTGCACGAACAGGATGGCTGGGTGGAACTCAATCTGATGTATCTCAGCGACCGGTTTGCTGATTTGAGTTTCCTGCAGCGCATGGAGCAGATCAGCGAGGCGGTGCTGGAAGGCGCGGAGCGGATCGCTGATCTGGAATTGCGGCTGCCGGCGGAACAGACCGGATTCGGTGAGCTTCTGGGCGCCGATACAGCGCTGCCGTGGCCCACCGTATTACATGGTTTCCAGCATCAGGTGGTGGCCAATCCGGCGGCGGTGGCTGTGCGCCAGGGATCACGCCAACTCAGTTATGGTGAGCTGGATCAACAATCCTCGGCCCTGGCGGGTTGGCTTCAGTCTCAGGGTGTGTCCGCCGACGAGCGGGTGGCGCTGTGCCTGGCGCGCAGTCCGGATATGCTGGTGGCGGTGCTGGCGGTGATCAAGACCGGTGCTGCTTATGTGCCCCTGGACAGCAACTATCCGGTGGAGCGGCTGGCGTTGATCATGGCGGATTCCGGTGCCCGGGTGTTGTTAACTCACGGCTGCGTGCAGCAACGGTTGCAGGAAGCGGAGATGGCCCTGCCGGGTACGCAGTTGCTGCTGGACCAGGATCACCAGTGGCGTGACTGGCAACCGGTGACGCTGTCAGAGCCGCATGCCGATACACCGCTCTACGTGATCTATACCTCCGGTTCCACCGGCAGCCCCAAGGGCGCGGAAGTGACCCACGGCGGGGAAGTCAATCTGCAACAATGGTATCTGCAGGCGGTGCAGGCCTCCGCCAAAGACCGTTTTCTGCTGCTGGGGGCGTTCGGCTTCGATCTGACCCAGAAAAATCTGTTCGCCCCGCTGCTGGCCGGGGGCAGTCTGGTGATTCCGGAAATGACCGATTACGATCTGGAGCAGGTGGCCACCACCATTGACCAGCAGCAGGTCACCGTGGTCAATTGCGCCCCCAGCGCATTTTATCCCCTGGTGGAAGGCAGTGAGCTTCCCGGTTATCCGTTTCCCGGTCTGCGCTACCTGATACTGGGGGGCGAGCCCATTCGGACAGCGGTATTACGGCCCTGGCTGCAACAGGTATCCTGCCGGCTGATCAATAGCTACGGGCCCACCGAGTGTACCGATGTGGTGGCCTGGCACACCTATGATCCGGCGGCCGACGGAGAGCAGGTGCCCATCGGCCGGCCGCTGGCCAATACCCAGCTCTACGTGGTGGACGGCGCCGGGCAGCGCCTGCCCCCGGGTATAGTGGGTGAATTGTGTATTGCCGGCGCCGGGGTGGGCCCGGGTTATGTGAACCGGCCCGAGCTCACCAGCCGGGCTTTCGCCCCCAACCCCTACAGCCCCGGGCAATGGTATCGCACCGGTGACCTGGTGCGGCAACGCAGTGATGGTGCCCTGGAATACCTGGGGCGGCGGGATTTTCAGGTGAAGCTGCGGGGGCTGCGGATCGAACTGGGAGAAATTGAGGCGGCACTGAGGGAACACCCCGCCATCGCCGACAGTCTGGTTCTGGTTCGGGATGAACAGCTGATGGCCTATGTGGTTGCGGCGGATGATATCCCCGTGGAAGCCATTCGCGCCAGTCTGCGTCAACGGCTGCCGGACTATATGGTACCGGCGGTGATCGTGCCCCTGCCACGCTGGCCGCTGACCCCCAATGGCAAAGTGGATCGCAAGGCATTGCCCAACCCGGAACACAGTGGCCGCCCCCCCTATGTGGCACCCCGCAATACCACGGAAGAAAAGCTGGTCGCCATCTGGAGCCAGGTGCTGGGGGTGGAGCGTATCGGTGTCCACGACAGTTTCTTCGATCTGGGTGGCCATTCGTTGTTGGCGGCGCGGGCGGTGGCCAGGTTCCGCCAGGAGTTCGACGTCGATATCCAGTTGCGGGCGCTGTTTGAGTTACACACCATTGAGGATATTGCCCGTTATCTGGACACCCTCACCTGGGCGGCGGAAGCGGCGGAGCAGGCCGGTTCCGATGCCAATGGTGGGGCGGGACGAGAAGAAGGCATGCTGTGACCGGATGCGCCCGAACACGGCCGGGGTCGGGCAGGGGAAAACCCTGCCGGAACCGGTTATACTGGCGCCACTCTCATTAACCGACGGACTCAGGTAGCGGGCCTATGCTGGCGGCACACCGATGCGTTCTTTTATGGCTGGCACTGGCGCTGAGCTGCTGGGCATCGGCAACACCGGCGCAAACCATTCGGGTGGTGCCGGCGTTCGCCCTCTACTCCGGGGAGCCCGGAGCACTGACTCCCACCCAGTTTCCGTCCGTTGCCGCGCTGATCGACGCCTATGACTTTGATCCCCTGCAAGGCCGGCGCAATCTGGGCTATACCCGTCAGGAGCACTGGGGTCTGATTGATCTGACCCGGCTTCCTGCTGCCTGGCGGCCGGCGTCACAGGCCCTCTGGCTGGAATACGGTTACCCCGCCGCCGATGAGGTGGATGTGTATGGTGGTTCCGCCAGCGGCTGGCAGTTGCTGGGAAAAGCGGGGGATATCCGGCCCTGGAATGCACGCCAGCGCTATGGTCCTAATTTTTACTTTTCGATCCCCGAATCCAGCACTCATCTGCTGGTGCGGGTCAGGACCCAGGGTTCGACTCAGTTTCCCCTGGCGCTGTATTCGGCATCAGGGTTACAGCGGCATCTCTTCAATCAGGCTATGATTGACGGCCTGCTGTTTGGTGCCCTGGGGATCATGGTGCTCTACAACCTGTTCATCTACCTGATGATGCGGGATCGCGTCTATCTCTACTACGTGTTGCTGATTTCGGCGGTCACCCTCACTCAATTCACCTTGTCGGGCTATGGCACCATGTACCTGTGGCGGAGTGACCCTGTCTGGATGAGCGTGCATATTCTGCCCATATCCGTGGGATTGTGCCTGATGTTTGTGGCGCTGTTTACCCGCCGGATTCTGGGTATCCCCGGCTTCAGTCCATTGTTCAATCGGCTGCTGCTACTGGAATTTATACTCAGCGGAGCACTGCTGGCAGCGGGGCTGGTGACGGCAGGACAGTGGCTGATGCAGGCCACGGCGCTCTGGCCCATCGTGGTGGTGCTCACCAGCCTGCTGGCGGGACTGTGGGCGGCTTTCCGCCAACAGCCCGCCGCCGGCCTGTTTCTGGGCGGCTGGGGTGGGGGCTTGCTGGGGGCGGCGGTGTTTGCCGCACAACAGCACGGCTGGCTGCCCCTGAACCCGGTGACTGCCAATTCCCTCAAGGCCGGGGTGCTGCTGACGGCGTTGCTACTGTCTTTTTCCCTGGCGTCCCACATTCGCAAACTGCGGGAGGAGCGCGCCAGCTTCGAGCGGGAGGCCCGGGAAAACTACGCCCTGGCGTTGGTGGACGGGCTTACCGGGGTGCCCAACCGGCGGGCGTTCGATGAACGACTTGGCAACGAAATCAACCGCTGTCGGCGGGACAAGCGCAGTATCGCTCTGTTGATGGTGGACATTGATTACTTCAAGAACTTCAATGATGCCTATGGCCACCAGCAGGGTGACGATACCCTGGTGCGCACGGCGCTGATCATGCGCAAGTGTCTGCGCCGGCCCTCGGATGCACTGTTCCGTTACGGTGGCGAGGAGTTCAGTATCGTGTTGCCGGATACGGATCTGGAGGGGGCCCAGCATACCGCCCGCCGGGTGATGGCGGCCATCGAGCGGCTGGCGGTACCGCACCAGGCCAGTCCGTTCAAGCAGGTGACGGTCAGTATTGGGGGCACGGTTGCCAGAAATGCTAGTATTGAAATGGAGGACTTCATACAGTTGGCGGATCAGGCGCTCTACCAGGCCAAACATCGGGGCCGCAACTCTCTGGTGATGGTGGAGGAGCGGGAGAATCCGGTGGTGAATATTGGCGATTATTTCAAAAACACACCAAAAGACACTTTGTAACCTCTTTAAACTTAAGTGGAAATTCATCAAAATTAACGGTTTACCCAAGCCTCGCCGGCTTGCGGCCAATCCGGCATAAACAAGCGGTATACCAATAACAATAAAGGCGGATTACAGGAAGAATATGAACGTAGTTGAGTTTCTGGCTTCTCTCGCAAAACAGGATATTCGTCTTTGGCTGGAAGGCGAAAATCTGCGTTTCAGTGCTCCGGAAGGGGCATTCACGCCGGAAATCAAAGCCCAGGTATTGGCCCACAAACCCGCGATCATCGAGTTTCTGCGACAGGCCCGCAAACTGAATGAGGATGCCATTGAGCCGGTGTCCCGGGAACAACCCCTGGTCACTTCCTTCGGCCAGCAACGGCTGTGGATACTGCATCAACTCAATCCCCGGGATGTCACCTACAATATGTCCAGCGCCCTGCGCATCCGCGGCCCGCTGGACGGCACCCTGCTGGAAAAAGTGCTGGTGGCACTGGTGCGGCGGCACGAATCCCTGCGCACCTGCTTTCAGGACAATGACGGAGAACCATTGCAAGTAGTGCAGAACGCCGATCAGTGGCGGCTGCAACAGTGGGATCTCAGCTCGCTGCCAGCGTCGGAGCAGGAAACCCAGGTTACCCAGGCGGTAAATGAGGAGGCTCTGACCCCTTACGACCTCTCCACCGGGCCGCTGTTCCGGGCCCAGCTAGCGCGGCTGGCCGTGGACCATCATGTGCTGATAGCCGGCATGCATCACATCATATCCGATGCCTGGTCCATGGAAGTGCTGGTCAAAGAACTGAGTGTCTTGTATCTCAGCTATTCCGCCGGCATGGGTTCCCCACTGCCGCCGCTACCCATCCAATACGCCGATTACGCCGCTTGGCAGCGGCGGCAAATGGCGGGTGAGGGCCTGCGTAAACAACTGGAATACTGGCAGCAGACCCTGGCTCAGGCACCGCAGGTACTGGCCCTGCCCACCGACCGTCCCCGACCGGCGCTGCCCACCAGCAATGGCGCGTTGAAACGCCGGCAGTTGCCGGCCGCACTGGCACACCGAATCAATCAGGCCTGTTCCCGATTGGACGTAACCCCGTTTATGTTTTTTCTGGGGGCCTGGCAACTGTTACTGGGGCGATACGCAGTCACCAGTGATGTGGTGGTGGGGTCGCCCATAGCCGGCCGCAGTCGCAGTGAGATCCAGGAGCTGATCGGCTTTTTCGTCAACCTGCTGCTGATGCGTCTGGATACCGCGGGCAATCCGGATATTGCCACCTTCTACCGGCGGGTGCGGGAAATGGCCCTGGGGGCTTTCAGCCACCAGGATCTGCCCATAGACCGGTTGATGGAAAGCATGGACATTGAACGCCAAGCGGGCTATCCGCCCCTGGCTCAGGCCGCCTTCCAGTTGATTAACATGCAGGATGGGGACGCTGCCAACCCCTTCGCCGACGCCCCGCTGCAGATCGAGCCCATTCCGGCGGCCCATGTGGCGGCGCGGATGGATGTGCTATTGGGGGTTGCCAAAACCGGTGATCAGTACCAGGCCAGCGTGGAGTACAACACCGACCTGTTTGATGACAGCACCATCGGCGGCATGCTGGATCAATATTTGTATCTGCTGGACGCGCTTTGCGGTGCCGAAACCCAGCGTATTGACGAGATCGAACTGTACGACCAGGAGCACTTGCTGAACCAGCTGGGGTTTGCGCCGGAGCAATATGAATTGCTGCCGCTGAACCCCAACCAGCGCTCCATGGTACTGGATCAGTTGGCCCGGCCGGAGACGCTGCAAAACGCCTATGGCATTTACGTGGACCTGCCCGTCAATCCGGAATTCGACCGCCTGCAGCAGGCCCTGGACGCGCTGCTGGCGGCCACGCCGATCCTGCGAATGCAGCTGGTGCAATGTCATTTGCCCGCCGCCGATCCTGCCTACGGCGTGATTCCTCCCCGGGCTGACGCCACACTGGAACTGATTGACCTCAATACTTCCCATTGGCAAAGCCTCTCGGTTCACGCGGCCGCCATGAAGCTGATGCACCGGCCCTATGATCTGTTTCATGAACCGCTGCTGCACTTTTATCTGTTGCAGAAAGATGGTCATTACCGGTTGGTGGTGGCCTGTCATCACATTGTGTTGGATGGCGCTTCCACCTATCTGCTGATGGAACGCTGGTTGCGTCTGTATAACGGGCTGGCCAGCGGGGAGTCGCCCGCGGTGGAGACCGATCGCGGCGCCTTTGCTTATCAACGCTGGAGCCCAAACCGGGTGGACGCGCCAACGGTGCTGGATTACTGGCGGGATCAGGCCCGGCAACTGGAGCCTCTGGATTTCCCGTTTTCCCCGGCCTATCGGCAACGAGCCGAAGAATCCCCGTTCGAGGACCGCATCGAAACCCTGAGCCTGGACCACCGGCAGATGGATACCATCCGGGAGTTCTGCATTGCCCAGGGCATTAATCCGCCGCTGTATTTCAAAACCCTGTTTGCACTGATGTTGCAGCACTATTGCCGCCCGGAAACCGGTTTTAGTTTTGCCGAATTTTATGCCTGTCGGGATACCGGCTGGCAGGACGCCCTGGGTTGTTTCTATCAACAGTTTCCGGCAGTGGTGCCCGGGGAACTGCTGGAAGCTGACGTACCGTTGCAGGAATGGTTTGCCCGCCTGAAGGTCAGCCGCGACAGCGCCCGGGACCATCGCCTGGTGTCGCTGCAGGCCCAGCAGTCCATACTGCCCCGTGGCCGCACGGTGTTTATGTTCAACTATTACAACTTTGTGTCGCAGGCAAGTCTGGCGGGGGAGCCGGTGCAACCGGTGATGTCAGCCCCCAAGGTGGAGGGTGGGGTGCAGCTCATTGTCAAGGAGCTAAGTGCCGGCCTGGAACTGGAGTTGCGCTACGACGCCCGGGTATTCAACAGTCTGCAGTTCCTGCCGCGACTGATGCATCTCAATGAACAGATTCAGTTCGGCGAACCGGAATTCCCCCGGCAGTTGAATTTCCTGTCGGCGGCGGAACAGATGTGGCTGAGCCGGGAGCAGAGCCAGCGGCCGCTGGATGCGGTGGAGAACCTGGTGGCCGGTTTCGAGCGCAGTGTGGAACGTTATCCGCAGCGGGCCGCGGTGCTGACCCCGAATGGGGAGTGGTCCTACGCCGAACTCAATCTCCAGGCCAACCGGGTGGCCCATTGGTTGCTGGCAAACGGGGTCAGTGCCAACACTCGGGTGGGCGTGTGCCTGGAGCGCAGTGCGGAACTGCTGGTGGCGATTTGGGGTGTGCTCAAGGCCGGCGGTGCCTATGTACCCCTGGACCCCGCTTACCCCCAACAACGGTTGCAGTTTATGCTGGCCGACGCCGACGCCCCGGTGGTGATCACCCGCACCCGCCACCAGCCCCTACTGGCCGCTACCGAGGCCAGAGTGTTGTGCCTGGATGGCGACCCGCAGCTTGCCAGCCAGCCCACCACCAATCCCGCCCTGGCCATCGATCCGCAGCAATTGCTCTACGTCATTTACACTTCAGGCTCAACCGGCCAGCCCAAAGGGGCCCAGGTGCGCCACCAGGGCGCGATCAATCTGCAGCACTGGTATCTGGACCTGCTGGGGCTGACGCCGGATGATCGCACCCTGCTGGTCAGCGCGGTGGGCTTTGATCTGACCCAGAAGAATCTGTTCGCCCCGCTGCTGGTGGGTGCCAGTATCGTGATGCCCGCCATGGAATTGTATGACGAGCAGGAGCTGCTGACCCTGGCGGAGCAGCACAGCGTCAGTTGGATTAACTGTGCCCCCAGTGCGTTTTATCCCCTGGTGGAACTGGCGGCCATGAATGGTTACAAGGCGCTGCGCACTTTGCGTTATCTGGTGTTGGGTGGGGAACCCATCCGCCTGGCGCCGCTTTACCCCTGGCTCACAAGCCCCCATGCCCAGGCGCAACTGGTCAACAGTTACGGCCCCACCGAATGTACCGATGTGGTGGCCTGGCATCTGCAACGGGTGATTGAGCACGATCACCACAGCATTCCCATCGGCAAACCCATTCCCAATATGCAGCTGCACCTGCTGAACGACCACCTGCAACCGGTGGCGCCGGGCTGCGTGGGGGAAATCTGTGTCACCGGTATTGGCGTGGGGCCGGGCTACATCAACCGGGACGAACTCACCTGCAGCCTGTTTGTGGAGACCGATCTGGCTTCGGGGCCACTGTATCGCACCGGTGACCTGGGCCGTTATCTGCCGTCCGGTGAGATTGAATATATCGGGCGCCGGGACTTTCAGGTGAAAGTCCGGGGTTTGCGCATTGAACTGGGGGAAATCGAAACCGCATTAAAGGCACTGCCCGGGGTGGAGGATGCCCTGGTGCTGGTGCACGAAGAGCGTCTGCTGGGTTACATCATCGCCAGCGTCGACCCGGAAGACTGGCGCCCCCGGCTGCGGGATCAGGTGCCCGAATACATGATTCCGTCGCTGCTGATTGCGCTGCCGCGCTGGCCCCTGACGCCCAATGGCAAAGTGGACCGGAAAGCCCTGCCGGATCCGGAAGCGGCCCTGGCGGAGACCCAACAGTACGTGGCTCCACGCAGTTCGCTGGAACAACAACTGGCGGCGGTGTGGGAGGAGGTATTGCAGCGTCGGCCCATTGGCATTCTGGACAACCTGTTCGACGTGGGGGGTAATTCCCTGCTGGCCACCCGTATCGTCTCGCGGATCAAGCAGCAATTTGAAATTCCGCTCACCGTGCGAGAGCTGTTCACCGCGCCCACCATCGTTGAATTGGCGCAAACCGTCGCCCGGGCCGGTCAGACCCGGGGCCTGCCTCCCATTGAACCGCTACCGGAGACGGCTCCCAAACCCTTGTCTTATGCCCAGCAGCGGCTGTGGTTTCTGGATCAACTGGAGCCGGGCAGCACCGCCTATAACATGCCGGGGGCGTTCCACCTGCGGGGCAGAATCGATGTGGATGCATTGGGAGGTGCCCTGGCCACCATTGTGGACCGTCACGCGGTGTTGCGTACCCGCTTCAGCCATGACCAGGACGAACCTTTACAGATCATTGATCCGGCGGGGCAGTGGCGCCTGGCGATGACCGATCTGAGCCACGAGGAGCCGGCTTTGCGTCAGGCCCGGGCGCGGCAGGCGGCCGATGCGTTGTACAGTCACGTGTTTGATTTGCAGGCCGGCCAGCTGTTCTACGCCCGGTTGCTGGTGCTGGATGAGCAGGAGTTTGTGTTGCTGATCAACATGCACCACAGCGTTTCCGATGGTTGGTCCAACGGCATCCTGCTACGGGAGCTGGCACTGCTATACGATGCCTACAGTCATGGTCGCAGTTCGCCTCTGCCGGATTTACCCATCCAGTACAGTGATTTTGCCCACTGGCAGCGGCAATGGCTGAGCGGCGATGAACTGGAGCGCCAGATTGGTTACTGGCGCCAGGCCCTGGCCGGGGTGCAGGTTCTGAACCTGCCCCCCAATTATCCGCGGCGAACGGATACGGGCTTTGCCGGCAATGTACTCAGCTTCAGTCTGAGCCGGGGGCTGACGGCGAAACTCAATCAGTTGTGCCGGGAACAGGGGGTCAGTCTGTATATGCTGACCTTGTCCGCGTATATCGTGCTGTTGTCGAAGTACAGTGGCCAGCAGGATATCAGCGTGGGCAGCCCCATCGCCAACCGCAACTTTGCGGAACTGGAACCGCTGATCGGCTTTTTCGTCAATACCCTGGTGCTGCGCGCCGAGTTGGAGCCGGAGGCATCCTTTACCGAATTGCTGGCCCAGATCCGCCAGCAGACCCTGGACGCCTATGCTCATCAGGACGTGCCCTTCGAGCGGCTGGTGGACGAACTGGTGACCGAGCGGGACATGTTGCATTCGCCTCTGTTTCAGGTGTTGTTCTCACTGCAGAACATTGAGCTGAACACGGCGGGTATTCCAGGCATTGAACTGGAGCGCATGGAAAACCGGGAAGTGGTGGCCAAGTTCGATCTGGAATTCAGTCTGATGGAACAGGATCAGGCGATCAAAGGGGAAGTGGTCTACCGCACCGGCCTGTTTGAAAAAGACTTCGTGGCGCAATTGATGGGGCATTACGTTCAGGTGCTGCAGCAGGTGGCGGCGGCGCCACAGTCCGCCCTGGCCGACATCTCGTTGCTGTCCGCCACCGAGGCGCAGGCATTGCATCAATGGAACGACACCACCCGGGATTTCGACCGCCAGTTGCGGGTGCAGCAGCTGATTGAACGGCAGGTGGATGCGACGCCGGCGGCGCCGGCCCTGATCCAGGGCGAGCAGCTTCTTACCTATGCCGAGTTGGACCAGAAAGCCAATCAGTTGACCCGCTACCTGCTGCAAAACGGGGTACAGGCCGACGCAGTGGTGGCGGTGATGATGCCGCGCTCCATCGAGCTGATGGTCAGTATTCTGGCGGTGATGAAGGCCGGTGCCACTTACCTGCCTCTGGATCCCGCCTATCCCGCCGAGCGGATAGAGTATATGTTGCAGGATTCCGGCGCCTGTTTGCTGTTAGTGGACCAGGCGTCCACCGCGGAGGCTTTGACGTCCGCGGTGCCCGCCATCGCTCTGGACCAGGTCGCCGCAGAGTTGACCGCCATGGACGCCGGGCGTCTACCGCCTCAGGGCAGCGCGGAAACCCTGTTATACGTAATCTACACCTCAGGTTCCACCGGTACCCCCAAGGGCACCGGCGCCCGGCACCGGGCGGAAGTGAATCTGCTCAACTGGTATTGTCGGGAATTTGCCATGGACGCCAATGATCGGGTGTTGCTGATCAGCGCCATTGGTTTTGACCTTACCCAGAAAAACCTGTTTGCGCCGCTGGCGGCTGGCGGCGCACTGGTACTGCCCCGACACCACCAGTACGATCCCCAGCAGTTAGTGGCGGAAGTGGCCGAGCATCGGGTTACCTGGATCAACTGTGCGCCCAATGCCTTTTATCCGTTGCTGCAGGAGGATGAGTCGCTGCGCCAGCTAAGCTCCCTGCGCTGGGTGTTCCTGGGCGGTGAGCCCATTGACCTGGACCGGGTGGCGGACTGGCTAAAACGGGGCAATGGCCAGCTGGTCAACAGTTACGGGCCCACGGAGTGCGCCGATATTGCCACTGCCCATGTGGTGCGCGATCTGGACCGTTATGGCAGTGGTCCCATCCCCATCGGCCGGGCCATTGATAACGTTAAACTCTATATTGTCGACGAACGCCTGCGCATGGTACCCCAGGGCGTACCCGGCGAACTCTGCATCGGCGGGGAAGGGGGGGGGCCGGGTTACTTCAATCACCCGGAACAGACGGCCGAGCGTTTTGTCGCCGATCCATTTGGCCCCGGAGGCACAACCCTTTACCGCACCGGTGATCTGGCCCGCTACCTGCCCGATGGCGAGGTGGAATACCTGGGGCGGATGGACAACCAGGTGAAAATTCGCGGCCTACGGATAGAGCCCGGGGAAATCGAGGCACTATTACGCCAGCTGGCGGGGGTCTCGGCCAGTTGCGTGGTGGTGCGGGACGATGTCAGCGGCCAACAACAACTGGTGGCCTACCTGGTGGCGGATGATGAGTACAGCCTGAGCCAGGTGCGGGATCATCTGCGAGCCCGGTTGCCGGACTTTATGCTGCCGGCGGCGGTGGTCATGCTGGAGCAAATGCCGCTGACCCCCAATGGTAAAGTGGCGAAAAACCAACTGCCGGCACCAGATTGGCAACGGAACGCCAGTGGCGAACGGGTGCCACCGGCCACTGCCACCGAACAGCAGGTACTGGCAATTTGGGAGCAGACTCTGCAACGGCAGGGCATTTCGGTGGAGGATGACTTCTTTGCCGTGGGTGGGCAATCCCTGTTGGCCACCCAGGTGATCTCCCGTATTCGCAAAGAATTTCAGATTAACCTGCCCCTGCGGGCGTTGTTCGAGTCACCCACCATTCGTTATACCGCGGCGCAAATTGATCAGGCCAAAGCCAGCGCCGCGGTTGCGCTGCCGCCGGTGCAGGTGGTGGATCGCGATCAGCCCCTGCCGTTGTCCTTCGTGCAGCAGCAATTGTGGCTGCTGGATCAGCTGGACCCGGGGACACCGGCCTACAATATGCCGGTGGCATTGCGGATTCATGGTCCCCTGGACGTGGCTGCTTTCAGCGCCAGCTTTAATCAGGTGATCCAGCGCCATGAAACCCTGCGTTCCAACTTCACCACCGCCAATGGCGAACCGGTGGTCATCATCCATCCGCGGCGGGAACTGGTACTGGAGCAGGTGGACCTGTGCCAGCTGGATCCGGTGGCACAGGATCGCCGGCTGGATCAGTTGATGCAGCAACAGGCGGATACCGGTTTTGATCTGCAAACGGATCTCCTGCTACGGGGCACACTGGTGAAATTGCGGGATACTGAGGCGGTTCAGGAGCACGCCTTTATTGGTGCCATGCACCATATTGTTTCCGACGGCTGGTCGTTGAACGTGATGACCGCGGAATTGATGGCCTGTTACCAGTCCCACCTGACACAGCAGCCGGCGCGGCTACCCACATTGGATATCCAATACGTGGATGTGGCCGCCTGGCAGCGGCAGTGGCTGCGGGGAGAGGTGTTGGCGGAACACCTGGAATACTGGCGTGGCCAACTGGACAATGAAGGCCGGGTGCTGCAATTACAGCCGGACCGGCCCCGGCCCCGGGTGATGACCAGCCATGGGCGAGCGGTGCACCAGCGTATTGATCGCAACACCGCGGAGGCCGCCCGCAAACTGGCGCGGGAAGAGGGCGCCACCTTGTTTATGGTGCTGGTGGCGGCCTATCAGTTACTGTTTCATAAATACACCGGTCAGAATCGTATCAACGTGGGTACCCCCATCGCCGGCCGCGATTCGGTGGAAACTGAACAGCTGATCGGGTTTTTTATCAATACCGTGGTCCTGTCCAGTGAATTGCACGCAGAGCTGAACGGCCGGGAACTGTTGCGTCAGGTGCGGGATGTGACGCTGGGTGCCTACAGTCACCAGGCATTGCCTTTTGAAAAGCTGGTGGAGGAGTTGCGGCCACCGCGGGATTCCTCCCGCACACCGTTTTTCCAGGTGTTTTTAAATTTACTGAATCTGCCGCCGCAGGATGAAGGGGATGCACCGTTAACCATCGAGCCGCTGACCCGGGAGGATAATCTCTCCCACGCCAAGTACGACTTCAATCTTTACGTCAGTGAGGAGCCGGATTCAGAACTGGAGCTGGTACTGGTTTACAACAGTGATCTGTATCGGGATACCACAGCACAGCGGCTGCTGGCGGATTTTGCCTGGCTGCTGGAATCCTTATGCGGGGATGCGGGCAGGTCGCTACCTGAATACCGGCTGCTGCGGGAACCGGAGCCGGAATGGTTGCCGGATCTGACCCGGGCACCGCAGGTGGGCAGCTATCCCAGTCCGGTGGACGGTTTTCTGCATCAGGCCGCCAGTTCGCCCCAGGCCCTGGCGTTAACCTGGGCCGAAGGCACCCTGACTTACGGGGAACTGGCCCGCCGCAGCGAGGCGGTGGCGCGCGGGCTGGCCGGGCACGGCTACCCGCCAGAGTTGGTGGTGGCGGTAGTGGCTCACCGCTCGCCGGATCTGATCGTCAGCCTGTTGGGCATTTTGCGGGCCGGACTGGCGTTCAGTATTCTGGATGCCGGGTACCCCGTTGCCCGACTCCAGGCCATGGTGGCCACGGCGGAACCGGTGCTGATTCTGGATACCGGTGGTGGTGACCCGGAGGCCCTGGCAGCGGCGCTGCAGTGCCCGGTTATGGCGCTGGCCGAGGTGGAATCAGCGGCCTCTGCTGCCGACCCCTGGAGCGAGGCGCATGATCCATCGAGCGCGGCTTATGTGGCGTTTACTTCCGGCTCCACCGGCCGGCCCAAAGGCATACGTGCCGATTTCCGGCCCCTGGCGCACTTTGTACACTGGTATCAACAGGCATTCCAGATCAGCGCCGAGGATCGTTTTACCCTGCTTTCCGGCCTGTCCCACGACCCATTGTTGCGGGATATTTTCGTGCCTCTGGCCTGTGGTGGAACCGTTTGTATTCCCGCCCCGGACTGGATGCTGAATCCCGATGGCCTGGTGCAGTGGCTGGCGCAAGAGAACGTCTCCATCAGTCATCTGACCCCGGCCCTGGCGCAGCTGATCCTGGATGCCGCCGGCGAGAAAGAGCAGCTGGTGAATTTACGTTTGCTGGGTGTGGGTGGGGATCGACTGGCGGCGCCGTTGGTGCACCGGATACGGCAGCTGGCGCCCCAGAGCACCATCGCCGGTTTCTATGGCGCCACCGAAACCCCCCAGGTAATGGCGGCCTATGCGTTGCCGCCGGCCCTGGAGGATACTCCGGAAGCGGATCTGCCGCCCTATTTGCCTCTGGGTAAGGGTATCGATGGCGTGGAGCTGTTGGTGCTGGATCCCCAGGGTCAGCTGTGTGCCCCGGGGCAGGTGGGGGAAATTGTCATCCGTACGCCCTATCTGAGCCTGGGTTATATCGAGCCGGAAGCCAACAGTCCGTTCACTTTGAACACCCTGTCCGGGAGCGATCAGGATCGCCTGTACCACAGTGGGGACCAGGGCCGCTACACTGATAATGGCGCAGTGGAGTTTCTGGGGCGGCTGGATCAGCAAATCAAGATCCGCGGCTTCCGGGTGGAACCGGCGGAAGTGGAAGCCAGTATTGAAGCGTTGTTGCCGGGCCAGGGGCGGGCAGTGGTATGCGCCGCCACCGATCCCCGGGGCGACGATTGCCTGGTGGCGTATCTGTACGGAGTGGACGGGCAACCCCAGGATAGCTTGCGGCACGAATTACGCACCCGGTTGCCGGAGTACATGGTACCGGCGCTGTTTATCGCCATTGAGGAACTGCCCCTCAACCGTAACGGCAAAGTGGACCGCACCCGGTTGCCGGATCCGGCCCGCTTCTGGAGCGCCCGGGAGTTCGTCGCGCCGGCGACACCCATTGAGGAGGAGATCGCGGCCATCTGGCAACAGGTATTGAAACTGAAGCAGATCAGCGTGGTGGACAACTTCTTCGACGTGGGGGGGCACTCGCTGCTGGCGGTGCAGATCGTCACCCGGGTTAAGGAAAAGTACCAGGTGGAGTTTTCCATGCGCCGGCTTTTGGAAATCGCCACCATCCAGGGCATGGCCAACTACGTGGAAAACGCCCTCTGGGTGCGACAGAGTGGCGCCCAACCGGATGCCGATGACGACGAATTTGAAGAACTGGAAATTTAACCGGAATACACCAGGTACGGCAAGCCGCCCTCAATCCGGAATACGCTACAGGATCTGTTTCGTTCTATGAATGTGCTTGATTTGTTGTCCAGCTTGCGCAAGGCCAATATCCAGATAACCCTGGTGGAGGACAAGCTGAAAATCAAGGCGCCCCCCGGGGCGCTAACGCCGGAGATCAAGGCCCAGCTCCAGGCAGCGAAACAGGACATCATCGAGTTCCTGCAGGAAACCACGGCCCAGGCGGAACCCGTCCGCACCATCGAGCCTGTCCCCCGGGATCAGGATCTGCCGCTGTCCTATACCCAGGAGGCCCTGTGGACCCTGGAGCAGATGAATCCCGGCACTATCGCCTACAACCTGCCCATGGCGTTTCGGTTTTATGGCAAGCTGGACGCCAACCTGCTGCAGCGGGCCATTACCATCATTATTGAACGTCATGAAAGCCTGCGCACCACCGTGGGGGAGGATGACGCCGGCCGGCCCCGGGCCGTGATTCAGCCGGCCGCGGAGTTTCAACTGCCGCGGCACCAGATTCATATAGACAACGAGGCCCATTACCAGCGGGATCTGAAAGCGGCCATCGACGAGTACGCGCTGCGGCCCTTCGATCTGCAGCAGGGGCCGTTGTATCGCTTCGATTTGTTGGACATCAGCGGCGCGGTGGAGCCCCATCGGGTGTTGGTCATCTGTCTGCATCACATGATTTCCGATGGCCTGTCGCAAAATCTGTTGGTGAGGGAAATTGCCCTGCTGTACGCCGCCGGCCTGCAGGGGGCACCTTCACCGCTGCCTCCCTTACCTGTGCAATACCCGGATTTTGCCGCCTGGCAACGGCAGCAACTGACCGGCGAGCGGTTGCAACAGGAGCTGGATTTCTGGCGCCGGCAGCTGGCGGGTGTGCCGGCGCTGCTGGCCTTGCCCACCGACCGGCCGCGTCCGCCCATCCAAACCTCCCGTGGTGCCCGACACCATTTTGAATTGCCCGCCACCACCGCGGAACAGGTGCTGGCCTTCTGCCGCCAGCAGGGTTACACCACGTTCATGGGATTGATGGCGGCACTGCAGATGGTGTTGTCCCGGCATGCGGGCCAGACCGACTTCTGCCTGGGCATGCCCACCGCCGGGCGCCATTATCAGGAACTGGAGCAACTGATTGGGTTTTTTGTCAATGGCGTTCTGGTGCGCGCGCAACTGGAAGGCAATCCCACCTGGCAGCAGCATCTGGAG
Organism: Pseudomonadales bacterium; assembly: GCA_002701845.1. Taxonomy (GTDB): domain Bacteria; phylum Pseudomonadota; class Gammaproteobacteria; order Pseudomonadales; family Ketobacteraceae; genus Ketobacter. The sequence goes on from NZXG01000061.1 coordinate 156,327, forward strand.
CAGGTCAAGCAACGTCTGCTGGACGTGTTATCCCACCAGGAAACGCCGGCCCAACTGATTATCGAACATCTGGATGTGCCCCGTAACCCCAGTTACCCACCGCTGGCGCAGGTGGGCTTCCAGTTGCAGAATTTTTCCGGCTCGGTGCAGAGCGGAACCGAAGAAAGCGCCATGCTGGATGCTTTTGCCAAACAAACCAATCTGCGCATGGAGCCGGTGCAACTGGAGGAGGCGGACTCCAAATTTGACATGATTGTCAGTCTGGCCCAGCAGGACACTCAGTTCCGTGGCTATGTGGAGTACAACACCGACCTGTTTGACGTGGCCACCATCGAGCGCCTGGTGACCCATTTCGTGCGGGCCTTGGACAGCATGGTGCGCCAGCCCCAACAGCGTATTAACAGTGTGGAGCTGGATACCGAAGCGGAGCTGGCCCGGGCCCTGGGTGTCATGGAAGGTGAGCGGATTCTGCGCCTGACCACCACCCAGATGGCGTTTGTGCAGGATATTCAGTTGCGCCCGGAAACCCGACAGTATGCAGTGGGTTTCAACTATGCGCTGTATAAACCCCTGCAACATGATCTGCTGCAGCGGGCGGTGGATCATGTGCTGGCCAGCCATTCCATTCTTCAGGCCCGGTTCGTGGCCTGCGATCTGCCCTGGGCCGATGCCGCCTATCAGATTATCGCGGCGGACCAATCGGCATCCATTGAAATTATTGACATCGGGGAACCCGCCCATCCGGACGACTTTGTGGCCCGCCATTTCGATCAGTGGTGTTATCGCACCCACGATGTGTTCAACGACACCCTGATCCGGTTTCAACTATTGGAATCCGGTAACCGTTGCTGGCTATTGTTGTCCTGTCACCATATTATTCTGGATGGCATCTCCGGCATGGCCATGTTGCGCAAAATCATCGCTGGTTACGAGGCTCTGCTGGATCAGCAGCCGCTACCGGTTTTCGAGGATGGCTTTCCCGAGTACGTGGCGCAGCATCATCTGGAAGTGGATCAGCCTTCGGCGGTTGCCTACTGGCGCCAGCATTGCACCAGTGTGGAACCGTTGACGTTTTCCTACCCCACCGCCTGGCGCGCAAAAACCGATTACCGCATTCTGCGCCATGCCATCGGCGACGAACTCTGGCAGCAGGTGCAAAGCTACTGCCGGCGGCAGAAAACCCACCCCAGCATTCTGTTCCGGCTGGTGGCGGCGGTGTTGATCCGCAGTTACTGCCGGCCGGAGGGTGATTTTGTCATCTGGGATATCCAGTCCGGTCGCCAGCCCGGCCAGGAAACGGAAATCGGGGTGTTTTACCAACAGGTGCCGTATATAATCCCGCTCTCCCTGCTGCAGACCGGCCACACCGCCGCTGATTTCTTTGCCCAGCAGCGGCGGTACCGACGGGATATCCGCGCCCATACTTATCTGTCGCTGGCCACACTGAATCAATTGTTCCCGGCGGGATCGGTGTCGTTCCAGTTTAATTATTTTAACTTCCTGGAACCGGTGACCATGGACGGTTCGGCATCCCTGCCGGACACCTTCTCCTCTCATGTGGATGACACCGTACAGGTGTTCGTGAAAGATTATGGCGCCAGTCTGGATTTTGAACTCTGGTTCGACGGTCAGGTGTTCGCGCCCCTGGATTTTCTGCCGCGGATGGAAAGCATTACCGCGCAACTGGTACAGGAGCCGGAGCGGGATCTGGCGCAACTCATGCTGGATCTGCCCCGAGAGCGGTTGCAACTGCAGGCCTGGAATCAACAGCCCGACCACCCCGTGAATCAACAGCCTGACCATCCCGTGAATCAACAGCCTGAGAGGGAGGGCGGGGTTTCCACTCTGCAGCAATGGCTGATACAAAGCCTGCAACAGCACGCCGGCGAGACCGCTCTGGTGTGGGGCGATCAGGCCCTCAGTTACTCGCAGTTGGACACCGTGACCAATCAACTGGCCAACCTATTGGTGCAACAGGGCGTACAACCGGGGGCCCGGGTGGCGGTGTTTCTCGGTCGCTCCCAGTGGCCGCTGATCGCCATCGTCGCCTGTATTAAGTCCGGCGCCGCCTATGTGCCCATTGAAGCGTCCTATCCCGGAGAGCGGGTGGCGTTTATCCTGGCCGATAGCGGCGCTACCTTGCTGCTCACTGAACGCTGCCTGCGGGACAAAGTGCCGGATTGCACACAACCGGTACTGACGCTGGATACACTGCAGGATGAGCTGGCGACCCAGGCTGCCCAGGCCCCGGCAGCAGCGCTTAATGCCGACCACCCGTTGTATGTCATCTACACTTCCGGTTCCACCGGACAACCCAAAGGGGCGCTGGTGACCCACCGGGGAGCAGTGAATCTGCAACAATGGTACACCGGCTATTGCCAGCTTACCCAGGGTGACCGCACCCTGATTGTCAGCGCCCTGGGCTTCGACCTGACGCAGAAAAACCTGTTCGCGCCGCTGCTCACCGGTGCCGCGGTGGTGATCCCCCAGATGCAGGAATTCGATGCGCAGCAGGTGGCCGACGAAGTGGCCCGACACCAAATTACTCATCTGAACTGTGCCCCCAGTGCGCTCTACGCGCTGGTGGAAAACTGCGACGAGGAGCGGGCCCGGCAGCTGCAGACACTGCGCTGGGTGTTCCTGGGTGGCGAGCCCATTCGGCTGGCGGCACTGCAGCCATGGCTGCAGTTTGCCCCGACCCGGGCACGGCTGGTGAACAGCTATGGCCCCACCGAATGTACCGACGTGGTGGCCAGCTACGAACTACAGCATATCGCCGGGGAAAACCAGGTGATTCCCATCGGCCGGCCCATTCCCAATATGCAACTGTGGGTGCTGGACGACGCTTTGAATCCGGTGCCTCCGGGTCTGGTGGGGGAGATCTGTGTGGCCGGTCCCGGGGTCGGCCCCGGTTATATCGGCCGTGATGAACTCACGGGGGCGGTATTCGTGGATTCGGAACTGTGCCCGGGCAAACTGTATCGCACCGGGGATCTGGGGCGTTTCGCCCCGGACGGTAATCTGGAATATCTGGGGCGCAAGGATTTTCAAATCAAGCTGCGGGGACTGCGCATTGAACTGGGGGAAGTGGAGTCCGCCATTGAGTCCTTACCCGGTATTGATGGGGCTGTGGTGTTGGTGCACGGGGAACAACTGGTGGGTTACGGCCTTAATCCCGAGGGCGAGATACCTTCCGGCTGGCAGGGCGCCCTGCGGGAGCGTCTGCCGGAATATATGGTCCCCAGCCACTTGCTGATTCTGCGTGCCTGGCCCCTGACCCCCAACGGTAAAATTGATCGCAAAGCGTTGCCGTTACCGGAGGCCGGCGCCCGGGGCAATCAGTACGTGGCGCCCCGCAATGACACCGAGGCGGCGGTGGCCGCCATCTGGTCCCAGATACTGCAGGTGGAACCGGTGGGTGTGGAGGATAACTTTTTCGACCTGGGCGGGCATTCCCTGCTGGCCAACCAGATCGTATCCCGCCTGCGCAAACAATTTGCCGTGGAACTGCCGATCCGGGACTTGATTCTGCATCCCACGGTGGCGCAACTGGCCGGCCGCATCACCAATGCCCACAAGAGCCAGGCACTGGGAGAGATTGAACCCCTGGACCGCAATCAGCGAATTCCGCTGTCCGCCCAGCAACAGCGCCTGTGGTTGCTGGATCAGATTGATCCCGGTAATCCCGCTTACCATGTGCCCAGCGTGGTCACCATCAAAGGTGACCTGGATCCCACATTACTGGAGCAGGCGTTTGCCACCGTGGTCAATCGCCATGAGGGTTTGCGGGCCTGCTTCCAGGAGGATGAGAACGGCCCCCGGCAGATTTTCCTGGAGCCAAAAGGATGGCGCCTGGAACAGTTGGATGTCAGTGGCGATGAACCGGCACAACTGCGGCGCAAAGCCGGCAGCCTGGTATTAAAGCCGTTCCGCCTCGACCAGGGTCCGTTATTCCGCGCGGCACTGCTCAGCAAAGGCCCCCGGGAACATATCCTGCTGGTGGTGCTGCATCATATCGTCACCGACGGCTGGTCTAATGGTTTGTTGGTGCGGGAGCTGGGCGAGGCCTATTTGCAACTGGTGGCCAATGGCCAGGTGGCTATGAGCCCACTGCCGCTGCAGTATGCGGATTACGCCGCCTGGCAGGCCGATTGGCTGCACCGCACCCTGGATGAGAAACTGGCATTCTGGCACCAGGCCCTGGAACAGATGCCGGCCCTGGAGCTGCCCCTGGATCATCAACGGCCGCGGCAACAGACCTTTAATGGCGCCAGCGTGCCCCTGCGGCTGTCGGCAGCGGCAGGGGCAGCCATGGGGGATCTGGCCAATCAGTACCAGGCGACGCCATTTATGATTCTGCTGGCCGCCTACGGCGCGTTGTTGCAACGCTATTCCGGCCAGGAGCGCTTCGCGGTGGGCACACCGGTGGCCGGGCGCGACCGCCCGGAACTGGAACCCATCGTCGGCTTCTTCGTGAATACGGTGGCAATTCCCCTGATACCGCAACCGGAGCAGTCTTTTGCCCGGTTGCTGGAGCAGATCAAGGCCACCGCCCTGGACTGTTTTGAACATCAGGACGTGCCCTTCGAACAGATTGTGGAGCAACTCAACCCGCAGCGGGATATGAGCCGGTCCCCGATTTTCCAGGTGATGCTGGCGTATCAGAATTTACCCCAGGAAGAGGCCCACATAGGCGCCGCCGATCTGGGCAACATTCGCCTGGAACCCTATGAACTGGGGATTGAAACCGCCAAGTTTGAGCAGACCCTGACCCTGTGGCCGGAGCAGGGCGGTATCGCCGGCAGTCTGAATTTCAACACTGACCTCTTCAGCGAAGAAACCGCCGCCCGTTTTGTTGCGCACTTCACGCGCTTTTGTGAACACGCCTTCACCCGGCCTGACTTGCCTCTGTACGCTCTGGAGGTGCTGCCGCCGGCGGAGATCCAGCAGCAACTGGTCACCTGGAACCAGACCGGGCATCCGTTTGATGCCCATGGCCGGGTGGAGCACCGGATGTTGCAAACCGCCGCCAGTACGCCCGGGGCAGTGGCCGTGGTCCAGGGCCAGCAGAGCCTGAGTTATCAGGAATTGGAAGCCGCCAGCCGCGGCGTGGTCTGGGCCCTGCAACAGCAGGGAGTGCAGCCCGGGGCGTCGGTGGGCGTGGTGTTGGATCGTCACCTGCACCTGATGTCGGCCCTGTTGGGTGTGTTGCGGGCGGGCGCCGTTTACGTGCCCATCGATGGCGCCTATCCCGCCGAACGGATTCGCTATATCTGCGAGCAATCGGCCATTGAGTGCGTCATCACGCTGGCCCATCTGGCGGATAATCTGCCGCAGTCAGTGCAACCGTTGTGGCTGGAGTCGGTACCGCAATGGACTCAGGCAGCGGCCCGGTTGCAGTTGCCGGAGCAGCAAAACCATGGTGGCGATGACTGGTTGTATGTGATTTACACCAGCGGTTCCACTGGTCGCCCCAAGGGCACCGCCGCTTACCACCGCAGTGAGATCAATCTGCTGCAATGGTACACGCGGGAATTCAGTATGAACGCCAACGATCGGGTGTTGCTGTTGAGCGCCATCGGCTTCGATCTGACCCAGAAAAATCTGTTTGCGCCCCTGTGGTGTGGGGCGCGCCTGGTGTTGCCGACATTCCAGGAATACGATCCCGGGCGACTGGTGGACACCATTGAACAAGAGGAAATAACCTGGCTCAACTGCGCCCCCAGTGCGTTTTATCCCCTGGTGGAAAATCCCGCCGACTGGCCCCGGCTGGGTTCACTGCGTTATGTGTTCCTGGGGGGCGAACCCATCAACCTGGAACGGCTGGCTCCCTGGCTGGAACAGACCGCCTGCCGCTTGATTAACAGTTACGGGCCCACCGAGTGCGCCGACATTGCCGCCTGGCATGAAGTGACCCTGGCGGACCGTCAGGCAGCGGCGATTCCCATAGGCCGGCCCAATGACAACGTTGAACTTTATATCCTGGGTGAGCATCAGGAGCTGTTACCGGTGGGCGCCAGTGGTGAGCTGTATATCGGCGGCGCCGGGGTGGGGCCGGGTTATCTTAATCAGCCGGAATTAACGGCACGGGTATTCCTGGATAACCCTCATCAACCCGGCCAGACCATCTATCGCACCGGTGACCGGGTCCGCTACCGGCCGGATGGTGCGGTAATCTATCTGGGACGGCGGGATTATCAGATCAAGCTCCGGGGCTACCGGGTGGAAGCCGGTGAAATTCAGGCCCTGATCAATCAGCATCCGCAGGTGATCGAATCCCTGGTGGATGTGGTGCGTAACAACAGCGGTGTAGACCAGCTGGTGGCCTGGGTGGCCACCGGCAATGAGGAGCCGGTTACCGTTTCCCTGGTGGAGGAATTAAAACACCTGGCGGTCACCCGGCTGCCGGCCTTTATGGTGCCGGACGCCTGGGTCACGCTGGCGCAGTTTCCCCTCACCGCCAATGGTAAGATCGATCGTCATAATCTGCCGGCGCCCCAGTGGCAGACACGCCAGACCCAATTGGTGGCCCCCCGCACGGAAACCGAATGCCTGTTGGCGGAGATCTGGGCCGAGGTACTGCAGCTGGATCAGGTGGGCACCCACGACAACTTCTTCGAACTGGGCGGCCATTCTCTGTTGGCCACCCAGGTGGCCGCCCGCCTGCGCAGCCGCACCCAAAAGACCCTGGCGATCCGGGATCTGATGGCCGAGCCCACCATCGCCGCGCTGGCGGCGAAACTGGATCGGGGAGCCGGTGCCACCGAACAGACACCTTTGCTGCGGGTGGATCGCCAACAACAGCTGCCCCTGTCCTTTGCCCAGCAGCGTTTGTGGCTGCTGGATCAGATTGAAGGTACGCTGGCTTACAGTGTACCCAGTGTGCTGCGGGTGCGGGGGCCACTGGATGAGTCTCTGTTGCAGCAGGCAGTAGCCGCGGTCTGCAATCGTCATGAAGGGCTGCGTACCGTATTTCCGATGGTAGACGATACCCCCTGCCAGCAGATTCTGCCGGAGCAGGACTGGCCGCTGCCATTGACCGACGTGCGGGAGTCGGCCGACTCTGACGATCTCCAGGCCCTGGAGGCCGAAGCCCGGCGCCTGTTGGCCATCGATCTGCTGACGCCGTTCGACCTCGCAACCGGGCCCCTGTTTCGCTGCCGCCTGCTGCGTCTGGGGGAACGGGATCATATATTCCTGTTGAACATTCACCATATCGTCACCGACGGCTGGTCCATGAATCTGCTGGTGCGGGATCTGGCCACGGCCTATCTGCAACTGAGTCTGTATGGCCAGGTGCAGTGGCAACCGTTACCCATTCAATACGTGGACTTTGCGGTCTGGCAGCGCCAGCGTCTGGATCCGGCCCGGCGCCGGGAACTCAGCGCATACTGGCAACAGCAACTGGCGGCGGTGGAGCCACTGGCATTGCCTACCGACTTCCCCCGACCCGCCATCCAGACCTTCGCCGGTGCCAGCCAGCGTTTTACCCTGTCGGCGGCCACCCGCGCTGCCTTGCAACAACATGCCACCGCCGCCAACACCTCCCTGTTCGCGGCACTGATGAGTGGATTCTTTATCCTGCTGCGGCAATACAGCGGGCAGGACGATTTCTGTATCGGAACGCCGGTGGCGGGGCGGGAGCTGACGGAACTGGAACAGGTGGTGGGCTTTTTTGTTAACACCTTGGCGGTTCGGCAGCAGTTTAATCCGTCACAATCATTCCGCGATTTACTCACTCGTATGAACACCACCCTGCTGGACGGCTACGCCCATCAGGAGCTGCCGTTCGAACAGATTGTGGAGGAGGTGGTGCCGGCGCGGGACATGAGCCGGCCGCCACTGTTCCAGGTCATGCTGGTGTATCAGAACCTGCCGCTGGAGCGGGAAAATCTGGCGGCGGCGGAGCAGGTGGGCGACATCCAGTTGGAGCCGTTCACCGCCGGGGTGGAATCCAGTAAATACGAGCTTACCATGACCCTCTGGGACCAGGACGGGGGACTGGGGGGTTCCCTGCAGTACAACACCGACCTGTTCGCCGCAAGCACCGTTGATCGCCTGCTGCAACACTTTTGCGGGTTGCTGGATGCTTTGGCCCAAACGCCGGATACGCCCATCGCCACCTTGCAATATCTACCGCCGTCCGAGCGGGAACAACAACTGGTGGAATGGAACCTCACCGAGGTGCCCTACGACCGGTCCCGGACCCTGGATCAATGGCTGGGTCAGTCACTGCAGCAGCATCAGGAGCGGATAGCGGTTCACTGCGGCGAGGCCCGCCTCAGCTTCCGGGAACTGGATCAGCAGTCCCGGGGCTTCGCCAGCCTGTTGCAGCAGCAAGGGGTCAGCCCGGGGGACCGGGTGGCTCTGTGTGTGGACCGCAATCTGCACCTGATGACCATGATCCTGGGGATTATCCGTGCCGGTGCCACCTATGTGCCCCTGGATACCGGCTATCCCCGCCAGCGTATTCAGTACATTCTGGAGCAGGCCCAGGCCGGGCTGGTGGTGACCCAGGAACACCTGCGGGAAGTATTGCCGGAATCCGCCACCACCCTGGTATGGGAGCAGGTGGCACAGCAGGTCGCCGAGCAGGCCGATCACTGGCAGCCGGTGAGCATTGATCCGGAGCAGCTGCTGTACGTGATCTTCACCTCCGGCTCCACCGGCAACCCCAAGGGCACCGGCGCTTACCACCGCTCGGAAGTGAATTTGCTGAACTGGTATTGCCGGCAGTTCAATCTGGTGGCAACGGACCGGGTGCTGCTGTTGTCCGCGGTGGGTTTTGACCTGACCCAGAAAAACCTGTTTGCGCCCCTGCTGGCGGGGGCCACCCTGGTGATTCCCGAGTTTAAGGAATTCGATGCGGACCGGATTACCACGCTGATCGAGCAGCAGCAGATCAGCTGGCTTAACTGCGCCCCCAGTGCCTTCTATCCATTACAGGATGAACCTTGCCAATGGCGCCAACTTGACAGTTTGCGGCTGCTGTTTCTGGGGGGCGAACCCATTAATCTGCCGCGACTGGAGCCCTGGCTGCGGCATGGCCGTTGTCAGTTGATCAACAGTTACGGCCCCACCGAGTGCGCGGATATTGCCGCCTGGTATGCGGTGGATCTGCAACGGGATCTGGCAACCGCCACCCTGCCTATCGGCCGGCCCAATGACAACGTGAAACTCTATGTGCTGGGCGAGCAGTTGGAGCTGTTGCCCCTGGGCGCCGTGGGCGAGCTGTGCATTGGTGGCGATGGGGTGGGGCCGGGGTATCTCAATAACCCGGAGCAGACCCGCGACCGCTTCGTTGCCAACCCCCATATCCCCGGGGAAACTCTGTATCGAACCGGTGATCGGGTACGGTACCGGGCCGATGGCAATCTGGAATACCTGGGCCGTCAGGACCATCAGATCAAGTTGCGCGGCTATCGGGTGGAGGCGGCCGAGATCCAGGCGGTCATTAATCAGCAGCCGGCCGTGCGTGAAAGCCTGGTGGATGTGGTGAGCGATTCCCAGGGCGTCAGTCGCCTGGTGGCCTGGGTGGTAACGGAGGCGCCGGAAGCACCGCCGGAGTCAGCCACAGTGGAAGCCTGTCGCCAGCGCCTGCCGGGATTCATGGTCCCGGAGCAGTGGGTGTGGCTGCCCCGGTTTCCCCTCACCCCCAATGGCAAAGTGGACAGGAAAGCATTGCCGGCACCGGAGCTGCTGGCCGGTACCGACTATGTGGCGCCGGAAACCGAGCAGGAGCGGGAGCTGGCCAGCCTCTGGTCTCAGGTGTTGGGGGTGGAACGGATCGGGCGGCACGACGATTTCTTCAGCCTGGGCGGGCAATCCCTGCTGGCCACCCGCTTGACCAGTCGGCTGTCCCGCCAGTTGGGGCGCAGCGTATCCGTGCGGGCGCTGTTTGAGAATCCCACCATTGCCGGTTTCTGTCAGTGGCTGGAACACACCCAACATCAACGGCAGCGGCCGCCGTTAAAGCGCCGGCCACAACCGGACCAGGCGCCACTTTCTTTCGGTCAGCAGCGGCTTTGGTTCTTTGAACAAATGAACCCGGGCACCCGCGCCAACAACATGCCAGTGGCGGTGCGAATCAAGGGGCCACTGGAACCGGATATTCTGCAGCGGGCGCTACAGGAATTATGTCGCCGCCACGAGGCGCTGCGCACCTGTTTCAGTGCCGACGATCAGGGCGAACCAGTGCAGTGGATCCGTGAGCAACTCAGGCTGGAGATTCCAATTGTGGATCTGACCGGGCTGTCGGCTACTGAACTTGAACAAGAGATGAAACGGCGCATGGCCGCTAACAGTCAGCAGCCCTTTATGCTGGAGCAGGCCCCCTTATGGCGTGTCAGTCTACTGCACACCGGCGCCAATCCGCCGGAATGGACGGTGTTGTTGTGTATGCACCATATTATTTCCGATGGCGCCTCCCAGGTTATCCTGTTGCGGGAATTAATGACTCTGTACCTGGCCTACCTGGGTAATCAGCCCTCACCGTTGCCGGAACTGCGGTATCACTATGGCGATTTTGCCCACTGGCAACGACAGTGGCTGGATCACCAGGCCATGGAGCAACAGCTGAACTACTGGCAGAACCAGTTGCGGGATGCACCTCCGCTGCTGGACCTGCCTTTGGACAAGCCGCGCCCCGACGTGCAGACCACCAACGGTGCCACGCTTTCCCGCACGCTGCCGGCTGGCATCAGCAGTCGGTTGCAACCGTTCTGTGAGCAACAGCAGGTGACTCCCTTTATGGTGACTTTGCTGGCATGGCAGCTATTGCTGTACCGGTTCAGTGGCCAGGATGATGTAGTGGTGGGTGTGCCCACCCTGGGGCGGAACGATCCGGAGCTGGAAAACGTCATTGGTTTCTTTATCCAGAGTCTGGTGCTGCGCAGTCGCTTTGCTGACAACCCCAGGTTGCCGGATGCATTGCAGCAGCTGCGGGAAACCGTACTGGCGGGCTTTGCCAACGGCGATGTGCCGGTGGACAAAATTGTTGAATCCCTTGGGGTGCCCCGACATCCCGCTTACTCGCCACTGGTACAGGTGGCCTTCCAGCTGCTGGATGAAGCCGGTTTTCAGGTGTCGGAACTGACCCGCCAGGCCACGGTGGGTGATATGGAAGTGGAGGTGCTGGGGGCGGAAACCGCCAGCGCCAAGTTCGATCTGACCCTGAATCTGACCCTGGGGGCGGAACGCCTGAATGCCACCCTGGAATACAACACCGATCTGTTTTTGCCGGCTACTGCTGAGCGGCTGCTGGACGGTTTTCAACGGATCTGCGAAGCCATTGTGCAGGGTGACACCACCCCGGTGGCGCAATTGCCCTATCTGACCGAGTCGGAATTGATGGCCCGGTTGCAACTGGATCCGGCGCACTATGAGTCGGTGCAGCCGCTGACCCGTATGCAGCATGATATGTTCATGGACAATCTGGTAAACCCCAGGTCTCTGCAAAGCAGCCACGGCTGGAGTATTGCCATTCACCGGCCTCTGGATCCGGAGCGTTGGCACCAGGCCCTTCGCCAGGTGGTGATCCGTCAGCCCATGTTGCGGGCCCGCTTTGTGGCGGCGGACGAGCCGGGTCTGGATATGGGCTACCTGGCCATTGCCCGTAAGCTGGAACCCCACCTGGAGATTCTGGATTACAGCCAACGGCCCCTGGCGGCGACGGAACTGGAGCAGCTTACCCGGCAGCTGATTTACCGGCCCTACGCGGTGCAGACAGATCCACTGATCCGCTACTACGCCATTAAATTGGCCGTTGACCACTGGGTGGTGGTGACCGCCGTGCATCATGCGCTGTTGGATGGCGCCGCGCTGCACGTGCTCTGGCAGCAACTGACCAAAACCTACGAGGCACTGGCGGCCGGTAGATCACCGGAAGTCAGCACCACGCCCTTCGTGGATTACGTCCGCCACGACCATCAGGTAATGGACACTCAGGAAGTGCTTGAATTCTGGCGTCGGCGGCTGGCCGCCGTGGAACCTCTGGATTTCACGGTACCACCACCGGTACCGGAACCGGGGCATTTCGTTACCCGCGAACTGATTTTGCCCGCGGACCACTGGGATTCGGTAAAACAGTTCTGTCGCCAGCAGCGGGTGACTCCGGCACTGTACTTCAAGTGCCTGTTTGGCTATCTGATTCAACAGTACTGCCGGCCGGATGCGGCATTCTCCATTCAGGAAACTATGGGCGGGCGGATCAAGGGCCATCAGGAAGCCATGGGTTGTTTTATTCAGGAGATTCCTTTCGTCTTCGATCAGCCGGTGCTGGCGGCGGAACAGCGGTTCGTGGATGTGCTGGAATACGCGCGCCAGTATCAGAAAGCCATCAAGGATCAACGCCGCATTTCCATAGGGGAGCAACTGGCGCTATCGCCCCGGGGCCGTATCGGGTTTATGTACAATTACTACCAGTTCCTGGCCTCCACCGAGTTTCTGGGGGAAACCTTCAGCCCGGAAGGTACTCCCAGCGACCCGGCGGGCAATGTACAGTTCGTCGTAACGGAAGTGGCCGGCCAGCTGAAATGGAATCTGTTTTATCACGGCCACCTGTTTACCGACCTGGGGATGCTGGCGCGCATGCAGGCGCTCAGCGAGCAGGTGCTGCAACAGCCGGAACAGCCTTTGTCCCGGCTGCAACTGGTGGCGGATCCCGGCGAACAACTGTTGCTGCTGGAAACTTGGAACGATACCCGACGGGATTACGATCTCAGTCTGTGCCTGCACCAACGCTTTGAGTTGCAGGCGGCCGCCACGCCAGAAGCACCGGCCATCCGGGATGACCAAGGTTGCTACAGTTATCGCGAACTCAATGACAGGGCCAACCGGTTGGCCCATTATCTGTTGTCGCGCTCGGTGCAGCCTGATGACCTGGTGGGGCTTTGCGCCTACCGGTCGCGGGAGTTTCTGGTGGGCATCCTGGGAATACTCAAAGCCGGTGCGGCCTATGTTCCCATGGATCCCAAGTACCCCGATGACCGGATTGAATACATGATCGCGGATTCCAGAGTGTCTGTGCTGATCACTGAACAGGAGTTACTGCCCAAGTCCCAGGCTGCCGGCCCCGGGGTGCAGCGGCTGTGTCTGGATCGGGACTGGGCCGAGATTGCGGAGCAGAGCGCACACAACCCCAATCTGCCCCTCGGCAGCCGGCAGCGGGCATATATGATCTATACCTCAGGATCCACCGGTCTCCCCAAAGGGGCCATGGTGCGGCACGACGGGGCTCTGAATCATATCGAGGCGGAGTGCGAGGTGCTGGCATTCCCGGGCGCTTTCAGTTTTCTGCAAACCGCCCCCTCATCCTCGGATATTTCCGTCTGGCAGTTCCTGGGGCCGGTCATTCGCGGTGGCCAGGTGGTGGTGCTGGATGACGTCACCCACGCCGCCAAACTGTTCCAACTGGTGCAGCAACATAACATTGAAGTGGTGGAACTGGTACCCGTGGCCTTGCAGTTATTGATGGAACACGTTCGCCAGTTGCCGCCGGCACAACGGGAGCTGCCGGCACTGCGCTGGATGATGGCTACCGGTGAAGCGGTGTCCGTGGACCTGGTAAATGACTGGCTGGCGCTGTATCCACAGATTCCGGTGGTGAATGCCTACGGCCCCACGGAAGCAGCCGACGATGTCATTCAATGTGCCATTCACCAGCCGCTGCCACCGACCCAGAAAACCGTACCCATCGGCCGGCCCCTGCCCAACCTGCAGGTTTATATCCTGGACCGGCAGTTACGGTTATTGCCGCCGGGTGTGGCCGGTGAGATCTGCATAGGCGGCGTAGGTGTTGGAGAAGGCTACTGGCAGCAGCCGGACAAGACCACAGCGGCCTTTGTACCGAATCCGTTCAGCGACGATCCCGCCGCCAGACTGTATCGCACCGGTGATCTGGGTCGCTGGCTGGCAGATGGCAGCGTCGAATATCTGGACCGGGTGGACAACCAGGTGAAGATACGGGGTTTCCGTATTGAGCTGGGGGAAGTGGAGGCGGCGCTGTCCGCATTACCCGGGGTGCGGGAAAATGTAGTGATCGTACGCGACGATTTGCCCGGGGGCCGGGCGTTGGCGGCCTATGTGGTGCCGCTCGAGCACGAATCCCAGGACCAAATTGCGTTGGACCCCCAGGCCGTGCGCGCCGCCCTGCGCGAGTCATTGCCGGACTTTATGGTGCCCGCCGCCATCACCGTACTGGACGCACTGCCGCTGACGCCGGCGGGTAAAGTGGATCGCAAGGCACTACCGCGACCGGTGGGGCTACAACTGGGGGGCGTTGATTATGTGGCGCCGCGGAATGAAACCGAACAGCGTCTGACAGAAATCTGGGAAGCCCTATTGCCGGTGGAGCGTATCGGGGTCACGGATAACTTCTTTGAGCTGGGGGGGCATTCCCTGATTGCGGTGCGCATCGTAGCGCGCATCAACAAGGCGTTTGCCACCAGCCTGCCGGTGGCCACACTGCTTACCGCCCAGACTATCGAATCTCTGGCCCGGCGGATAGGTGACACCGAATCCGGCCCGGCGGTGGTGGTACCCTTGCAAACCAGTGAACAGCCGGCCTTGTTTATGATCCATCCCGTGGGTGGAGATGTGCTCTGTTACAACGACCTGGCACGGGCCATGGCGCCGTACTATTCCGTGTATGGCATCCGCAGCCCGGCTTTGGATGATACGGCGGCTGGGTTTGAAACTCTGGAGGCGTTGGCGGTGAGTTATGCGGATCATATCCAGCAGGTGGCCGAAGGACCGTTCCGGCTGCTGGGGCAATCCCTGGGCGGCATACTGGCCCTGGCGGTGGCCCGTGAGCTTGAACAGCGCGGTCAGCGGGTTCAGGCAGTGGTCATGCTGGACAGCTTCAGCCCGGCGCACTTGCGGGAGCGCCAATCCACGGGAGCAGATTTGCTGGGCACGGCGCTGGGTGTTGGGCTTGGTGCGGGTAATGAACTGACCGCTTCCCCGGATCTGACCGCTTTATACAATAATGCCCGGCAAACAGGCGTTCTGCCTGAAGAAATGGAGTGGCCTCAGTTCCAGCGTCTGTATCAGGTGGTGCAGCAGAATCATCAACTGGCGACGCAGTTTGACGGACCGCTGCCGGCCGCAGAAACCCTGCATTTTACTGCCCGGGACAACAGCAGTGGCGAGCAATCAGGCACCAGCTGGCAGCAGTTATTGCCGGCGCTGAAGTCGGAGCCAATGCCTGGCGGCCATGAAACCATGATGCAGGACAAGTTCGCGACCCCGCTGGCTGAGCGTATCCACAGTCTGCTATCATCTTTCGCTGATCCTGCACAGAATTGAGGCCCACCATGGAAATAGAAGTCTTCCAGCAGCACGAGTCTGAAGTTCGATCCTACTGTCGTTCTTTCCCCACGGTATTCACCACCGCCAAGGGGTCCCACATCGACGCTCAGGATGGAACCCGCTATCTGGACTTCTTTGCCGGTGCCGGTGCATTGAATTATGGCCACAACCCGGATGCCGTGGTGCAGCGTCTGTTGGAATATCTCCAGCAGGGCGGGATCATGCACGGCCTGGATATGTACACCCAGGCCAAAGGCGAGTTTATTACCGCGTTTCAGCAGCGCATCCTGGAGCCCCGCAATCTGGACTACCGCATGCAGTTTTGCGGCCCCACCGGCACCAATGCGGTGGAAGCCGCACTGAAACTGGCGCGCAAGGTAAAGGGGCGGCGCAATGTATTTGCCTTCCAGGGCGGGTTCCACGGTATGACGTTGGGTGCTTTATCCTGCACTGGCAACAAGTTCAACCGGGGTGGTGCCGGCACCTGCATGTCCGATGTGACTTTCATGCCATTTCCCTTCGGCCCCATGGCTGAGATTGACACCATCGCCTATATCGATGCGGTGCTGTCGGACACCAGCTCCGGCATCGAGAAACCGGCGGCCATGTTGCTGGAAACCATTCAGGCGGAAGGCGGTGTTATCGTGGCCCCGGAACAATGGCTGAAAGATTTACGGGCGCTGTGCGACAAACACGATATTCTGATGATCGTCGATGACATCCAGGTGGGCTGTGGCCGCACCGGTAATTTCTTCAGTTTTGAGCGTGCCGGTATCGTGCCGGACATTGTTACCCTTTCCAAATCCATTAGCGCCTGCGGCCTGCCACTGGCGGTGGTGCTGTTAAAACCAGAGCTGGACAAGTGGCAGCCGGGGGAGCACAACGGCACCTTCCGGGGTAACCAACTGGCTTTCGTGGGGGCCACCGTGGGCCTGCAGTTATTCGAAGAGTTGGATATTCCCACCCAGGTGGCGGAAAAGTCCGAGCTGGTGCAACGGGAGCTGGCGGGTATGATCGAGCGACTGGAACCCAATATCGGGTTACGGGGATTAGGTCTGATCTGGGGTATTGACTTTACCCCGTTGAAGAATCCGCAGATTATTGACCGAGTTACTCAGTACTGTTTTGAGCATCAGCTCATTGTGGAAACTGCCGGTCGCCAGGGTCAGGTTATTAAACTGTTGCCGGCGCTTACCACCTCGAAGGAAGAGCTGAGTCAGGGGTTGGGTATCATCGAGCAGGCCGTCAAGCAGGCGTTATAACTTTCTGTTGGAAAATACCAGGGTAGGGGAGTCGATCGGTCTGTCCGCCTCCGTCACAACGCATCCAGTGCGCCGCTTAATTCCCCGCAGAATGCTTTCAGTTCGGCCATGGAGCAGGCCGCCCGGGGTGCGCCCACAATAATATGGGTGAGGTTGTTGAAAGTGCTGGCACCCACAAACAAGGGTCGGTTTTCAAACGGAATGGGTACGCCGAACTGGGAGACCGGCCGGAAGCCTTCCACTGCGAACTGATTGATATCCACGTCCCCCACGTAACTGATGATACCGGACATACGATAGCGTTTTTCCCGGTGCATGCGGCGCAGGGTTTCCGGGTGCAGGCGGAACATGGCTTTGGGCAGCCATTTAACATATTTGTGATTTTCCTGGAACGGTGACAGATCCGTGCGATTACGCATGGCCCGCACGATCTGGGTACGGATATTGTTGAGACTCGCGTCTGGCTCGATTTCCATATCCAGCGCGCCAGTGCAGTTCGCTACCGTAAACCCCTCGTCCGGTTCCATATAACGGCGCAGATCGGCGGGAATTCGGAAAAACACCTTACCGTCGCCGAAGTGCTGCCAGGCCAATTGGGCACAGGCATAAATGATTTTGGCTGCGAACTTGTTTTTATCGCCGTGCCAGTCGAATCGATACCACTGGCAACCGGCCATGGCTTCGTTCACCGTGCCCTGAATCACCGGCAGACAATTGTGTTCGGTAACGGTCCGCTCCGGCCGCTGCTCCCGCATGGCAATATCCCATTCCGTGATCCTGGACGCGGAACCCACCAGCGGCTCATTCCGCAGGGCCCTGAAAACATCGTTAAGCAGATGTACCGTGCCGCGGCCATCGCTCACGGCATGGTGGGTTCGAAACAAAAGGTAGATGTGCTTTCGGGTGCGGATCTTGGTGACCTGAAAGGCCGGCTCACGGCGCAGGTCAATGGGGGCACCCAGGCAGGGTGCCCCCTCTGAACTCTGACCACTCCAGTCCGGCGCGTCGATGGTTCCCAGAGACGGTTGTGGGGCATTGCTGTCCCAGTAGCGCCAGCCCCAGTAACCCCGCAGCCGCAAACCAATACCGGGGTTGGCCTGCACCGCCTGGCACATGGCCTGGTGCAGCAGCTCCTCGTCGATATCACCCTCACCCACCAGGAAAAATTGATTGACCAGGGGGGAGTAGTGGGGCAGATCAGCTGCGATGTAGGTGAATTCCAGCGGCGAAGGTGTGCGGAAAAAGCTCATACTGTCATTATTATCGGGGCACAATCGGTAACTATACCATGTGATGATTATAGGGTACCATGCCTGCTCCAACCAAAAATAACAACGGCAGTGCGCTCTTTATAACTGTCGGGAAGTAGCTGTCCGGGTTTTAGATGTCAGGCTTGCGACTTTTTTATTTTATTCTGTTCGGTCAATCGATCTCCCTGCTGGGATCCTCTCTCACCGGTTTTGCCCTGGGCGTCTGGGTATACCAGATCAGTGAATCGGTCATGCAATTCACCATTGTGCTGGTGGCGTCCACCTTGCCGGGTATTGTGCTGGGTCCATTTATCGGCTCCTGGATCGATCGCCTGGACCGCAAGCCTCTGTTGATCGCCGCTCAGTTTGGCAGTGCCCTGGTGACGGTGGCACTGGCAGTGCTGTATTACCTGGAACTGCTGGGTTTCTGGCAGATTGCGATTATCGTCTCGTTTGGTTCCCTGTTTGCCACGGTGCTACAGGTGGGGTTTACTTCCACGGTGACCCTGCTGGTGCCCGCCGACGATCTCAATAAAGCCAACGCCTCCTTGGGGATGGCGTTGGGGCTGGTGCAGCTATCCGGACCGTTTCTGGCGGGCAAGGCCCTGGATACGGTGGGCATTGGCACCATATTGTTGCTCGACATTATCAGTTTCGGCTTCGGCCTGGGCACTCTGTTTGTGGCCCGGGTGCCGGATATCGGGCGTAAGGTGGTGGCCACCGGCACCACGGTGTGGCAAGAGGTGAAAGAAGCCTACCGGTTTCTCAAGTCCAAGCCCGGGGTGCTGGGTGGCCTTTATCTGTTTACGCTGATCTGGTTTAACGTCTCCGCGGTGCAGGCGTTGATCACACCCCTGGTACTGTCCTATGCGTCCCCCAGTGAGGCCGGGCTGATCATGTCCGTGGCCGGGGTGGGAGCCCTGATGGGTGGCGCCATCATGATGGCCTGGAAAGGGCCTGAACGGCGGGTCTACGGTATTCTGGGGGCCGCCCTGGCTATCGCGGTTATTCTGGTGTTGCTGCCGGTCTATACCAGCCTGATCTGGATCGGGTTCTGGGCCTTTACCATTATGGCCCTGGCGCCAGTGGCCACCGTCTGCAGTCAGACCCTGTGGCAGCGCAAAGTGCCGCTGCATTTCCACGGTCGGGCCTTCAGCCTGCGCAATACCATCATGCGGGCGGCGCAACCGGCCGCATTTCTCAGCGCCGGCTTCCTGTATCAGAGCATTTTCGAGCCATTGATGGCGGAAGGCCAGTGGCTGGCGCGGGTGTTCGGGCCCATTTGGGGTACCGGGGAGGGGCGGGGAATCGCCTTGTTAATCAGTCTGTTCGGTGTCATCAGCGTGGGTATGGTGCTGCTGGCCTGGTCCATTCGCAGTATTCGTCTGGCGGACACCGAGCTGCCGGATGAAAATCTGGAACACCTGCAGACCGGGGTCGAGGGGGCGTGATTCGTTTGTCGAACAACCGGACTGAGACGTGTATTTTGTGTAACGCGCTGTTTTTAAAGTGTAAACAATTCCCAAATATCGTATCCGGTATTTGACGTTGGGGCGCCGCAGTCGTTTAATTCCAATATGCATTCAGGCCGGCCGATGACATGACTGGAACGGACGCCCAGTTGACCCGTGGGTCTGCTGTGCCACCGAATCATGCACTGCGGCGGGTCGTGGCCTGTACGGTATTGTCCACCGATGTACACCGCCTCAGGATAGCCAAGCGCAAACAATAATAAATGGTGATGAATGGTGATGATGGCAGCACAGCAAGCAGTTCCCACAGCCAGCACCTGGTTCCAGGTGGCACGGCCCGTGCCCGATCCCTGTTTGCGTTTATTCTGTTTCTCCTACGCCGGCGGCAACGCCTCCACCTATCGCGAGTGGCATAAATACCTGCCGGCGGACATCGAGGTATGCTCGGTACAGTTACCCGGGCGTGGCAGCCGGTTTCGGGAAAAGGCCTACACCGATCTGGATCAGCTGCTGAATTCACTGGTGCCGGAGATTGAACCTTACACCCGCGTACCCTACGTCTTTTTCGGTCACAGTATGGGGGCGCAACTGGCTTTTGAGCTGGCCCGCAGGCTGCGGGACAAGGGCATCGAGCAACCCAAATGCCTGATTGTGTCCGGTCGGCGTGCGCCCCAGATTCACAAGCGCGGCAAGCCTATTTACACCCTGCCCGAGGCCGAATTCCGGGAGGAGATCCGCCGCCTGAACGGTACCCCGGAGGAAGCACTGAACAACCCCGAGCTGATGGATCTGGTGAGTCCCATTCTGCGGGCGGACTTTCAGCTAATCGAGACCTGGACCTATCAGCCCTCCGATCCCATAGATACACCGGTACTGGCGCTGGGTGGAGTGAAGGATAATCAGGTGACTCTGGACGACCTGGAAGAGTGGCGCAAGGTGACCCGGGGGCCGTTCTGTCTGGAGCTGTTTTCCGGAGACCACTTTTTCATCAACCAGGTGACCGACACACTGCTCACCACGGTGAGTCAGGCCATTGAATGCGTGCTGGGTCGGGCTGAAGGCCTGCTGGCCCAACGCAAAATATCCTGAACCGGTAGCGCAGTTAATGGTCTTAGCGCTGCCGCCTCTGCTAGAGTGAAATCAGAACAAATAGTTTTGGCATCTATTTAAAATCCAGCGTCCTTTCGGCTAAGATGCGGTTTTCCGTGGCCCGGGCGTCACGGATTGGTAACCCGTTTTGCAGGCATTTGCCCCTGTAGCAGCCGCCAGACCGGGTTCGCAGACAAGAAGACAGGACATGACAAAAACATTCAAGATTGTGTTGCCCATCCTGGCAATCGCTTTGGGAGCCATAGTTTCCGTGGCTCTGTTTATGGCCCGCCCTGAGGCCCAACATCAACCGCTGGACATCAAGCCACCTCTGGTCACCGTCACCGAGGTCCAGGCCAAGAGCGCCAGCATTCCGGTACTCACCCGCGGCACCGTCACCCCGGGCACGGAAATCCAGTTGATTTCCGAGGTCAGCGGTCAGGTGCTGGAACTGTCTCCCAATTTTGCCAACGGGGGCTTCTTCCGCAAGGGGGAGGAGCTGATCCGCATTGACCCCATCGAATATGAGGTGAATATCAAACGGGCGGAAGCGCAGAAGGCTCAGGCTTATCAGGCCCTGTTACAGGCGGAAGCGGAGAAAAAAGCCCGCAGCCGGGTGCGCAACAATCTGTCGGATCTGGGCCGCTATGAGGTTCAGTATCAACAGGCCAAGGCCCAGTATGACGCCGCCGTGGCGGAGCTGGAGGCGGTCAAAATGCAGAAGCAGCGCACCGTGGTGCGGGCGCCGTTTGACGGCCGGGTGCGGCTGGCGGCATTGAATGTGGGCCAGTATGTCCGGCCGGGTCAGCAGATGGGGGCGATCTATGCGGTGGATGTGGCGGAGGTGCGGCTGCCCCTGTCCGACCGTCAGCTCAGTCTGGTGGATGTGCCCATGCGCTATCAAGAGGCGCAGGACCGGACCCTGCCGGAGGTGACTCTCACCGAACAGTTCGCGGGTCGCACCTACAGCTGGAAAGGTCAGGTGGTGCGGGCCGAGGGTGGGGTGGATGAACGTAATCGTCTGTTGTACGTGGTGGCCCGGGTGCAGGACCCTTACGCCCAGGATCCCAATCAGCCCGGCCGCCCGGAGTTGGTGGCCGGCACTTTTGTGGAGGCCACCATTGCCGGCCGTCACTTTGAACGGGTGTTCGAGGTGCCCCGCAAAGCACTGCGTAACGGCAACGAACTCTGGGTGGTGGATCAGAATCAGAAGCTGAGGCAACGGGATGTCTCCATCATCTATAAAGGTAAAGACAGCATCTATATCAGTTCCGGGCTGGAGAATGGCGATATGGTGGTACTCAGCCAGATGGATATCGCCGTTGATGGTATGAGCGTGCGCACCCAGCGGGCGGATGACTACGAATTTGAACCGGATCCGGAACAGCCTCAGTTATTCGGCAATACCGCTAACGCCGAGACCGCGGTGACCCAGTCGGAAACCGGTATCGCCATGCGGGTGGATCCCAATGATCCCCAGGTTCAGCGGTTGGCGCAACAGGCCAGGGCCATGGCCGAGGGTATGGATACGGAACAAAAGCAAAAACTGCTGGACAGTGCCCGGGGTATGTTGCAGCAGGCCCGGGACATGCAGGCGGCGTTGCAGCCGGCACGGACTGAGCCGGCACCCACAGACAGTGAGCCGGCGGTAGCGCCCGGCGCCACTGCCGTCGATTCCTCCGCCGAGCCTGCAGCAGGTATGTCGCCTCTGGCGGCGCAGCTGGAAGCGGATTTGCAGCGCCAGTCGCCATCACCGACTGCTGTGGAGTCTTCTGCGAAAGAGTCTTCTGCGGAATCAGAGTCTGCCGCGGCGGCCGAATCCACGGCGGCCGAATCCACGGCGGCGGACAGCCCGCAGCCCGCCGCATCGGTAGCCAATACCACGCCTGCGCCCGCCAATAAGGACAGCGGTGACTCCGGTAAGGTAACCCTCTCGGTCGTAGCGGCGCCGGAACCCCTGGTGGAAGCGGTACAATGAATTCAATAATTGCCTGGTTTGCGGAAAACAAAGTTGCCGCCAACCTGCTGATGGTGTTTGTCCTGGTGGCCGGTTTTGTCAGCCTGCAGGATACCCGCAAGGAGATACTCCCCAACATATCCCTGGATATCATCACAGTATCCATCCCGTACCCCGGGGCTTCGCCGGAGGATGTGGAAAAATCGGTGTTAAACCGCATCGAGTCCGCCATTTATGACCTGGAGGGCATCAAATCCCTCAACGCCAAAGCCACCGAGCATCTGGGCGTGGTCACCGTGGAAGTCGCCTACGGCCATGACAGCAAATATCTGCTGAATGAAATCAAGGCGCGGGTGGACGGCATCGGCACCTTCCCGGCAGATGTGGAACGCCCCATTGTTCGCGAGATTTCGGTGCGCAATATGGTGGCCTACCTGATTGTGTCCGGCGACACCTCCGAGCGCAGCCTCAAGAATCTGGCGGTACAGATCAAGGAGGACCTGACCACCCGGCCCGATATCACTCAGGTGGAGCTGGCCGCCAGTCGGCCCTACGAAATCGCCATTGAGGTGTCGGAAGCGGAATTGCAACGCTATGGCATGAGCTTTATTGAAGTGGCCAACGCGGTGCGCCAGAGCTCCGTGGATCTGCCCACCGGTGTGATCAAGACTGCCCAGGGTAATGTCTCCGTCAAGGCCAAAGGTCAGGTCTACTGGGGGGAGGATTTTGAGGACATCGTGATCCGGGCGCTACCGGACGGCGCCCAGGTGCTGGTGCGTGATGTGGCCACGGTCACCGACGGCTTTAAGGAAGGGGTGGCCCTCAGTGAGTTCAACGGCCGGCCGGCGGTGGCGCTGGCGGTGTATCGGGTGGGTGATCAGAACATCCTGGATATCTCCGAATCCCTGCAGGATTACGTGGCGAATCCCACCACTTACATTCCCGAAGGCATTCATCTGGATGTATGGCAGGATTCCTCGGTGTATTTCAAGAGTCGGATGGACCTGCTCAGTGAGAATGCCCTCAGCGGTCTGGCACTGGTATTTCTGATTCTGCTGCTGTTTCTGCGGGCACAATTGTCTTTCTGGGTGACGCTGGGCATTCCCATCTCGTTTATGGGTGCCTTTATGATGTTGCCGCACTTCGATGGCTCCCTGAACATGATTTCCATGTTCGCCTTCATCCTGGTGCTGGGGATTGTGGTGGATGACGCCATCATCGTGGGGGAGAACGTGTTTACCAAACACCGGGAGGGGGTCACCGGTGTCAAAGGCGCAATCCTGGGAGCCCAGGAAGTCCAGAAGCCGGTGATATTTTCCGTGCTCACCACCATTATCGCCTTCGCTCCGTTGATCATGCTGCCGGGGCCGGAAGGCAAGCTCATGAAAGTAATCCCCATCGTGGTTATCTGCACCCTGGTGTTTTCACTGATCGAATCACTGCTGGTGTTGCCGTCCCATGTTTCAGGTATTTCCTCGGACGAGTACGACCGTTTTCCGGTGATCGGGTTTGTGCAGCGCAAGTTTTCCGCCGGTATGGAAAACTTCGTGGAGCACATCTATACGCCGTTTCTGGAGTGGTGTCTGCGCTGGCGTTATACCACTCTGTTCGGATTCGTTGGCCTGCTGATGATCGCCTTTTCACTGATGGCCTCCGGTTGGCTGAAGGTGGTGTTCTTTTCCACCATCGAAGCGGATACCGCCAGTGCCACTATAAGTTTCGCCCAGAATACCACCCCGGAAGCGGTCCGTGACGGCATCAAACGGGTGGAGCGGGCGGCCCTGGAGCTGAAAGACGAACTGCGGGACGAAACCGGCACCGAACAGATCCTCAACGTGTTTACCGCCTTTACCGGAGACACCTCCGGGCGCCTGGTGGTGGAACTGGCGCCGTCGGAAAACCGTAAACTGTCCGGCCAGCGCATTATCCGCCGCTGGGAAGAGAGAGTGGGGGACATTCGTGATGTGGTGGATCTGCAGTTCAAGGCCACCCTCAATCAGCCGGGGTCCATAGTGGATATCGAACTCTCTGCCAGCAGTCTCAGTGATCTGAAGCTGGCTGCCGATGGCCTAAAGGAACGTATGGCGGGGATAAAAGGACTGTATCAGATCACCGATTCGTTCCAGCGCGGCAAGCAGGAATTATTGATTGAACTGAAACCGGTGGCCCGCAATCTGGGGTTGAGTCTGGACGATGTGGCCATGCAGGTACGGCAGGCCTACCACGGCGCCGATGTGCAGAATATCCAGCGGGGTGAACAGGATATCAAAGTGGTGGTGCGTTACCCCGTCGAAGAACGCAGTTCGCTCTGGTATCTGGAAAATATGTCCATTCGCATGCGGGACGGATCCACCGTGCCGTTGCTGACCATTGCCGACATCGAATATGGTGAAGGCCCCGCCCAGATCAACCGTCATAATCGGCGTCGGGTTATTCATGTGCGCGCCAAGCTGGACGATAACGTCACCGGAACCGAACAGGTGATGCGGGAATTGAAACGGGAATATCTGAATAAAGTGCCGGAAAACTTTCCCGGCATGAACTGGGATATTGCCGGCGCTCAGAAGGAAAAGGACGAGTTCAAGGCATTCCTGGTTAAAGCCTACTGGATCGCGGTATTGGGGATGTATGTGATGATGGCCACCCTGTTCCGGTCCTACGCCCAGCCCCTGATGGTGATGTTCGCCATTCCCTTCGGTATTATCGGCGCCCTGCTGGGCCATCTGCTGTTGGGCATGGAGGTGACACTCTGGTCGCTGGTGGGCATGATTGCCGTCAGTGGTGTGGTGGTGAACGATAACCTGGTATTGGTGGACTTCATCAACCGCAACAAGGAGCGGGGGGTGGCCCTGATGGATTCCATCCGTATGGCCGGTGCCGCCCGGTTTCGGCCCATCATGCTGACCTCATTTACCACCTTCGGTGGGCTGGTGCCGCTGATGCTGGAAACCAGTCTGCAGGCCCAGTTCCTGATTCCCATGGCAGTGTCCATAGCCTTCGGCGTGCTGTTCGCTACTCTGGTGAGCCTGGTGCTGGTGCCCGCCACTTATCATATTTTGCATGACATGGTGCAGGGCGTGGCCGATCTGCGGCTGTGGTTCAGTGGTACCAAACAGCGTCCCGCGGCCGTGGCCAGAACCGTGGATCGCGAGTTTGAGTCCGGTGCCACAGCGGATGCCGATAAACTGCAGTGGCACGTGGGTCTGGATGAGGCCTATGAGCTGGGTCATAAAGAGGGCTTGAAAGGGGATGTGCCGCGGGTCTCCCCGTTCGAGCTGGAAGTGCTGTCCGCCAGCTGGGAAGCCGGCTGGGATGACGGCCACGAGGAATTTCTGGCGAACAACAAGGCCTCCACCTGAGTGAGGCTGGGATCACGGAATTGGAGACAGTAGTGCCAATACAGGTAAAACGATTTGCGGGTGGTCTGGTATTGCTGTGCCTGCTGCAGTTGAGTGCCTGCTCAGACAACGACAGTGAAGGACTTGCCAGCGCCCCGACGCAGTCACAGGCCACGGAGACAGCTGCCGAGGTCTACCAACTGGCAGACGGCAGCACCTACCAGGGACAGACCGCCAATGGCGAGAAACAAGGCCAGGGTGTCTACGTCTGGCCCAACGGAGATCGTTATGAAGGTGAGTGGCGACAGGGGCTGATGTGGGGGCAGGGTACTTTCACCGGTGCCAACGGCCACGTCTACAGCGGACAATGGGAAAAAGGACTCTACCACGGCCAGGGGATCTATCGCTGGCCCAGCGGCAGCCGTTATGAAGGGGGCTTCGTGGCGGGACGCAAGCAGGGCGTGGGCACCTATCAATGGGCGGACGGCCGGGTTTACCAGGGTGAATTCCTTGATGACAAAAAGCATGGTCGTGGCACCTATACCTGGCCGGATGGGCGCAAGTACGTGGGTGAGTTCCGCCAGGGGGAACGCAGCGGCCAGGGAACCATGCAGTATCCGGACGGCGAAGTGCTGGAAGGGACGTTCGTGGCCGGCGAACTTGCCGGCACCGGCAGCAAAACCCTGCCCGGCGGCGTAACCTATGAAGGCGAAATGCGGCAGCATATGGCCAACGGCCAGGGGGTGATGCAATGGCCCTCCGGCGAGCGTTACGAGGGCCAGTTTAAAGACGACCAGCCCCACGGCGAAGGCGTGAAAACCTGGCCCAGTGGCAATCGCTACCAGGGTGAGTTTACCGCCGGTGTAATGGATGGCGATGGCGAGCTGCGGTTTGCCGATGGCCGGGTTTACGACGGTGAATTCGCCATGGGCAAGCGTTCAGGCAAGGGGACGCTCACCTGGCCCAGTGGCGAGAAATACAGTGGCCAGTTTGAAGATGGCATGCGTCAGGGGCGTGGTGTGTTTACCTGGCCCGATGGCAGTAAATACGTGGGTGGCTTCCAACAGAATGCCCTTCACGGCCGGGGTATCTGTTCCATGGACGGCGCTGATACGCCCTGCCGGTTTGACCGCGGTGTGCGTATCGAGTAAATCAACCTTTGAGGGCGGCCAGGGCTTCTTTTGCGCTTTGATACCGTTTGGTGGGATCGGGGTCCAGCATCCGGGCCACGAATGCTGAGGTCCTGGGGTCGGTAACATCCAGCAGGAAATCATCCGCCTGGCGCTCCTTGGAGGCGGCGAAAAGCACTTTTTCGCGCTTACTGGTACCTTCGTTCCAGCGCCGGTTGCGCAATAGCTCATAAAGCAGAATTCCGGCCTGGTAGAGGTCGCTGCGGTGATCCCACTTTTCCCCCCGGGCCTGCTCCGGCGAGATAAACGACGGTTTGGCCAACCACTGGTAGGCCTCCTTGTTGGCCTGGCGCAAAAAGTGGGAGCAGCCGAAATCCACCAGAAAGATTTTTTGTTTG
This sequence comes from Pseudomonadales bacterium, assembly GCA_002701845.1. Lineage (GTDB taxonomy): Bacteria > Pseudomonadota > Gammaproteobacteria > Pseudomonadales > Ketobacteraceae > Ketobacter. The sequence continues at coordinate 183,532 of NZXG01000061.1, forward strand.
CTGTCGATCAGGATATTCTCCGAGCTGATATCCCCGTGCACCACCGGCTTGAGACTGGTGTGCAGATAATGCAGTTGTTCCAGCAGTTGGGCCACGATGTACCTGGCCAACTCTTTCACCAGTGCCGGCGGGAAGCGCTGTTGTTCCTGGGAAAGGTTGATCAGCTGAAAGCCTTCTATAAACTCATAAGCGTAATAGGCTTTGCCATCGATCAGGCCCCGGGAGCGGTATTTGGGTAGCTGGGGATGGTGCAGTTCACGGACTATCTGACTTTCGGTAGTGAACTGCCGCCGCACCGCCTGGTGATTCAGCCATTGCTCCCGCACCATCTTGACCGCCAGCTTGGGGTTGCCCGGATCCAGGGGCATTCCTTTCATCACCACGCAGATGCCGCCCTCCGTGAAGGGTTCCATCCGATAGCGGCCGATATTAAGACGCACCTCGAAGGGGCGCTGCATTGGTGATGCAGGCCGGCTGTCGCCCTCATCAGCGGCGGCTTTGCCGGCGCGGGGGGCGCTGCTGGAAGCGGATTTTGCGGCTGGCCTGGCGGGTTCCCCGTCCTTTTTCTGTTTTTTGGAGCGCCAAGAGAAAAGCCAGGTCAGATTCATAGGGTTGGACTGCCCTCAAGCATTAAAAAACAAAGTAATAAGTTGTTTTTGTTGAATATCTGTTAAGTGTACACCCATTGCGGGGATTGGCAAAGAAAGCGACTGTTGGTTATTTTGTCACCAGTCATTGGCTGTCACTGTCAATAAGGTGACGCTTTTTTGGGGCCTGCATCACGTTCGTCGGAAAATTGGTGGTTCAGCTGTTGTAGGATATTGACTACTGATGCGGCGATCAGCAACATAGCATCCAACGGTGGTTGTCCATTTCGTTAACTGAAATCCTTGCAGGGTTTTCAGCGAGATGGAGGAAACGCGTTGTAGCCAGGGCGATTTGTGTGCAACTCAACTCGTCCAGATGATAATAAGACAATTAACAAGCAAAAAAGGGGCTAATCCTGTGGATATCAATACTTCTCGCAAACTGTCCAACAAAAAAATTACCGGTCAGGGAATGTCCGAGTATCTGGTGATTGTGGGTCTGCTGGCGGTTGCTGGCATTGCCGCAATGGGTTTCATGGGTGGTTCCGTGCGTCAGACTATGTCTGCATTCGCTGCTGAATTTTCCGGCAACGACAGCGGTTCCTTCCGGGATGAAGCCTTGTCTTCCGCCACTGAAGCTCAAGACAATGCGGTTGCCGGTCTGGACAACTACGAAGAGAACAACAACCAGATCAGCAACTAATTTAGTTTCTGTTCCGGTTTGATGATGGAAGGGCGGGGGTGAAGATAGCACCTCTGCCCGTTTTCATTGGTTTATTACCCAACTCATTCCCGATCGCTCCGGCAAAATAATAATGAATTACTATTCAAAGGTGCGTGCGAATCCCGGGAAATTTCAGCGCCAGCGAGCGCAGATACTCCCTCTTTCCCTGGCGGTGCTGGTGATTGCCGCCGTGACCTTTTTTGTGGTTTTTAACAGCGGTCGCGTAGTCAACGAAAAGATCAATCTGGTGAACGCCGCCGATGCCGCTGCCTTCTCCGGGGCCCAGGTGGCCGCCCGGCATTTGAATTTTATGGCCTATACCAACCGGGCCATGATCGCCAACGAAGTGGCCATCGGCCATCTCTACAGCTTTCAGGTGGAAGCGGAAATCATCGGCAACAGTCTGACCCAGGTGTTGACCGGCGGTGGCATGCTGGGTGATTTTATACGCTTCCTGGTCTGTGACATTGACATCCCTTTTGTCACCGTGGATTGCGCCCAGTTGGAAGCCTGGGCGATTCAGTATATGGAGCAGATTATCCAGGGCTCCGGCGCCTACACCGGCATTCTCAGTCTGATGCTGGACGCCAACAATACCCGCTTTGGGGAGTTTCAGGCACAGGCCTATCAGGATCTGTTGACTTTGGATAATCGCAACCGCACGCTGGTGGACCGGACCATGGAAGTGGTGGCGGCCTCCTATATCGACCGTCCCTATGCGCCCATCAGTGTGAATGATCCTCAGGTACTGGCGGACTTCGTGGCCAGCGATAATGAGCGCGCCAGTGACGCCGCCACCCTGGCGTCCACCAATACCCTTGAGCTCTGTGAAATGATTCTGTTCGCCACTCCCGGTGCGGAAGTGGGCAACGGTGTGGGTTCCGCCAACGCCGGGCGCCGCCAGGAGTGCGAGCAGCGCCTCAGCGGCAATGACCCCAACGATAACCTGTTGGGTGGACTGGATAACCCGGAGGCGGATGGCGGTATGATGCTACAGGCCATTCGGGCTACCGTGGAACAGACGGAAAACGCCACTTTTATTCGCGACCGCAATATGAATTATATCGCCGGCGGTTTTCTGCCGGTGCAGCGTCGCGGCTCCACGGAAGTGGTTTACGACAACAGCACCCAGTCCCTGAACTGGGAGGCCGGCGACGATCGTCTGACCATGCCGGTGTTCGGCACGGTTACCGCCAGCGGCGATGCCCGCAGTAACACCCAACAGGGCCTGAGCTGGCTGGATCAGGGCTTTGATTATATTCTGCAGCTCTCCGGCCTGTGTAATGAAGAAGACGTGAGCTGCGAAGACGTGGTCAATGGCGCCTATGACAGTATTCAGCGCTATGCGGCACTGGATCCCAACCGCCAGACCGCCGTCATCACCGCCTTTGTGGATCAAAACAACTGCGGTGACGGCATCGGCTACAATGACGATGGCTCCCGCAAGCAGGGCTGGAGCAATAACCTGCAACGGTTCGAAGATGAGGGCGATACTTTTTGCGGGGAAACCATCTATGCCATTGGCCAGGCGGAGGTTTATTTCCAGCGCCCGGATTGTCTGCCGAACGCACTGGGCATTTGTACCGGTGGCTTCGCCGCTCCCTCCGCCGATGGCTCCCGGGAAGTGGCCAATCTTTACAACCCGTTCTGGCATGCGCGACTGGTGGTCCGTTAGGAGCAGTCTATGAGTGGTAACGCTTTGTCCCGTCACTATCAGTATCAACAGGGCCAGGCCATGTCGGAATTTATCGTCTCCATGGCCTGGGTGATTCCGTTCATTCTGATGCTGGTGGCCATCGGCCATATGATCAATGTGCAGACCGAAACCCATAAGGCTGCCCGTTATGTGGCCTGGGAGCGCACAGCCTACACCAATCAGGATTACCAGCAGCGGCTGCAGGACACCACGGATGGTTTCAATAACGAAGTGGCCCAGCGCTTCTTCGTCAATGGGGGAGTGGGCTTTTCCGCCGGTGCCACCGGTTATTCGAAGCGCTGGGAGGATTGGGATTCGGACCAGACCGTGGTGCAGCTGAACGACGGCATTCGGGTGTTGCAGCCGGATGAGAATGACGTGAACCTGTCCACCGCCATGAACTATCTGGCGGCCAATCGTGGTCAGGTGGACTGGCTGGAGGACAATGCCGGAGTGGAGGTGAACACGGCGGCGGGTGCCACCCTGGAAGTGGATTTTAACACCGAGAATACCTATGCCCTGGAGGCCATGGAAAACACCCCCCGGGTTGACTCTTCCTACGTGTTGATTGCCGACAGCTGGGCACCGGTATCGGAACAACAGTATCAGGAGCGAGTGGCTGGCGTGCGTTACGATACTCTGGCCCGGCAACAGCGCTGGTTTGAGAATGGCATCTTTATCAAACCCCTGCAGCCGGTGTTCCTCGAGCTCAGGGACCGGCTCTACATCAATGGCAATGATTCCTTTGAAATGGTATCGGAAAATCAGTCCACGGCACTGCCACAGGCGGCACTGGAACCGTACCAGCCTTAATCCTCCGCACCCTTGATGTTGATAGCAGTCATCGGCAAACGAATCTTACCCCTGCTGGCTTGGTTGGTGCCGGCACTCATGCTTGCCGGTCAGGTGCAGGCAGCGGCGCGGGACCCCCTGACCATCGAGCTGCCGGCCACGGAAGTGATTCCCGGTGCCCAGTGGCAATGGGTGGGGCAGCGCATGGCCATTAACGATATCCCCATATCCATCAAGGTATTCACCTATCCGGGCAGCGCCGAGGAAGTAAAGCGCTTCTATCTGGATCGTTGGCGGCTGTCCGGCCTGGGCAAATTGTCCCAGCAGACTGTGGGTAATGCCCGGATCATCACCTATCAATTGGATCAGCACGTATACTCCGTGCAGTTCGCCCAGCATGGCGACAATGTGGACGGCAAGCTGGTGGTGTCTCTGTCGCCCCTGAGCCGGCGTCCAAGTCGTGACACCCGGTTGCCGTTGCCACCCCGCACCCAGGTGGCGAGTAAAGTGGAGTCCCTGGATGGGGGCCGGCGCTCAGAAACCCTGACTCTTGAGTCACGGCTGGGTGTGCCGCAAGTGATCGACTTCTATATCAACCGGTTACAGAATGATGGCTGGCAGCGTTACAGCGCATCCGGCGATGGCCGTAGTGGCGCAGTGATCAGTTTCCAACGGCAGGGAGAACTGTTACAGTTGAATATCAAGGGATTACAAGGTCGCAACAGTAACAGTAGCGAAGTGCTTTTAAACTGGGTCAAATAAATTTATAAGAAGAACAATGAAAGCTCGTCGACAGTGCGGAAACATTATTTCTGAATACCTTGTGGTGCTGCTTTTTCTCACCTCGGTACTGGCTTACGCCATCATGGGTCGCCCAGGCTCCAGCCCCGATGGGGGTGCGGACGGGGATCCCGATACCAACGATCCCATTATCATTTCCGCCATCAACGACAAGCAGCAGGATTTTGCTCGCGACATTTATCAGCCCTAACGGTAGTTGCCATGAGACCCAACAATAAAAACAGCATTTTGCTTTTGCTCTGTGCCATTGCCGCCGGTGCCGGTGGCTGGTATCTCTCCACCAGTCACATTCAGAGTGAAATTTCCGAGTACAAATCCAGCTTTGATGCCGAGCGGGAGGCGGTGGACGTAGTGGTGGCGAAGCGGGATCTGCAGGTGGGTGAAGAAGTCAACACCAGCACTGCCTCTGTGCGTAAAATACCCAAGGTTTATGTCAACGCGGAAGCGGTTCCGCCCTCGCAGTTTTCGTTGCTGGATGGCCGGCAACTGGTGCATCCGGTGCGTGCCGGCCAACCCATACTGGGCTTGCACGTAAGCAGCGCCAAAATTGAGGGGCTTTCCAGCCTGCTGCGGGAAGGGGAGCGTGCCATTACCATTCCGGTGTCCACCCTGGACACCTTTTCCGGTTTTCTGTCGCCGGGGGATTTCGTGGATCTGATGATTACGGTTAAGGATGGCCAGGTGCAACGCACCGTGCCCCTGGCGCAAAACCTGCGGGTACTGGCCGCCGGCCAGGATCTTGATGACGGTATTCCCGAGCAGGGCAGGAATCGCTACACCGAAATTACCCTGGGGGTCACGCCTCTGTATGCCACCCGCTTGATTCATGCCCAGAAAGTGGGGGATATCAGTATCCTGCTGCGGCGGCCGGAGGATGAGGCCGACCGGTTTGAGGATTATGTGACCCTGGACAACCTGGTGGATATTCCCAATGAAGTGAAACCCGAGCCGCCCAAGCCGAAGCCGGAGCCCTGGGGGTTCGAGGTGATTAAAGGCGGTAAGCGCTCCTGATTATAAAAATAAAAGGACCAAAGAAGTTATGGCGAAGTTGTATGCTCGAGCGTGGTTGCTGGCGCTCCTGGCAATGTTGTCCATGGGGTTGGCGCGGGCGGCGGATGATAGCTACTCCGGCACCGTCAATATCATAGAAGGCCAGACCCGTCTGATGCCCTATCCCGGCGTGAGTCGGGTTTCCATCGGCCATCCGGATATAGCCAATGCCCAGCCCACGGGCCCGGATGAAATTCTCCTGACCGGTCTGAAGGCCGGGGTCACCGATTTGCGGATCTGGAAGGGTAGCTCTCAGGTGCGCTACCTGTTGAAAGTGGTGGACAATTCCTGGGTGCAAATACTGGAAGTGGCCAATATCGTGCTGGCTGACGTGGAAGGCGTAAACGCCCGGGAGGAAAACGGCATAGTGTTTATCGAGGGGCGAATTCTGCGGGAGCAGGATATTCCCATCATCGAAGACATGAAAAAGAAACTGTCCAAGGAAATATCCGAAGGGGGCGTGGTGTTTAATGTCATCCGCCCCAAAGTGAGTCTGCAGGCCATGATCCTGTTGGATGTACAGGTGGTGGAAGTGCGCCGGGATGACCTGATGAACGTAGGCATAAACTGGGATGGCAGTGCTCCGGGTCCGTTCTACGAGATGATCGGCGCATTTCATGGCGTGGTGGATTTTGACAAGTACGCGTCTTTTTTCGGCTTTGGTTATCGTGAGGGTACTACCGAGCCACTCACAGAAATTGGGTCCACCATCAATATGCTGCAAACCAATGGTATTGCGCGGGTACTGGCCCAACCCAAGCTGGTGACCAAGAGCGGCTCCAAAGCGGAGTTTCTGGCAGGGGGTGAGATACCCATTCCCATCCGCGGCGGCGATGGCGACCTGACGGTGGAATTCAAACAGGTGGGCGTGATCCTCGACTTTGAACCGGTGGCGGACCCGGACGGCTTTATCAATACCAAGATCAATGTGGAAGTCAGTGCGGTGGATGAAAGTGTGGAGGTGCTGGATATCCCCGGCTTTATCACTCGTAAGACTAATATGGAAATGAATGTGCAGACCGGCCAGACCATGGTGATCTCCGGGATGTTGCAGGCGGAAGACAGCAAGGCGGTGTCCAAGGTGCCGGGGCTGGGCTCCATTCCCATTTTGGGGGAGCTGTTCAAGTCTCGGGATTTCCGGGAGAACTCCACCGAACTGGTGATTTTCGTCACGCCGTATCTGGTGGATCCGGACAGCAAACGCAACCGGGATATGCTGGACTACGCCGGCAAGTTGAACACGGATGCGTCCGAAGACATGAAATTCAGTATTTTTGACTGAGCCAAATTCACGCCAGCTGTGCGGACTGAACCCAATGCTTCAATTCGAGGTTTTTGATAGCAATAACAACAAGGCCATCTACGAATTTAAAGAGGGTAGGGTTGTGCTGGGCAAAGGGGATCACTGTGATGTGATCCTCACCGACAGTCATGTGTCCCGTAATCACGCCGAGATTGAGGTGAGCAAGGTTGGGGCCGTGGTACGGGATCTGAACAGTACCAATGGTACTTGGGTTAATAATGAGCGACTGCTGGCCGAGCTGATACTATCGCCGGGAGATGTGCTGCGGTTTGGTGAGATCGGTATCCGGGTGCTGACAGCGCCGGAATTCAAATCGGTGTTTGAGGAAGGCAGCGACCGCCGCCAGCAGGTGGACCCCAGAAAACAGGAGAGTGAAGAGCTGGTGGCGCTCAAACGCCGCATCCACTCCCTGATCCTCGAGTATCTGGATCTGCGCAAGCGGGCAAACCTGCAAACCATGAGTCAGGACGAGCTGCGCCACGAAGCGGAAAAAGCCACCCAGGAAATTATTCGCGACCATGTATCCCGAATCCCCGAAGGCATCACCCGGGATCAGTTGCAACAACAGGTGGTGGCCGAAGCAGTGGGCCTGGGGGCACTGGAGCCCCTGGTGAACGACGATCATGTCACCGAGATCATGGTCAATGGGCCGGACCAGATTTACGTGGAGAAAGACGGCAGACTGACCTTGTCGGAAAGTGGATTCACCAGTACCCAATCGCTGCTGGCCATTATCGATCGAATTGTGGCGCCGTTGGGTCGGCGCATCGACGAAAGCTCCCCTATGGTGGATGCCCGGCTGCCGGATGGTTCCCGGGTCAATGCGGTGATTCCGCCCCTGGCCCTTAACGGTCCTTCCATCACTATCCGTAAATTCGCCAAAAAAAATCTCTACATGTCGGATCTGATCCGCTACGGTTCCATTTCGGAAGCCATGGGCCTGTTTTTGAAAGCAGCGGTGGAGCTGAAACAGAATATTGTTATTTCCGGCGGTACCGGCTCCGGTAAAACCACACTGTTGAATATCCTCTCCAATTTTATCGGGCCGGAAGATCGCATTATCACCATTGAAGACGCCGCCGAACTGAAACTGAATCAGCCCCATGTGGTTTCTCTGGAAAGCCGGCCCCCCAACGCGGAAGGCAAAGGCAAGGTGAGCATTCGGGATCTGGTGATCAATGCCCTGCGGATGCGCCCGGACCGCATCGTGGTGGGGGAGTGTCGGGGTGGTGAAGCCCTGGATATGTTGCAGGCCATGAATACCGGCCATGATGGTTCGCTGACTACGGGTCACGCCAATTCTCCACGGGATTTTCTCAGCCGCCTGGAAGTCATGGTGATGATGGCCGGTGTGGATCTGCCGTCCCGAGCCATCCGGGAGCAGATTGCATCGGCGGTGGATATTCTGGTGCAGCAAACCCGCTTGGCGGATGGGACCCGTAAGATTACCCATATCATGGAAGTCACAGGCTTTGAAAACGACGCGGTGAAACTGGAGCCGGTATTCGAATTCGTGCGCAAGGGCTACGACGCCAACGGCAAGATCGTGGGTTTCTACCGGCCCACCGGCTATGTGCCGGCATTTTATCGTAATGCCATTGATCAGGGCATCGAGTTGGATACCTCGTTGTTCAACACTGAGGTGGATACTGATACCCCCGGTCGGGCGGAGGTGATCTGATGCAGTCGTTACAAAATCTGCTGGGAAGTAACGCCCTACTGGTGAGTTTTGTGCTGATTTCAGTGGCGTTTTTCTGCCTGGCCTGGGTGGTGGCCACTATTGCCCGTCAACTGTTCGCCCTCTACCAACGGAATTTTCTGCAGCAGGTGGACAAGGGGCTGCGGGATGTGGTGGTGATGATGGAGCCGGGGCAGGTCTTCACTCTGACCCTGGTAACCGCCGTGATCATAGTGCCCATTATTCTGCTGACCACCAACTGGGTGATTGCCCTGGGATTGGCAGTGGTGATTTTTATCGCCCCCACGATGGTGTTAAAGGTGATGAAAAAACGGCGTTCGGACGAATTCGTAGAGCAGCTGCCGGATGCCCTGTCGGCCATCGCCTCCTCTCTGCGCTCCGGTCTTAACCTGGTGAAAGCCTTTCAGCAGGTGGCCAAAAACCAGCCCCAGCCCCTGGCCCAGGAGTTTACCCAGGTGTTGGTGGAATATCGGGTGGGTACGGATCTTAACGATTCTCTGGACGATCTGGCCCGGCGTATTGATCGCCAGGATCTACTGTTGATGAATTCCGCCATAAAAATCTCACGCACCGTCGGCGGCAACCTGGCCGATACCCTGGAAGTTCTGTCCCGAACCCTGCGGGAGAAATCCAAAGTGGAAGGTAAAATCCGCGCCCTCACTTCCATGGGCAAAGCCCAGGGAACTCTGGCCACGGTGTTTCCGGCATTTATCGGCTATGTGTTTTACAAAGTGGAACCGGCGGCCATGTCCAAGCTGTTTGTCACGCCCCTGGGCTGGATCTTTCTGGCGGTGATGGGGACCATGGCGGTCATGGCCTATTTCATGATTCAAAAGATCGTTAACGTGGACGTCTAGGAGGGCTTCATGGTAGCGCAGTTTCTACCGATTTTCCTGATGTCCTCCGCCATGGGGCTGGGAGCCTACGCGCTGATCAACCTGGTGCTGCGAACCCGGGCCAAAGCCAAAGAGGACTGGCGTGATCCGCCACCGCTGATCTACAAGCTGTTCAAGCCCATCGTGCGCCTGTTTGCCTCGGATATGCGCAGTATCATGCCCGACAGCCTGTATCGACGGATTAACACCCGACTCAGTACTGGCGGTATGAACTATGCCATTCTGGCGGAAGAGTTCTTTACCCTGAAATTCGTTTGTTTGATTGCCATGTGCCTGCTGTCCTATGTTTTATTCACCGCAGATACCCAGTGGGGCGCAGAGATCAAGTTATTGCTGCTGTCACTGATTCCCCTGGGATTTTTCTACCCGGACATCTGGCTTAATGACAAAATCAAGGTGCGCCGTGCCCGGGTGGCCAAGGAATTCCCGTTTCTGCTGGATCTGCTGGTGCTTTCCATGCGGGCGGGCCTGAACTATTCCACCTCCCTGGGGCAGGCTATTTCCAACCTGCCGGAAGGCCCGGTGAAAGACGAGTTCGGTAAACTGTTGCGGGAAATCCGTGCCGGCAAGGTGCGGCGGGCTGCGCTGCTGGATCTGGCCCAACGGATGGATACCAAATCCATCAGTAACTTTGTGTCCGCCATCAATCAGGCGGAGGAAACCGGGGGCGAAATCGTGGAAGTGCTGACCCTGCAGGCGGAGCAGCGCCGGGTGGAACGCTTCAATCAGGCCGAAGAGGCTGCGAATAAGGCACCGGTAAAAATGCTGTTGCCTCTGGTGTTGTTTTTGTTTCCCATTATCTTCATGCTCATTGCGTTTATTCTGATCGTGAAAATGGCGGAAACCAATTTCCTGCCGGCAGTTTTGATGAATCTGCTGGCGGGGTAACCAGTGAGCCGTCATTACCGTCTCAGGCGCCTGGACCAAGGGGGGCGTGAGCTGGAGACCGGGCTCACCAGAATCCGTTATGCCGATACTTTTCGATTGCGGCTGGTGGGTCTACTGGGGCGTTCGTCACTGGCGTCCGACGAGGGCCTGCTGCTGCAGCCGGGGGGCAGCATTCACACCTTTTTTATGCGCTTCAGTCTCGATCTGGTATTTTTGGGGGATCAGCACCGGGTTCTGCGGATTTGCGAAGGGGTTGGGCCTTGGCAGGTTAGGCTCGCGCCAAAAGGCACCCGCAGTGTGTTGGAAATTGCAGAAGGTAACGTTAAGCGAACAGGAATTCACTTGGATGACCTGTTGTTATTTGATTAAATGCTGAAAAATATAAGAATAATTGGCCTCAGTATCATCTCCACGCGGAGATGCAGGGTAGAGTAATGAGTCAAAACCCCGAAAATTTCCGGGTGGAATCCACCCCGGTTCTGGATTTGAAGAAATCCGGCCTCAAGAATCACAGCGAGCCGGGTATCGGCCCCGCACCCTCCTGGGATGCGGACCGTACCGAGGTCTACGCTGACCTGGATGAATCCGACGCCATTGCCACCCTGTCCACGGATGCCGGCGAATCCTGTCCCATAACCACGTTTCCGTTCGTTATTGGTCGTGGCACTGAGTGCGATCTGGTGCTCCAGGGCAAGGGCGTCTCCCGCAAACACGCGGAGATTGTGTTTCAGTCCGGTCGGTTTGTGGTGAACGACCTGGAAAGCCTCAATGGGATCAAGGTCAACGGCTACAAGGTGGCCCGGGTTATTCTGGAAGAGAACGACAATATCAAACTCGGTGAGGTGGCTCTGACCTTTCACTCTGGCGAGAAGGGCGCAGCGGATTCCGCACCGGAACCGGAGAAGAAGAGCCTGTTTGCAAAGCGCGCGAAAGGCACGCCAGCACCGGCGGACGACACCTTCGGCCCCAACCCCTGGAAAAAAATGGTCAGCGCCCTGGCTTTGATCATGGCAGTGGGACTGTTGGCCTACGCCGGATTTATGTACCTGCAGCGCAGCAGTCAGCCGCCGCTGGCGGGGTTCAATCAGGATCGAGTTGCTCCGGCCCCCAGCGGCACGTCTGCCGGAGTTCCGGCTGGCGATATTGCTCCTTCACAACCGGCATCCGCAGCAACGACACCGGCGCCCACGGCAGCGACCCGCCAGTCTTCTACAGAGGCTCCCCCGGCAGCCAGTGCGATTGATCCCCCACCCAGTCTGGCTTTGGCCCCGGTGCGGCAGGGCAATACGGACAATACGGTTTCGCGGCCCCCCGAACCTGTGGCGGCAGCCCCGGAACCCAAGGCCCCTCCGGCGCCCAAACCCAAGCCAAAACCCAATCTGAACAGCCAGGCCGCCGCCGCCCGCAGCACCGCCCAGAGTCTGTATATCCAGGGTAAGGCGCCGGCAGCATTGCAGGAATTGAAGCAGTATATCGGTAATGCGGCGGTCTCCAAATCCTATCAGGATCAAGTCAGTGAGACCTACCGGGATATCGATGCCCTGTATTCCCAGTACACCAGCGGTCAGCGGGCTTTCGCCGCCGGTGACAAGGATCAGGCGTTCAGTCTGTGGACCGCCTTTATGGCCCGGGAAGCCAAAGTGCTGGATGGGCAAAAGAGTTCTTATAGCCGCTCCATTACCACCAAGGTGATGGACGAGTATGTGGAGCGGGGCAACCAGGCCTCCAACCAGGGCGACTATCATCGGGCTTATAACTACTGGAACAAGGCCATCGAGCTGGGGGACAGTGTCACCGCCAAGATTGCTCTGGACAATCTGAACAACAAGGCCCGCCAGCTCTATCGTCAGGCCCTGCGGCTGGAATATGTTAACACCAGCAAGGCCAAGGCCATGTGGGCGGAAGTGACCACTCTGCTGCCACCCGGGACCGAATATCACACCAAGGCCAGTGCCAAACTGGCCTGGTACGAGAAATGGGGTAGCTGATGAAAACGGTCCTGAGCGTTGTTTTGCTATTGGTCCTGACCGGCTGTGGCAGTCTGGGGGGTTCCAAGCCGGACACCTTCAGACAGGTCAAATCCGAGCAGGCGTTGCTGCGGGAGCAGTTGAAAATTCACTACGATCGCGGTGAGGAGCTGTACCAGAGCGGCCAGCTGGACGCTGCCCGGAAAGAGTTTGAAGCCATGTTGGCGCTGCGCGGGGATGAACCCAATGCCAATTACCGGCTTGGCACCATTGCCTTCAAACAGCGCCGGTTTGATCAGTCCGCCAATTACTTCGCGGCAGTTATCGCTGCCGACCCCAAACATTACAAGGCCCATTACAACCTGGCCTCAATACGTCTGATGCAGGCGGAGAACCATTTCAAATACTATGCCGCCTTGGTGGATCCGGACGCGGATATCAAGAAGGTATCCCGTCTCATGGCGGATATTGATCGGTTCACCCGCAACCATATGCCGTCCGTGCCGGAACAGACCCTGGATCAACTGGCGGGCAGCCTGAAAAAATAACTCTATGGTTCACGTGGTGTCCATCAGTCAGAAGGGAAGCAAGTCCACCGTCAACGAGGACGCCTGCCTGGCGCTGCCGGCGAAGGGTATATTCGTGGTGGCCGATGGCGTGGGCGGCGGCCCCGCCGGGGATTTCGCCTCGCGCACCCTGGTGAATGAGATTGAGGGCCGTTGCGCCAGTGGGGAAAACCCGGAACAGGATCTTTTGGCCGCCATTCAAAGCGCCAACCAGAAGATATTCCACGCCGGACAGCAGCCCCGCCTCAATGGCATGGCCACCACGGTGGCGGCACTGGTGCTGGGGGCCGGTTCCATCCTGGTCTGCCACGTGGGCGACAGCCGAGTGTACCGGCTGGCCGCAGGGCGGTTGACGGCGCTCACCCGGGATCATTCCAAGTTGCTGGATCGGGGCGGGGAAAGCAAAAAGTCCGTGGTGACCAACGCCCTGGGGCTGCGGGACACGGTGAAAATAGAGTTAAATCGCTTTGATCTCGAACCCGAAGACAGGTTGTATCTGATGACGGATGGCATCAGCGATGTGGTGGAGGAGCAGCGGATGGCGGAATTGTTGGGACACCAGGGTTCCACCTCGGAGGGACTGATGGCGCTGGTGGCGGAAAGCGAAGCCCTGGGTGGCAAAGATGACAAGACCATTCTGTGCGTGTTCTAAGAAGTGCCTGGACAAGTCACAGGGGAGATAATAATGACAAACAGAAACCCTATCTCCGTAGTCAGACAAACCGGTGTTTCCATGATCGAAACCATTCTGGTAATGCCCATCATGCTGGTGATCGGGTTGGGTATAATCCACGGCGGTCTGGTGTTCCAGGCGCAGTCCAACCTGGAGTATGCGGCACTGATGGCGGCCCGGGCCGGGGCTGCCAACAACATCGATATTGAAGCCATGGTGGTTGAGGCGGAATACCGAATGCGGGCCACCACCGGAGTGTCGGCGGAAAACCAGGATGACATCGATGGCGCTCTGGGTCGCTTCAATATCGAAGTGCTCAACCCCACACAGGGTATGTTTAATGATTGCGGGCTACCGCCGGCCACGCCGGGGGTATGTAACGGTTCATTGATTTGCCAGGAATTGCCATTCTTTGGCCTGCAGTTTTATGATCATAACGATCTGAGATGCGATGGCGCCAATATCCAGGATGCGAATCTGCTGCGGGTACGGCTCACCTACTTGTACGACAGTAAAGTGCCGTTGCTCAATAACATCCGCTTTATAGGTGAGAGCAGTCTGCCGGAGGCCATAGCCGGTACGCCAATAACTGCCGTGGCCACGGTGCGCATGCAGTCGCCGGCGCGGCTCACGGAATTCAATCAGCCGTATATTTATTCCGACTGAAACCGGCCCAGCCGGGCCAACAGGCTGGAAGTGTCCCAGCGACCACCACCCATGGCCTGCACCTCGGCGTAAAACTGATCCACCAGTGCCGCCACCGGAAGTTGCGCGCCGTTATTGCGGGCCTCCGCCAGACAGATCGCCAGATCCTTGCGCATCCAGTCCACCGCGAAACCGTGATCATAATGGTCCTGGGCCATGGTCTGATGGCGGTTGTCCATCTGCCAGGACTGGGCCGCTCCCTTGCCGATCACATCGAACACCTGGGCCACATCAAGACCGGCTTGCTGGGCAAACTGGACTCCCTCCGCCAGGCTTTGAATCAGGCCGGCAATGCAGATCTGGTTGACCATTTTGGTTAATTGTCCACTGCCCACGGGCCCCAGCAAAGTGGCTTGCCTGGCGTAGGTCTGGAGTGCCGGCAAAATCCGTTCGAAGGTGGCCTGGTTGCCACCACACATTACCGTGAGCTGACCGTTTTCCGCTCCCTGTTGACCACCGGATACCGGCGCATCAATGAAGTCCACCTGCTTTTCCTGCAATCTGGCCGCAAGGTGGCGCGCACAATCCGCTGACGCGGTGGTATGGTCCACCATAATGGCACCGCGGGCGATGCCAGCCAGAATGCCGTTGTCCTGCAAAGTGACCTGCTCCAGATCCCGGTCGTTACCCACGCAGGTAAACACAATTTCCGCACCTTCACTGGCGGCGGCGGGGGTGGATGCCTGGCGGCCGGCAAACTGCTGCAGCCAGCGCCCGGCCTTGTCTGCGCTGCGATTGAACACACAGACGTCATGGCCGCTGCGGGCCAGATGGCCCGCCATGGGGAAGCCCATAACGCCGAGTCCGATAAATGCCAGTTTCATACAGAGGGTCCCCTGGTGAATGGCTGGTGATAGATTGCGCAATAAAAAAGGCTGCCAGCGGCAGCCTTTTTTATTATCTCTGGGGTTATCAGCGTTTGTCCAGGGGCACAAAATCCCGCTGCGGGGAACCCGTATACAGCTGGCGGGGACGACCGATGCGGTAGGAGCCGCTGATCATTTCGTGCCAGTGAGCCACCCAGCCCACAGTACGCGCCAGGGCGAAGATCACCGTAAACATACTGGTGGGGATGCCAATGGCCTTGAGAATAATGCCGGAATAGAAGTCCACATTGGGATACAGATTCTTGTCGATGAAGTACTGGTCGGAGCGGGCAATCTCCTCCAGCTTCATGGCCAGTTCCAGCAGCGGATCCTTAATGCCCAGCTCCCCTAATACCTCGTGGCAGGTTTCCCGCATCACCTTGGCCCGGGGATCGTAGTTCTTGTACACCCGGTGGCCAAAACCCATGAGCCGGAACGGATCATTCTTGTCCTTGGCCTTGGCGACGAATTTCTCGACGTTGGAAACGTCGCCAATCTGAGTCAGCATATTCAGCACCGCCTCGTTGGCGCCACCATGAGCCGGGCCCCACAGGGCAGCGATGCCGGCGGCGATACAGGCAAAGGGATTGGCGCCGGAAGAGCCCGCCAGACGAACCGTCGAAGTGGAGGCATTCTGTTCGTGATCGGCGTGGAGAATAAAGATTTTATCCATGGCCTTGGCGAGAATGGGGTTCACCTCGTAATCCTCGCAGGGAACGCCGAACATCATGCGCAGGAAATTTTCCGAGTAGCTGAGGTCGTTCTTGGGATACATGAACGGTTGGCCCAGGGAGTACTTGTAACACATGGCGGCCAGGGTGGGCATTTTGGCTATCAGCCGGAAGGCGGCAATTTCACGGTGCTGTTCATCGGAAATTTCCAGGGAGTCATGATAGAAAGCGGAGAGGGCACCCACCACGCCACACATAATCGCCATTGGGTGCGCGTCCCGGCGGAATCCCTGATAAAAACCACGCAGCTGCTCGTGCACCATGGTGTGGTTATTGATAGTGCTGACAAACTGTTCCTTCTGCGCCGCGGTGGGCAGCTCCCCGTAAAGCAACAGGTAACAGACTTCCAGATAATCGGAGTGATCCGCCAGCTGATCGATGGGATATCCACGATGCAGCAGTATGCCTTTGCCCCCATCAATATAGGTGATCTTGGATTCACAGGCGGCGGTAGACACGAAACCGGGGTCGTATGTAAACACACCTGCCCCGGTGAGTTGGCTGACGTCCACCACGTCGGGGCCGATGGTGCCGGAGTATATGGGAAGATCGAGGGTGTTGTCGCCTAGCTTCAACTGAGCGCTTTTCTCAGTCATATTACTCTCCTGTTACTCGGTTTGCGGGCTGCCCAGGGCGGAATTATGCCTGAACCGGCCACCTGACGCCTGATGGGCGCACGGGTCGTGCCCACTTGCTCGTTGATATGGAGCTTCTGCTTTCAAGCCCTGTGCCACAGCTGGAGATTGTGACATGATCCGGGGCAAAGTCGTGAATGGTTTTGACCTCATGAGCAAAATAGCCTCTGCGGGCTGAGCTCAAGTGGTGGCCAAAGCTAATCACTCAGTGAAAGTTTGTCAATTTATTTCAGGCCGGACTGATGGTTTTGTAAACGAGTCAAAGGCTCTCGTTCAGGTTTCGGCTATATTGGTGCAGGCTCTGGCGCGGGTGCGCCAAAGTGGGGATAAATGCTTGTTATACAATCGTCTATACGGTCAATGACCATTTGTGTTTCAATGTCGATGAGACTATACTCCGGCACCGAATGGGGGTAGGGGAACATCGGTTGGAATTGAATAACTGCTTGTTTTCACTTGCCTAACAATTCTCGGATCTTCCTTCAACGCTCCGTCTTGGAGCCTTAGTCACAGTGGTTAAAAGCGTGAAGAGTCAACGACCTGTCAATCTGGATATCTCGACATTCAAGTTTACGCCGCAGATGATCGCTTCCATCACTCATCGCATTGCGGGAGTGGGTATTTTCATCGGCATGGCTTTCTTGATCTGGGGCCTGGGTATGTCTTTGCAAAGCCAGGATTCATTTGAGCAACTGCGGGAATGCCTGGGTTCAGTGGTTGCCAAGCTTATTATCTGGGTCATCCTGGCAGGTTTGATCTATCACTTCATCGCCGGCATCCGCCACCTGTTGATGGACCTGGGTTACTTTGAAACCCTGGAGGGTTCGCGAGTCCTGTCCGTGGCAGTGATGGTCTTGTCCGCGGTACTGATTATCGTTGCGGGGGTATGGGTATGGTAACCAGCGTCACCAGTCTCGGGAAAAACGGCCTTTACGATTGGGTTATCCAGCGTGCAACCGCTGTAATCCTGGGTGTCTATTTTGTGGCTATTATTGGATTTTTGATTGCCAATCCTGAGTTAACCTATAGTCAATGGCATGGCTATATGACCTCCACCTACATGCGGGTGTTCACGCTGATTGCGTTACTGGCCATGGCCGCTCACGCCTGGGTGGGGCTGTGGACTGTATCCACGGACTACCTGACTACCCGCCAGTTGGGCGCTGCCGGAACCCCTCTGCGCATCGCCTTTCAGGCAGTTTGTGCTTTGGTCACCATCGTCTATGTGGTGTGGGGCATCCAGATATTGTGGGGAATTTAGAGTATGGCCAACATGAGAACCTTAACCTTTGATGCAGTGATCGTTGGTGGCGGCGGCGCCGGCATGCGGGCGGCCCTGCAGCTGGCCCAGTCCGGGCAGAACACGGCATTGATCTCGAAGGTGTTTCCCACCCGCTCGCACACGGTGTCCGCCCAGGGCGGCATCACCTGCGCCATTGCCAGTGCCGATCCCAACGACGACTGGCGCTGGCACATGTACGATACCGTAAAGGGTTCTGATTACATCGGCGATCAGGATGCCATCGAATACATGTGCAGCGTGGGCCCCCAGGCGGTGTTTGAGCTGGAACATATGGGCCTCCCGTTTTCCCGCACCGAAGCCGGCCGGATCTACCAGCGTCCGTTCGGCGGTCAGTCCAAGAATTTCGGCGAGGGCGGCCAGGCTGCCCGCACCTGTGCCGCTGCGGACCGCACCGGGCACGCGCTGCTGCACACGTTGTACCAGCAGAACGTGCGTTGTAACACCAATTTCTATAACGAATGGTATGCCGTGGATCTGGTGACCAATCAGGACAATGCGGTAACCGGGGTGATCGCCATTTCCATGGAGACCGGCGAGAGCGTTTACTTCAAAGCCAAGGCTACGGTGTTTGCCACCGGGGGCTCCGGCCGAATCTATGCCTCCACCACCAACGCCCTGATCAACACCGGCGACGGTGTGGGCATGGCGCTGCGGGCCGGATTCCCGGTGCAGGACATTGAAATGTGGCAGTTTCACCCTACCGGGATCGCCGGTGCCGGGGTGCTGGTCACCGAAGGCTGCCGGGGCGAGGGCGGTTACCTGGTCAATAAAGACGGCGAGCGTTTCATGGAACGTTATGCGCCCAATGCCAAAGACCTGGCGGGACGGGACGTGGTGGCGCGGTCCATGATGCAGGAAATCCTCGATGGCCGGGGTTGCGGACCCGAAGGCGACCACGTGTTCCTGAAGCTGGATCATCTGGGGGAAGAGGTCTTGCATAAGCGACTGCCCGGCATTTGTGAACTGGCCATTACCTTTGCCGGTACCGATCCGGTGAAGGAACCGATCCCCGTGGTGCCCACCTGCCATTACATGATGGGAGGCATCCCCACCAATGTGCACGGTCAGGCGCTGACCCAGGGTGCTGACGGCAACGACAAGGTCATTGACGGTCTCTACGCCGTGGGCGAGGTGGCCTGCGTGTCGGTACACGGCGCCAACCGTCTGGGTGGAAACTCTCTGCTGGACCTGGTGGTGTTTGGTCGCGCCGCCGGTCTCTTTATCGAGCAGGCCTTAAAGGAAGGCATTGAGCAGCGGGAGTCTTCGGAATCGGATCTCGAACGCTCCTATAATCGTCTCAACCGCCTGGAGAACAGCAAGGACGGCGAGGACGTATCCAAGCTGCGTAAGGCCCTGCAAACCAGCATGCAGAATAATTTCGGCGTGTTCCGCAAGGGTGATCTGATGCAGGCCGGTGTTAAAGAACTGGAAGAGCTGCGGCAGCGTATTGCCAACACCCATCTTGAAGACAAAAGCGCCGCTTTCAATACCGCTCGTATCGAAGCACTGGAACTGGACAATCTGCTGGAAGTGGCCGAGGCCACGGCGATTGCCGCGGAAGGTCGGCAGGAGAGCAGGGGAGCCCACAGCCGCTATGATTTCCCGGACCGGGATGATGAAAACTGGCTGGCACACTCTATCTACGATCCCACCACCAAAAAGCTGGGCAAACGCCAGGTGAACTTCTCACCCAAACAGGTGGATACCTTCCAGCCCAAGGTCCGAACTTACTGAGGTGATAGCCCATGTTGCAGGTTAGTATTTATCGCTACAATCCGGATACCGATACCGAGCCGTACATGAAAGAGTATCAGATCGATACCGGCGGCAAAGACCTGATGGTATTGGACGTGTTGAGCCTGGCGAAGGAGCAGGATTCCACCATTGCTTACCGCCGCTCCTGCCGCGAAGGTGTGTGCGGGTCCGATGGCATGAATATCAATGGCAAGAATGGTCTGGCCTGCATCACACCGGTATCGGAAGCCACCGGTGGCAAAGGCAAGCTGGTTTTGCGTCCCTTACCCGGCCTGCCGGTGGTGCGGGATCTGGTGGTGGATATGACCATGTTCTACAACCAGTACGAAAAGATTAAGCCGTACCTGGTTAACAATACGCCAGTCCCGCCCATCGAGCGGCTCCAGGATCCGGAGGATCGGGACAAGCTGGATGGCCTGTACGAGTGTATTCTGTGCGCCTGCTGTTCTTCCTCTTGCCCGTCGTTCTGGTGGAACCCGGAAAAATTTATCGGGCCGGCTGGATTGTTACAGGCCTATCGGTTCATTGCCGATACTCGTGATACCATGACCGAGCAGCGGCTTTCCGATCTGGATGACCCGTTCAGCCTGTTCCGGTGTCGCGGCATTATGAATTGTGTCAACGTTTGTCCCAAGGGGTTAAACCCCACCAAGGCGATCGGCCACATTCGTAACCAGCTGTTGCAGCAAGGCACTTAAACGGTTGTTTATTCGCCAAAAACCGATATAATGCAGTGGGCTGAAAGGCCGGGCTACCCCGTTCGCGGGGTAGCCAGAGATAAAGACGCTACACTTGATGTTGGGAATGCAGTGGGGTCCGTTCATATGACGCCTGATCCCAGTTGCCAATTTCCCTGCTCCGCTCAAAAAGCGGCTGCGGGTTGATTCTGAAAATACAGGGCTAATCGGTAAAACCGAACTATCTGGAAGCGCATTGGGCTCAACCGGCCGGTCGCACGCCTAACATGTTTACACGTGTCTGCTGCTGAATCGCGTCTTTGCAGATAGTGTCCTAGATCGACACGGTGATCTGCAATGGAAGACAGTTTGATGTACCGACAGTGGAGCACGTCGCACCTCTCAGGTTCGAATGCCACCTATGTCGAAGAGCTCTACGAAGCCTATCTGAAAGATCCCAATTCCGTCCCGGAAGAATGGCGCGACAATTTCGATAAGCTCCCCCGCGTCAACGGTATCGAAGGCGAAGTTCCCCACTCCACCATCCGCGAACATTTCCTGTATCAAGCCAAGAACAAAAGCCGGGTGCAACCTCTGGCGGTCAGCAGCGTTTCCTCCGAGCATGAGAAGAAACAGGTCAAAGTGCTGCAACTGATCACCGGCTATCGGGTCCGGGGTCATCAGAAAGCCATGCTTGATCCACTGAATATTATGGAGCGGGAGACCGTTCCTGATCTGGAACTCACCCACCACGGATTGTCAGCCGCCGATCTGGAGACGATTTTTCAGACCGGGAATGTGTTCCTGGGGCGGGAAGAAGCCACCCTGCGGGAAATTGTCGAGGCGCTGGACCGAACCTACTGCACCTCCATCGGTGTGGAATACATGCACATCGTGGACACCGCCGAGAAGCGCTGGATTCAACAGCGTATGGAGAGTGTCCGTTCCCACCCCAACTACAGTGTGGACGTCAAAACCCATCTGCTGGAGCGGTTGATCGCTGCCGAAGGCCTGGAGCGCATGCTGGCCACCAAATACCCCGGCACCAAGCGCTTTGGTCTGGAGGGGGCGGAAAGTCTGATACCCTGCCTGGATGAAATCGTGCAGCGGGCCGGCAGCTATGGCGCCAAGGAGCTGGTAATCGGGATGGCCCATCGGGGGCGACTCAATGTGCTGGTGAATATTCTGGGTAAAAACCCGGCGGATCTGTTCAGCGAATTTGAGGGCACCAAAAAGAACGAAGTGGGTTCCGGTGATGTGAAATACCACCAGGGCTTCTCTTCCAACGTGATGACACCGGGCGGAGAATTACACCTGGCGCTGGCGTTCAATCCCTCGCATCTGGAAATTGTATCTCCGGTGGTGGAAGGCTCCGTCCGCGCCCGCCAGGATCGTCGTAAGGATAAAAAAGGCGATAAGGTGGTGCCGGTGTTGATCCACGGCGATGCCGCGTTCGCCGGTCAGGGCGTGGTCATGGAAACCTTTCAGATGTCCCAGACCCGTGGTTTCAAAACCGGGGGAACGGTACATATTATCGTCAACAATCAGGTGGGCTTTACCACCAGTTACCGCCATGACGCGCGCTCCACGGAATACTGCACCGATGTGGCGAAAATGGTGCAGGCACCGATTTTCCACGTCAATGGTGACGATCCCGAGGCCGTGCTTTTTGTCACCCAAATGGCCATCGATTTCCGTCAGCAATTCAAAAAGGATGTGGTTATCGATCTGATCTGTTATCGGGCCCGGGGCCACAACGAGGCTGACGAACCCGCCATCACCCAGCCGATGATGTATTCCGTGATTCGTAAAAAGAAGAATCCCCGGGAGATCTACGCGGACCGATTGGTGGAACAGGGTACCTTTGATCAGGACCGTATTAAGGCCATGACGGACGAGTACCGGTCTGCCCTTGATGATGGGCAGCATGTGGTCAAATCCCTGGTGAAACAGCCCAACACCGAACTGTTCGTGGACTGGAGTCCTTATCTGGGCCATGACTACGAAGCGTATTACGACACCAGTGTGGATGCCAAACTGATTCACGATTTGGCGCAGAAGTTGGACCAGCTGCCAGAAAGTTTTGTGGTGCAGCGACAGGTCACCAAGATTCGCGAGGATCGGCAGAAGATGGCAGCGGGTGCGCTTTCCATAGACTGGGGTTTTGGCGAAACCATGGCCTATGCAACCCTGCTGCATGAGGGCTATCCGGTGCGGATCACCGGGCAGGACGTGGGCCGGGGCACCTTTTCTCATCGCCACGCGGTGATTCACAACCAGAAAGCGCCCGGTACCCATGTGCCGTTGAAAACCATCGGCGAGAAAGACGTCCGCTTTGATATCTATGATTCCCTGTTATCGGAAGAGGCGGTGGTAGCTTTCGAATATGGCTATGCCACCACCGCACCCAAGGGCCTGGTGGTGTGGGAAGCCCAGTTCGGTGACTTTGCCAATGGCGCCCAGGTGGTGATCGATCAGTTTATCTCCTCCGGTGAACACAAGTGGATGCGGTTGTGTGGTCTCACCATGTTGCTGCCCCATGGTTACGAAGGCCAGGGTCCCGAGCACTCTTCGGCTCGCCTGGAGCGCTTCCTGCAACTGTGCGCGGAGCACAATATTCAGGTATGTGTACCCACCACCCCGGCTCAGGTTTTTCATATGCTGCGCCGGCAGGCCATTCGCCCCCTGCGCAAACCCCTGATCGTGATGTCACCCAAGAGCCTGCTGCGGCATAAACTGGCCAAGAGCAGTCTGGATGATTTGGCCAATGGCCACTTCAAGGTGGTGCTGGACGATGCCTGGGAACACGATCCCAAGCAGATCAAACGGGTGGTGTTGTGTAGCGGAAAGGTGTACTACGACTTGTTCGAACACCGGGCTCATAAAGAGATCCAGGACACCTTGGTGGTGCGCATTGAGCAACTGTACCCGTTCCCGGAACAGGAGCTGTACGACATGCTGGCGCCCTACAAAAACGTGAAGTCCATCGTCTGGTGCCAGGAAGAACCCATGAATCAGGGCGCCTGGTATTGCAGCCAGCATCACATGCGTCACGTGGTTCACCGGCTTTACCCCAAACTCTTGCTTCAATATTCGGGTCGCGAGGCATCCGCGGCACCGGCAGCGGGTTACATGTCCCTGCACCTGGAAGAGCAGGCGAATCTGGTGGATCAGGCCTTCACCAGTTGAATCCTATTCATCATTAACAACGCCTAAATTTGCTTGAGACCACAGCGGCGATTAAGGAACACAAATGACAACTGAGATTAAAGCCCCCCAATTTCCTGAAGCAGTAGCCGATGGCACCGTTGCCACCTGGCACAAGAAACCAGGCGAGTCTGTATCCCGGGACGAATTGTTGGTGGATATCGAAACCGACAAGGTCGTGCTGGAAGTGGTGGCCCCTCACGACGGTGTCGTGGGTAAAGTGGTAAAGGAAGAAGGGGACACGGTGCTTAGCCAGGAGCTGGTTGGCTATCTGGAAGAGGGCGAGGGCAGTGCACCGGACCCGGAACCGGCCAAATCGGAAAGCAAGCCCGCCGCGGAAACCGCAAGCAAGCAGCCCGCCGCCAAAGCAGCTGAGCCTGAAGCCGCCAGTGGTGAGGAAAACTGGGGCCCCGCCGTGCGCAAGCTGATTTCCGAGAACAACCTGGACCCGGCGCAGATCAGCGGCACCGGCAAAGGTGGGCGAATTACCAAAGAAGACGTGCTCAATTACATGAAGAGCGGAGCCGCCGCCAAGTCAACCGCAGACAAAGCCGCGTCCGCGTCATCCGCTGAGTCCGCAGCCGCTCCCTCACCAGCGCCGGAACCCGGTGCCCGGGAAGAGCGCCGGGTGCCCATGACCCGGTTGCGGGCCCGGGTTGCCGAGCGCCTGGTGGCGGCCCAGCAAAATGCCGCCATGCTCACTACGTTTAACGAAGTGAACATGAAGCCAGTCATGGAAATGCGCAAAAACTATAAAGATATGTTTGAAAAAGCCCATGGCCACCGGCTCGGTTTTATGTCCTTCTTTACCATTGCGGCTTCGGAGGCACTGAAACGTTATCCTGCCGTAAACGCATCCATTGATGGTAATGATATTGTCTATCACGGTTACTACGATATCGGAGTGGCGGTATCCACGGATCGTGGCCTGGTGGTGCCCATCCTGCGCGACGTCGATAAAATGGGCTTCGCTGAAATCGAAGGCAAGATCGTCGATTACGGTAAAAAAGCGCAGTCTGGCAAGCTGTCACTGGAGGAAATGACCGGTGGAACGTTCACTATTTCCAATGGGGGGGTGTTTGGTTCCCTGTGGTCCACCCCCATTCTGAACCCACCACAGACGGCCATTTTGGGTATGCACAAGATTCAGGAGCGCCCCATGGCAGTCAATGGCCAGGTGGAAATACTGCCCATGATGTATCTGGCGCTGTCTTACGACCATCGGTTGATTGATGGCAAGGAGGCGGTACAGTTCCTGGTCACCATCAAGGAGCTGATAGAGGATCCGGCGCGGATGTTGCTGGATCTGTAAGACCTGGTTCGAGTCACCGTCTGTGCCGGCAGTGGCTTGGTGTGACACGCAAGAGAGATTAACGGGAATTTTGTCATGGCAAAATCATATGATGTCGTAGTGATTGGTGGTGGGCCCGGTGGTTACGCGGCCGCCATCAAGGCGGCGCAGCTGGGTATGAAAACAGCCTGTATCGATATGTACATCAACAAGGATGGGAACCCGGCCCTGGGGGGTACCTGTGCCAATGTGGGCTGTATTCCATCCAAGGCGCTGCTGGACTCATCGTGGAAGTATCATGAAGCCAAAGAGGGTTTTGCGATCCACGGCATTGAAGCCAAGACGGTAAAAATGAATGTACCGGAAATGATCAAACGCAAGGATGGCATCGTGAAGAAACAGACCGACGGTGTCGCCATGCTACTCAAGGCCAATGGCGTGGATTGGTTGCAGGGCCGGGGCAAACTGCTTTCCGGCAAGCAGGTGGAATTCACGCCCCACGAAGGGGATGCGGAAACCCTGGATGCCGGCAATGTTATTCTGGCGGCGGGCTCCGAACCCATTTCCCTGCCCATGGCCCCTTTGCATGAAGACATGGTGGTGGCCAATGCGGGTGCCCTGGAATTCACCGAAGTGCCCAAGAAGCTCGGCGTCATCGGCGCCGGTATTATCGGCCTGGAACTGGGCAGTGTCTGGAGCCGTCTGGGTTCCGAAGTGGTGGTAATTGAAGCCATGGATAACTTTTTGCCCATGGTGGACCGCCAGGTGGGCAAGGAATTGTTGAAGAATCTGAAGGCACAGAACATCGACGTTCAGCTGTCGGCTCGCGTCACCGGTACCAAAATCGAAAAAAACAAGGTGAAGGTGGAATACAGCAATGCCGATGGCGATCAGAGCCTGGTGGTGGACAAGTTGATTGTGGCGGTGGGGCGACGTCCTTACACCGAGGACCTGTTTTCGGCAGATAGCGGTGTCAATCTCGACGAGCGCGGATTTATTTTTGTGAATCACAGTTGCGCCACTGAGGTGCCGGGTGTCTACGCCATTGGCGATATCGTGCGGGGTCCGGCGCTGGCGCATAAAGCCACGGAAGAGGGGGTCATGGTGGCGGAGATCATCGCCGGCCACCATACTGCCATCAACTACGATTGTATCCCCTCCGTGATTTATACCCATCCGGAAGTGGCCTGGGTGGGAGTGACCGAAGAGCAGATAAAATCCAGCGGTGATGCCTACAAAACCGGAACCTTCGCCTTTATGGCCAACGGTCGAGCGGCTGCCGCCAACGAGACCGCCGGCTTTGTCAAAGTGATTGCCGATGAGGAAACCGATCGGGTTCTTGGGGTCCATATCGTTGGTCCGCAGGCATCGGAAATTATCATGCAGGCGGTGATCGCCATGGAATTTGGTGCCAGCACCGAAGATCTGCAAATGATGGTATTTGCTCATCCGGGTCTTTCTGAAGTACTTCACGAAGCCTGTCTCGATGTGGACGGCAAGGCGATACATTCGGCCAAGCGCAAACGCAAGAAGTAAGTTTGCCGGGTTTTTCAATCGGGCCGGGGATTATCTCAGCCCGATTTTTTTCACTGGACTACGACTGTTCAGACAGCAGGTGAAGTCCCGCCTGCAGCGCACTAAGCGCAAACCGGTGCGAGGGAAATCAATCGCGTCAACCATGTTTAACGTGGACATTCCACACAATACGAGATCAATGGTGAGCCAATGAACTTACATGAGTATCAAGCCAAGCAATTGTTCGCTCAGTATGGCCTGCCTGTTTCCAAGGGGATTGCTGCCAGCACCCCTCACGAAGCAGCCGAGGCCGCTGATGTGATCGGAGGTGATCGCTGGGTTGTTAAAGCGCAGGTGCACGCTGGGGGGCGTGGCAAAGCCGGGGGCGTGAAACTGGTGAACTCGAAGGAAGAGATTATCGAGTTTGCCAAGGTCAAGCTGGGCACCAATCTGGTGACCTACCAGACCGATGCCAAAGGTCAACCCGTCAACAAAATTCTGGTGGAAACCTGCACCGATATTGATAAAGAACTTTACCTGGGTGCGGTGGTGGACCGCGGTACCCGACGGGTGGTATTTATGGCGTCCACCGAAGGCGGTGTGGAAATCGAAAAGGTGGCAGAGGAAACGCCGGAAAAAATCCTCAAAGCTGAAATTGATCCTCTTATCGGTGCGCAGCCGTTCCAGGCCCGTAATCTGGGCTATAAGCTTGGTCTCACCAATGATCAGGTGAAGCAATTCACCAAGATTTTCATGGGCCTTGCCAAATTGTTTGAAGAGAAAGACATCTCGCTGATCGAGGTGAACCCGCTGGTGATCACTTCCGAGGGCAACCTGCACTGTCTGGACGCTAAACTGGTGGTGGACGGCAATGCAGTATTGCGGCACCCCGATCTGGCGGATATGTATGATCCCACTCAGGAAGACGAGCGCGAGCGACGGGCGGCAGAGTGGGATCTGAACTATGTGGCACTGGAAGGTAACATTGGTTGTATGGTAAACGGGGCCGGACTGGCCATGGCCACCATGGACCTGATCAAGCTCAAGGGCGGTCAGCCCGCCAACTTCCTGGACGTTGGTGGTGGTGCCACCAAAGAGCGGGTAACCGAGGCGTTCAAGATCATTCTCTCCGATGCCAGTGTCGAAGCCGTTTTGGTGAATATTTTCGGTGGCATTGTCCGCTGTGACCTGATTGCCGAGGGGGTTATCGGTGCAGTGCAGGAAGTGGGTGTAAAAGTACCTGTGGTGGTACGCCTGGAAGGTAATAATGCCGATGTGGGTGCCAAGCTCCTGTCAGAAAGTGGAATGAACATCATCGCGGCCAGTGGATTCAATGATGCTGCGGAAAAAGTCGTCGCAGCGGTGAAGTGAGAGGTTAATCATGAGCGTTTTAATCAATAAGGACACCAAAGTCATATGCCAGGGTTTTACTGGTGCTCAAGGGACCTTGCACAGCACCCAGGCAATCGAATACGGCACCAAGATGGTGGGTGGTGTAACCCCCGGTAAAGGCGGCAGCGAACACTTGGGTCTGCCGGTATTCAATACCGTGGCGGAAGCCAAAGCCGAAACCGATTGTGATGCCACGGTGATTTACGTCCCGGCCGCCTTTTGTAAGGATTCCATTCTGGAAGCCGCCGACGCCAATATTCCGCTGATTGTATGTATCACTGAGGGCATACCAGTACTGGACATGCTGTATGTGAAAGAGTACGTCAGCGCCAAGGGCCTGCGGTTGATCGGCCCCAATTGTCCCGGCATTATCACTCCCGGCGAGTGCAAGATTGGCATCATGCCCGGTCACATCCACCAGCCCGGCAAGGTGGGCATTGTGTCCCGCTCCGGTACCCTCACCTATGAGGCGGTGAATCAGACCACAGCGCTGGGATTTGGCCAGAGCACCTGTATCGGCATCGGCGGCGACCCGATTCCCGGCACTACCTTCATTGACGCGCTGGCGTTGCTGCAGGACGATCCGCAAACAGAAGCCATCATTATGGTGGGTGAAATTGGCGGTACTGCCGAGGAAGAGGCGGCGGACTTTATCAAGCACAATGTCACCAAGCCGGTGGTCTCTTATATTGCCGGGGTTACCGCGCCTCCCGGCAAGCGCATGGGTCATGCCGGCGCCATCATTGCCGGTGGCAAAGGCACAGCGGATGACAAGTTCCAGGCTTTGCAGTCCGCCGGGGTGAAAACTGTCCGCAATCCCTCGGAAATGGGCGCCTCTTTGAAGGAACTCACCGGCTGGTAATCCCGGCACCCTGAATCCAGCGCCATTGAAACCGGCTGCAGATTACTGTCAGCCGGTTTTTTTATGTGTTAATGTTGGCCGAAATCACGCCGGTGCCTCACCGCCCACACGTACGGTACGCAACGCTCAGGTGAAAATATGGGATACCAGCACCAACCATTCACCACAGCTCTGATCTCCCAGACAGGTATGTGGCGCTTAACCGCGCCTCTGCGGGCGTATTTTCGCCCCCGCTTTTACGGCCTGGAAAATTTTGACCCGGCCAAACCCACCCTGATGGTGGGTAATCATACTCTGTTCGGGATACTCGATGTGCCGTTGTTGCTGGCCCGCATCTACCGCGATACCGGGGTACTGGTGCGCGCCCTGGCGGATCATCAGCATTATTACGTCCCGCTGTGGCGCACTCTCCTGGATCGTACCGGTGCGGTGGAGGGTACCCGGGAAAACTGCAGTGAACTGATGCGACGGGGTGAACATGTGCTGGTGTTTCCGGGGGGCGCCCGGGAAGTGGCAAAACGCAAAGGCGAGCAGTATCAGCTGACCTGGAAGCGTCGCACCGGTTTTTGTGCCATGGCGATCCAACACCATTATAATATTCTGCCGTTCGCGTCGGTGGGGCCCGATGATATGTATGACATTCTGCTGGATGCCGAGGATATATTACACTCCCCGGTGGGAAAATTACTGCGCCGGGCAGGATTGTTGGAAAAGCATGGTCTGTTGCGGGGCGGCGATATGCTGATGCCAGTGCCACGGGGCCTGGGCGCGTCCATTATACCGCGACCGGAAACTTTTTATTTCGCCTTGGGGGAGCCAGTTACCGTGGCTCCGTTCAGTGGTCGACACGATGATCAGGATGCATTGTTTGAATTGCGGGATCAGGTGGCCTATGCGATTCAGGATTTGATCGGTGAACTGCTGTTGCTGCGGGAAACAGATGTGGATAAAAGCTGGCTGCGGCGGCTTGCCAATCAATTGTGACCAACGGCTAGCCGTTGGACTGCCATCGGGAATAGCTGTGTATTTTTCGGTACAGATCCTCTGCGCTCATGGGTTTGCCATAATAAAAACCCTGCACATAGTCGCACTGGTTTTCCTTGAGAAAATCCGCCTGCTCCTCAATTTCCACACCCTCGGCCACCACTTTGAGTCCCAGTTTATGCGCCATTGCAATGACCGCGCTGGTTATTTCCATATCGTCCTTATCCACCGGGATATCGGTGACAAATGACCGGTCTACCTTGAGCACGTGGATAGGCAATCGTTTCAGATAATTCAGGGATGAATAGCCGGTGCCAAAGTCGTCGATGGCGAGGATAATCCCCAATTGCTTGAGCATGTCCAGGGTGGCGATGGTGGCGTCGACATTTTCCATCAGCAGGCTTTCGGTGATTTCCACCTCCAACTGCCGGCTTTGAATGCCGGTGGCCTGAATCAAATCATTGATGATGGTGACCAGATTGGCGTCGTGAAACTGGCGGGGGGAGAGGTTGACCGCCACATGCCCGTCCGCCGGCAACAGACCCCGTTCGGTGAACTCGCGGATTTGTTCGCAGGCATTGCGCAACACCCATTCGCCGATGGGCAGGATCAGCCCGGAGTCTTCCGCCACTGGAATAAACTCAGAGGGAGGTACAAACCCCCGCTCCGGATGGTGCCAGCGCAGTAGTGCCTCATAGCCCACCAGCGTATTGGTGGTCAGATCGATTTGTGGCTGATAGTAAAGTTCAAATTCATCCTTTTGCAACGCCACCCGCAATTCCGCTTCCAGCTCCAGCTGGCGGGTCAGTTCCACGTTCATCTCGTCGGAGAAAAACTGATAATTATCCCGCCCTCTGGCCTTGGCCCGGTACATGGCCAGGTCCGCATTCTTCATCAACGCACTGGCATCCGCTGCATCCTTCAGTCCGATGCTGATGCCAATACTGGTGGTAATGATCACTTCCAGCCCCGTGAGGCGAATGGGTACTTTAAGGACATCCAGCACTTTACGGGCGACCGCGTCCGCTTCGTGGGTGTTATGAATTTCCGGCACCAGAATGGTAAATTCATCACCTCCCATGCGCGCTACCGTGTCACCTGGGCGGGTGCAGAACCGCAGGCGGTGGGCGATGGCCTTTAACAACTCATCACCCTGATCATGGCCCATGGTGTCATTGATTTTTTTGAAATGATCAATATCCAGGAAGAACAGCGCCAGCATGCTGTCTTCCCGCTCCGCGTGCTTGATGGCCTTTTCCAGACGGTTGCGGAACAGGTGCCGGTTGGCCAGCTTGGTCAGGGGATCGTACAAAGCCAGTTGTTCCAGTTGCAGCTGCACTGATTTCAGTTCTGATATGTCCGACAGGCTGCCCAGATAGCCGACGATACGGCCATTGCCCTCATACAGTGGCTTGGCCTGACAGATCACATTAACATCTTCACCATCGTCCCGCAGCATGCGGTATTCCATGCGGAACTCCTCGCCACGGTCCAGGGATTCGCGCCAGCGGGACAACACCTGGAAACGTTCTTCCGGGTGCAGGGTTTTCACCCAGCTTTCCTGGGTAAGATGAATGTCGTAGATGTTGGTGATTTCCCGCCAGCGGGTATTGACGTAGGTGTATTGCCCCTGCTCATCCGTTTGAAATACCCCTACCGGCGAGGACGCCGTGAGCGTTCGGAAACGTTCCTCACTGTCTCGCAACGCCACATTATCATGTTCGATCTTGGCCACCATGCCGTTGAAAGCATCCACCAGATTTCCCAGTTCATCATCGGTGATCCGTTCCGCTCTGAGGGCGTAGTTATCCGACTGGCGAATGCGGATAGCGGTGTCCTGCAGGCGTTTGATGGGGCCGGTGATAAAGGATTGCAGGCGCATGGCCAACAGCAGGCTGATGAACAAGGTAAACAATATGGTGATGATACCGGTGGTGATATGCAAAAACAGGCTTTCCCGCAAGCCCGCCCGATCCACCAATAGATACAGGGTGCCAATGACCGTGTCATCAAAAATAACCGGTTCCTTGATGACATCAAAATTCCGGTAGCTGCTGGCACCCGGCATACGCAATGCACAACGTTCCTGTGCGTAGGAACTGCGTTCAAAAGCGGCAAACAATTGATCGTCTGCATCGTACAGACAGGCCAGGGTAATGGCCTTGTGGGCTTTCAGGGATTCCAGGTTGTCTGTGGCGCTTTCCTGATCCAGAAACTCCAGGGCTGCGGTGCTGCGATCCGCCAGAATGGTGGCAATGACCTTAAATTCCTGTGCCGCTTTACTGTGGGCACTGTGATAGTCGTAGAGCGAGAAGAAAATACCGGAAACCAACAGCGCCAGACCGGTGGTGGTCATGGCAATCAATACGGTTTTGAAGCGCAGGGAGACGCTGCGTAACTGCTTCATCCGCAGGCCTCTGCGCTGGGTGGCACAGTAGTAGAGCCTGCCAGCTGTTGCCTTAACTCTCGTTCGCGCACCTTGTTCAACCTGACAGTTGTTTTAGCGGTGAGTGTTACTGGCGCCGCAGACATCATTCCGAATGCGGCTACCAATCGGCCTGTACCTCAGCTCAAGTTTAGTCTTGCTGAGACATTTTACAAGATTTACAAAGAGTTATAGGGGGGACTGTCGAATTTGTATGATTTGCAGCCAAAGCACTCCGGGGGGGTTGTGGTGGCGGGTTTGTCAATCCGGTTCAGGCGGTACCCGGATCCACCAGCAGTTCCCGTTTCTCATAGACACCGGCGATTCGCTGGCCATCCCAATGGTACACCAGCCAGCGGCTCTGCACCGGTCGGGACACCGCGGTCGGGCGCAGGGCGGCAATGCAGTAGCCGCCGGCGCGGCGCACAGACGGGTAGAGGATGCCGTAGTGGCCCTGGGCCCGCACCTGGGCGCCATAGGTCTGGGCTGGACCGTATTGACCCGGATCGGGATGCAACAGATGGCCGTGCTGTTCCCGGTCCAGCTCGATCAGTGGCTTCTCCACGGTTCCTTTATAAACCCTCATATCCACCTCGCAGGCCGGTTCCCGGGTATAGCCCAGAAAGCGCTCGCGGTGGAAAACGGTTTCCCGAATGGCGGTTTCCAGGTCCCGTGCCGCGTAGTAAATTCCGTAGCGGCCATCGGTGAAACGGCTGGGGTAGCCGGTGTGGGTAAAGGCGGCCATCACCACGGTGGCGCCGGGACCACTGATCCGGTCTTCCGGAGCCACCCGCTGCAGATTGCCCACTTCCTCCAGCAGGCGTTCGTTGGTGAGAGACTCCAGCTCAAAGGCGTCCGCCATCAATTCCGGTGGTGTGAAGCGTTCGAAAAAATTGATGGGAGGATGACGGGTGGGGATGATCCGGTACTGGGGGCCTTCCACCCAGGTGTGCCGGTGTGGGGAACTGGTCATCAATGTCCCCGTTCACCATCCAGGTAGCGTCGCACGTCACTGAGATCCGTCACCCGACCGTTCAGCATGACCTCCAGTGCCGAGCGGCCCCCGAACTGGGGTGCCTGGTTGGGTCTGTTGATCCACTCGGCTGCCCGCCGGGCGCTGGGGAGCAGTATGTTCAAGGCCTTGTAAATCCCCATAAGGTAGGAAACCCGTTCCAGGGTATCCCGTGACAGGCGCACCGGGCGCCCGGATTTGCCTTCGGCAAATTCCCGCATCCGGTAAAAACTGCTTTTGGGGGGATTGCCCAACAGAATCATTTGCTGTTTGCTGGTTAAACCCCACTCCTCGGTGATACCGAAAAAGTTCACCAGGGCCGCGGCACTGAGGCGTCCCTCTTTGCTGTCGTAGCGGGGTTCAACGGCGGTATGGGTATACATAAAAGACCATCAAGCAGACTGTTTCCGGCTAGTATACT
Organism: Pseudomonadales bacterium; assembly: GCA_002701845.1. GTDB lineage: Bacteria > Pseudomonadota > Gammaproteobacteria > Pseudomonadales > Ketobacteraceae > Ketobacter. Next base: position 216,955 of record NZXG01000061.1, read on the forward strand.
CCCATTTGGGAAAAAATAAAAATCTAGTCCCATTTGGTCCATTTTCCCATCACGCTATGACTTCACCAGGGAGGCCTGCTTCCCCGCCCCTCTGGTCAAACCGGCCTAAATGTATGCTATTATTAGGGTTTATTGGCCACAGGTGGCGGCGGCGCCAACGGGAGCAGGTAACATGAGCGACCACAATCCATCCGATGCCGGGGCGAGCCTGGAGCAGAATCTGAATTTGTTTCTGCAAGGGGTACCGCACAGTATGGCGCTGGGCATGACACTGGAAGAGGTCGGTGATAACGAACTGGTGATTCGCCTGCCATATTCGCAGAAGATTGTGGGCAACCCGGAGACCGGGGTGATCCATGGCGGCGCCATCACCAGCCTTATGGATCAGGCCTGTGGACTGGCGGTGGCCCAGGCACTGGCACCGACTTTCGATATTACCCCCACCATCGATTTGCGCATCGACTACATGCGTCCGGCTCAGCCCGGCCAGGACGTGCTGGCCAGAGTCAGTGCCTATCGCAAAACCCGTAACCTGGTGTTCGCCCGTGGTATTGCCTATCAGCAAAACAGGAAAGAGCCAGTGGCTCACTGCGTGGCTAACTTTATGCGCATGGGGCTTAGCAAACTGCCCTGGCAGCAGCTGGCGGGAGACCAACCCCAATGAATCTCAGTGAAACCCTCGAGCAATGTCGTGCCGACAACGATTATCAGACGCTGGTTGATGCCATTCCCTATGCCCGAACCATTGGCATGGGCTGCATGAAAGCGGGTGATGAAGTGATTTTTACCCTGCCGGCGCTGGCCTCCAATGTGGGTAATCCGACCCTGCCGGCTATTCATGGCGGGGTGTTGGGGGGCTTTATTGAGCAGTCCCTGCAACTCCACGTGATGATGGTGATGGATACCCCGGCACTGCCCAAGGTGATTGATCTTTCAATTGATTATCTGAGCGCGGGCCTGTTTCGGGACAGTTTCGCCGAATGTGAGGTTTTGCGTATGGGGCGGCGCATTGCCAACGTGGCGGTAAAGGTCTGGCAGGGAAAGAAAAACGAGCCCATCGTCAGTGCCCGGGCGCACCTGTTGTTAATCTGAGTCGGTCTGAAGAAGTGATTGTTTAAAAAAACAACAACTAATACACTATAAGCCTGTAATCCTGATGATCTGACCCGGGGGTTGGCGGATATCCGGTATGGAAGCGGTTTTGCTTATTCTGGCTGCTTTGAGCCTGACATTATTGACAATTAGCGGTTTGCGCCTGGCCTTCGCCAGATCTGCAGTTTGGGGCTGGGTCTGTGCCTTGATCCCGCCGGCCTGGGTGGCGTTTTACAGCAGTCGCTGGGACGTCATGCGGACGCAGGCGGTGATTCATCTGACCGCGTTTTGCGCGGTTTGCCTGTGCGGGGTGCTGTACATCCGCGCCCACCCCCTGTGGTTTGACGGCCATGCCCTGGCCCCCGTGCGCAACTGGGTGGCTCCCGCCCACCGGCCGGATCCGCTGGTGTTGAACCGTCCGGTTTTTATCAGTGACTACGAGGTGCAGCAACAGGCACTGGCACAGGCCTCGACGGCAGAAGGCAGTTTCGCCCGTTACCGGGGCGAGCCGTTGCGCTTTTCCCGGGTCCTGTATCGGGATGGCGTGTTACGCTTCAAGCAAGCTGAAACACCGGCGTCGGTGGAATTCTTGATTGATTTGGGTCCGTCGGCGCCGGGTTTCGACAAGGATGGGTTGACCCTGGATATCACGCCCACCAGCGTAAAGGCACCCCTGGTGCTGGTGATTCGGGAGCAGCCCGCCTCCGCCGCGCCGTTGGTGGATGCCTACAGCAGTGGCTACTGGCTGGAACTGCTGTTGACCCGTACTGACCAACAGCAGTTCGAGGGGCAGATCCTGTTGCGCCTGCCTGATGCGGATAAAAGTTATCTGGCCGGATCTTTTCAGGCCTCGCCGCTGGATTTGCAGTGGCAACTGGGCGAGGTCGACCGGGATTATGATTCCAACGACACCATTGAATATGTTGCCCGGCAATATCTCAGCAACCACCTGAGTTCGAATCTGCGCGCGGTGGAGGGTTTTCGTGATACCTACTTCCAGACCGGACTGCCGGAATCCACCGCCAGCACCCGGGCCCGGATCACATTGGCGGATGGCTCGCAATTGGAGCTGGGGTTGTCGCTGTTTAAAAATGCCGCTGGATGGGTGGTTGAACCGGCGCCTACCCGGGATCTGATTAGCGCGTTACAGACCATGCGGCAGGCGCCCACGGCCTCCATACCACCCGCTTCGGTGCTGGCGCAACCCTCCCGCCTGGCCACTACAGAGCTGGAACAGCTGGTGGGGCAGAAGGTGACCCTGGTGACTCACGACGGTCGCTCCCGCCATGGTCAGATTCAGGCCGTGGACCGGTACAACGTGTCTCTGGTGAACCGGATCGGCGCCGGTGAAATGGCCGTGCTGGTGCGGCGCCGGGATATCAAAGAAGTGCTGCTGGGTACCCCGTCGCCCTAAGCCTTATGGTGCCGTTTCTGCCCTCGGCGGGCCGATGCATCCGGTTGTCCGGTCAGCGGTTCCCGGTCACTGCCATGTCCAACTCCGATGCCCGTTTGCCCTGGCTGGCGGCACGATGGTCCCTGGCGATAAAAGTGTAAATGGTGGGCAGAATAAACAGAGTAAACAGGGTACCGATCACCATTCCCATCACCACCACGATACCAATGGCGAATCGGCTGTTGGAACCCGCGCCACTGGCAAACAGCAGCGGAATCATGCCCGCCACCATGGCCGCGGTGGTCATCAACACCGGCCGCATTCGCACCCGGGCGGCCTTATGGATGGCCCGGGTGCGGTCCAGTTGTTCATGAATCTGCATTTGATTGGCAAAGGCCACCATCAGAATGCCATGCTTTGAAATCAGTCCGATCAGGGTAACCAGGCCGATCTGGGTGTAAATGTTGAGCGTGGTGTAGCCCAGGTACAGGGGTACCAGAGCGCCGCAGATGGCCAATGGCACAGTCACCAGAATCACCAACGGATCCCGGAACGATTCGTACTGTGCCGCCAGCACCAGAAAAATGACCACCAGGGCGGCACCAAAAGAAAACATCAGTCGATTGCCTTCGGTAACATACTGGCGACTGTCGGAAAGCCATTCAATGCTGGCGCCGGTGGGTAATTCCTGTTGCCGCAGGAACTCCACCGCCTGGCCCATGGTAACCCCGGGTGCCAGTACCGCCGACAGTGTCACCGAATTGAGTTGGTTAAACTGGGGTAACCGGTTGGCCTGGGGGCGCACTCCCACCTCGATGACCGTGGCCAGTGGCACCAGATCACCGGACTGGGCTTTTACATAATAGTCGCCCAGGTTTTCCGGACTCAAGCGGTGTGCCGGTGGCACCTGGGTAATGACATCGTAGGAGCGGTCATACCAGTTGAAGCGGTTAATCAGGTTCTCCCCCAGCAATACCGCCAGGGTATCGGCAATGGCCTGCATACTGATGCCAAGCTCACCGGCTTTGGCCCGGTCGATGGTAATCCTTGCCTCCGCACTGTCGAATGCCAGATCACTGTCAACGAAGGCGAACAGGCCGCTGCCCCAGGCGGCGCCTTTAATACCTTCCATGGCCTGATACAGGGAGGCAAAACTTTCCGCCGAGCGCACCACCATCTGGACCGGCAGGCCGCCACTGCCGGCGGGCAGAGGCGGTGGTGGGAAAATAGCGGCGGAAACCCCGGTGAGACCGGCCACCCGGCCATTGAGTTCGGCCTGCAAATCCGCTGAACCCCGTTGCCGTTGCTCCCAGGGCTGGAGAATGACGCCGCCGAAGGCATTGTTCTGACCACCCACGCCATTATTCATGAAGCTGCTCTCCTGCTCCGGCAGGCTTAAGAAAATATCGGTGATCTTCTGGGTATGATGGGAGGTATAGTCGATATTGGCGTATTGGGGGGCCTTCACCGATGCGAAGATATAACCGTGGTCCTCCGCCGGCGCCAGCTCCCGCTTGACACCACTGAACAACAGCACAATGCCCGCCAGCACCACCAGACCCACCGCCAGTACCGCCGGTCGCAGGGCCAGAGTGTGGCCCAGCAGGTGGCTGTATAGTTGTTCCAGGCGCCCCACGTAAGCTTCGATCAATTGGGAGAAACGCCCTTCGTGAACTTTGTCATTAAGTAGCACCGAGCTCATCATCGGTGACAGGGTCAACGCTACCACACCGGAAATAAACACCGACCCTGCCAGGGTGAAGGCGAATTCCCGAAACAGCGCCCCGGTGAGACCGGCGGTGAGACCGATGGGGGCATAGACCGCGGCCAGGGTAATGGTCATGGCGATCACCGGCCCGACAATTTCCCGGGCGCCCACCAAAGCCGCCCGGATCGGGGTCAGGCCTTCCTCAATGTGGCGGTGAATATTCTCCACCACCACGATGGCATCATCCACCACCAGGCCGATGGCCAGCACCATAGCCAACAGTGTGAGAATGTTGAGAGAGAAACCGAACATCAGCATCAGCAGGGCGGTTCCGATCAGTGACAGGGGAATGGTCACCACCGGAATAATGACGGCCCGAAATGACCCCAGAAACAGGAAAATCACGATAATGACGATGATCATCGCTTCCACCAGGGTTTTGGTTACCTCGCGGATGGAAGCGTTGACGAAGTGGGCCACATCGAACTGACTGATAACCTGTAACCCTGGTGGCGCCACCCGTTGGATATCCGGCAGCAGCGCTTTCACCGCTTTGACGATTTCCAGTGGGTTGCCATCCGGCGTCGGGGAGATGGCCATCACCACCGCCCGTCGGCCACTGCTGGTGAAGCTGGAATCGTAGTTCTGTCCTCCCAGTTCCACCGTGGCCAGGTCACCCAGTCGCACCAGACCGTTGTCACCGTTTTTCACCACCATGTCCCGAAAGTCGTTCAAATCTCTCAAGTCGGTGGAAGCGGTTACATTGAGTACGGTAGCTTTGTCCCGCAACTGCCCCGGTGCCGCCTGCACGTTGTTGTCACGCAGGGCGGCGGCCACTTCCCCCGCAGACACTCCCCGGGCGGCGAGCTTTTGCGGATCCAACCAGATGCGCATGGCCAGGGTCTGGGCACCGCCATACTGAATCGAAGCCACTCCGGACACCGACGTTACCAGGGGTTGTGCCACCCGACTGGCAAAATCCGTAATCACTGGTATTGGCAGGTCTTCACCAATAAAAGACAGATACTGAACCGGGGAGGCGCCGTCGGTGATTTTGTTAACAATGGGATCATTGGCCCCGGGCGGCAGGCGATAGCTCACTTGTTGGACCTTGGACAGGATCTCGGTCATGGCCCGATCCGAGTCGGCGTTGAGCACCAGCTTGGCTTTGATTTCGCTTTTGCCCTGAGTGGACGTGGAGGTCAGATATTCAATGCCACTGGCGGTGGAGACCGCCTGGGCGATGGGTGTGGTGACGAATCCCTGCATCACATCCTGAGTGGCGCCGGGATACTGGGTGGTGATGACAATAGTGGCGCTTTCCATCGCCGGATATTCCCGGATGGGTAACGATAACATGGCGCTGCCGCCCACCAGCAGCAACAGCAGACTGACCACGATGGAGAGGACGGGGCGGCGGATAAACAGATCAGTAAAGTGCATGCTCAGATCTCCACCGGGGGCAGCAGTTGCTTCACCTGAACCCTGGCACCGGGTGATAGTTTCAACTGCCCCTCGGTGATCACCACGTCATTGACTTTCACGCCGCTACTGATAACCGCCAGATCACCCATGCGCCGCGCCACGGTGACCCGCACAAATTCGGCAGTACCGCCAGTGGTGGGATCCTCGCCCCGGATCACCACCAGATTGTCTCCCGCGGCGCTGGTTTGAATGGCGGTGGTGGGTACCACCAGCTGATCCCGCTGCGCCGGTAGTTGCAACGCTGCGTTGACAAACATACCCGCTCGCAGCAGGTTATCGGGATTGTCCAGTACCGCGCGCACTGTGATGTTGCGGGTTTCCGCATTGACCTGCGGTTCGATGGTCTCCACGCGGGCGGTAAACTCCCGCTCCGGCCAGGCATCGGCGGTAATCCGCACCTGGGCCTGGGGTTGTAGCCAGCGCAGCTGCTGTTGGGGTATCGCAAAATCCACGAACAACTGACTGGTGTCGGTGAGGGTGGCGATGGCATCCCCCGGCTGCAGATACTGGCCAAGATCAACACGACGGATTCCCAACTGGCCAGCGAACGGCGCCCGTACCTGTTTCTGCTCAATCCGGGCCTCCATCTGGGTGACGATGGCCGCTGCCTGATCCGCCTCGGCCCTGCGTTCGTCCAGGTTTTCCCGCGACTCCGCGCCGCTATCGATTAGCCGTCTGGAACGTTTCAATTGCGCACTGCTGAGTTGGGCCCGCGCTTGCGCCGCAGCCCGATCCGCCCGTTCCGGGGCGTCATATAACTGCACCAGCAGGCTGTCCGCCGCCACGGTTTGACCGCCTTCAAACTCGATCTTCACCACCCGGCCTGCGGTTTCCGTTGACAGCATCACTGACCGCACCGCCCGCAGGGTGCCCACCGCCTGCAGGGAGCGGGGTATATCTCTGGGCTGAAGGCGCATGGCGGCCGCCGCAATGGGAGGCCGTTCGCCAGCGGCGGTCACCTGCTGTCGGCTCTCTCGCCAGGCGAACAGTGCGGCGAACAGAATCAGAGTCAGCACCAGCACCAACATGGTGATCAACCAGCGGCGGGTCCGGCTGGCCTGCTGAGGAATGACAGCAGCATTCGCTTCTGGTGTCGAATTGGCGGACTGGGGATGGGAAGGATCATTCATAACTGCAGTGTTCCACACATGGATGAGGACCTGGCCCGGCATTGGGCCTGGAAACGGAGCCGCTGGCAAGCGCTATTGGCATTCTCGCGATCTGCCGTTGGACGATTACTGAGGCTGGCTCATTCTAAAACCTCAACCTTGCTTGAGGTCAAGACATTGGTTATAACTGTCAGCATGGATAATGAAACCAAAGCGGTGGCCACTCAATTACTCAGTGTCGGGCAGATTGCCCGCCGCAGCGGCATACCGGTGTCCACCTTGCATTTCTATGAAACCAAGGGGTTGATTCAAAGCCAGCGCACCGCGGCCAATCAGCGCCGGTATCAACGCCACATATTGCGCCAGCTGGCGCTGATCAAAGTGGCGCAGAGCCTGGGTATGTCGCTGGAGGACATCCGTCATCAATTGTCCACGCTCCCTGCGGACGGACCGCCCTCGGCGGAGGACTGGGAACGGCTTTCCTCCTGCTGGCGACAGCAGCTGGATCAGAAAATAGAGACCATGAAGGCGTTGCGGGACAAGCTGACTGAATGTATCGGTTGTGGTTGTCTTTCGGTAAAGGACTGCCCGCTGCGTAATCCTCAGGATCGTGCCGCGGCGCTTGGCCCGGGAGCCCGGGCGTTCGATCCCCAGTAGGGCCCCAGCCCGGTACTTCCGGCGGGGTGGGAGTCAGCGGCCAACCAGCATCAGATTCAGACTGCGGGGGCCATGGGCCCCCAGCTGCAGGGTCTGCTCGATATCCGCGGTTCGGGAGGGTCCGGAAATAATGTGCACGGCCGGGGGCAGGGTGTCGTCGTGCTCCACCCGCCATTGGGCCCAAACGTCATTTTTCGTGGCCAGGATGCGCCCTGCATCCAGCAGCAGCCAGTGATGTTCGGCCAGGAAGTTGGCATAGCCCGGAGCCTCTGGTCGTGACAATACCACCAGGGTGCCGGTATCGGCCACGGCACACCAGGACTGGTTGATCCAAACGCTGTGAGGGCGGCGCAGATCGCTCAGTGGCCCCGGTTCCCAGCCCGCTGCCCGGGCATCACTGAGGAGCGGCCCACTGACTACCGGCGCTGAAGGCAATTCCTGCTCCTGCATCCACTGGCGAATCCGCTGCAGCCCCTGGGTGACCTCATCGCAATGTTCACAGTGAATATGGTTGTCCCGCGCCAGTTGCCGGAACCGGGTCGGGTCACCGTGGACGGGGGACAGTGGGTTGGCCGGAGCCCGGCTGGCCGCGCTGGGTGCCTGTCTGAGCCGGCTCAGGATCCGGTCCCGGCTGTGGCTACCGTTCATTCCGGCTCGCCCGATGCCACTGCTCCACAAAGGTACCCCGGCCAGCGGGTCGCAATGGCCGCCGGCCCTGGCCCCAGAACGGAGGGGGGACCAGCCACAGCGCACCACGCAACAGCTTCAGGGTCAGGCGGAAGCAGCGGGGATGCCGGCTCAGCCAGCCATAGATTCCCAGGCCCCGACGCCACCCCTGGGGCTCCAGTTGCTGCTCATGCTGCCGGTCCCGTAACTGGCGCAGCAATCGGGGCAGCGGAATGCCCATGGGGCAGACTTCTTCACAGCGCCCGCAAAAACTGGAGGCGTTGGGCAGGGGGCGGGTGCTTGCCAGCTCGTGCAACAACGGCTCCAGCACCGAACCCATGGGGCCCGGATACACACTGCCGTAGGCATGGCCCCCCACGTTGCTGTAAACCGGACAGTGATTGAGGCAGGCACCACATTTGATACAACGCAGAATGTCACGGTAAGGGCCTGCCAGCAGGTCACTGCGACCGTTGTCCAGCAGCACCACGTGATAGGACTGCGGTGAGCCTGCTGCGTCATCCTGCACCGGGCCCTGGTAGAACGACGTGTAGGCGGTCATGGCCTGTCCAGTGGCGCTGCGCCCCAGCACCTCCAATACCGCGTTGGCATCCTCCAGGGTGGCGACGATCTTTTCAATGCTGGCCACCACGATCCGGGTCCGGGGCAGGTTGGCGCTAAGATCGCCATTACCTTCATTAGTCACCAGCACCACAGATCCGGTTTCGGCCACCAGCAGGTTGGCGCCGATAATACCCACATCAGCGCTCAGAAATTGTGCCCGCAATTGTTGCCGGGCTTCGGCCACCAGATTCGCAATGCTGTCCCCCGTCCGGGGCGGCTGCCGATGATGGCGGGCGAACAGGTCCGCCACCTGGTGCCGGGTTTTGTGGATGGCCGGGGCGATTATGTGGCTGGGGGGTTCCTGGGCCAGTTGAATAATGTATTCCCCCAAATCGGTTTCCACCAGCTCAAAACCGGCGGCTTCCAGGGCCGGGTTCAGACCGGTTTCCTCGCCCACCATGGATTTGCCCTTGATAATGCGCCGGCCCCCGGCCTGCCGGCAGATATCGATCACGGTCCGGTTCAGCTCCGCGCCGTCCAGGGCCCAGTGCACCCGTCCGCCATTGGCGGTAACCTGGCACTCGAACCGCTCCAGCAGGTATGCAGCCTCACTCAGAGCCCGCTCCTTGGCGGCCCTGGCCTGCTGTTTGAGATGCTCAAAATCATCCACCAGTTCAAGGGCCTTGGCGCGCCGCGCCACAAACCCGGTCTGGGCCCGATCCAGGGCCTGTTGCAGAGTGGTATCCTGGAGTGCCTTGTTGGCCTGGCGTTTGAAGGCATTGGCCTGATACCGCATCATGGCGTTCGCCTCCCGCCGCTCACAGGTGCCAGCAGCTCAGCCACATGGTAGACAGGTAATTGACGGGGTCCGCCGGCCACGGATTCCAAATGCAACAGGCAGCCCAGATCGGCGCTCACCACCGCCTCGGCGGCCAGGGCGGCGCAGGCGTCCAGCTTCTGGTGCCCCAGGCGCTGGGACAAGCGGTCAAACTTGGCGGCAAAGCTGCCACCGAAACCGCAACAGATCTCGGCGTTCGCCGGCTCCTCCACCTGGTAACCGGCCGCCAGTAGCAGCTGACGGGTGTCGGAGTGGGAGCGGGTTTCCCGGCGGCTGGCGCAGCTGGTGTGATGAGCCAGGCGGCGTGGATCGCTGGTGCGCCGTTGCGGCTGCCATTGTTGCTGGCGCAGAAACTGGCTGAGCTCCCGGGTGCGTCCGGCCAGATCCAGGGCGGCCTCGTGCCAGTGGGGATCGTCCGCCAACAGCAGCGGGTAGTGATTGATAAACATGCCGGCACAGGAGGCTGAGGGCACCACAACAAAGTCAAAATCCGCCAACAGTTGCAACTGGCTCCTGGCCACGGCCCGGGCCTGTTGCCGATGGCCGCCGTTGTAGCCGGGCTGACCGCAACAGGTCTGATCCCTGGGCACGCTGAGGCGGTGGCCCACTGCAGTCACCAGTTGCGCGCAGGCATGGCCCAGTTGTGGCCGCAGGCTGTTCAGTAGGCAGCTGACGTAAAGGGCGGTATGGGGCGGGGTCGCGCTGATATTGGCCTCCAGTGAAATGCGTTTTTTCTTTTAAACCGTTGCCGGGTCCGGGAGATGCGGTCAGCAACGCTGTGTCGGGCAGCCATGGCATCCCTGCCGTTTTCCCCAGACCCGAGGATAACAAAAAATTGCTTCCGGGGGCTTGATATCAGGCTCGGAGACCCCAGATAGCTCCATGATTCTCAGTTTTAACTCGGCCCGGGTGGGCCCCGGGCCGGTTCGACCCGTTCGGTTAGAACCGTAGTAGTCAGTGCCGCTATGGTTTTGGTGTGGACTTTGACTACTGTGATTTTGAAGTTAATTTGAAGTTAATGTGAAGTTAATGAAAGGAGCGTGCCAGCACCATGACAGCCGACGCCACCAAAGAAACCCTGGGTTTTCAGACCGAAGTCAAACAACTGTTGCATCTGATGATCCACTCCTTGTACAGCAACAAGGAAATTTTTCTGCGGGAACTGATTTCCAACGCCTCGGACGCGGCGGATAAGTTGCGGTTCCTCAGCCTCTCCAATCCCGACATTATGGAAGGAGAGGGCGACCTGAAAATCCGGATAGACTTTGATGCTGACGAAAAGACCGTCACCATCAGCGATAACGGTATTGGTATGAACCGGGAGGATGTGATCCACCACCTGGGAACCATTGCCAAATCCGGCACCAGTGAATTCCTGCAAAAACTCACAGGGGACGAGAAAAAAGACTCCCAATTGATCGGCCAGTTTGGCGTGGGCTTTTATTCCGCCTTTGTGGTGGCTGACCGGGTGGATGTTCTTACCCGCAAAGCCGGCGAGCCGGCCGACAACGGCGTGCGCTGGTCTTCCGCCGGTGAGGGTGAGTTCACGGTGGAGCCCGCGACCCGAGCCCAGCGGGGCACCACGGTGACCCTGCATCTGCGGGAGGGCGAAGAGGAGTTCGCCGACGGTTGGCGCCTGCGCAGTATTATCACCAAATATTCCGATCATATTTCCCTGCCCATTGAGATGCTGAAGAATGAACCTGCGGCAGGGGATGACAACGAAGCGGAAACCAAAGCGGAAGATAAGGCGCCGGAGTACGAAGTGGTGAACAAGGCCACTGCACTCTGGACCCGATCCCGCAACGAGATCAGTGATGAGGAATACAAGGAATTCTACAAACACATTGCTCATGACTTTGAAGAACCCCTGAGCTGGACCCACAACCGGGTGGAAGGCAAACAGGAATACACTTCCCTGCTGTACATTCCCAAGCGGGCCCCTTTCGACCTGTATCAACGGGAGGCGTCCCGGGGCCTGAAGTTGTATGTGCAGCGGGTGTTCATCATGGACGACGCCGATCAGTTCATGCCCATGTATTTGCGCTTTATGAAAGGGGTACTGGATTCCAATGATCTGCCGTTGAATATTTCCCGCGAGATCCTGCAATCCAACCGCACCGTGGAAACCATCAAGAGCGCCCTTACCAAACGTTCCCTGGATATGATCCGCAAACTGGAGCCGGAAGACTATAAAGCCTTCTGGAAGCAGTTTGGTCAGGTGTTAAAGGAAGGTCCGGCGGAGGATTATGCCAACCGGGAGAAGATTGCCGGCCTGCTGCGGTTTGCCAGCACTCATACCGGCACTTCGGAACAGGTGGTGTCACTGGACGATTACATCGAACGGATGAAGGAAGGTCAGGAGAAAATCTATTACATCACTGCGGAAAATTATACTGCCGCCGCCAACAGCCCTCATTTGGAAATCTTCCGCAAGAAAGGCGTGGAAGTGTTGCTGATGTACGATCGCATCGACGAATGGATGATGGGTTACCTGTTTGACTACAAAGACAAGCACTTCGCCAATATCGCCAAAGGCGATCTGGACCTGGGGGAGATCGAAACCGAAGAGGATAAAAAGCAGCAGGAAGAAGTGGAAAAGTCCTCCGAGGATCTGGTGAAGCGCCTGCAGGAGGCCCTGGCCGCCAAGGTGTCTGAGGTGAAGGTGTCCCACCGCTTGACCGACTCCCCGGCCTGTCTGGTGGCCGGTGCTTACGACATGGGGGCGCAAATGCGTCAGATTATGGAAGCGGCCGGCCAAAGTCTGCCGGAGAGCAAGCCCACCATGGAAATCAACCCCGGTCATCCGCTGATGGAAAGGCTCAATGCCGAGGTGCAGGAAGACCAGTTCGCCGAGCTGGCCAACGTGGTGTTTGACCAGGCGGCGTTATCCGAAGGCCGCCCGCTGGAGGATCCCGCTCAGTATGTTAAGAGGATTAACAAACTGTTGATGGACGCCCTGGGCAGCTGAGCGGTATATTCCACGGTTCCGCACCCAAAGACGCCGGCATTGTCCGGCGTCTTTTCTTGTAGACCACCATTCCATCCCCGGGTAACCCTGTTATCATAGGTCTGGTATTTCGCACGCAATGGGAGGCAACGTGGTCGAATATTCAATCACTTACCCGTTCACCCGGGAAGATGCCGAAGAAATACGTGAACCCCTGCTGTCTTTGGTTATGGATCTGATTAAATCGGTCCAGGAGACAGAAGACGGGTACATACTGGTTTTTGGCCGGGTTCCCCAGGCGGTGGATCCGGTGGCCAAGCTGATGCAGGTGGAGCGCTTGATGAACTCGTTCATGCGCATGTCACTGATCATGGAATCCAATGAGGGGCCGGTAAAGCTTGAGCTGACCGGGCCGGCGGGAATGAAAGAATTCCTGTATTCCGAATACGGTCTGAAACGTTGGATGCTGTCTTAGGCACAAACTCTGGATACGCTGATGAATGCGGAAGTGAAGCGGACTGCCGTCCTCGGAGGTGGCAGCTTTGGTACGGCTATTGCGAATATTCTGGCGGACAATGGCCATGACGTAAAACTGTGGATGCGCAATGAAAAGACGGTACATGACATTGCCACCCGCCACGAAAACACCCAATACCTCCCTGGTAAACAGCTTAACCCCTCCATCGTGCCCACCACCTGTCTGGAAACCGCGGTCAATCATGCCGACGTATTGTTCGTCGCCATCCCCAGCAAAGCGTTTCGCACGGTGGTGGAGCAAGCGGCCCAATGGCTGACACCGGATACCATTCTGGTGAGCACCACCAAGGGCATCGAAGCCGATGGTTTCAAGCTGATGAGTCAGATTCTGGAGGAGAACACCCCCTGTTCCCGCATCGGGGTATTGAGCGGTCCCAATCTGGCCAAAGAAGTGGCGGATCGCCAGCTCACCGGGTCGGTGATTGCCAGTGAGTACGAATCCGTGCGTCAGGGCATCCAGGATATTCTCTCCTGCAGTTATTTTCGGGTCTACGCCAACAGTGACCGGTTTGGCGTGGAGCTGGGGGGTGCACTGAAAAATATTTACGCCATAGCCTCCGGTATGGCCGGCGCCATGGGCATGGGGGAGAACACCAAAAGTATGCTGATTACCCGCAGCCTGGCGGAAATGAGCCGGTTTGCCTCCCGTCTGGGGGGCAATCCCATGACCTTTCTGGGTCTGGCCGGCGTGGGGGACCTGTTCGTGACCTGTACTTCACCCCTGAGCCGCAATTATCAAGTGGGTCAGGCTCTGGCCCAGGGCAAGGATCTGGATGACATTCTCAGCCACCTGGGGGGCACCGCCGAGGGGGTCAATACCATTCGGCTGGTGAAACAGAAGTCCCAGGATCTGGAGGTGTACATGCCGCTGGTGCATGGCCTGTACGCCATCCTGTTTGACAGCAAAGGCCTGCGGGAGGTGATCAGTCAGCTGATGCTGGGTGAGCAGAACACCGATGTGGAGTTTATTTTACCGGGGCCGGACAAACTGGCCAACCTGAAACGGGATTGAGCCATGAATGAATCGGAGCCGGAAAAAGATTCACTGTTGCTTACCGTGCTGTACATGGTGCTGTTTTATTTTATTTTCGCCGTTGCCGGCTATGTGCTGATTGCCCTGGGCGTAATTCAGGTGGTGGTGCGACTGTTGTCCGGCTCACCCAATGCAGAATTGCAGCGTTTCGGCGCCAGCTTTGGTCGTTATCTGGGGCAGATCGTTCACTACATTGCCATGCACACCGACACTAAACCCTATCCCTTTTCGACCTGGCCGCAACCCGACGACCAGCGGGATACCCCATGATTCATTTGTACCTCATGCGCCACGGCCATGCCGTGGGCCACGCCCCCACCGATGATCAGCGGCCTTTGTCAGAGACGGGTCGGGCCGAAGTGGCCGCCATGGTGGCAAAGTTGCTGCCGGTGCCTCCTATGGAGATTCAGGCGAGCCCTTACCTGCGTGCCCGGCAGACGGCAGAACTTGTACATCAAGGGCTGCGGGCCGGGGGCGTGGAGGTGCCGGTGGTCATCCGCGATGGTATGACCCCGGAGGCCGATCCCGGACAATGGCTGGCGCAGTTCCCCGGCAATGGCGGTGGCCCGTTGTTGCTGGTAACTCACAACCCCTTTGTATCCAGCCTGCTGAGTCTGCTTACCCAGGGTCATTACCAGGCTGACATTGGTATGCATACCGGTTCCATTGCCAGCCTGACTGCCACGGTGATGGGGCCGGGAACCGCGCAATTACAGTGGTACGAGGCCCCTTGATCCGGCCACTGATCCTGGTTGATTTTTGTCAGAGAATCAGGGATATTGAATTTTATTCATCGCTCCAGCTGGCTGCGCAGCCACAGAATACCGCCGCGGAACAGTTAGAAAACCTGAACAAAATAATAGAGAAAGGTGAGCCCATGAGCGCCAGTGCAAGTCTTAATGCCATCTCCTCCACCGGTATCAATACCGGTATTCCCCTGCCTCTGGAGCGGTTTTATCATTGGGAGAAACACAGTCCGGCCCGGATCTGTTTCACCCAGCCTTTGGGTGGTGGCGCGGTGCAGGACATCACCTGGCAGGAGGCCGGTCAGCAAATCAGAGCCATGGCTGCCTATCTGCGGCAGATTGGAGTGAAGCCCGGGGATAACGTGGCCCTGATTTCAAAGAACTGTGCCCACTGGATTATGGCGGACCTGGCCATCTGGATGGCCGGTGGCGTTTCCGTGCCGCTCTATCCCACGCTCACCGCTGATAGTGTGCGGCAGATACTGGAGCACAGCGAGTCCAACTATCTGTTTGTGGGTAAGCTGGATGACTGGCCCGCCATGGCGCCGGGAGTCGCGGGCCACATCCAGTGTATCAGCTTCCCCCTGAGCCCGGACAATGATTTCCCCACCTGGCATGACATCATCGAAACCACCACGCCGCTTGCCGACAGCCCCACCCGCAGCCACGGGGAACTGGCCACCATTATCTATACCTCCGGTACCACCGGTACCCCCAAAGGGGTAATGCATACCTTTAACGGCATTGCCTGCGGTGCCAGTCAGGCCGCCAATATATACGATGCCAGCAGTGAAGACCGGATGCTTTCCTATCTGCCGCTGTCCCATGTGGCGGAACGGATGGTGGTGGAGATGCTGCAGTTGTATCAGGGCATGCATGTGTTTTTTGCTGAGTCGCTGGACACCTTTACCCAGGATCTGCAACGGGCGAGACCCACAGTGTTTTTTGCCGTACCCCGGATCTGGGCGAAATTTCAGGCCGGAGTGTTTGCCCGCATGGATGAACGCAAACTGAATCTGTTGTTCAGGGTGCCCGTGGTCGCGGGCATCATCAAGAAGAAACTACGGGAGGCCCTGGGGCTGCACGAAACCCGGCTCGCTTTCAGTGGCGCCGCGCCGATTTCAGGGTCTCTACTGGACTGGTATCGGCGCCTCGGGATCGAGATTCTGGAAGTCTATGGCATGACCGAGAATATGGGTTACTCCCACAGCACACGCCAGGGTGAGGGCCGGGTAGGCTACGTGGGCCAGGCCAATCCTCAGGTGGAGGTCAAGCTGGGGCAGGGCAATGAAGTGCTGGTGCGATCGCCCACCACCATGGTGGGTTACTACAAGGAGCCGGAAAAAACCCGGGAAACCCTGACGGAGGATGGCTTTCTGCGTACCGGCGACGTGGGCGTCATCGATGCTGATGGCAGTTTGAAAATCACCGGCCGCATCAAGGAAATCTTCAAGACCAGCAAGGGCAAGTATGTGGCGCCGTTCCCCATTGAATCCCGCCTTCTGGCCAGCGGGCATGTGGAACAGTGCTGCGTGGTGGGTCATTCCATGCCCCAGCCAATGGCACTGGTGGCCCTGGCAGAAGCGGATTTACAGGCGCTACGTGACGGCGAAGGACGGGAGCAGATTCAGCGGGATCTGGAGGCCTTGTTTAACGAGGTTAATGGTGCCCTTGACCCCCATGAAAAGCTAAAGACCATCGTGGTGACCAACGGTGAATGGTCCATCGAAAATGGGATTATGACCCCCACTTTAAAGATCAAACGCAATGTGCTGGAAGACCGCTATCAGGAGCGGATTGAGGATTGGTACGAAACCAAGGAAAAAGTGCAGTGGGAATAGCCACGGCGCCAACCAACGGACTCCGGAATCTGTACAGTGACCATGTTGATCCATTTTGCCCATGCCAATGGTGTTCCCGCCGCCAGTTATCAACCGTTGTTTGATGCCCTGGCGCCCCATACGGTCATCGCCAAACCCATGTTCGGCCATGACCCGCGTTTTCCGGTGACTCACCAGTGGCAATTTCTGGCGGACGAGCTGCTGGAGTTTCTCCAGCAAGAGGCAGCGGAACCGGTGCTGGCGGTGGGGCACAGCATGGGGGCCGTACTCTCGTTTCTAGCCATGTGCAAGGCACCGCAGCGATTTCGCGGCGTGTTGATGCTGGATCCACCGTTGTTATGGGGCTCCATGGCCTGGGGCTGCAAACTGGCCAAGTTGCTGGGCAAAATGGATAACGTCACGCCGGCGGGCAAGTCCCGTTATCGCCGCAGGCACTGGCCTGATGAATCCGCGGCTCGAGAATACTTTGCCAGCAAGCCCTTATTTCAGTTTGAACCACGATGTTTCGAGGCTTTTTGTGGCTGCGCCCTGAAACCGTCAACCCAGGGTGGGGTAGAGCTGGCTTTCTCGGTGGATACCGAGGTGGAGATCTTCCGTCATACCCCCGACAATCTCAAGCGGCAGCGGCCACCGGCCCAGATACCGGTGCAAGTGATTTACGGGGATCGCAGTGATGCCAGTCTTAGCCGCTGTGTGGAACCCTTTGCCCGCCACTTTGGGTATCAAACCCAGCGTATTGCTGGTGAACATATGTACCCCTTGCAACAGCCGGACCAAACCGTGGGGCTGATCAAGGCGTTTGCGGAAGCCTCAGCTCCTCAGTAACTTTAGCCCTTCCGTAACCTCAGCCACTGTCTCACCATAGTTACGTGATCTGCGCACCCTTGACATGTTCCACCACCGCCTGCCGCAATCGCAATTCTTTCTCCTCGTAACTGAGTTGTGGCTGTTGCATCAGTTCCGGTGTGTCCATTGGCGCTATCAGGTGCAGGCCGAATTCCCCATAGCGCCGCTGAATGGTTTTCTTCAGATAAAACCGCTCAGCGTGCTGCCACCGCTGCGGGGGTTGTAACGACAGGATATGCTGCCCCAGAATGTCGATACCTTTGTGGCGGGTGGCGCTGGTGAGAAAAATATTGTCCCGGGCCGCCTGCTGGAAGTCATCCTCGGCCCGTAAGGCCACCAGCCGGGCCTGTTTCAGGGAGCTCCGCAACATGTGATAGCTGCTGCGGGCCAGCTTCTCCTCGTCGCATTTGTTCACGATAAAGGCATCCGGAATTTCCATGATACCGCACTTCATAAACTGGATCTGGTCGCCCCCCAGGGGCTGCATTACCAGAAAGGTGTAATCGGTCATGTTCTGGATGTCGATTTCGTTCTGACCAATGCCTACGGTTTCAATAAAAATATAATCGAACAGATGCCGCAGAATCCGGCAGGCGTGAAAGGTGGCTTCGGTCACGCCCCCCAGTTCCAGATTGGAGGCCTGGGAGCGAAAAAAAAGACGCGGTTCCCGCCGACCGTAGTGCATGCGGGTGCGGTCCCCCAGAATGGAACCCCCGGAGGCCTGACTGGAGGGGTCTATGGCCAGTACCGCGATCTTGAGTTGATCATCCTGTGCCAACAGGTAACGGCACAATTCAGCCAGCAACGATGACTTGCCGGCCCCCGGGGTGCCGGTGAAGCCGAGAATGGCAGCCGGTTTTGCATAGTCCCCCGGGTGCCTGGCGATATGATGCTGAATTTGGCTGCGCAGGGCGGCGTTCTCCGGCAGCCGGTTTTCAAACAAGCTCACCAGCTTGCCCAGGGGCCATTTTTTCAGGGCCCGGGCCTGGGCCAGGCGTTCCACCCATTGCGGGTCCAGCGGGGCATTGGTATCGGATTCCGGCATCCCTGAATGGCGCTCGTCAGGCCGCGTGCTGTTTTTGTTCCAGCACCACATCCATGATGCTGTTCATGATATCCATCAGATCGTAATCCTTGGGGGTAAACACCTGCCGTACCCCCAACGCCTGCAACCCCGGTATATCCGCCTGGGGAATGATACCGCCGAGTACCACCGGAATGGCGTCCCGGGCGCCTTCTTTGTCCAGTTCCTGCATCAGTTGTTCGATAATCTCGTTATGGGACCCGGACAGCAGGGAAATACCGATCACGTCCACGTCTTCTTCGATGGCGGACTGGACAATATCCACGGCGCTGAGTCGAATGCCAAAGTAAATCACATCGAATCCGGCATGGCGCGCCGCCACCGAGATCATTTCGGCACCGTTGGAGTGGCCATCCAGCCCCGGCTTGCCCACCACCATGCGGGGGCGGTGCCCGAACTGTTCAATGAATTTTTCCACTTTTGCCCGCACGGTGTTGAGCTTGTCGTTGGCCAGGGAAAGCGTCTGGCCTTCCACGCCGGTGGGGGGACGGTATTCCCCGAAGACTTCCCGCAGGGTGCCGGCCCACTCCCCGGTGCTGATTCTGGCGTGGGCGCAGGCAATGGAGGCCTCCATCAGGTTGCGTCCGGCCTTGGCGTCTTCCCGCAACCGTTGCAGACAGGCCTGGGCCTTGCTCTCATCCCGTTGCCGGCGGGTTTCTTCCAGCGCCTCCAGGGTCTGCTGGGCGGAGGCGGAATCCACCTTAAAGACACCACCGTCGGCGGCGGACAGCAGGGGAGAGGCAATGCCATCGGCCCAGCGGTTTTTCCCGACCACGACCTGCTCGCCGGTATTGATCCTGGCCATGCGTTCGGCCTGGGAAATTACCAGTTGGGATTTCATATAACCGTTTTTGATGGCTTCAATACCACCACCGGCGTCGAGAATTTTCTCAATTTCGGCTTTGGCCTGGCTTTTCAGATCATCCACTTTGGACTGTACCACCGGGGAACCGTCGAACAGATCCGGGTATTCCAGCAGATCGGTTTCATAGGCCAGAATCTGTTGCAGCCGCAGGGACCATTGTTGATCCCAGGGGCGGGGCAGGGACAGAGCCTCGTTCCAGGCCGGCAACTGTAGCGCCCGGCAGCGGGCATTGCGGGACAGGGTGACCCCCAGGGCCTCGATCAGAATACGCCAGGCATTGTTCTCCGGCTGCTCCTCAGTGAGGCCCAGGGAATTCACCTGCACACCATAACGGAAACGGCGGAATTTGGGATTCTTGACGCCATAGCGTTGGCGACAGATTTCATCCCAGAGCTCCGTGAACGCCCGCATCTTGCACATTTCTTCGATAAAACGCATGCCGGCATTAACGAAGAAGGAAACCCGACCCACGCAGCGTTCGAATTCCTCTTCATCGAAGCAATTCCGCTGCTTGATGGCATCGAGCACGGTGATGGCGGTGACCAGCGAGTAAGCCAGCTCCTGCACCGGAGTGGCGCCGGCCTCCTGCAAATGATAGGAGCACACGTTGGACGGGTTCCATTTGGGAATGTGCTTGAGACAGTACTCGTACATATCCACGATCAGACCGATGGACTGATCCGGCGGAAACACGTAAGTGCCGCGGGCCAGAAACTCCTTGATCAAATCGTTCTGAGTGGTGCCCTGCAGTTTTTCCAGTTCAATACCCCGTTCCTCCGCCAACGCCACGTACAATGACAACAGCCACATGGAAGTGCCGTTGATGGTCATGGAGGTGTTGATCTCCGCCATGTCGATCTGTTCGAACAGAATGGCGAAATCATCCAGGGTATTGATGGGCACACCCACCTTACCGATTTCCGGGCGGGCGATGTCCTCGTCGGAGCTGTAGCCGCACTGGGTGGGTAGGTCGAAGGCGATACTGAGCCCGGTCTGACCCCGGGACAGGTTGCTGCGGTAAAGCTCGTTGGACGCGCGCACGTTAGTGTGGCCGGCGTACGTGCGAAAAATCCAGGGCCGGTCCCTGCTGGGGTTGCCGTCCTGGTCATGGATGATGTGGGCCGGTTTCTCAGTCATGTCGCTTGCTTCCCCAGTCAGTGCTTCAGCCGCGCTTTTTCACCAGCAGTCGGCGTTCGATTTCAAAGATCTTGTGGCTGATCTTTTCCTTGCCCAGGCCTTTCTTGCTGTTTTCCTTGATAAACAGGTCACTGCCGTACTGCTCCAGGGCAGCGGCGGCGGTGATGTTTTTGACGCCGATGAACTGCACACTGACCACCGCGGCGTGATCCTGCAGTTCGTCCGGCGCAGCTTCCACCCGCAAAATCCGGCTCAGGGCATACACCGTGTCGCCGGCAACGGCGGGCTGGGTGTGATAACCCTCGGTGAAACCCAGCTCCCATAGCGCATTTTCGGACAGGTCCCGGCTTGCCAGGCCTTCCAGCCAGGCGAACACCAGCCCGCCATAAACAATGGGGTTGCCACTCATGGGGCCACTGAGGCTCTGGCTGAACACCTTGTCGTAATGCAGTGGATGGGTGTTGCCCACCTGATAGGTAAGGGCGAAGTGCTCTTCACTGATGGTGCGGCCATTATTGTGGACGATGATATCGCCAGCCTGAAAATGCTCGGCGTAAGTATTCCAGCCGGTAACGGATTGGGTCACATGACGAATCGCGGTGGGCAGGGCGTCCGGCAACTCCACACTGGCGTCTTCCTGCCAGGGGAACGCTGGCGTTGCGCCTTCGGCCACGGGTACCGTGGGCAGTCGATCACCCCGATAGGCTACCATCAGCTTACGTTCATATTGCAGCACCACCTGTTGATGTTGGTTCAGCCCCAGGGTGCGAATGGTGACAATACCGGGTTTATCTTCCCCCCGTTCCTTGCGATCCACCACCATGGTCATGGCCCGAACGGTATCACCGGGGAATACCGGCGCCAGAAACTGAGCATTGTAATAACCCAGGTTGGCGATGACTTTTTCGGAATCGTTCTGTACCCCTAAAGACAGCACCACATTGAACACCATCTGTGGCGACGCCGGAATCTGCTCGAAGCCGTGGGACTTGGCGTATTCCAGATCCAGATACAGAGGGTTGCACTGCATGTACGTGCGGGAGAAAAAATCAATGGCGGACTGGGAAAACGTATAGCCCCGGGGATGCACAAACAACTGCCCGGGAACATACTCTTCCAGATAGCGGCCGTATTGCGGGTACCGCACCTGATCCAGACTGATGTCCTGATCCGGTGCCAGCTCCTGTTGTGGTGCGAATTTCATAAGTCACTCCTTGTGCGTCAGGCGGCTTTTTCCACGAGGGCTTTGGCAATCACTTTCAGGGCCAGGGTTTCCTCCGCGCCTTCGAAAATGGAGAGCACCCGGGCATCAATGTAGTAGCGGCTCACGGCGGACTCTTCCGCATAGCCCATGCCGCCGTGGATCTGCATGGCCTCGCGGCACAGCCATTCGCTGGATTTGCAGGAGTAGAGTTTCACCAGGCTGGCTTCCATCTGGCCCTTACCTTCATCCATCAGTCGCGCCACGTGGTAGGTGAACTGGCGGGATACCTGCAGCAACATGGCCATGCGTGCAATTTTCACCAGGGTCAGTTGGTAATCGGCGATGGGCTTGCCAAACACCACCCGCTCCCGGGCATAGTTCAGGGCCCGTTCGAAGGCCGCCTGCATCAGGCCGGTGGCCCGGGCCGCGGTCTGAATGCGGCCGCCGGCGAATCCCGCCATGGTGTAATAAAAGCCCTTGCCAATGCCTTCCGCGCCGCCGAGCACATGACTGTCGGGCACGAAACAATTGTCAAAAAACACCGTAAAACTGTGCATACCCCGGTAGCCGATGGTGGGAATGGCCTTGCCGGTGAGCGTGCCCCCATTCTCCTGTTCGTGGGCGAAAGCGTGACCCGGGAAGGAGGGTTTCTCCACCAGGAACATGGTCAGACCCTTATGACCGGAGCTCATGTCCGGGTTGGTGCGGGCCAGGGTCAGCAATACACCGGCCCGACCGGCAAACGTACACCAGGTTTTTTCTCCGTCCAGCACCCAGCCGCCTTCCACCTGGCTGGCTTTGAGCTTCATACCGGCCACATCGGAGCCGTAGTTGGGTTCGGTCACCGCCACCGCATTCAGTGGTTCGGCCTGCGCCAGTTTTGGCAGCCAGTATTGCTTCTGTTCTTCAGTGCCACCTTTTAACAGGGCCCGGGTCATGATTTCCGGACGGGTGATCAGGCTGCCGGCGGCCCCCAGTGAGCCCCGGGACAATTCCTCGGTCACCACGATCATCCCCAGGTTGTCTTCGCTGTCGTCGGGCTGAATACCGCCATACTGCATGGGAATGGAAAGGCCGAAACACCCCAGCTCCACCAGGGGTTTGAGAATGTCGTCGGGAATATCCAGATCCTTGGTATGAATGGGTTCCGCCAGGGGCATCACCACCTCGTTGGCAAAATCCCGGAACTGATCCCGCATCATTTCCTTTTCGTCGTCCAGCAGGTATTCGCCCACGAAGCCATCGTCGGCCAATACCTGCTTGCCAACCGCCTCCAGGTTTTCGGTGGACAGGTGCTGGTTGATAAAAGCATCCACTTCCGCCGAGTCCACCGTGGCCTGCAACTGTTGCCGGTCAAAACCGAAGTCCGCACGGCGCGCGCTGAAGCGGGCCCGCACTCCCTGCAGCGCCTCGGCGGCATATTGCAATGCCAGACGCTCTTCGATACGACCGCTTTCCCCTTTGAGCTTTTCCACCTGCTCACTGTATTGCAGCATAACGCGGGCTGCGGTGATTTCCGCTTCACAGTACGCCACTTCATAACAGGCCAGCTGTTTTTCATCCAGCTTACTGCCGGAAACCCGGCCGTCCTGGCTGCTGAACGCCTTTAGATGGCTCAGCGCGCTGTCCAGCACGGTCTGGGCCTGGTTGATCAGAGTGTGGGCTTGTTGGATTGCAGATGACATCGGCGTCTCCATCATTGGCGAAAACCGGGGAGCCAGACTCGGCGGGCCCCGGCAGGGTTGACTACAAATCTAACCGGCGTGGGCTGAGCCGGGACCGGGCTCAGCCATGGGCCCGGTTGGCAACAATCTGCACGAAGGAGCGGGAGCGCAGCTCGTCCATGGTGATACCGGTATCCATGGCTTCCTGCTCGGTGATGGCGCCGCAGGCAATTCCCCGCAGGAAGAAATTCAACAGGCCCTGGCCGGTGGCCGCATCGTCAAAGGTATTGCCCACCAGCGTGGCCTGGGCGGCCTTGTTGATAAAGGCTTTCAGACGCGCCGAAGCATCCGGCAGCCCCTCCAGGAAGAAGGCGTAAACCGCAGCGTAGCGAATGGGAAGCTGGCCCGGATTCAGATCCCACCCCTGATAGTAGGCGTGGCGCAGGGAGTGCTGAATGTTGTCGAAATGCAGCTTCCAGGCACTGTGCACCACAGCCACATTTTCCTGCACTTGCTGTGGGGTCAGGTCACCCTTGTGGGGGCCGATGGGCATTACCGTAGTGGCACCGTCACAAATAGTGAGGCCGGTACCGGCGCAGGCCACCTGCAGCACATGGCGGGCAAAATCCGATGCCGGGTGGGTGTGGGTCTGGTGGGCGGCGGTGATGTTGCAGGTGGCGGTGTAATCGTAGGTGCCAAAAATGGCCGAGCGGCAACGACCGCGGCCCGCTGCCGCCAGCAGGCGCACCTGATTGGAACCGTCAGCGTCAATAATGGCCTGCGTGGTTTCAATCATGATTTCCAGTTTCAGGGAACCCGCCTCGTAGCCGCACTTGGGCTCAATAATATCCAGCAGATC
The DNA here is from genome assembly GCA_002701845.1 of Pseudomonadales bacterium. Lineage (GTDB taxonomy): Bacteria > Pseudomonadota > Gammaproteobacteria > Pseudomonadales > Ketobacteraceae > Ketobacter. Next base: position 241,233 of record NZXG01000061.1, read on the forward strand.
CGCCAGCGCCGCCACCTGTTCCGGGTGGGTGACCTTGGGCAGGGTGATCACAAAATTGGGAGGCAGTTTGCCGCCGGTGACTTCCGCCAGCCGGGTCAGAAACAGATCCAGAGTGCGCACCGAGCGCTGTCGGCATTCTTCGGTGAAGGTCTTGATACGAATTCCGATGAAGGGGGGCAGGCCGCCTTCCTCTATGCCCTTGGCCACTTCTTCGGCGGCCCTAACGGCATCACGGTCTTCCTCTTCGTCCGGGCGGTTACCGTAACCGTCCTCGAAATCGATACGGTTATCCTCGATGGGTTCCTCGTGCAGTTTTTTTACCACCCGGTCGTACACAGTGTACGCAAGCCAGGCGGCAGGGTTGGCCTCTTTCATGTGATCCGGGTCAGCCGCCACAGCTTCCCCCAACCGGTTGGCTTCGGCGGCAGTCTGGGGCAAGGATTCATAACCGTTCATCTTCAGGATCCGCGCCAGGGCACAAAAATCCGGAGCATAGGTGGTCAATGCGCGCTGTGCCAGTCCGCCCAGCTTTTGTGCCGATCCGGCTTTGAACAGATTGGCACCGCCGTACACCGTATGCACCGGCTGGCGCTCGGAGGAGTCTCCGGGGTAAAGTGAGCTGTGCTTTTGGTTGGACTCGGCCAGTCGGGCCAGGATGGGTTGGGTCTCGGAATCGGTCAGCGTCAGTTTCATAGATTGCCTATTTGCCCTTAACAGATTCTTTAAACAAGCGTTTTAATTTCAGCCCGTGTCCGTGGAACCCCTGATATCAGGGAACTGAGGGCAGACAAAAGGGTGAAATTACGGATATTGCGAAGCCACATAGTGTAACGGCCACTGCAAGATAAAGGTAGATTATATAGTGGACCAGGAGTCACGGCCAGGGAGCCGGGAGCAAGCGTCCGGGGCCGGTAGTAGGAGACGACGATCTTTTAACCGGGTAAATTCTGTGGATGCTGCGGCTGGTGGATTGCGCCAGACGCAAGAATAACAACAAGAACAGGGATGGAAAAACAGCATGGGGAAGCAACCAGCACATTGGATTTGGATGTGGGTTTGCCTGCTGGGTTTGATGGCCTGCGGCAGCGACACCCGGCCAAAAATGGATTGGGAAGCGGAGGGCTACTTGAGTTTTCCCTGGCCCAATGACTTGAGGCGCCTACCGGACGGCTCTCTGGATCTGAAAGGGTTCCCCGGCCTGTGGCAACCGCTATTGAACCACGTTGTGCAAAAAGGTCAGGTTCTTGCGAGGGGATTCGGTACCAATGCCGGGGTGATGTTTCAGTTTACCCGGCCATTGAACGGTGCCAGCCTGCCGGATGCCCGCGGCTCCCTGGTGGACGATGCCAATATCATGCTGGTGAATATTGATCCTGAATCCAGCGCGTATATGCAGCGGGTGCCGGTGCGGACCCATTTCGATGCCGTGGGCACACTGCACCAGCCGGGTCATCTGCTCACACTGATGCCCTCACCCGGCTACGCGCTGGAGCCCAGCGCCACCTACGCAGCCATCCTTTTTACCGGGCTGGAGGATGTTAACGGCAGGGCGGTAACGCCGGCCGCCAGTGTTATTGCTCTGCAGCAGGGGCGTCCGGTGCCGGGCCTGGACCCGGAACGCGAGCGGACCCTGCAACAGCAGTGGCAACAGGTGGCCACTTATGTGCAGCGTCAGACTCTGTGGCAGCCGGATCAGATAGCAGCCTTTACCGTCTACACAACCATGGATCCCACCCGCTGGAGCCGTGGAGTGGCGGCAGCCGTCGCCGCCTTCCCGGATGCTGAGGTTCTGCAGGCCGTGGAGTTTGATCTCCCGGAGTTGCCCTGCGGCTATTACAATGTGCTGCCCCTGCGGGCCACAGTGCATCTCCCGGTGTGGCAGGCGGGGCCTTTTCCCTATCTGACCCAGGGCATGGTGCAACTGGATTCTGCCACCGGCATGGCGATTCGGCAGGGCTCCGAGGCCACCAAAATGACTGTGCATATAGGCTGTCAGCGCAGCGAGAAGCCCAGGCTGCCAATGATCCACGCCGATGGCACCGGGGGCTCCAGTTATTCGGCGGGGAAGATCACCGGTTACGCCTACGACGACTTTCCCTTTGATCAGGTTGCTCTGTCTGTGGCGCCGCACCAAACGGGTATCCGGGCCAGTGCGCTGCTTTCAGAGGTACAGCAGTTGCTGGCGGAATTCGGGGTTGAGGTTTCCGGCACCGATCTGGAAGGGGTCGCCTTCTACAATTTTATAAATCCCGCCGCCAACGTGGGCAATCACATTCAGAGCGCGGCTGATCAGTTGTTTTTAAGACGCATCGCCAGGCTGCTGCCGCAAATGCTCCAGCGCCAGGGAATTGATCAGATGGCGCTGAATTTCGATTTCCCCTCATTCAGCGTGCATCAGGAGCGGGCGATTCTGGCCGGTGTCAGCCAGGGCGCCAGTATTGTGCCAATGGCGCTGGCCATGGACCCCGCCTTTAGTGGGGCATATCTGCATGCCGCCGCCAGCCATGCTTATTTTCAAGCGGTCCATCGGGGCACCGTCCGGCAGTTGATACCCCTGGGCCTGCCGGGTTTTGTGGAATCCGAGGTGGATTATTTTCATCCCCTGATGCAGCTGCTGCAGACCTTCCACGAGCCTGCCGACGGGGTTAACTATGCCCCCCTCATCAGGGCTGATCATTTACTCCAGAGCGCCGGATATAATGATGGATGCGTGGCCAGGGAAGCCTCCGCCGCCATGGGATTTGCGTTGGCGCGCGCGGGCCCGATGGCGCCGGTGGCTCCCTTTGTCGACATTCCCGAGTTTTTTGACCCGGATAATTTGCTGAATCTGCCCCGCAGCACTTTGCCTTTGGCCACCAATAACCTGGCAACCGGTGGCCTGGGTCTGTTCCTGCAATTGCCGGGGGATCATTACTCCAGCCTGAGCTCAGACACGCAGCTTGGATTCTTTCTCAGGGCAACGGGATCCGATCCGGGTGCTGTGATACCGAAGCCAGCCACCTCATTGGGCCGTTACGGCTGTGATCGCCGGCTGGAGCAGGGTTATAACCCCTGACCAAGGTATTCGCCAAGAACTCGCCGGCGGGTCTACGTTTATTGAACACTGCTTGAATCGGAGCAGGGGCTCTGCTAGTTTCCAAGTCGTTGAGCGTGAAGGAATTACCATGAATTTATCGATGCAACGACTGGTGCTGTGCGGGCTGCTGATGGCATCCGGTGCCAGCCTGGCCCTGACCACCGAACGAATTTTTCAGGACGCCAGGATCGTAGATGAAGAACGCAGTGACGATCGCCACTACCTGCTGCCCCTGGGCCGGGTGAAGTATGACCGCAGCCTGGGGCGGGATGTGCCCGCCCGGTACAAACGCATGGACGGGGAGTTTGAAGCGATTGTCTGGGAGCTTACCGGTGGCGAACCGTTGCCAGAGGCCAAGCAGCGGATAGACGCTCACCTGGAGGACCCCCGCTTCGAATTGTTGTTCCAGTGCCAGTCGCGGGATTGCGGTGAAAGTTTTGCCTGGGCCAACTCGGTGTTTGAAAAGCCCATTTTGTATGGTAACGACCGCAGTCAAAACCTGTGGGTGATCAAAGACGTGGGCGCGCAGGTATATCATGTGTTTTACCTGGTGGAGCGGCCCAATCGCCGCAAATATCTCTACGAGGAAACCTTTAAAGTCCCCGATCTGATACTCAGTGACTCAGTCATCAAGGAGGCCCTGGAACGGGATGGCTACCTGATTCTCGGGGAAATCCCTGTCAATGCAGCAGGGGCCCCGGAGTTCGCGGATCTGATTGAGCGCCTGAAACCCCATGTCAAAGCCGTGCCTCCCCAACTTCTGGTGATTCACCGCCACGGCAGCGCCAATCAGGTGCCCATGCTGGAACCGTTACGCAAGGCCCTGGCACAGGCCGGCATCGAGGCGCAGGTAGAGGACCTCGGCAATAGCGCCCCCCGACCCCATGCACCCGCCAGGGCCTGGTTGGAATGGGTGGACCCGGAGTGGCAGCCCTGATCTGGGATCCAACCCAACAAGGGGTTAGAATGCCGCATTGACTTAAGGGGAAATCAGTCCATGGCCATACCAACGGATCCCGCCCGCGACCCTCTCAACACTGAAGAGGCCGTGACCCATCTGATCAGTGTCCGGGACTACCTGCGCTGGAGCGTCAGCCTGTTTAATGAACACGAACTGACGCTGGGTCACGGATTCGAAGACCCCTGGGATGAGGCGGTGGCTCTGGTACTGCACACCCTGCACCTGCCCTGGGATGTGGACGCGCGGATTCAGGACGCCCGCCTGCTGCCCACGGAGCGGCGGGAGCTCTGTGCCCTGTTGCAGCGGCGAGTAATGGATCGGGTCCCCACCGCTTACCTGACTGGCGTGGCCTGGTTCGCCGGGTTGCCATTCCAGGTGGATCAACGGGTATTGATTCCCCGCTCACCCATTGGCGAACTTATTGAGCGCCAGTTTACCCCGTGGATCGAACCCGACACTGTGGAATCCATCCTCGACATGTGCACCGGCAGCGGTTGTATCGGCATCGCCTGTGCCCAGTATTTCCCGGACGCCCAGGTGGATTGCGTGGACCTCAGTGAAGACGCCCTGGATGTGGCCGAGAATAACGTCCAGAACCTGGGTCTCGAGCAGCGGGTGAACATTATCTACTCTGACCTGTTCGAGGCCCTGGACGGACGCACCTACGACATTATTGTCTCCAACCCGCCTTACGTGGACCAGGCGGATATGGACGCTCTGGCGGATGAATATCACCACGAGCCCCGCATGGGTCTGGAAGCCGGAGCCGATGGCCTGGACATCGTTCGGTGCATGCTGCCGGAGCTGTCCCGTCATCTTAATCCCGGTGGCATTGCGGTGATCGAAGTGGGTAATTCCTGGGCGGCGATGGAGCAGGCCTATCCCGGCGTGGGCTTTACCTGGCTGGAACTGGAGCGGGGCGGACTGGGCGTGCTGCTGTTGACCAAGGATCAGATCGATCACCATCAAGTTGATTTTGTGCTTTAGAAAACGTTTTTAACTATCTGAAATAGAAAATAAATCATAGTCATATTTTGGTTGTGCAAGTTATCGGGGAGGCGAGTATAATGCCCCTCTCCAAGGCTATGGCAGTGCAGAGCGGATCATGTCGGGAAACACCTTTGGTAAATTGTTTACGGTCACCACCTTTGGCGAAAGTCACGGTCCGGCCCTGGGTTGTATCGTGGATGGCTGTCCACCGGGGCTGTCCCTCACCGAAGCAGACCTGCAACGGGATCTGGACCGCCGCAAGCCCGGCACCTCGAAATACACCACCCAACGCCGGGAAGACGATCAGGTGGAGATTCTTTCCGGTGTGTTTGAAGGCCAAACCACCGGCACCTCTATCGGCCTGCTGATCCGCAATCAGGATCAGAAATCCAAAGATTACAGCAACATCAAAAACAGCTTCCGTCCGGCCCATGCGGACTACACCTATCAACAGAAATACGGCCTGCGGGATTACCGGGGCGGTGGCCGTTCCTCGGCGCGGGAAACCGCCATGCGGGTGGCCGCCGGCGCCATTGCCAAAAAGTATCTTCAACAGCAGGGCATCCAGGTCAGGGGATACGTTTCCCAACTGGGGCCGATACGGCCCCGGGCATTTGATTGGGACGCGGTAGAGCAGAACCCGTTTTTCTGTCCGGATCCTGATGTGGTGCCACAGATGGAAGCCCTGATCGATGAGTTGCGCCGGGATGGCAGTTCCATTGGTGCCCGGGTCACGGTGGTGGCCAGTGGCGTCATGCCCGGGTTGGGAGAGCCCGTATTCGATCGCCTGGATGCGGAGCTGGCCCATGCCCTGATGAGCATCAACGCGGTCAAAGGGGTGGAAATCGGTGCCGGTTTCCTATCTGTGACCCAGCGCGGTGAAGAGCATCGTGATGAGATCACCCCCCAGGGCTTCACCTCCAACAACGCGGGCGGCGTGTTGGGTGGCATTTCCACCGGCCAGGACATCGTCAGTCATATCGCCCTTAAGCCCACCTCCAGCCTGCGCATTCCCGGGCAGAGCATTGACATTAACGGCGCCCCCGCGGAGGTGGTCACTACCGGACGCCACGACCCCTGTGTGGGTGTCCGCGCCACTCCCATTGCCGAGGCCATGGTGGCGCTGGTCCTGATGGACCACTGGCTGCGCCATCGGGGGCAAAACGCGGATGTGGCCAGCGCCACCCCAGTGGTGCCGGGCACTGTTCAGGGGTAAATGGTGCCACCCAGGATTCCTTACTGGCGGCTGTCGTCCTTCTACTTTTATTTCTTTGGTCTGTTGGGGGCTCTGCTGCCCTTCTGGGGCCTGTATCTGCGGGAGCAGGGCTTCAGTCTGGGGCAAATCGGTCAGCTGATGGCGATACTGGTGGGTACCAAGCTGGTGGCTCCCAATGCCTGGGGCTGGCTGGCGGACCATACCGGCCACCGGCTCACGGTGATCCGCTTCGGCGCGGTGCTGGCGGTACTGATTTTTGCGTTTATGTTCAGCCGGCCCGGGTTCTGGGGCATGGCGCTGGTGATGGCCGGCTTCAGTTTTTTCTGGAATGCCATACTGCCGCAGTTCGAGGTGATTACTTTGCGCCACCTGGGCCCGGCAACGGATCGCTACAGTCGGATTCGGGTCTGGGGTTCCGTGGGTTTTGTCTGCGCGGTGGTGGGGCTGGGTTGGTATTTTGATGCTTATCCCCTCACCGGATTGCCCTATGTCGCACTCACCCTGCTGATGTTGATCGCGGTGTCCAGTTTTCTGGTACACAGCCCGGAAGGTCGCGTGGTACAGCGGGGCAGCCTGCAGGCATTTATTGCCCATCTGCGCCAGCCCCAGGTCATCCTGTTCTTCAGTATTTGTTTCCTGATGCAGGTTTCCCACGGTCCATACTACGCCTTCTTCTCCATCTATATGGAGGATTACGGTCACAGCAAAACCGTGATCGGCGTGCTTTGGGCCTGGGGTGTGGTGGCGGAAATCGGCGTGTTTCTGATCATGCACCGGCTGTTCCGGCGCTTCAATGTGCGTACATTGACCCTGGCCTGTCTGCTGCTGGCGGCGGGCCGCTGGCTGGTGACCGGGATGGTGCCTCAGTATCTCGGCGTTATTTTTCTGGTGCAGACAGCCCATGCGGCCACTTTCGGGGTGTTTCATGCGGTGGCGATTTATCTGATCCACCGGTTCTTTTCCAAGCCCGCCGCCGGTCAGGGCCAGGCCCTGTACAGCGCCCTCAGCTTCGGTGCCGGTGGTGCGGCGGGGGCGTATATCTCCGGCATCATAGTTGAAAATCAGGGTGCTTCCATGGCTTACTTGATGGCCGGTCTGGCCGCTTTGCTGGCCAGTGGTCTGGCCCTGGGCCTGCGCTCGCACACAGAACAACGGGAGTTTAATGACGGATCTCAATCAGCTTAAACAAAATGTCATCGATATCGGTCGCTGGGTGGATTCCCACCATTGGTGTCCCGCCACCAGTGGCAATCTGTCCGCCCGCATCGACCAGCAGCGCATACTGATCACCGTCTCCGGCCAGGCCAAGGGCAGCCTCACCGCTGATTCGCTGATGGAAGTGGGTGCCGAGGGCAAGCCCTACGCCGCTGAACAGCGGCCGTCGGCGGAAACCCTGCTGCATACGCTGATCTACGGTCACATACCCGGCGCGCGCTATGTGATCCACACCCATTCGGTTTACGGCACGGTATTCAGCCGGGTAATCTGGAACGGTGAAATCCGCTTCAAGAATTACGAAATGCAGAAAGCCTTCGCCGGCGTCACCTCCCATGAACAGGAGATCGTGGTACCGGTTTACGGCAACAATCAGGATATGGTGGCACTGGCCCGACAGGTGAATGAGTACCTGGCCGCGGGCCCGCAGTGCCCGGCCTTTATTTTGGCGGGACATGGCGTATACACCTGGGGCGGCTCGGTGGCGGAGGCCAAACGCCACAGCGAGGCCCTGGAATTTTTGCTGGAATGCGAATACAAAAGCTGTCTGCTTTTGAAATAGAGGTTGGAAATCGGGTTGAGAAATAGAGTTTGGAAATAGAGGAAAGCCCAATGAGCACACTGTATGTGTTTAATGATAAAAATGCCGCCCAGGCGGATCTGGTGACGGAGGATCTGGAGCAAATTGGCGAAGTGCTCAACCGCAAGGGCATCCGCTTCGAGCAATGGCAGGCCAATGCGCCCCTGACCGACAATGCCTCCAATGACGAGATCCTGGAAGCCTACCGGGAGCCCATTGAGCGGCTGCAATCCGAAGGCGGTTACCAGGCGGTGGATGTCATCAGCATGAACCCGGACCACCCCGACAAACGGGCCATGCGCAATAAGTTTCTTGACGAGCATCGGCATTCCGAAGACGAGGTGCGGTTTTTCGTGCGCGGCGACGGCCTGTTTTATCTGCACCTGGACGATGGGGTTTACGCGGTGCAGTGCTGTCGGGGCGATCTGATCAGTGTGCCCGCCAACACGCCCCATTGGTTCGATATGGGGGATAACCCCCACTTTACCGCCATTCGGTTGTTTACCAACCCGGAAGGCTGGGTGGCCAATTTCACCGGGGAAAAAATTGCCGATGAATTTCCCCGTTACGAGGCGCTGGCCAAGTGACCATTCAAGCGATTGTCACTGATATCGAAGGCACCACCACCAGCATCGCCTTTGTGACAGAGGTGCTGTTTCCCTACGCCCGGGCCCGGATTCAAACTTTCATCGCCGCGCATCAGACCGAGCCTCAGGTGGCCGCGGAGATAGAAGCGGCGCGGCAGGAGGCCGGCGAGCCTGAAGCCAGTGTGGAACGGGTCGGCGAAATTCTGCTGCAGTGGATTGACCAGGACGCCAAGGTAACACCCCTGAAAACCCTGCAGGGCATGATCTGGCGTGCCGGGTACCAGGACGGCAGCCTGCAGGGGCATCTGTATCCGGAGGTGGCGCCGGTGTTGCGGCAATGGCATCAACAGGGAATTCAGCTCAATATCTACTCCTCCGGCTCCGAAGCTGCGCAGAAATTGCTGTTCGGGCACAGTGAGGCAGGGGATTTGACCCCTTTGTTCACGCATTTTTTCGATACCCGTATCGGTGGCAAACGGGAACCGGAATCCTATCGCCGGATTCAGCAAACCATCGCCTTAGCGGCGCCACAGATTCTGTTTCTGTCGGATGTGGTGGCAGAGTTGGACGCAGCGGCCGCCGCCGGGCTGCGTACCCTGGCTCTGGACCGCCAGTGCATTGGGGAAGGCTTTGGTAGCCATCCCCATGCCGTCCGGTTTGATCAGATTGATCTGTCCGCCCTGTGTTAGATCAGCTGTTCGCTTATGGCACCCTGCAATTACCGGAGATTACGACGCTGGTGCTGGGGCGTGCCCTCTACGGCGAGCCCGCTGAACTGCCGGACTATCACTGTGGGCGGGTGGCGCGGGCGAATTTTCCCGGCATTGTTCCCAGTCCCGGAGCACGGGTCTCAGGTACGCTGTTCACGGGACTGAAAGCGGACGACTGGCCACATCTTGACCGGTACGAAGGCGAACTGTATCGCCGGGTGCAGGTGAACGTAGCGTTGACTGGCAGTGGCCAACATACCCGCAGTTGGGTTTACGTGATGGTGGGCTGGGCCCAGGATCGGGTCACCCAGGTGCCCTGGACCATTGAGTGGTATCGTCGGCAGAGTGCCCGTCGCCGTCTGACGTACCGCAACGGACAATCAGGCCCGCCGGGCCGGCGGATAGGTTTCGTGTGTCCGCCCGTCAACTGAAAGTCCGATGCTGACGCAACTGATGCTGACGCTACTATAGAGCGCTGCCGCAGCTTACAACCGAATTTGGAACTATTACAGAAAATCACGTACCACCCGGACAAAGCGCACCTTGAGCCCCGGCATGGCCTTTGCAATTGGCTCTGCACGGACCAATTCTGCACGGACCAATGACGTCAAGGAGTGACCATTCATGGGAGAAACCCTGTTCGCCGCACCCTGGTTGCAAGGGTTGGGCTTGGTACTGGCTACGCTGCTGATCCTGACAGTGATGCTGGATGTGTTTATCACCGTTTTCAGCCCCAACGGCGCCGGCCCTTTCACTGGATTCTGGACCGGGTGTAGCTGGAACCTGCTACTTCGTATGCACGACCGCCGACCCATTCACAGGGTGCTGTCCCACACCGGGCCGGCGTTGCTGTTTCTTACCATTTTGTTCTGGTATGGGCTGTTGACCCTGGGCTTCTGGTTCATTTTTTCGCTTTACCCCGGCTCAGTGCAGCAGAGTCCGGGGCCGCTGCCCACGTCGGCGTTGGACAAGCTTTATTTTGTCAGCACCACGCTGTCCAGTCTGGGTTACGGTGACATGCTGCCCAACGGTTTTCCCTGGTCCGTGATCGGGACCCTCGGCACGTTCATCAGCACCCTGGTGCTGACCATTTCCCTGTCGTATGTACTGGCGGTGCTGTCTGCCGCCATTGAGCGGCGCACGCTGGCCCGTAATATTGCGGCGCTGGGGGCCACACCGGAAGCGGTCATCGACAATGCTCATTTGAATCAGCATGCCGGCAGCAGTCCCCTGCAAAGCCACCTGATGACCCTGAGTGGTCAGATCCATGAACAAGGGTTCAAGCAGAACGCCTATCCGATTCTGAAATTCTTTCATCCCACCAGTGCCGACAGTTCACTGACCTGCGCTTTGCTGCTGCTGGCGGACACCTGTTTTCTATTACGTATGGCGCATCCCGATGCGCAGCCCAGTGCCGGTGCCCTGCGGTTGGTGGAGAACGCCATCGACCATTTTCGACAAAAGAACCGGTTGTAGGGATCACCCCGTGTGGCCATCGCCCAGGATCACCAGATGCGCGAGCTGCTGGCGACAGTAGCGTCGATGGATTCCGCCATGCAGGGGGGCAAAGCGAGCGTCAGCACCGTGGAAAGTTACCGCCAGGCCCGCAAAAAACTACTGGAACTCTGTCATGATGATGGCTGGTATCCGCGCTTGTCCCGGCCGGGCCTTTAACCAGGCCATCGCCATCAGGCCGGCGCTGCCTCCAGCAGCTGCAAAATGGCTTTGGCGGCATTGGAGAGCGAGTGGCCGGGGTGATAGACAATACCCAGTTCCCGGGACAGGGCCGCCTGATTCACCGGCAGTGGTTTGACCTCCGCATCCAGCATCGTCGCCGGCAATACCGTCCAGCCCAAACCGATGGAAGTCATCATTTTGATGGTCTCCAGGTAGTTGGTGGAAATGGGCACTTCGATCTGCAGCCGGTGTTCACTGAAAAGCCCCTCAACAATGCGTCGGGTGAAAGTGGACATGCTGGGTAGGATCGCCGGACAGGCCGCCAGGTCCGCCAGCGCCAGCTGCTCAACCCGGGTCAGCGGGTGATCGGCGGCCGCCATAAATGCCAGGGGATCCCGCCACACCGCCCGGGTTTCAAGGGAGGTCACCGGCTCCGGGGGCAGGGTGACGATACCCAGTTCCAGCTTGCCCTGCATTACCAGATCAAACGCCATCTCCGAGTCAATAAACCGGATGTCCAGTTTCACCTGAGGGTAGCGTCGGGAGAAGATTTTCAACACCGGCGGCAGGCGGTGCAAGCCGATATGATGGGAGGTGCCAATCTTCAGCGTGCCCTCCACCTCGCCGCTGAGACGGGAAAGCGCCCGCCGCATATCCTCCAGTTCCAACACAATGCGCCGGGCCCGGGGCAGCAGTTCGCGACCGGACTCGGTTAACAGCACCTGGCGGCCGATGCGATCAAACAGTTGACTGTGCAGATCGGATTCCAGCTGGCGGATGCGCTTACTCACCGCCGGTTGGGTCAGATGCAGTTGCAGGGCCGCGCGGGAAAAAGACCCGGATTCAGCCACCGCCAGAAATGCCTGTAATTCCGCAATATCCATTGTCCACCGTTGGCGTTCAGGATTTATTGGATAACTAATAGTTATTCAATAAATAAAAAATATGAATTTGTTTTATCTTAGGCCCGGTATTAGGATGAGCGCAAGATAAAGACGATTTATTAAAATCAGCCAGGCACGCACGAGGAACCAGCATGACCGGCAAGACCCTGTACGACAAACTCTGGGATGATCACGTGGTCAAGCAGCGGGACGACGGTACCGCCCTGATCTATATCGATCGCCAGCTACTGCATGAGGTGACATCCCCTCAGGCCTTTGAAGGGCTGCGTCTGGCGGGCCGCAAACCCTGGCGTATTGATGCCAATATTGCCACCCCGGACCATAACGTACCCACCACTGAACGCAGCGGCCCCATCGCCGATGAAGTGTCGCGGATTCAGGTACAAACCCTGGATGACAACTGCGACGAGTTTGGCATTCTGGAATTCAAAATGCAGGACAGCCGTCAGGGTATCGTGCATGTGATGGGGCCGGAGCAGGGCGCCACGTTGCCGGGCATGACCATCGTCTGTGGTGATAGCCATACCGCCACCCATGGCGCTTTCGGCGCCCTGGCTCATGGCATCGGCACGTCCGAAGTGGAGCACGTACTGGCCACCCAGTGCCTGATTCAGAAGAAGATGAAGAACATGCTGATTCAGGTGAACGGCGAGTTGGGGCCCGGAGTTACCGCCAAGGACGTGGTACTGGCCATCATTGCCCGCATTGGCACGGCCGGGGGCACCGGCTACGCCATCGAGTTCGGTGGGCCGGTGATGGAAAGCCTTTCCATGGAAGGCCGCATGACCGTTTGTAATATGGCCATCGAGGCCGGGGCCCGGGCCGGCATGGTGGCGGTGGATGACAAAACCATCGATTATTTTCGCGGCCGTCCCTTTGCCCCCAGGGGCGAGCAGTGGGCACAGGCCGTGGCCTACTGGCGCACCCTTCGCAGCGACCCCGATGCCCGCTTTGATGCGGTGGTGGAACTGGATGGTGCTGAGATCAAGCCCCAGGTGAGCTGGGGAACCTCACCGGAGATGGTGGTGGCCATTGATGAACCGCTGCCGGATCCAGCGGCGGAAGCGGATCCGGTGAAGGCCGAAGGCATGCGCCGGGCGTATGAATACATGGGTCTGCAGCCAGGCATCACCATGGGTAGTGTGGTGCCGGATCGGGTGTTCATAGGCTCCTGTACCAACAGTCGGATCGAGGATCTGCGGGCTGCCGCCGCCGTGGCCAGAGGCCGCAAAGTTTCGCCCAACGTGAAACAGGCCATGGTGGTGCCGGGCTCCGGCCTGGTGAAGCGGCAGGCCGAGCAGGAAGGGCTGGATCAGGTATTTCTGGCCGCTGGTTTTGAGTGGCGGGAGCCCGGCTGTTCCATGTGTCTGGCCATGAATGCAGACCGGCTGGGGGAGGGGGAGCACTGTGCTTCCACCTCCAATCGCAACTTTGAAGGGCGCCAGGGCTACGGCGGCCGTACTCATCTGGTGAGCCCGGCCATGGCGGTGGCGGCGGCAGTGGCGGGCCGCTTCGTGGACGTGCGCGACCTGGACCCACTGGCTCAGGAGGTCTGATAATGGATAAATTCACTCGATTTACCGGCATTGTGGCTCCCCTGGATCGGGCCAACGTGGATACGGACCTGATCATACCCAAGCAGTTTTTGAAATCCATCAAGCGCACCGGATTTGGCCCTAACCTGTTCGATGAGTTGCGCTATCTGGACGAGGGGCAGCCCGGGCAGGATTGTTCAGGCCGACCGCTGAATTCGGAGTTTGTGCTGAACCAGCCCCGTTACCAGGGTGCCCAGATACTGCTCACCCGGCGTAACTTCGGCTGTGGCTCCAGTCGCGAGCATGCCCCCTGGGCACTTACCGATTATGGGTTCAAAAGCATTTTGGCCCCCAGCTTTGCCGATATATTCTTCAATAACTGCTTTAAGAATGGTCTGCTACCTGTTGTATTAGATGAAAAAATTATTGATAACCTGTTTGCAGAAGTAAAGGCGGCCGACGGTTACGCCCTCACCGTGGACCTGGATCGGCAACGCATCATCAAACCCGATGGCTCGGAGATAGCCTTCGACGTGGACTCGTTCCGCAAACACTGTCTGCTGGAAGGCCTGGACGATATCGGCCTGACCCTGCAGGATGCGGATGCCATCAAGGCTTACGAGGCGAAACGCCGGCAACAGGCTCCCTGGCTGTTCGACGCCATACATTGATTACAAGGAACTGAGATGTCTAAAAATGTCTTGATTATGGCCGGGGACGGCATCGGCCCGGAAATCATGTCTCAGGCAGAGCAGATACTGCATTTTCTGAACCAGGACGAGGGTCTGGGGCTGGAGTTCGATCACGCCGCTGTGGGTGGCGCCGCCATCGACAGTGACGGGGTACCGCTCACCGACGCGGCCCTGGATCAGGCCAGGGCCGCTGATGCCATCCTGTTTGGCGCCATCGGAGGCCCGAAATGGGAGTCCCTGGAAATGGCTATCCGGCCGGAAAAGGGCCTGCTGCGTCTGCGTTCCGAGTTGCAGTTGTTTGGTAACCTGCGGCCTGCGCTGTTATATCCGCAATTGGCCTCGGCCTCCAGTCTGAAAGCGGAAAAGGTCTCGGGTCTGGATATTCTGATTGTGCGTGAACTCACCGGGGGCATTTACTTTGGCCAGCCCCGGGGCGTGCGGATGTTGGAGAATGGTGAACGCCAGGGCTACAACACCTACGTTTACAGCGAATCTGAAATCCGCCGCATCGGCCGGGTGGCCTTTGAAGCCGCCATGAAGCGCAATAAAAAGCTCTGTTCGGTGGACAAGGCCAATGTGCTGGAAGTGACCGAGCTGTGGCGGGAGATCATCACCGATCTGAGTCAGGAGTATCCGCAGGTGGAACTCAGCCACATGTATGTGGACAACGCCGCCATGCAGTTAATCCGGGAACCCAAGCAATTCGATGTGATGGTCACCGGCAATATGTTCGGCGATATTCTGTCGGATGCCGCCGCCATGCTGACCGGATCCATTGGTATGCTGCCATCGGCTTCCCTGGATCAGAACAATAAAGGCATGTATGAGCCCTGTCACGGCTCGGCGCCGGATATTGCCGGGCAGGGAATCGCCAATCCTCTGGCCATGATCCTATCCGCCGCCATGATGTTACGGTATTCTCTGGGGTTCGGTGCCACCGCCGAACGCATTGAACAGGCAGTGAGCAGGGTGCTGGATCAGGGGTATCGCACCGCCGATATTCATACTGAAGGCACCAACAAAGTGGGCACGGAGGAGATGGGCAATGCCGTGCTGACCGCACTGAAATCAACCCACTAACGTTGAAGAAGGATATTATGAGTAAGACTTACGATGTAGCAGTAGTCGGTGCCACCGGAGCCGTGGGTGAGACCATGATCCGGGTATTGGAGGAACGTGATTTTCCAGTGGGAAAACTGTATCCCCTGGCCAGCGAGCGTTCCGCCGGCAAACTCATTCAGTTCAAAGGCAAAAACGTGCGGGTGGAAAATCTGGCGGAATTCGATTTCTCCAAAGTGCAGATCGGACTGTTCTCCGCGGGCGGCTCGATCTCCGAAGTCTACGCCCCCAAGGCCGCCGCGGCCGGCTGTGTGGTGATCGACAATACCTCGCAGTTCCGTTACGACGACGACATTCCCCTGGTGGTGCCGGAAGTGAATCCGGAGAAAATTGCTGAGTACACCACCCGGGGCATTATCGCCAACCCCAACTGTTCCACAATCCAGATGCTGGTGGCACTGAAGCCCCTGCACGATGCCGCCGGCATCGAACGCATCAATGTGGCCACCTACCAGGCAGTCTCCGGTACCGGCAAAGAGGCCATTGAGGAACTGGCGGTGCAGACCCGGGATCTGCTCAATGGCCAGCCCATCAAAACCGAAGTCTATCCCAAGCAGATTGCCTTCAACGCCTTGCCCCATATCGATGTATTCAAGGACAACGGCTATACCAAGGAAGAAATGAAAATGGTCTGGGAAACCCAGAAGATCCTGGATAAATCCATCATGGTGAATCCCACCTGTGTGCGGGTACCCGTATTTTATGGCCATTCGGAAGCGGTGCATATCGAGACCCGGGAAAAACTCAGCGCCGGACAGGCCCGGGAGATCCTGGAACAGGCCCCCGGGGTGAAAGTGCTCGATACCCGCGAAGACGGGGGCTACCCCACGGCGGTGACCGAGGGCGTGGACCAGGATGCCACCTTTGTGGGGCGGATTCGGGAGGATATTTCGCACCCCCGTGGCATCGATTTGTGGGTGGTGGCGGACAATGTGCGCAAGGGCGCCGCCACCAACAGCGTGCAAATCGCCGAAGAGTTGATAAAACACTACTTATAATTGATACTTATCTCGAATACGTCAGGCTGGTTCTAGAATAATCAGGTAACTGAGTCACGATTATTCAAGAATTTGCCTGACAACCACAAATTGAAAGCTATCCTTGTTAGGGGTGGCTTGCAAAACCTGACAGCCCCCCCCTAAGCGAGTTAATAGACAGGCAAATCAGTTGGTTGCTGATTGATTCTGAACTGTCATGAGAGTGAATGATTCGCTTGGCGGGCTGCTGAACGGGGTTGCCCAGCGCGCTGTCAGGCCACACCGATTTTTTATTGTTACGACTGAACAACAACAAAGGGGCGGCCCAGCTGTCCGGTGGTCACATTAGCGAAGGAATAGACAATGGTTCGTAAACTTGCCGCTGCAATGCTTGGTGTGGGTGTATTTATCCCGGGACTGGCCAATGCACTGGGGTTGGGCGAAATCAAGCTCAATTCAGCCTTAAGTGAACCACTGGACGCGGAAATAGAATTGGTCCAGTTACGCGAACTGACCCCCCAGGAGATTCTGCCGTCCCTGGCCGATGCCGAGGATTTCGAGGCAGCCAATGTGGAGCGTTACCACTTTCTCACTGACCTCAAGTTTGAAGTCACCAACAACGAGCAAGGCAAGCCCATCATCAAGGTGCGCTCCCGCAAGCCGGTGAAGGAACCTTTTGTCAATTTTCTGGTGGAAGTGAACTGGCCCGCCGGTCGCCTGCTGCGGGAATACACCCTGCTGCTGGACCCGCCGGTATACAGCGCGCAGCCGGCCGCCTCCGTCACCCCGGCCCAGTCCGGCGGCCAGGCCCCCGCGGCCACCCGCACGGTTCCCACTTACCAGGCGGAACCCCAGACCGGCTACAGCAGCGGTGATTATGCCCAGGGCGCCACCCAGGGTGGCGGCACCTATACCATCGGGCCCAATGACAGTCTCTGGGGTATTGCCCGGCAGATGAAACCGTCCGACCGGGTCAGCATTCAACAAACCATGATGGCCATTCAGCGCCTCAATCCCGACGCCTTTATCGATGGCAATATCAACCTGCTGAAGCGGGGCGCCGTATTGCGCGCGCCCAGCGAACAGGAAGCCATGGAATTGACCAACCGCGAGGCCATTGCTTTGGCGGCGGAGCAGAACCGGCAGTGGCAACAGCGGTTACAGGGCGCCGCTGCCAACGAGCCCCGGCAGATCGACCTGAGCGGTCGCAGTGTCAGCCGGGAGCAGGAACCCGGTGGTGCCGCGAAAGAGGATCGTCTGCAACTGGTATCCGGTGGCGCCAGCGGCAGCGGGGATTCCGCTCAGGGCGGTACCGGTGTCAGTGGCGAACTGCGTGATCAGCTGGCGGTGGCCGAAGAGAACGTGGACAAGTTCCGTCGCGAGAACGAAGAGCTCAAGCTGCGGCTGAACGATCTGGAGGATCAACTGGATACCTCCGAAAAAGTACTGACACTGAAAGACGAACAGATTGCGGCGCTGCAGGCAAAGCTGCGGGAACTGGAAGCCATGCAGTCGCAGCAGCAGGCAGACTCCGGGCCCGCTGATGCAACGGCAACGGCAGAGCCACCGGCCATGGCTGCTGAGGGCGCCGATACCGCCGGCCAAGACCTGAGCGCCGAAGCAGCTGAAACCACCATGGCGGATGCCGGCGAGGCCGGCGAGATACCGGCCAGCGAACTGATCGCTCCGGACGCCGGTGCCAGTGACGACGAGGTGGATTATAACTTCCAGCAGGAGCAGCCTGAGCTGGAATCCGGTCTTGAGGACAGTACCGCTGATGCGGCGGCAAGTGACGCGGAAAGCGCCGGGGCTGAAATGTCAGCCTCCGCCGAAGATGCAATGGCCGAAGAGCCTGCTGTCGCCACGCCCTCCGCAAGCGAGTCTGAACCCGTGGCCACCACACCGCCACCGGTGACCGGTCAACAGCAGGACCTGATGAGTAAAATCCTGGCCAATCCGCTGTACCTGGCCGCCGGTGGTGGTGCCGTATTGCTGCTGGTGGTGCTGGGATTGATTGCCGCCCGCCGTAAGCAGAGCGAGTCGGTGGAAGAAGAGGCTTTCCCGGAAGACCTGGAACTGCCTGAGGCGCAGGAGAGTGAACCACTGATGGAGCTGGACTCCGTCAATCTGGAGGAGGACGATGCCTTCGAAGAGGCGGTGGAAGCCAGCGCCGAAGAGGAAACCGTTCCCCAGACATCCGATGTCATCGGTGAAGCGGATATCTACATCGCGTATGGACGCTTTCCCCAGGCCATCGAGATGCTGGAGAAAGCCGTCGAAGCCGAGCCGCAGCGGGCGGATATCCGCCTGAAACTCTGTGAGGTGAGCGCGGAGGCCAACGAGCCGGAAGTGTTCATGAATCACTATCGCGTACTGCAGGAAGTGGGCACCACTGACGAGATCAGCCGCGCTGACAACCTGCGCCAGAAACTGGGCCCTATGGCAGAATCCGACGGCGGTAGTGAAAGTGATGCCGGATTGGGGGATGCGGACGACACCCTGTTAACCGGTGCCGCCGCCCAGAACTTCGATTTTGATGACATGCCGCCGGCCAGTTCCGAGGAAACCTCGTCCCTGGACGATGCTTTGGAACAGGAGTCAGATACCGGTCTGGATTTTGATCTCAGTGATCTGGAAGATACCGGCGCCCGCTTTGACAGCGATGCGGGCACCGGAGACGCCGCCACCGATGAGCACTCAGAGGAAGTGGCTGGTCTGGATTTCGATCTTAATCTGGATCTGGATGACGACCAGAACAAGGCCCCTGGCGGGGATCAGACCGAAGCTCTGGATTTTGATCTGGATTCGCCCGCGGAATCCGCCCCCCAGGCCGGCAGCGGGGATTCTGACGCTACAGCACTGGATTTCGACACTGAGTTTTCCCTGGATGATGCCGACAGTCAGGAGCAGACCGCGACTGACAGCAGCGAATTCAACATGGACTTCGATACCCTGGACACTGGAACCGAAGACCGCGATCAGACAGCGCCGTCCTCCGGTGACGACGAAACCATGGATTTCGATCTGGATTTCGACAGTTCCACCACGGAACTGGACGAACCACCGACCCTGGATTTCTCCGACGATGAGACCCTGCTGCAACCGCCCGCGGAGCCCCAGGCCCCGGCGGAGGAACCGGCCGCCGAGGAGCCGGCCGCCGGCATGGACTTTGAAACCCCGGAGCCGTCGCAGGCCGAGCCTGAGCAAGGTGGCGAGGAACCCATGCTGGATTCCCAGTCCGCCGCCCAGCTGGCCAGTGAGCTGGATCTGGACGGGGATTTCCTGGATGGCGGCGAGCAGAACGTGGATTCCGCAGAACCGCCGGTGATGGATGAGCCCCCGGTGGCGCCAGCCGCCAACGATGGCGACGACAGTGGCGAGGAACTGGATTTCCTGTCCGACGCGGACGAGGCCTCCACCAAGCTGGACCTGGCCCGGGCCTATATCGACATGGGTGATCGGGACGGTGCCAAGGATATTCTGGATGAGGTGATGCTGGAGGGTAACGATAACCAGAAAGATGAGGCCAGAGAACTGTTGACCCGCCTGGAAGCTTGATCAGCCAGCAGGCAATCCTTACCATTCGCAGCGAGGGCCGGCAGGCCCTCTTTGCGTTTTATGTGGAGGAGGGTGGTGAATGAGGGTAGCCCTGGGGGTTGAGTACGACGGCAGTGACTTCAGTGGCTGGCAACGGCAAAAACATGACTCACAGACAGTCCAGCAACGGCTGGAGCAGGCCCTGTCGCAGGTGGCCGACCACCCGGTTCAGGTAATTTGTGCCGGGCGCACCGATACCGGGGTGCACGGAGTGGGACAGGTGGTGCATTTCGACACCCCGGCCCGGCGCCAGCCCCGCGGCTGGGTGTTCGGCGCCAATGCCCATCTGCCGGATACCATTGCCGTGCGCTGGGCCCAACCAGTGAGTGACGATTTCCATGCCCGGTTCTCCGCCATCGCCCGGGCTTACCGTTATGTCATCTACAACCATCCCGTGCGTCCGGCTCTGGGCATGCAGCACCTGACCTGGAATTATCGGCCCCTGGATGCGCCGCTCATGCACCGGGCGGCCCAGACCCTGGTGGGAGAGCACGACTTCAGCTCGTTTCAGGCCCAGGGCTGTCAGGCCAAATCCCCGGTACGCACCATTCACCATCTCAAACTGCAGCGCCGGGGCCACCTGATCGTCATGGATATTCAGGCCAATGCCTTTCTGCAACACATGGTGCGCAATATTGCCGGGGTGCTGATGGCCATTGGCTGCGGCAAGGCACCGCCTGGCTGGGTGGAAGAGGTGTTACACCACCGCAACCGCACCCTGGGTGGAGTGACCGCCCCCCCGTTCGGCCTCTACTTTATGGCGGTGACCTATCCGGACGCCTTTGCCATTCCGGCCCCGGAGGCGGACATCCCCTTCATGCCCCTGGCTATGGCGTCGGGCTGACGTAACGTAGACCCGGACGATTCTGTTACTCCAGGCCCGCCAATTCTGGTAAACTTCCGCCTCTTTGAGTCGCCTTGAAATCAGCAACAGGGTGGGAGTCCGGTGACCAGGGTCAAAATCTGTGGCATTACCAATCCGTCGGATGCGCTGGCCGCCATCCGGGCTGGCGCCGATGCCCTGGGGTTCGTATTTTATCCCCCCAGCCCCCGTTATGTGACGCCGGAGCAGGCCCGGGATATCATCGCCGGCCTGCCGCCTTTTATCACCAGTGTTGGCCTGCTGGTGGACGCGCAAAGCCAGGCTATTGAAGCCATCCTGCGCAAGGTGCCGCTGGATCTGCTGCAGTTTCATGGCCGGGAAACCGAAGCGGACTGCCGCGCCTGGCAGCGGCCCTATATTAAGGCCCTGCGCATGCGGGAAGGCTTGGACGTGGCAGCGGCCTGCCGGACTTACCACAGCAGTCGGGGCCTGTTGCTGGATGCGTATGTGCCCGGGCAGCCGGGTGGCACCGGCCAGAGTTTCGACTGGCAGCGAATTCCCCCGCAACTGAATAAACCGCTGATTCTGGCGGGAGGCCTGAATCCGGACAATATCCAGCGCGCCGTGCAAAGCGTGCGGCCCTGGGCGGTGGATGTCAGCGGTGGCGTGGAATCCACGCCGGGGGTCAAGGATTCAGAGCTGATGCATGCATTTATCAGAGGAGTTCACAGTGTCTCAAAACCCGCGTGACTTTTTGCATACGCCGGATGATCTCGGCAACTTCGGTCCCTATGGCGGCCGCTTCGTATCCGAGACCCTGATGGCGGCATTGGACGAACTGGAAACCATCTACGACCAGCTGTCCCGGGATCCGGAATTCCAGGCAGCCTTCGACAAGGATCTGGCCCATTATGTGGGCCGGCCCTCGCCCCTTTATCACGCCGAACGCTGGTCACAGAAACTGGGCGGTGCCCAGATATTCCTGAAGCGGGAGGACCTTAATCACACCGGTGCCCACAAGGTGAATAACACCATCGGTCAGGCGCTGCTGGCCAAATACACCGGCAAACAGCGGGTGATCGCGGAAACCGGCGCCGGCCAGCACGGGGTGGCCAGCGCCACCGTGGCGGCGCGCCTGGGGCTGGAGTGTGAGGTATTTATGGGGGCCGAGGACGTCAAGCGTCAGTCCCTCAACGTTTATCGCATGAAGTTACTGGGCGCCAAGGTGACCCCGGTGACCTCCGGCACCCGTACCCTGAAGGACGCCATGAACGAGGCGCTGCGGGACTGGGTGGCCAATGTGGATGAAACCTTTTACATCATCGGCACCGTGGCCGGGCCGCATCCGTATCCGAAACTGGTGCGGGACTTTCAGTGTGTCATCGGTCGCGAGGCCCGCCAGCAATGCCTGGATCAGAACGGCCGGCTGCCGGACGCCCTGGTGGCCTGCGTTGGCGGGGGCTCCAATGCCATTGGTCTGTTCCACCCGTTTCTGGCGGATGAGTCGGTGACCATGTATGGCGTGGAGGCCGGTGGCCTGGGGCTGGCCAGCGGCCAGCACGCAGCGCCGCTTTGCGCCGGTCGCCCCGGTGTTCTGCACGGCAACCGCACCTATCTGATGGAAGACGATTCCGGCCAGATTATCCATACCCATTCGGTGTCCGCGGGGTTGGACTATCCGGGGGTGGGTCCGGAGCACGCCTGGCTCAAGGACTGTGGCCGGGTGAATTATGTGGCGGTGGACGATGATGAGGCGCTGGCGGCGTTTCGGAACCTGACCCGGGTGGAAGGGATTATGCCGGCGCTGGAATCCAGCCATGCACTGGCCTACGCCGCCAAACTGGCCCCCACCATGGACCGCGACCAGGTGATTGTCATTAATCTTTCGGGCCGGGGAGACAAGGACATTCATACTGTGGCCGAAATCGACGGTATCACAATTTAAGGTGGACGGGAGGAGTCAACACTCATGAGCCGCATTCAAGCGCGCCTGGAAAGTCTGCAACAACAGGGTCGCAAAGCGCTGATCCCCTTTATCACCGCCGGTGATCCGCAATTGGATGCCACAGTACCGCTGCTGCATGTTCTGGCGGAAGCGGGCGCCGATATTATCGAACTGGGCATTCCGTTTTCCGATCCCATGGCGGATGGGCCAGTGATCCAGCTGGCGGATGAACGGGCCCTGGCCAATGGCGCCACCACCTGTCATGTGCTGAGCATGGTGCAAGAGTTTCGGCATCAGGATCAGCAAACCCCTATCGTCCTCATGGGCTATCTGAATCCCATTGAAGCCTACGGCTATGACAAGTTTGCCCGGGACGCGGCGGAAGCCGGGGTGGATGGCCTGATTCTGGTGGATCTGCCACCGGAAGCCGCCGGCCCGTGCCTGGAACGGTTCGATGCCGCCGGCCTGGATACCATCTTTCTGATCGCCCCCACCACCAGCGACAAGCGCATTCCGCGTATTGCCGCCGCGGGGCGTGGCTATCTTTATTACGTCTCTCTGAAAGGGGTCACGGGGGCGGGTAATCTGGATGTGGACGGGGTGCGCCGCAAGCTGGAAACAATTCGTAAAATAACCGATTTGCCCGTGGCCGTGGGCTTTGGTATCAAGGACGCTGAAACTGCCCGCCTGATCGGTGAACACGCCGATGGTGTTGTGGTGGGCAGCGCCCTGGTAAAACTGATCGCCGAGTTTCAGGACGATCGCGATGCCATGCTGGCCCGGGTTGGGGAAATGACCCGATCATTGCGCCAGGGCTTGGACCGATAATCAATAACCACAGCAACATCAGGATGGCGCTGCTATGAGCAACAGCTGGCTGGAAAAAATTCTCCCCAGTGTGGGCAGAGGTTCCAGTAACAAAAAGACCGAAGTTCCCGAAGGCCTGTGGAAGAAGTGCGCCAAGTGCGGTGCGTTCCTGTATCGTCCGGAGCTGGAGAAAAACCTGGACGTCTGCCCCAAGTGTGACCATCACATGCGGATCAATGCCCGCCGGCGGCTGGATTTGTTTCTGGATCCCGAAGGGCGGGAGGAGCTGGCCAGAGAGCTGGAGCCGGTGGACCGGTTGAAGTTCAAGGACAGTAAACGCTACAAGGACCGCCTCAGTGCCGCCCAAAAGGCCACCGGCGAGAAAGACGCACTGGTGGTGATGAAGGGCACCGTAAACCAATCCCCGGTCATCGCCTCGGCCTTCGATTTTGAATTCCTGGGGGGCTCCATGGGCTCCATTGTGGGTGAAAAGTTCGTGCGGGCGGTGGATGCCGCCAACGAAAACAGTTGTCCTTATGTCTGTTTCTCCGCCAGTGGCGGCGCCCGTATGCAGGAGGCTTTGTTCTCGCTGATGCAGATGGCAAAAACCAGCGCCGCCCTGGAAAAACTCAAAGAACATCGATTACCGTTTTTCTCGGTGATGACCGATCCGGTCTATGGTGGTGTGTCCGCCAGCCTGGCCATGCTGGGGGATATCAACCTGGCGGAACCCAATGCTCTGATCGGTTTCGCCGGCCCCCGGGTGATCGAACAAACCGTACGGCAAAAACTGCCGGAAGGGTTCCAGCGCAGTGAATTTCTGCTGGAGCACGGGGTGCTGGACATGATCGTCCATCGCCACGAAATGCGCGATACCCTGCAACGACTGATGGATAAGTTATCGCCCCGGAATGTCGCTTAGTGACTGGTTAAGCCGCCTGGAGCGGCTCCATTTCAAGGCCATTGATATGGGGCTGGAGCGAATCCGGGCGGTGGCCGTCGCACTGGGGCTGTTTACCAATCCGCCTTTCGTGTTCACCGTTGCCGGCACCAACGGTAAGGGTTCCACGGTCGCCATCCTGGATCAGCTATTGCGCCGGGGCGGTTACCGAACCGGCTGCTACACCTCCCCCCATCTGGTGCACTTCAACGAGCGGGTTTGTATCAACGGTCAATGCTGCAACGACGCTGAGCTGATTGCCGCGTTCGAAGCGGTGGAGGCGGCCCGGAGTGGGATCAGTCTCACTTACTTTGAATTCACCACCCTGGCGGCCATCTGGTTATTCCAACGTCGGGATCTGGACGCCTGGGTGCTGGAGGTGGGCCTGGGCGGACGCCTGGATGCAGTGAATCTTTGGGATCCGGACGTGGCCGTGGTCACCAGCATCGCCCTGGATCATCAGGCCTGGCTGGGGGATACCCGCAGTGCCATTGGCTTGGAAAAGATCGGTATCGGCCGGGGCGGGCGCCCTCTGGTGCTGGGGGAGCCGGATGTGCCAGAGGCGGTACGACAGCAGGCGCGGACCATGGGTTGTCAGATACTGGCCCTGGGACAGGACTTCAATTTCCAGAGCGACGCCGAAAGTTGGCACTGCCAGCTGCGCGCCGGCGACGGCCAGCGGACTGAGCTTCGGAATCTGCCCAGGCCGGAACTCTATCTGCAGAATGCCGTCACCGCATTACAGGCCCTGGCATTGTCTCCATTCCAGCTGGACCGGGACACCCTGGAGCGGGGCCTGAATCTGGCGACACTGCCGGGGCGGCGCCAGCTGCTGCATCGGGATCCCGATCTGATGCTGGATGTCGGTCATAACCCCCATGCCGCCGATGCCCTGGCCCGGCACCTACGGGCCGCCGGCTATCAACGGGTGAACTGCGTCCTGGGGATGCTGTCCGATAAAGACGTCATCAATACGGTCATGCCGCTGCTGGATGTGGTGGACCGCTGGTATCCAGTGGCTTTGGCCACAGACAGGGCGCTGGCGCCCGCCGGGCTGCAGCGCACTTTGCTCGAGCTGGGGGCCTGCAGTGATGCCCCTGCACCGGCGGCCCACCGGGCGGTAAAGCGGCTGCTGGCAGAAGTGCACTCCGGCGAGCTGGTGCTGGTATTTGGGTCCTTCTATACAGTGGCGGACGTTATACAATACGGCGATCTGGAACCGGCGAAGGGTTAGCGCATTGGATCAGAACCTGAAACAACGACTGGTGGGGGCGATCGTACTGATTTCCCTGGCGGTCATCTTTCTGCCTTTGGTATTTGACGGCCAACAGCAGCGTATCCACACAGAAGATTATGAATTCCCTGAGGAGCCCGTCATCACCATCGAAGACGATGACTTCGAACGGCTGCTGCAGGAGGGTGAAGCGGTGGCGGAAGCGGTCGACGCGGTAGAGCAGGCTAAATCCGAGGTGGAAGCCGCCACGGTGGAAGCCGCCGACAGCACTGCTGATGCGTCTGCCGCTAACCCGGATCCCGCCACCTCCAGCCCCGACAACCGGTCAGGCCCGGACACCACGTCTGAAACAGTGGAACAGTATGTCCGTGAGGAGCTGGAACAGGCCGACACTGACGCCGACGCCGCATCCGCAGTGGCACTGGCCGACGCCTGGATGCTGCAGGTGGGGGCGTTTTCCAGTCGCGCCAATGCCGAGGGTCTGCGGGATCGGCTGATCGCGGCCGGCTATAAGGCCTACAGCAAACCGGTGGGCGAGCTGCACAAGGTCTATGTGGGGCCGGAAATCCGCCGCTACCGGCTGCAACAGCAAAAAATCGCGCTGGAGCAGGAATTTAAAGTTAACGCACTGATTTTAAAGTATATTCCGTAGATGATTAGGGTTGGGAATTTGGCACCCGCTCTGCTAGAATGCGGCCCTCGTGAATTGTCATCCTGGTTCTGTCACCCGCTGCAATGAGCATTGCTGATTATGTTATTCTCGGCTGCGTTGGCCTGTCCATGGCCCTCAGCCTGCACCGTGGCTTTGCCCTGGAAGCGCTGTCCCTGGTTACCTGGATTGCGGCCTTCGTCATTGCCCGCCTATTCAGTGTGCCCCTGGCAGTGGTGCTGGGCCAATGGGTGGAAGCGCCTTCCGCCCGCCAGCCGCTGGCTTTTATCGCGCTTTTCATCCTCACCCTGATTGTGGGGTCGCTGATCAAACATCTGGTGAAAGAGATCGTCAAGGTCACGGGGCTTTCCGGCACCGATCGGGTGCTGGGCAGTGCGTTCGGCTTATTGCGGGGCTGCCTGCTGGTGGTGGTGGCCCTGGGATTTCTGGCCCGCACCACAGCAATGCCCGGGGACAGCTGGTGGCGGGAATCGGTGTTAATACCCCATTTTATGCTGGTGGAAGCCTGGACCGTGGATACCGGACAGGCACTGTGGCAGCGAATCATGGATATCGGCACTGATTAGCGCCGGTCATTGCGCTATCATTGTCAGTCCCAGGCACACGACGTATTGAGGTATAGCGAATGTGCGGAATAGTCGGCATTGTGGGTCGCTCCCATGTCAACCAGACGCTGTATGATGGATTGACAGTGTTGCAGCACCGCGGGCAGGACGCTGCCGGGATTGTCACCTGCGACCAGGACAAGCTGTACCTGCGCAAGGACAATGGCATGGTCCGCGATGTGTTTCGCTCCCGTCACATGCGCCGGCTGATGGGCAATATGGGCATCGGACATGTGCGTTATCCCACCGCCGGTAGCTCCAGCTCGGCTGAGGCACAGCCCTTTTACGTCAACAGCCCCTATGGCATTACCCTGGCCCACAACGGCAACCTCACCAACGCTGCCCAGATAGGCGAGGACCTGTATAAAACCGATCTGCGCCATATCAACACCAACTCGGACTCTGAAGTGTTGCTGAACATTTTTGCCCATGAACTGCAGCGCCTGGGTAAACTGGTCCCCACGGAAGAGGATATTTTTACCGCGGTATCCGCGGTACACGCCCGCTGCCGCGGGGCCTATGCCGTGGTGGCCATGATTACCGGTTACGGCATTGTGGGCTTCCGTGATCCCAATGGTATCCGCCCGGTGTGTTTTGGTGAGCGCGAAACCGAGGACGGCCCGGAATACATGATTGCCTCCGAAAGTGTGGCGCTACAGGCCATGGGCTTTGATCTGATTCGGGATATTGCCCCGGGGGAGGCCGTCTACATCACCATCGACGGTCAGCTGTTCACCCGTGACTGTGCCCCCAACGCGGACTACCGCCCCTGTATCTTTGAGCACGTGTATCTGGCGCGGCCGGATTCCATTATGGACGGTATCTCCGTATACAAGGCCCGTTTGCGCATGGGGGAACGGCTGGCGGCCAAAATCAAACGGGTGTGGCCCGACCATGACGTGGATGTGGTGATTCCCATCCCCGATACCAGTCGCACCTCGGCATTGCAATTGGCCTACAATCTGGGGGTCAAGTTCCGGGAGGGTTTCATCAAAAACCGTTATATCGGTCGCACCTTTATCATGCCCGGGCAGAATGAACGCAAGAAATCCGTACGCCAGAAGCTGAACGCCATCGGCCTGGAATTCCAGGGCAAGAACGTGCTGCTGGTGGACGATTCCATTGTGCGGGGCACCACCTGCAATCAGATCATCGAAATGGCCCGGGATGCCGGCGCCAAGAAAGTGTATTTCGCATCCGCCGCGCCACCCGTCTGTTACCCCAACGTCTACGGGATCGACATGCCGGCGGCCAAAGAGTTAATCGCTCATGGTCGCAGCGTGGAAGAGATACAGCGTTTGATTGGGGCCGACTGGCTGGTGTATCAGGATCTGGAGGATCTGATCGCCGCATCCCGGGAAGGCAATCCGGAAATCGATCAGTTCGATTGCTCGGTGTTTAATGGTGAGTATATTACCGGTGATATCAATGACGGCTACCTGGAACAGCTGGAGGCCGCCCGTAACGACAGCGCCAAAAAACAGAAAGTCACCCAACTGGCGGTCAATAGCGAAAGCATTGATTTACATAACGCCAACTGAATCCGCGGGAACCAACCCTCATGGCGCAAGACGATCAAGATCAGACACTGCATCCGGAAACCCTGGCTTTGCGAACCGGTCAGTTGCGAACCGGGGAGGGTGCCCACAGCGAGCCCATTTTTGCCACCTCCAGCTATGTGTTCGACAGTGCCGCCCAGGCGGCGGCCCGCTTCTCCGGGGAAGAGCCCGGCAATATCTATTCCCGCTTTACCAATCCCACGGTGCAGGCGTTTGAACAGCGGCTGGCGGCCCTGGAGGGGGCCGAGCGCTGTGTGGCTACGGCTTCCGGTATGGCGGCGATTCTCAGTACGGTGATGGCGCTGTTGCAGGCCGGCGATGAGGTGGTGTGTTCCCGCAGCGTGTTCGGCACCACCAATGTGCTGTTCGAAAAATACCTGCAGCGGTTCGGCGTACATACCCGCTTTGTGCCGCTGACGGCCATGGAGCAGTGGCAGCAGGCGATCACCAGCAAGACCCGGCTGTTATTTCTGGAAACCCCCTCCAACCCCCTGTGTGAAGTGGTGGATATTACCGCCATGGCGGAGCTGGCACACAGCCATGGTGCCCTGCTGGTGGTGGATAACTGTTTTTGTACACCGGCACTGCAACAGCCCCTGGCCCTGGGGGCGGACATCGCTCTGCATTCCGCCACCAAGTTCCTGGACGGACAAGGCCGTTGCATCGGTGGCGCGGTATGTGGCGATCACGCCCTGATGGAGGAGGTGTTCGGGTTTTTGCGCAGCGCTGGGCCCAGCCTCAGTCCGTTCAATGCCTGGGTGTTTCTCAAGGGACTGGAAACCCTGAGCCTGCGGATGCAGGCCCATTCCCGCAATGCCCTGGAACTGGCCCGCTGGCTGGATCAGCACCCGGCGGTGGAACAGGTGTTTCACGCCGGCCTGCCGGAACACCCGCAACACGATCTGGCCCGCCGCCAGCAGCGGGATTTTGGCGGGGTGTTGTCGTTCCGGGTGAAGGGCGGCCGCACTCAGGCCTGGCAGGTGATCGACAGCACCCGCATTCTTTCCATTACCGGCAACCTGGGAGACGCCAAGACCACTATCACCCATCCCGCCACCACCACCCACGGGCGTTTGTCCGACGCGGCCAAGCTGGAGTCCGGCATCAGTGAAAATCTGATCCGCCTGTGCGTGGGGCTGGAGCACAGCGACGACATCAAGGCGGATCTGCAGCGCGGCCTGGCAAAGGTGAACTGAAGCCAACTTTATCGCCGCCGCGCCTGATAACCGCTCCGGGGCTGCTAGACTGATAGCTAAACGGTTTTGTTGTATGGTCCCGCCAGCAGCCCCTGCAGGCCTGACGGGGCTGGTCATAGGGGAGAGTTATTGGTGTCCAAACCTGTCGCTGCGTTAGTCCAGGCACTGTCCCGGGTATTGTTGGGCAAGGAAGGGCAGATCAAGCTGGCCCTGGCCTGTCTGCTGGCCAAGGGCCACCTGCTGGTGGAAGACCTGCCCGGCATGGGCAAGACCACCCTGGCCCATGCCCTGGCCCGGGTGCTGGGGTTGGAGTACCAGCGCATCCAGTTCACCAGCGATCTGCTGCCGGCAGATATTCTGGGTACCTCTATCTTCAATCAGAACAGCAGTGAATTTGAATTCCGGCCCGGTCCGGTGTTCACTCAGGTGCTGCTGGCGGACGAAATCAACCGGGCCACCCCCAAGACCCAGAGCGCCCTGTTGGAGGCCATGGAGGAGCGCCAGATTACCATTGACGGCCACAGTCACCCTCTGCCCAGCCCCTTCTTTGTTATTGCGACCCAAAACCCAACCACGCAGATGGGCACTTATCCATTGCCGGAATCCCAACTGGACCGGTTCCTGATGCGCATCAGTTTGGGTTATCCGGATCCGGCGGTGGAGCGTAAGCTGTTGCAGGGCTTCAATCCCCGGGAGGATATGAGCAGTCTGCCCCGGGCCACGGACGCGGCGGGCTTGGCCCAATTGCAACAGCAGGTCAGTGCGGTGTTCGTCAGCGATGCGTTGTTGGATTATGTGCAACGCATTCTGGCCTTCTCCCGCCAGACCAACCAGTTCAGTATTGGCCTGTCACCCCGGGCCGGTATGGCGCTGGTGCAGTGCGCCCGGGCCTATGCTCTGGTGAACGGACGTGAGCACGTGATTCCGGAGGACGTGCAGGCGATCCTGCCAGCGGTGGCGGAACACCGACTGGCGGGAGCCCGCGATATTACCGGTCATGAAGGGCAGCGCCTGGTGGACCGGGTGCTGAAACAAGTGGATGTCATTGCCGGTCGCTAACGCGCCGTCAGCGCTGCGGCGGATGCTGCGGCAACGCTGGCAGAACTGGCTGCGGCGCCGGCTCCCGGCACGGCGCCGGGTTACCCTGGATCAGAAGCGCATCTTCATCCTGCCCACCTGGATGGGGCTGGGCTATCTGCTCACGGCTCTGTTGTTGTTTCTGGCCGGGGTGAACTACGAAAACAGCATGATTCTTAACTTCAGTTTTTTTCTGGGTAGCCTGTTTGTGGTCAGCATCCTGCAAACCTACGGTAACCTGTCGGGTCTGGTGATCAGCGCCGGCCATGCGGAACCGGCCTTTGCCGGCCAGGAAGCCAAATTCGTGGTGCACCTGGCCAAATCCCGGCGCAAGCAGCACTGCTCCATTTATTGCTCCTGGCACGGATTCAAGTCCGAAGCCTGCAACCTTACCGCGGTGGAAGAGGTGCCAGTCTCTCTGCTGATCGCCACCAGTCAGCGTGGCCGGTTTCGACCCGGGCGTTTCCGTCTGCAAACCGTATATCCTTTTGGGCTCTGTCACGCCTGGACCTGGATCGACCTGGATATGGAGGCGCTGGTGTATCCCAAGCCGGTGGAATGCCCCCTGGCCAGCAGTCAACAGGAGGCGGATCAGGAGGGAACCCTGGTCAGCGCCGAAGGGCAGGAGGACTTCGATGGGCTGCGGGGTTACCAGCCCTCGGATTCCCTGCGCACGGTGGACTGGAAGGCCTACGCCCGCAGCAATACGCTCTATACCAAGCAGTTCCACGGCTATCAGAGTACCACCCGCTGGCTGCGCTGGGCCGATGTGCCGGGGGCGGATTTGGAATTGCGCTTGTCGCATCTTTGTTACTGGGTGCTGGAACTGAGCCGGGAAGGGGAGCCTTACGGGCTGGACTTGCCGGGGCGGACAATCAGTCCGGCCCTGGGCAAAAGCCACGAAGAGGCCTGTCTGGTGGCACTGGCGGAGTTTGGTCATGGCTGAACGACGGATGCCGGTGTTTCCCATGCCCCGCACCGCCTTTGTGCTATTGCTGCTGTCGGTAATATTCAGCGTGTTGCCCCATTGGCAGCGGGTGCCCTCCTGGCTACTGGCGGTGTTCGTGCTGGTGTTGGGATGGCGGATATTGGTGTTCCGTCAGCGCCTGCAATTTCCCGCCCGCTGGCTGCGCCTGTTGCTGGTGAGCGCGGGCTTTGTGGGGGTTATTTACCATCACGGTACTATTTTCGGGCCGGAAGCCGGGGTTGGTCTGCTGATTACCGCCTACCTGTTCAAGCAACTGGAGATGTACACCCGTCGCGATGCTTTGCTGGTGGTGATCCTGTCATTCTTTGTTCTGGCCACCGCGTTTCTGTTTTCAAAATCCCTTTATATCACGCTCTACATTTTACTGGTGATGGTGTTGATCACGGCGGCCCTGGTGGCGCTGAATCAGACCGACAGATCCATTAATCTCTGGAGTCCACTGCGCGCCGCTCTATCCAGCATGGCCCAGGCGGTGCCGCTGATGCTGGTGCTGTTCTTTCTGTTTCCCCGCATCGGCCCCATCTGGGAACTGGGCATGCAAACCAGCACCAAACGCACCGGGCTCAGTGAACAGATGTCGCCGGCGGACATCGCTGAATTGTCACAGTCCTCCGAGCTGGCGTTGCGCATTGAGTTTGAAGACGAGATACCTCTACCCCGGGACCGTTATTGGCGCGCCACTGTATTTGATCGTTTCGATGGTCGCACCTGGTACGCCCAGGATGCCGCCCAGGTGCCGGCCCTGAATCGCGCCGAATTGTCCCTGGCCGGGAAGCCGCTGCGTTATCGGGTGTACCTGGAACCCACCGGCCAGCACTGGCTGCTGGCGGCGCCCCTGGCGGATGTGCAGGGGTTGGAGCACCGGATTACCAGCAGCCTGATTTATCATACGGAAGAAGCCATCGACAGTTCCGTCAGTTATCGGGTGGAAAGCTTTCCTGACTATCAATATCAGCAGGCAGGCATTTCCCGGCTGCAGTACACCCGCAACACGGCGCTGCCGGCCGGTGGCAATCAGCGCACCCGGCGCTACAGCCGTCAATTGTTGCAGCAAAGCAATGGCGACCCGGCGGCCATGGTACAGGCCATCCATAGCTGGTTTTTTACCTCGCCCTTTGTGTATACCCTGAAACCCCCGCAACTGGGTGCCAACACCATTGACGAGTTTCTGTTTGATACCCGGCGCGGCTTCTGTGCCCATTACGCCGGGGCCCTGGTATTCATGTTGCGCTCGGTGGGGATCCCGGCCCGCATGGTGGCGGGCTATCAGGGGGGGGAGCCCCATCCTATCGGGCGTTATCTGCTGGTGCATCAGTATGACGCCCACGCCTGGGTGGAATACTGGCAGCCGGGCGCCGGTTGGGTGCGCGCCGATCCCACCGCCGCCGTGGCGCCCCATCGCATTGAAAGCGGCTCCCTCCGCGAAAGTCTGCAGCAACAGGAGCTGGAGGATTCCCCTTTCTCCGCCCTGAGCGCCCGCAATCTTCCCGGCATGGAGCGGTTACGGCTGCTGGTGGATTATATGGATTACCTGTGGCTGAAGAATGTGGTGACTTACAATCGGGATTCCCAGTACCGATTCCTGCGCAATCTGATGGGGGAGGTGACGCCACAACGCATCGCCCTGGCCCTGGCGGTCTGCGGTGGCCTGGTGGTGTTGGGGATTGCCCTGGTCACCTGGCTGCCTCAGCGTCAGCTGCGCCGGCCGGGGATTGCGGATCGGGCTTATTTGCGCTTTACCCGGCTGCTGGCCCGGCGTGGCATCTGCCGGGAGCAGGGCGAGGGGATAGTGAGCTTCTCCCGCCGGGCCCAGGCCGCCCTGCCAGAGCAACAGGATAGAATTCAGCGGATCAGTGAATTGTATTCAACTGTGAAATATTCACCGGTCACAGGAACGACACAACACCAGGCCGACAAAAATGATAGACTGGCGGCCCTGGAACAAGAGCTGAAGCGGGAGGTTGCCCGCTTTCGACCTTAACGGCTGTGGATTAATTTATGGGGCGTTTTCAGAAACCCATCATATTGTCAGTGATTGTCGCCATCGGGCTGTATTTCGGGGCCATGTTCCTGGGGGATTTTCAGGAAACCGGCGCCGCCATTGCCCGGGTGGGTCTGGCGGGCTGGCTGGTCATTCTGTCATTGTCCCTGCTGAATTATGCCCTGCGCTACTGGCGTTGGGAGTGGTATCTCACCAAATTGTCCACCCGACCCATTCCCCATCGTCGCCACCTGGCCTATTACGTCAGTGGGTTTGCCCTGTCCACCACGCCCGGCAAAGCGGGTGAGACCATCCGTTCCCTGTATCTGAAGCAGCACGGCATCGGCTACAGCGTAACCATCAGTACCTTCTTCGTGGAGCGGTTCCAGGATTTGCTCACCATTGTGCTAATGGCCAGCGCGGCGGCGGTTCTGTTTGAAGGTTACAACCTGGTGGTAGTGTTGACGGCGGCGGTGGTGTTCGGCAGTCTGCCGGTGCTGCACAGTCGCTGGCTGATGCATCGGTTGGAACGGGCGACGGCGGTGTTGCCGCAAAAGTTTGCCAACTTGCTGGGCCATTTGCTGGAACTGCTGAAATCCTCTGCGGTATTGTTGAAGAATAAAGAGCTTTTGGGTGGCATAGCCCTGGGCATTACGGCCTGGGTGGCGGAGGGGATTGGTTTCTGGTATCTGCTGGAGTGCCTGGGCCAGGACGTGACGCTGCTGGCCGCTGTCGGTATCTATGGAGTGGCGGTGCTGGTGGGGGCCATTTCATTTCTGCCGGGGGGCCTGGGTTCCACAGAGGCGGTGATGGGGTTATTGCTGATCAGTATCGGGGTGCCTGAGCCGGTGGCCATCGCCGCCACCCTGATCTGCCGTATCGCGACACTCTGGTTCGCGGTGTTCATCGGGCTGATTGTTGCCGGTGCACTGGCGAGCCGGGGCATCGTGCCGGTAGCGGGGAGCGAAATGACCAAACTGGGTTGAGATGATGACACACAATAAAAAACCGTTGGTGGTGGATCTTGACGGGACCTTGATCCGCACGGATATTCTGCTGGAATCGTTCATGCTGCTGGTGCGGGAGAACCCACTGGTACTCTTCCTGATGCCGTTCTGGCTGCTGCGGGGCAAAGCCAATCTAAAGGCCCAGATCGCCCGGCGGGTGGAGGTGCCAGTGGCTTATCTGCCCTATCACGATGCCCTGCTGGACTACATTCGCCATGAACGGGGCAGCGGGCGCGAAATCGTTTTGGCCACGGCATCCAATCGCCGTTATGCCGAAGCCATTGCCGACCACCTTGGGGTATTTGATGCCGTGTTCGCCAGTGATGATACCCGTAACCTGGCCGGTGACGGTAAGCGTGATGTGTTAACCGAACGTTACGGCGAGGGCGGATATGTGTATGCCGCCAACCACAGTGTGGATCTGAAGGTCTGGCGTCACTGCGATCGGGCCATTGTGGTGGGTGACGCGGCTCTGGCGGGCAAGGCCGAAGCGATGTGCGGCCTGGAGAAGCATTTTGTCGTGCAACGACCCGGGGTCAAAACCCTGATCAAGGCGCTGCGGGTCCATCAATGGGTCAAGAACGCATTGATTTTTGTGCCTCTGATGACCGCCCATCAGATTGCCAACCCGGGCTTGATCTGGCAATGCGTGCTGGCTTTTCTGGCTTTTTCCGTGTGTGCATCCAGTGTCTACTTTCTCAATGATCTGCTGGATCTCAATGATGACCGCCAGCATGCCACCAAGAAGAACCGGCCTTTTGCCGCCGGCACCCTGTCGCTGTCGGTGGGAATACTGGGCGCGCCTTTGTTGTTACTGGCGGCGGTGCTGGCCTGTTTCTTTTTGCCACCGGAATTCCGGCTGGTATTACTGGTGTATTACGGGCTGACACTGGCCTACAGCTTTAAACTGAAACGACTGGTGATGGTGGATGTCGTTACCCTGGCGTCTTTGTACACCATTCGCATTGTGGCCGGTGCCGCCGCCATCGACGTGCGGCTTTCATTCTGGCTGCTGTCGTTTTCCGTGTTCGTGTTCCTCAGCCTGGCGATTATCAAACGTTACTCGGAACTGATGAAACTCAAGGCCATGAATGCCACCAAGGCGCTGGGGCGTGGTTACCAGGTGGAAGATCTGGAACTGCTGTCTTCACTGGGTGGCGCCAGTGGCTATTTGTCGGTGCTGGTATTGGCGTTGTACATCAACAGTCCCGAGGTGCAGGGTATGTACAGTAATCCGGTATTGATGTGGCCAGCCTGTCTGGTCATGCTGTACTGGGTCAGCCGGATCTGGATTATTGCTCATCGCGGCAATATGGACGATGATCCCATTGTGTTTGCGTTGAAGGATCGGGCCAGCGTGATCGCGGGGGCCCTGATCGTCGGATTTATGTTATTGGCGGTATAAACCATGGCGTCACCCTATATTTCCTGGGGCCGTTATCCGTTGCAGGAACAGCGGGGCCGGGATTACCACTGGCTGCCTCAACAGCTACCTGAACAGGGCCCGTATCTGCCCCAGGGCAACGCCCGCAGTTACGGCGACAGCTGCATGCTGCAGGGGGGGGAGGTACTCTCCAGTCGCTTTCTGCGGCGCTTTATCGGCTTTGACCCCGAAACCGGCGTGCTGCGTTGCGAGGCAGGTGTCACCCTGGGGGATATTCTGGCGGTGGCGGAACCCCAGGGCTGGTTTCTGCCGGTGACTCCGGGCACCAAGTTCGCCACGGTGGGTGGCGCCATCGCCAACGACGTACACGGTAAAAATCATCACGTGGCCGGTACCTTTGGTTGCCATGTCACTCAGTTTGAACTGTTGCGTTCCGACGGCGAACGCAAGATCTGCACGCCCCGGCGCAACAAAAAATGGTTTCAGGCCACCATCGGCGGATTGGGCCTCACCGGCTTTATTACCTGGGCCGAGCTGCAACTGAAACGGGTGCCCAATTCCGCCATCAATGCCGAAAACATCAAATATCGGAATCTGACCGAGTTCTTTGCGCTGTCCCGGGAGTCCGAGGCTGACTACGAATACACCGTGGCCTGGGTGGACTGCCTGGCGGCCGGGGATCATCTGGGTCGCGGGCATTTTTCCCGAGGCAATCATGCCCGGCCGGTACAGCCACGGGTGGCGGCCCGGGAGAGGTCGTTAA
Source organism: Pseudomonadales bacterium (assembly GCA_002701845.1). Lineage (GTDB taxonomy): Bacteria > Pseudomonadota > Gammaproteobacteria > Pseudomonadales > Ketobacteraceae > Ketobacter. The sequence goes on from NZXG01000061.1 coordinate 278,049, forward strand.
GCATGCCGCTGGTGCCGCCGCTCTCACTGGTGAACCAATACTCGCTGACCGCGTTTAACTGGCTTTATTACCATCGCCAGCACCAGCGAGTGCACTATCAGACTTTGCATTACGATCCGTTTTTTTATCCCCTGGATCATATTCATCACTGGAACCGCATGTATGGCCCCAAAGGGTTTTTGCAATACCAGTGCGTGATTCCCATGGATGCCAGTGAGACAGCAATCCGGGAGTTGTTGGAGCGGATTGAACGCACCGGACACGGTTCTTTCCTGGCGGTATTGAAAGTGTTTGGCGATGTGAGTTCACCAGGGCTGTTATCCTTCCCCCGTCCAGGTACCACCCTGGCACTGGATTTCCCCTATCAAGGGCATCGCACTCTGCACCTGTTCGAGCAACTGGATGAGGTGGTGGTGCAGGCCGGCGGGGCGCTTTACCCGGCCAAGGATGCGCATATGAAAGCAGAGCATTTTCAGCGCTTTTACCCCAATGCCGCCAAACTACAGGCTTTGAAAGATCCCAATATCAGCTCCAGTTTCTGGAATCGAGTAATGGAAACCTCATCATGAAAAATTGGATTATTGTGGGCGCCACTTCCGCCATCGCCGAAGCCGTTTGTCGGCTGTGGGCCGTGCGGGGTTATCGCCTGTTTCTGGTGGGCCGGGATCAGTCCCGGCTGGATACGCTGGGAAAAGATTATCAGGTGCGGGGCGCCGACGCCGTCCACAGCTTCGTTATGGACGTGAACGATTTCGATCAACACGCGCCGTGCTGGCAGGCGGCGGAGCAGCAAATGGGCCGGGTGGACGGTATTTTTATCGCCCATGGCACCCTGCCGGATCAGTCCGCCTGCGAGGAGAGCGTCCAGCAGGCGCTGACGGAGATCAACACCAACGGCCTCAGTATCGTCTCCCTGTGTACCCTGGCCGCCAATCAACTGCAACAGCAGGGGCAGGGGACCATTGCCGTAATTTCCTCGGTGGCGGGGGATCGCGGCCGGCAATCCAATTACGTTTATGGCGCCGCCAAGGGTATAGTTTCCATCTTCCTGGAGGGCCTGCGCAATCGGCTCTACTCGAAAGGTGTGCAGGTTACCACCATCAAGCCCGGCTTCGTGGATACCCCCATGACCGCCGATTTCGACAAAGGTGGACCACTGTGGGCCAGCGCCGATCAGGTGGCCACCGGCATTGTGCGGGCCATTGACCGGGGCCGCAATGTCGCCTATTTGCCCTGGTTCTGGTGGTGTATCATGACCATCATCAAGCATATCCCCGAATTCATCTTCAAACGGTTGAGCCTGTGATGCCCACTCAGTATTCCCTTGTTCTGGTCAGTGTGCTGGCCCTGTTGTGTACCGGCTGCTGGCCCGGTGAATCCGACTCCCTGCGCGGCTCCGTAGCCACCGAGGGCGTCTCCGCCGCGGTACAGGCCAATCTGCCGCTGGGTTCCGATCGCGCCCAGGTGGCGGCCTCGTTCTATCAGGACGGCGTGAAGCAGGCTCTGGTGGGCGGCGATATTGTGCGGGCGTACTCCGCCACCCACAGCGTCATTCTCAGATCCCTGGAAAACCTGAGCGGTGACTATCTGGCCACTTTGCCGGGCGCCAGTATTAATGCGCCGGTGAGCTTCGAAGTGGAATTTGATCCCCAGGCAGCCCGGGAAGACCGCTGGTATCCGGTGGATGAACTGCTGGTGAATCCGGGCCCCGGCGAGCTGGTGGGCTATGGCGTGGAGGTGAGTTTTCCGCCTGCCATCCAGCTGGACGCCCCCGTGGGCAACGAAATCTATACCAGTCGGGATCAGGACATTGTGCTGACCTGGGTGCCCGACGCCGCCACCGAGCAACTACGGATCACCACAGTCCAGACCTGTTATTCCGGCGACCAGAGTGTCAAGTGGGCCCTTTCCCGCATCATCGGCACCAGCGATCCCGGCACCTACAGCGTGCGGGTGGGGGATCTGGTGCCCGCCAACGGCCTGATCAATGCATTGACGGACATTGTGTCACAACTCAGCGTTATTATCGTCAGCGCGGTGGTGGAAGCCACCACCTTCGGGCTGGTGGGCCACGATGATATCGATATCGATCGCTTCACCCTGGAATCCTGCGACATCAGTCTGACTTTGTTCCGGGAAATCAGTAACGAACTCAGCGGGGACATCGCCGGCGGTTATGCCATCGGTAGTACCAGTGACACAGTGACGGTGGTGTATCAGCCATGAAGCAATTAACGGGAACAGCCACAGTTTTGGGTCTGCTGATGATCACTACCCAGGGTTTTGCCGACTCCGCCAATTCAGTGCCGATGGGTCTGGATTCACTGTATCTGAACGTCGGTTATGACTGGACCGATGTGGACGATGCGGACTTTGACGAAACCTTTTCCGCTGAGCTGGGTGCCCGCTGGCGGCTGCAGAATCCACTGTACCTGGAAACCGCTGTGGCCGGCGTCAACGGCCCGGAAACAGAGCGCAAAGCGGATAATACCGGGCAATATCAGCTGACTCTGAATGGCTTCGACCTGCTGGCGGGGCTGCAATACCGGCACCCCCTGGGGTCGGCACTGGAAGCGCAGGTGCGTGGTGGCCTGCTCTGGTACCGTCTGGAACTGGAGCTGGAGGAGGAGTTTTTCAGCCTTAAACAAGGGGGCACGGACAGCGAAACCGATCAGGGCTGGGGTTATTATCTCGGGGCCGGTGTATCCAGGTCCTTGAATTCTGACTGGCGCTGGTCTGGCAGTATTTTGTATCGCCAGCGGCGGGATATGTTGGGGGACAGTGAGCGGCCCTTTGATGTGACCAGCTTCGGTCTGGCTGCCGGTATCGCGCGGTCGTTTTGATAGCCCCGGTTGGTTTCCCAAGCACCCGTCCAGCAAATAACAAAAAGCCCCGACATGCGGGGCTTTTTTATTATCAGGCTTCCTGGGCCACCGCGATTTTCACGGTGTCCGCCAGTTCCTGGTACTCGGCCATCTGATCGAAGTTCATATAGCGATAGATGTCCGCCGCCATGCTGTCGATATCCCGGGCAAAACCCAGATACTCTTCGGCGGTGGGCAGTTTGCCCAATACCGCCGCCACCGCCGCCAGTTCCGCGGAGCCCAGATACACATTCGCGCCCTGTCCCAAACGGTTGGGGAAGTTGCGGGTGGAGGTGGAAACCACCGTGGAATTTGGCGCCACCCGGGCCTGGTTACCCATACACAGGGAGCAACCGGGCATTTCCGTGCGGGCACCGGCACGGCCGTAAATGTTGTAATAGCCTTCCTCCATCAGCTGGTGCTCATCCATTTTGGTGGGGGGCGCCAACCAGAGCCGGGTGGTCAGTGACCCCCCCGGCACCTTGTCCAACAGCTTACCGGCGGCCCGGAAATGACCGATGTTGGTCATGCAGGAGCCGATAAACACCTCGTCAATTTTGTCACCGGCCACGTCGGACAGGGTCTTGGCATCGTCCGGATCGTTGGGGCAACACAGGATGGGTTCCTTGATCTCATCCATGTTGATTTCAATCACTTCGGTGTATTCGGCATCAGCATCGGCGCGCATCAGTTGCGGGTTGGCCAGCCATTCTTCCATGCCACGGATACGTCGCTCCAGAGTACGGGCGGCGCCGTAGCCGTTGGCAATCATCCATTTCAGCAGGGTGATGTTGGATTTCAGGTATTCGCCCACGGAGTCTTCCGACAGAGTAATGGTACAGCCCGCCGCGGAACGCTCGGCGGAAGCATCGGACAGCTCGAACGCCTGCTCCACGGTAAGATCTTCCAACCCTTCGATTTCCAGGACCCGGCCGGAGAAGATATTCTTCTTGCCCTTTTTCTCCACCGTCAACAGCCCCTGCTTAATGGCGTACAGGGGAATGGCGTGTACCAGGTCACGCAGGGTAATGCCAGGCTGACGGCTGCCGGTAAAGCGCACCAGCACCGATTCCGGCATATCCAGCGGCATCACGCCGGTGGCGGCGGCAAAGGCCACCAGCCCGGATCCGGCGGGAAAGGAAATACCAATGGGGAAACGGGTATGGGAATCGCCACCGGTGCCCACAGTGTCCGGCAGCAGCATTCGGTTAAGCCAGCTGTGAATAATGCCGTCGCCGGGACGCAGGGAAACGCCGCCACGGTTCATGATGAAATCCGGCAGGCTGTGCTGCATTTCCACGTCCACCGGTTTGGGATAGGCGGCGGTGTGACAGAATGACTGCATGACCAGATCGGCGGAGAAACCCAGACAAGCCAGGTCTTTCAGTTCATCCCGGGTCATGGGGCCGGTGGTGTCCTGGGATCCCACGGTAGCCATCTTCGGCTCGCAGTATTGCCCGGGGCGTACGCCGGGCAGGTCACAGGCCTTGCCCACCATTTTCTGGGCCAGGGTATAGCCTTTATCGGAATCCGCCACCGGCGTGGGGGAGCGGAACAGATCGGAAGCCCCCAGCCCCAGCACTTCCCGGGCCTTGTTGGTGAGTCCGCGGCCGATAATCATGTTAATGCGGCCGCCAACACGAACTTCATCCAACAATACTTCGGACTTGAGCTCAAACTCGGAGACCACTTCGTCAGTGTTGTGTTTTTTGATTTTGCCTTCGTAGGGATAGATATCCACCACATCGCCCATTTCCAGGTTGGACACGTCCGCCTCGAAGGGTAGGGCGCCGGCGTCTTCCATGGTATTGAAAAAGATGGGAGCGATCTTGCTGCCGATACAGATGCCACCCTGACGCTTGTTGGGCACATAGGGAATATCATCGCCGGTGAACCAGAGTACTGAATTGGTGGCGGATTTGCGCGACGAACCGGTGCCCACCACATCGCCCACATAGGCCACCGTATGACCCTTGGCTTTAAGCGCCTCAATCTGGCTCAGGGGGCCGATCTCACCGGGCTGTTCCGGATGGATGCCCTCGCGCTCGTTTTTCAGCATGGCCAGGGCGTGCAGGGGAATGTCAGGCCGGGACCAGGCATCCTGTGCCGGCGACAGGTCATCGGTGTTGGTTTCGCCGGTGACCTTGAACACGGTGATGGTGATCTTCTCCGGTACTTCCGGCTTGCAGGTGAACCACTCGCCCTCGGCCCAGGATTGCAGCACTTGTTTCGCATTGGCGCTGTGCTGGGATTTCTCCACCACATCATGAAACGCATCGAACACCAGCAGGGTTCTGGACAGCGCCGCAGTGGCGATGTCACCCACCTCCGGATCGTCCAGCAGCTCGATCAGGGGGGCCACGTTGTAGCCGCCCAGCATGGTGCCCAGCAGTTCAGTGGCTTTGCGCTTGTCCACCAGGGGCGAGCTGGCTTCTCCCTTGGCCACGGCGGTCAGGAAGCCTGCTTTCACGTACGCGGCCTGATCCACTCCGGCGGGCACCCGATGAGTCAGCAGCTCAACCAGGAACTCTTCTTCCCCGGCCGGGGGATTCTTCAGCAATTCCACCAGATCGGCGACCTGCTGCTCATCCAGGGGTTTGGGGGGAATACCTTGGGCGGCACGTTCATCAACATGTTTACGATAGGCTTCGAGCACGATGTGACCTCTCTACAGTGTGTCTTCGATGGCGTCAGACTGGCGGATGGCCAGCCCACGGGAACCCCCGCAGGATCGCTGCGGGCCTGAGATACCGGAAAATAAGCGCGCGGATTATAGCAAAATACGCTGCCGATGACAGTAGACAAAAGTGGCAACGGGTCTCTGTCCATTATTCTAGGTAACTGAAAACAAAGGCTTTTGCGAATGCACCAGAGTTGGGCGACGCGCCGGGGCCTGATGCCGGGAGTTATTTGTAGAAGCTGGGCTGTTTATCAGGACGACGCTTGAAACGCTTGTATTCCCACTGATACTGCGCCGGATCGCGCCGAATGATGCGCTCCACACACCGGTTCATGGCGGCGGCGGACTGCTGAATATCATCGGTGTAAAAATCCGCGTCCATGGGCTCGTAAAACACATGGAAGGTTTTGCCGTCGGGATTGCGCTGACAGCCATAGCCCAGTGCCAGGGAGCCGGTGTCGTTAGCCAGCTTGCTCACCAGTATGGGGGTCAGGGCCGGAATCCCGAAAAATGGTGCCCAGACCCCGCTTTTGCGCTCCGGCTCCTGGTCCGGCAGTACACCGGTGACCTTGCCCTGGGCCAGGCCCCGGAACAGGGCGATCACGCCCCGTTTATCGGCTGCCACCATCTGCGTATTGTGGGAGCGGGCCCCATAGATCAAGCGGTCCAGGGCGGGGGAGGCCACCGGCTTGTACATGGCCATCAGGTCGCATTTATGGGACATATAGTAGTTGCACAGTTCCCAGTTACCGAAATGGGGCACCACAAGCACCACACCCTGGCCCCGGGCCAGGGCCTGTTCCAGCAGATGCTCATTATCGGCATGGGTGATTCGCTGCAGAATCCGGGCATTGGGCTGGGTCCAGGCCGCCACCATCTCCAACGCCGTACGCAGGGTTTCTTTCAGGGAGTCGCGGGCCAGCTGCTGGCGCTGCTCCTCGCTCAGTTCCGGCAGACACAGTTCCAGATTCTTCAGCGTCACCTTGCGGGCGCCGGGTGCCAGCCGCCACGCCAGGGGCCCCAGGCCTGAGCCAATGGCCCCCAGCGTGGAGAAGGGCAGGCGGCCGGCCAGACGCATGGCCGCCACCAGCAGGGAACCTTTGAGATCGCGTTCAGTGGTCACCGGTCTTAGTCATCTCATTGCCTGCAAAACGGGGCCATAGGATAGGGCAAAAATCGCTTTTGCTCTACGGTCTGCGTATAATCCGCCGCACTCAAGAGTGGATGTCAGGGCAGAATACGGAACCATGGCTGAGATCGAGGAAATCCGGGAATTTTTGGGGTGTGCAACCCCCGAAGCCTGGTTACAGGCGGCGTTACAACAGGTGCCGACGCTGCTGATTGATCATGCCCACTGTGAAAAGAAGGCCGCCTCCACCGCGCTTAACCTGATGTTTCGCTACGTGGACCGGCGCAACCTGCTGAGCCGGCTCGCCCAACTGGCGCGGGAGGAAATGCTGCACTTCGAACAGGTGCTGGAACTGATGGATCAACATGGGGTGCGCTATGACCATTTGAGCCCGGCCCGCTACGCCAATGGATTGCGCCGGCATATCCGGCCCCGGGAGCCCTGGAAACTGGTGGATACCCTGCTGATTGGCGCCCTGATCGAGGCCCGCTCCTGTGAACGGTTCGCCGCCCTGGCGCCGTTACTGTCAGAGCAGGAGGCCACCGCGGATATCGGCCGTTATTACCGGTTTCTGCTGAAATCAGAGGGCCGTCATTATCGGGATTATCTGGACCTGGCCCGGGAATACAGTCCGGAAGACATCAGCGCCAGACTGTTAAAATTACGGGAAATAGAGGCTGAGCTGATCACTGCCCCGGACCCTGAATTCCGGTTTCACAGCGGCGTTCCCAGCGCCTGAACAGCGGGGTGTCACGGCTGCAACCACGGCTGGGCCACCTTCAATCAGAGGGAAATTCGAAACTTTCCAGCTGCAGCGAGTGCTCGTCAGCCAGCAGATACCAGCCTTGCTGATGCCAGTCCCCCAGCACAATGCGCTCGCACTGACTGCCGTCTTCCAAATTAACCCGGTGGCGGGCAGGGCGGTGGGTGTGGCCATGTACCAGCAGCGGCACCCGGGTATCCTGAAACACCTGTTTCACGGCTTCCTGATTGACATCCAGTATCTCGTAGGTTTTGTCCCGGGCATCCTCCTGGCTCTGGTTACGGGCTTTTTTACCAAACGCCACCCGTTCCGCCACCGGTTTGCTCAGAAAAGTCTGCTGCCACTCCGGATCCCGCACCATGGCGCGAAACTCCATATACAGCTGATCATCCGTGCACAGTGAATCCCCGTGCATCAGCAGGCAGCGCTCACCGGCCAGCTCGATCAATGCCGGCTCGGACAGTAGTTCAGCTCCACACTTTTGCGCGTACTTCGGGCCCAGTAGAAAATCCCGGTTGCCATGCATGATATAGACGGCGCTACCGGTTGCGGAGAAGGCGGCCAGACGTTTTGCCACCGCCTCCGCCGTTTCTGACAGCACGTCATCCCCCAGCCAGACTTCAAACAAGTCGCCGAGAATATACAGTGCCGCCACCTGACCCTGAAACCGGTCCAGCAGATGAAACAACGCCCGGGTAATATCCGGGCGTTCATCCTGCAGGTGCAGATCGGAAATCAGCAACCGGGCCATGTTACTGGCTGACCACTTCCGCGGTCTCAATCAGCACCGGCTCCACCGGCACATCCTGGTGAAAACCATGGCGGCCGGTCTTAACGTTCTTGATCTGATCCACCACCTCGGTGCCATCCACCACTTTACCGAACACGGCATAACCCCAACCCTGGGCGGTTTCCGCGGAAAAGTTGAGGAAGTCGTTGTCCTTTATGTTGATAAAGAACTGGGCGGTGGCGGAGTGGGGATCGGAGGTACGGGCCATGGCCACGGTGTACTTGTCGTTTTTCAGGCCGTTATTGGCTTCGTTGCGAATGGGTTCGCCGGTGGGCTTCTGTTGCATGTCCTGATCAAAGCCCCCGCCCTGAACCATAAAGCCGTCGATCACCCGATGGAAGATCGTACCGTCATAATGGCCGTCCTTCACATAGCTGACAAAATTTTCCACGGTGACCGGTGCCTTTTCCTGATCCAATGCCAGTTTGATGTCGCCCATGGAGGTATGCAGTATTACCAGAATTGCTTCCATCATTTTTTCCTGTATAAGGTTCTGTGTTGGGTGATTAGAAGAAGGTTAAGGGTGTAATTCCTGCGCCGCAACCAGCGTGTTTTCCATCAGCGTGGCCACCGTGAGGGGGCCCACGCCGCCGGGTACCGGGGTAATCCAGGCCGCCCGTTCGCAGGCCCCGGCAAAATCCACATCGCCGCGCAATTTACCGTCATCGCAGCGGTTCATGCCCACGTCGATGACAATGGCGCCGGGCTTGATCCACTGCCCGGGCACAAATCCCGGCTTGCCCACCGCCACCACCAGCAGATCCGCCCGTTCCACATGTTGCTGCAGGTTTTTGGTAAAGCGGTGGCAGATGGTAACAGTGCACCCCGCCAACAGCAGCTCCAGGCTCATGGGGCGGCCGACAATGTTTGACGCTCCCACCACCACCGCCTCCAGACCGTGCAAATCAGTGCCCGTGGACGCCAGTAGCCGCATGATACCCTTGGGGGTACAGGGGCGCAGCAGGGGAATGCGCTGGGCCAGTCGACCCATGTTATAGGGGTGAAACCCATCCACATCCTTGTCCGGGCGAATCTGGTTGATGATGGCCTTGTCGTCCAGATGGGCCGGCAGCGGCAGCTGCACCAGAATCCCATCGATTTCCGGATCTTCGTTCAGGGTAACGATAAGCTGATTCAGATCCTGTTGGGTGGTGGCGGCAGGCAGGTCGAAAGACTTGGACAGAAACCCCACCTCGTCACAGGACTGCCGCTTTTTGTTGACATAAACCGCCGATGCCGGGTCTTCCCCCACCATGATCACGGCCAACCCCGGGGGCCGTTTGCCATTCTCACGACGGGCAGTGACGGCGTTTTTGATATCCCGTTTCAGACTGGCGGCAATGAGGTTGCCGTCGATGATGTGTGCTGTCATAGGTCAGGTTTCGATCCAGGCAGTAAAGATCAGTAAAAATGCGGGCCGGAACTCCGGGCGGGCATTCTCTCATTATACCGGTTGCGGGGTAAAGATCTGCGGCCAAGGGATTGATCTGCCAGCGCTTTATGAAAGTATTTGACGTGTGCAATGGGGATGTATATTATTCGGCCCTCCTCGTTCGCGAGGCAGTAAGCGGGGCATAGCGCAGTCTGGTAGCGCGCCTGCTTTGGGAGCAGGATGTCGGGGGTTCGAATCCCTCTGCCCCGACCAGAAAAGTAAACAGTTTCAGATGATTAGCTGTGTCCCAGGAACCAGCGCTCGTAGCTCAACCGGATAGAGCATCGGCCTTCTAAGCCGGCGGTTGCAGGTTCGAGTCCTGCCGGGCGCGCCAAATGCTTCATCTGGGGCTGAAAAAGCGTTATAAACAGGGTAACAGGCACAGCGCATTTAATGGCCGACTTGAACAGCATCAAACGGCAGCGGTAAACGCGCGGTACGCGAGCAGTTAACAGCGGTAAACACGAGCAGTTAACAGCGGTAAACACGAGCAGTTAACAGCGGTAAACACGAGCAGTTAACAGCGGTAAACAAAAGTTACCCCGGATTTCAGGCAAGAGTTAATGGTGGGCGTAGCTCAGTTGGTAGAGCCCCGGATTGTGATTCCGGTCGTCGTGGGTTCGAGTCCCATCGTCCACCCCAAATTCCCGGATGCCCGCGGCATCAGTGGGGCACAATGCGAGACCGGTAATGTCCTGGGGATATTGCCGGTTTCTTGTTTTCAGCGCACCCAACCTTGAGAGAGTGAGGTTACTATGCAAGTTTCTGTGGAGACCACCTCTGGTCTGGAACGTCGGCTGACCGTCGGTGTGCCAGCGGAGAAAATCGATACCGCCGTTGACGCGAAATTGAAGGATGCCGCCAAGCGGGTACGGCTCGATGGTTTCCGCCCCGGCAAAGTGCCCCTGCGGGAGGTTCGTCGTCGCTTTGGCAAATCCATCCGCGAGGAGGTGATCGGCGAAGTGCTCAGCAATTCTTTCTATGAGGCGGTGACCCAGGAATCCCTGAATCCGGCGGGTTATCCCGCCATTGAGCGCACCAAGGACGAGCCCGGTCAGGATCTGGAATTCACCGCCACGTTTGAGATTTATCCGGAAGTGGAAGTGAAAGGCCTGGATCAGATCAGTGTCGAGCGGCCGGTAGCGGAGATCCAGGAAGCCGATATCGATGCCATGATCGAGCGGCTGCGGGAACAGCGGGCCAGCTTTAACGAAGTGGACCGCCCCGCCCAACAGGGCGACCAGGTGAACATTGATTTCGAAGGCACCCGGGATGGCGAGCCATTCGCCGGTGGCAGTGGTGAAAACCAGGATCTGGTGTTGGGCTCCGGACGCATGATCCCGGGCTTCGAGGACGGCATCGTGGGTATGTCCAAGGGCGAGGAAAAAACCATTGATGTCACTTTCCCCGAAGACTATCAGAACGAGGAACTCAAGGGCCAGGCGGCCCAGTTCAAGATCACTGTGAACCGGGTGGAAGAGCGCACTTTGCCCGAGGTGGATGCGGAGTTCATCAGTAATTTTTCCCAGAAAGAAGATACCAGCATGGAAGACTTCCGTGCGGAAATCCGCAAGAACATGGAGCGGGAACTGAAGAACGCGGTCAAAAACCGGGTAAAAAAACAGGTGATGGACGGGGTGCTGGCCCAAAACGAAGTGGACGTGCCCAAGGCCCTGATCGATCAGGAGATCAACCGCCAGCGCCAGCAAATGATGCAGCAGTTCGGCGGCGGTCAGAACATCGATCCCAATATGTTGCCGGCGGATCTGTTCGAGGCCCAGGCCACCCGCGCGGTGAAGCTGGCATTGGTGTTGGGTGAGCTGATCAAGGAAAAGGACATCAAGGCCGACGCCGACCGGGTGCGCAGCACCATCGAGGAAATGGCCGAGCCCTACGAGAATCCCGAGCAGGTGGTGTCCTGGTACTACGAAAACCAGCAAATGCTGCAGCAGATCGAATCCATGGTGCTGGAGGATCAGGTGGTGGACGCCATTCTGGAGTCCGCGTCGGTCACCGATCAGGAAATGAGCTATCAGGACGCGGTAAAACAGCCTGAAGACTCCCCTGAAGAGTAAATCTGCCTGCCTATCAATCTGTTCAAACAGAGAACCGCGGCCCATCGGTCGCGGTTTCCCTTCGAAAACTGTGTGATCCTGCGAAAATTGGCGCTATAGTAAATATTAATCCGCCAAAGCATTGAAATAACATAGAAAGGTCGCAACAATTAAGGATTGTGCCCTGAATCCATTTATTTTTGATATCGCAACAGTAAGGATCCCGTCATGTCCCACCGTTACGAAGAATTGCTGGACCGCAACCCCATTCTCAATACCGGTCTGGTGCCCATGGTCATTGAGCAGACCGCCCGTGGTGAACGCTCCTTCGACATTTATTCCCGGCTGTTGAAAGAACGGGTGATTTTTATGGTAGGACAGGTTGAGGACCACATGGCCAACCTGCTGGTGGCGCAGCTCCTGTTCCTGGAGTCGGAAAATCCGGACAAGGACATTCATTTCTATATCAATTCGCCCGGGGGCTCAGTGACCGCGGGTATGGCCATCTATGACACCATGCAGTTCATCAAACCGGATGTGTCCACCATGTGTGTGGGTCAGGCCTGCTCCATGGGCTCTTTACTGCTCACCGCCGGTGCCGAGGGCAAGCGCTACTGTCTGCCCAATTCCCGGGTGATGATCCACCAGCCCCTGGGCGGATTCCAGGGCCAGGCCTCGGATATTGAGATCCACGCCCGGGAAATTATCCAGATGAAGCGGCGCCTCAATGAGATCCTGGCCAATCACACCGGCCAGCCCATGGAAAAGATCGAAACCGACACCGATCGGGATAATTTCATGAGCGCTTATGATGCAAAAGAATATGGCCTGGTGGACGCGGTACTGGAAAAGCGTTAGCTTATAATTCAATGAGTTAGAGTCATATTTTAGACATTTTCTAAAAAAAGCGGGAATCCCGCACTTGCAAAAACGGGGTTTTCGCTGCATCTTTCTATGGTAATGAGAAGATGCTGGTCCGATGAGGTAAGTAAATGACTGATGAACGAGACGGCAAAGGCGAAGACAGCGGAAAACTGCTCTACTGTTCTTTTTGCGGGAAAAGCCAACACGAAGTGCGCAAGCTCATCGCCGGCCCCTCTGTATTTATCTGCGATGAATGTGTCGACCTGTGCAATGACATTATCCGGGAGGAGGTCCAGGAGGAAAGCAGCGAGAGCGCATCCGACAAGCTGCCGACCCCGGCCGAGATCAAAAACATTCTCGATGACTACGTGATCGGTCAATCACGGGCCAAAAAAGTGCTTTCGGTGGCGGTTTACAACCACTATAAACGGCTCCGTTCCGGCTCTGCCAAGTCCGCCAAGGGCAGTAACGCCGACGTGGAGCTGGGTAAGAGCAACATCCTGTTAATCGGACCCACCGGAAGCGGCAAGACTTTGCTGGCTGAAACGCTGGCCCGGCTGCTGAATGTGCCGTTTACCATCGCTGATGCCACCACGCTCACCGAGGCGGGTTATGTGGGTGAAGACGTGGAAAACATTATCCAGAAATTGCTGCAGAAGTGTGACTACGACGTGGATAAGGCCCAAATGGGTATTGTCTACATTGATGAGATCGATAAGATCTCCCGCAAGTCCGACAATCCCTCCATCACCCGCGATGTGTCCGGTGAAGGGGTGCAGCAGGCTTTGTTGAAACTGATTGAAGGTACGGTGGCGTCGGTACCGCCCCAGGGCGGCCGTAAGCATCCCCAGCAGGAGTTCCTGCAGGTGGATACGTCCAATATCCTGTTCATCTGTGGCGGTGCGTTTGCGGGCCTGGATAAAGTCATCAGTGATCGGTCGGAGAAGAGCGGCATTGGTTTCTCCGCCACCGTCAAAAGCAAGGACGATAAACGGAATCTGGGGGAAACCCTTAAAGACGTGGAACCGGAGGATCTGGTACGGTACGGTTTGATCCCGGAGTTTGTGGGCCGGTTGCCGGTGATTGCCACCCTGGAGGAGCTGGACGAGGAAGCCCTCGTGCAGATCCTCACCGAGCCGAAAAACTCACTGACCAAACAGTATCGTAAGCTGTTTGACCTGGACGAGGTGGAACTGGATTTCCGCGAGGATGCTTTGGTGGCCGTGGCCAAAAAAGCCATGGAACGCAAGACCGGAGCCCGTGGTTTAAGATCCATATTGGAGTCAGTGCTGCTGGACACCATGTACGAGGTGCCCTCCATGGAGAACCTGGTGAAGGTGGTGATTGATGGCGCGGTCATTAAAGGTGAATCCGAGCCTCTGATGATTTATGAGAACAACGATCAGGCCAAGGCGGTACCTGACGATTGAGTCTGATCCTACTGTAACAAGGGGCCCGGTTGGGCCCTTTGTTGTCTCAGACCGCGGGCTGACACCCCTTGAAATTGCGAGCCCCGACCCCCATCTTTATTACGATTCCTTTCTGGCCGGTTTCTTGCTGCGGTACACGGTAAGTTTCGGCAACACTCATTCCTGAGCAAGGTATTGGCAATGGCATTTCCCAGCGAAGCAAAGAAATTCCCCCTACTGGCCCTGAGAGACGTAGTGGTTTATCCGCATATGGTGATCCCTCTGTTCGTGGGGCGGGAAAAGTCCATTAAGGCCCTGGAAGAGGCCATGGAAACCGACAAACAGATTGTCCTGGTGGCTCAGGTCAATGCCTCTGATGACGATCCGGCGCCCAGTGACCTGTATCAGGTGGGTACCGTGGCCACCATTCTGCAACTGCTGAAGTTACCGGACGGCACGGTCAAAGTGCTGGTGGAAGGCGCCCATCGCGCCATGACCCGTAATGTGGCCCTGGCTGATGGTTATCTCAGCGCGGAAATCCGGGAGACACCCGCCTCTCACGTGGATGAACGCGAGTGTGAGGTTTTGGTGCGTTCACTACTGTCGCAGTTCGAACAATACGTCAAACTCAGCAAAAAAGTGGCAGCGGAAATTCTCACTTCGGTCAGTAACATCGAAGATCCGGGCCGCATGTCCGACACTATAGCCGCCCATCTGGCGCTGAAAATCCAGGACAAACAACGCATTATGGAAATCTTCGATATCCGCGAGCGGATTGATCACCTGATGGCCCTGATGGAGGGTGAAATCGACCTGTTGCAGGTGGAAAAACGCATTCGCGGCCGGGTCAAAAAGCAGATGGAGAAAAGCCAGCGCGAGTATTACCTGAATGAGCAGATGAAGGCCATTCAGAAGGAGCTGGGAGACCTGGAAGACGGTGGCAATGAACTGGAGGATTTCGAAAAGCGTTTCGAGTCCTCCGGTATGACCAAAGAAGCGAAAGAAAAAGCCAAGGCCGAGCTGAACAAACTGAAAATGATGTCGCCCATGTCGGCGGAAGCCACGGTGGTGCGCAGTTATCTGGACTGGATGGTAAACCTGCCCTGGAAAAAGAAAAGCAAGGTGCGCCATGACCTGAAGAAAGCCAAGGAAATACTGGATCAGGATCATTACGGTCTGGATGAAGTGAAAGAACGCATCCTTGAATACCTGGCAGTGCAGGCCCGAGTGAACAAGATTCGCGGCCCGGTATTATGTTTGGTGGGCCCCCCCGGTGTGGGTAAAACCTCCCTGGGACAATCCATTGCCAAGGCCACCAACCGCAAATTCGTCCGCATGGCACTGGGCGGGGTGCGGGATGAAGCAGAGATTCGCGGTCATCGCCGCACCTATATCGGCTCCATGCCCGGTAAGCTGGTCCAAAAGATTTCTAAAGTGGGAGTGAAAAACCCGTTATTCCTGCTGGATGAAATTGATAAAATGGGCATCGATATGCGGGGGGATCCGGCTTCCGCATTACTGGAAGTACTGGACCCGGAACAGAACAACACCTTCAATGACCACTATCTGGAAGTGGACTACGACCTGTCAGACGTGCTGTTTATCTGTACTTCCAATTCCATGAATATACCGGCGCCGCTGCTGGACCGGATGGAAGTGATTCGTCTGCCGGGATATACCGAAGATGAAAAATTGAATATTGCCCAGCAGTACCTGGTACCCAAACAGCGCAAGATGAACGGTCTCAAGGAGCAGGAGCTGACCATGACCGACGAAGCCCTGCGCTATCTGATTCGCTACTACACCCGGGAATCCGGGGTGCGGGGTCTGGAGCGGGAGATCGCCAAAGTCTGTCGCAAGCATGTGAAGGAAAATGTCCTCAGCGATACCCTGGAGCCGGTGTCTGTCACGCCTGAACTGATTGATAAGTACAGTGGGGTGCGCAAGTTCAATTACGGCAAGAAGGAAGACGAGGACCGCATCGGTCAGGTGACAGGTTTGGCCTGGACCTCCGTGGGCGGCGAGCTGCTGACCATCGAAGCGGCCGCAGTGGCTGGCAAGGGCCGCCAGATCCGCACCGGTTCATTGGGTGATGTGATGCAGGAATCCATTCAGGCGGCGCTCACCGTGGTTCGCAGCCGGTCGCAGATGCTGGGTATCAGTCCTGAGTTTCACGACAAGAATGATATCCACATTCACGTGCCGGAAGGGGCCACACCCAAGGATGGTCCCAGTGCCGGTATCGGTATGTGCACCGCGCTGGTATCCGTGCTGACCAACATCCCGGTGCGGGCGGACGTGGCCATGACCGGGGAGATTACACTGCGGGGCCAGGTACTGCCCATCGGGGGTCTTAAGGAAAAGCTGCTGGCCGCTCACCGGGGTGGTATTACCACGATTATTATCCCCAAGGAAAACGAGCGGGATCTGAAGGAGATTCCCGATAACATCAAGGAAGATCTGGATATCCATTGCGTCAAATGGATTGACGAGGTGTTGGAGCTGGCTCTGGTGCGCATGCCAGACCCGTTGCCGGAAGGCACCGGTGGTCCCGCCGACGTGGATCTCAGTAAGCGTGAGGATAGCGAGGAAGAAGAATCCGATCGCCTGAGCACTCACTGACAGCCTCTCATCTGTCAGGCCGGTATTGCCGCTACCGGCCTGACTTTTGTCCGGTTTCAGGCTATGATGGCCCGTGGCCGATGGGGAAAAACAGAACCAATATCGCAGAAAAATCACTTGCAAAAAAATAATTACCTGCTGCCCCCAGAGGCGCGCTTGACAGCACTTTTTGGCAGTTGGTATAAAGTTGCTCCGCCGCGAGGGACGGGGCTTGTAAAGCCCATAGAGCTAATTTCCACCCTGACTCGAACCAACAATCATTGGTCGATACCGCAGACAAAATTCTTTTATAAGGGGAGTCATGTGAACAAATCCGAATTGATTGATGCAATTGCCGTCTCAGCCGATATTCCCAAAGCACAAGCCGGTCGCGCACTGGATGCTGTGATCGATACAGTAACCGGGGCTCTGAAGAAAAACGATCAGGTCGTACTGGTGGGATTCGGAACCTTTGCCGTAAAGGATCGGGCTGCCCGTAGCGGCCGTAATCCCCAGACGGGTCAGCCCATCGAAATTCCGGCTGCCAAAATCCCGACTTTCAAGCCCGGTAAAGCGTTGAAAGACGCGGTAAACGATTAACCTGTAAAAGATTAACCAAGCTTACCTTGGGTAACGACAAGGCTAGTTAACAGCGGACACAACCATAATCTAGATGGACTCCATTCCGTCCCCAAGCCAGTCAAAACTGGTCATGATTTGCTCTAAGTTTGTTAATGTTCAATGGAGTATTGGAGCGGTAGTTCAGTTGGTTAGAATACCGGCCTGTCACGCCGGGGGTCGCGGGTTCGAGTCCCGTCCGCTCCGCCAGCTAGTTTTTCCGTTAGCCCCATTTGCAACCTGAAGTAAAACCCCGGAGAAGCGTGTCCAAGACACGCTTCTCTTTTTTGTTTTCAGGGTACTGATCCGGGAGTGAACCGACAATGCAGCAATTTCGAAATTTGCTAAGAGGATGGCTGGGCAAGCTGTTACTGGTGATTTTTATCCTGCCATTTGCCTTTTTTGGGATCGAAGGCATTTTCACCGCCAATAGCAGTCAGGATGTTGCGTTCACCGTCAACGGCGTGGAAATACCCAAAATGGAAGTGAACAGGGCCATCGAAAATCAGCGGCAGAGCCTGAAACAGCAGATGGGGGGCAATATTGACGATTCCTTCCTCACCGATGAGATGCTGCGGCCCCGGGTGATTGATGGTCTGATTCAAAAAGAGCTGATCCGGCAGGCGGCTGAGCGGGAAGGTCTTATTGTGTCTTCCGAGCTGGTGAAGTCCTATGTTCGCTCCATGCCCCAGTTCCAGGACGAATCCGGCCAGTTTTCCAATGACCGGCTGGAATCCATGCTGGTACAGGCCAATTATTCCAAAGCCATGCTGTACGATGCCGTGCAGGAAAGCATGGTGCTGGAACAGCTCCAGTCCGGCATTGGCAAAACCGCCTTTATCACGCCATCGGAGCTGGAATACCTGGTGGAACTGAACAATCAGCAACGGAAGATTCAGTATGCCACGCTGGCGGCAGCGCCTTTGGCAGCGGATATCAGCCTCACAGAGGCTGAGATTGAGGCTTTTTATCAGGAACACAAGACGCAATACCGGACTCCCGAGCGGGTGAAAGTGCATTACGTCAGTATCGGCCTGGATGATTTTATCGACGACACCGAGGTGGACGAGTCCGGCCTGGTGCAGGCCTACGACGATTATGTGGCCTATAGCAAGCAGCAGGAGCGACGACGGGCCTCCCATATTCTGGTGGAGATTAACGACGATCGCAGTCAAGCCAAGGCCAAGGCGCGGATCGAAGAGGCGCTGAACGCGCTGCGGCAGGGGCAACCGTTTGCCGAAGTGGCCGCCGAGTACTCCGATGACGTAGCTTCCGCCGCCGCCGGCGGTGACCTGGATTTCGCCGGCCGCGGGTTGTACGATCCGGCGTTTGAAAAAGCGCTGTTCGCGCTGCAGGAGACTGGTGATCTATCCGGTATTGTACAGACGGAATTCGGTTATCACATCATTCAGCTCACCGCTGTGGAGAGTCCCGAGATTGCAGCATACGAGGATAAAAAATCTGAACTGGAGCAGTCGCTGCGAACCGAATTGGCGCAAGTCAAGCTGGACGAGGCAGTGGACGATATCAGCCGGATGGCGTTTGAATCCGGTGACCTGCAATTAATTGCGGAGTCCTACGAACAGCCGGTGCAGACCACCGGGTTCTTCAGTCGCCAGGGCGGTCAGGGGCCGGCGGCCAATGGGGATTTTGTGGCCGCGGCATTCTCCCAGCCGGTGCTGGAAGAGGGTCACAACAGCGAAGTGGTGGAGCTGGCGGACAACCGCGTGGCCGTGGTGCGGCTGGCACAACACCAGCCGGCCCGGGAACAGCCGCTGGAGGAGGTGGCAGACCAGGTACGCCAGGCTCTGACGCAGCAGAAAGCGCGGCAGCTGGCGGCAGAGCAAGCCAGCGCCATTGTCCAGCAGGTGGAACAGGGGACGGATCTGGATACGCTAACCGAGGAGTATAACCTGACCCTGCATCCCGTCACCGAGATCCGTCGCCAGGCCACGGACGTACCCCGGGCAGTGGTATCCACCGCTTTTGAGATGCCCCGGCCCGGGGAACAGGGAGTGAGTGCGCGCAAAATCGGCCTGCCCAGTGGCGACCAACAGATTGTGGTGCTGCAAGAGGTCGTGGCCGGGGAATACGATCTGGAGCAGGCTCAATTGCTGCAGGCCAAGGCCTCCGGCGCGGAGCAACTGGGGAACCAGGATTTCGCCAACTTCGTGGCTTCCTTGCGGGACCAGGCGGAAATCAATATTCGTTGAACCGGCATACGCTTACAGGTTGAAGGCGGAATCAATCAGCTCCCGGGTATAGTCGTGCCGGGGCTGATGGAAAATCTCCAGGGCCGGGCCGTATTCCAGGGCCTTGCCCTCCTTTAACACCAGCACCTCGTGGGCGATGGTTTTCACCACTTTCAGATCGTGGCTGATAAACAAATAGGAAAACCCATGCCGCTGCTGCAGGCTCCGTAACAGATCCATTAACTGAGCCTGAATGGACCGGTCCAGTGCCGAGGTGGGTTCATCCAACACGATCAGCTCCGGCTCCAGTATCAGGGCCCGGGCCACCGCGATTCGCTGACGCTGGCCACCGGAGAATTCGTGGGGAAAACGATGCCGCAGGTCCGCACTCAGGCCCACTTCCTCAAGGGCGGCGCAGACTCGGCGCTCTTGTTCCCGGGCGTCGCCTATGCCATGAATCACCAAACCTTCCGCGATAATATCGCCGACACTCATGCGCGGTGACAGGCTGCCAAAAGGATCCTGAAATACGATCTGCATGCGTTTACGCAGAGGCCGCACCTGAGCCTGGTTCAGCGCCGCCAGATCCTGATCCAGAAACCGGATTCGTCCCCGGCTCTCGGTGAGTTTGAGCAACGCCTGCACCAGGGTGGTTTTTCCGGAACCACTTTCCCCCACAATGCCCAGCGTATGGCCGCGGCGAATCCGAAAACTGACATCGTCCACCGCTTTGATATGACCCACGGTGTGGCGGAACACCCCGCGTTTAATGGGGAACCAGACTTTCAGATGGTCGACTTCCATCACCGGGCCGGCCGCCGGATCCGCCGTCACCGGTTCACCACTGGGCTCCGCCGCCAACAGCGCCCGGGTATACTCATGCCGGGGCTGGCTGAACAAGGCCTCCGTGGTATTGACCTCCACCAGCCGGCCCTGGGTCATGACTCCCACCCGGTGCGCGTAACGTCGCACCACTCCCAGGTCGTGGGTGATCAGCAACACGGTCATGCCCAGCTTCTGCTGCAACTCCTGCAACAGATTCAGCACCTGCTTCTGGATGGTGACATCCAGTGCCGTGGTGGGCTCATCGGCAATCAGAATGTCAGGTTCGTTGGCCAGGGCCATGGCAATCATCACCCGCTGCCGCTGGCCACCTGACAGTTGATGGGGATAGGATTTGAGTCGGGTCTCCGGGTCCGGGATACCCACCAGACCCAGTAGCTCCAATACCCGATCGCGGGCGGCTCTGCCTCCCATGCCCCGGTGCACCCGTAACACCTCGCCAATCTGCTTTTCCACTGTGTGCAAAGGGTTCAGCGCGGTCAGTGGCTCCTGGAATATCATGCCGATTCGATTGCCGCGCACCCGGCGTAACTGGGCCTCAGACAGCGCCAACAGATTCTGACCGGTATACAAAACCTGACCGCTGGGAAAGCGGGTGATGGATTTGGGCAGCAGCCGGGTGATGGCCAGGGCGGTGACGGACTTTCCCGAGCCGCTTTCCCCCACCAGGGCGAAGGTTTCCCCGCGCCGTAACTCGAAGCTGACTTCCTGCACGGCGGTATTGATCTCGGCACCCTGTTGAAACTGGATGGATAACGAATCCACGGTCAGCAGAGGAGGCTGGTTCACTGCGACGCGCTCCATTATTGCGCCCTCGGATCGAAAGCATCACGAAAGGCTTCACCGATAAACACCAGCAGGGTCAGCATAATACTGAGCACGGCAAACGCGGATATACCCAGCCAGGGGGCCTGTAAATTGGATTTGCCCTGGGACACCAGCTCCCCCAGGGACGGAGAGCCGGGGGGCAGGCCAAAGCCCAGGAAATCCAGGGCGGTGAGGGTGGTGATGGAACCGGTGAGAATAAACGGCATAAAGGTTATGGTAGCCACCATGGCATTGGGCAATATGTGTTTGAACATGATGCCACGATCATTCAGTCCCAGCGCCTTGGCGGCTTTCACGTATTCCAGATTACGGCCACGCAGAAACTCCGCCCGCACCACCGGTACCAGGTTCATCCAGCTGAACAGCAACATGATCCCCAACAACCACCAGAAATTCGGTTTGACGATACTGGACAGGATAATCAACAAAAACAGGATTGGAAGGGAAGACCAGATTTCAATGAACCGTTGTCCGAACAAATCCACTTTGCCACCATAGTAGCCCTGCAGCGCCCCGGCAATGACGCCGACGATGGAGCTGATAATCGTGAGAGTCAAACCGAACAGCACAGAAATCCGGAAACCATAGATCAGTCGGGCCAGCACGTCCCGGCCCTGGTCATCGGTGCCCAGCAGATTCACAGCATCCGGTGCCGAGGGGGCGGGCGAGGGCAGAGCGTAATTGATGGTGTGATAGCTGAAAGGGATGGGCGGATACAGAAGCCAGCCCTGTTCCTGGATCAAATCCACCACATAGGCATCACGATAATCCGCCTCGGTGGGAAAATCCCCACCAAAAGTTTGTTCGGAATAAGTGAATAGAACCGGAAAGTAATAGTCACCGGCGTATTGGATCACTAATGGTTTGTCATTGGCCAGTAACTCCGCGAACAGGCTCAATACAAACAGCAGCAGAAAAATCCACAGCGAGTACCAGCCCCGGCGATTGTTGCGAAAGCGCTGGAAACGGCGTTGGTTGACGGGGTTCAACTGCAACAGCACCGGCTACCCCCTCGCCTCAAAATCAATACGGGGATCCACCAGGGTGTAGGTAATGTCACTGATCAGATTTACCAGCAGCGAGATCAGGGTAAAAATAAACAGAGTACCGAAGATCACCGGGTAATCCCGGGATAATATGGATTCATAACCCAGCAGTCCCAGACCATCCAGGGAAAATATCACCTCAATCAAAAACGCGCCGGTAAAAAAGATGGAAACCAGCGCCGCTGGCACACCGGCAATAATGATCAGCATGGCATTGCGAAACACATGGCCATAGAGTACCTGGTTCTCTTTCAGACCCTTGGCCCGTGCGGTGGTGACATACTGTTTGCCGATTTCATCCAGAAACGAATTTTTCGTCAGCATGGTGAGGGTGGCAAAACTGCCAATCACCAGAGCAGTAAGCGGTAACGCCAGATGCCAGAAATAATCCAACACCTTCCCCATCAGGCTCAACTCTTCGAAATCCGGGGAGGTAAGCCCTCGCAGCGGGAACCAGTTCAGATAGCTGCCGCCGGCAAATACCACAATCAGAAAAATAGCGAACAGAAACGAGGGAATGGCATTGCCGATTATCACTACGGAGCTGCTCCAGATATCAAAGGGCGTGCCGTGACGAATGGCTTTGCGAATACCCAGGGGGATGGAAATCAGATACACCAGCAGGGTGGACCAGAGCCCCAGCGAGATGGACACCGGCATTTTCTCAATAATCAGATCCACCACACTCTTGTCGCGAAAAAAACTGTCACCGAAATCGAAGCTGAAATAATTCTTCACCATGATCAGGAAACGTTCCCAGGCCGGCTTGTCGAAGCCGTACATTTTTTCGATCTTGGCAATCAGATCCGGGTCCAGACCCTGGGCACCACGGTAATTGGAGTTGCTGCCGGTACTGAGTTTTACCTCAGACTGGGCGCCGCCCCCCATGCGGGCGGCGGCACCACCTTCGATACCCTCAATTTGCGCAATCAGTTGCTCTACCGGGCCCCCGGGCGCCGCCTGAATAATAATAAAATTCAGGGTCAGGATGCCCAACAGAGTGGGGACGATCAGCAGCAGACGCCGGATAATATACGCCAGCATGGGTCAGGGGGCATCCTGTGCCGGGTCGGGTTTGGCCCACCAGGTGAAGAACCCCACATCACCATACTTGGGGGGCGTCTGTGGATGCAGGAACTTGTTCCAATAGGCGATACGATGCTTGTCGATATGCCACTGCGGCACCACATAATGGCTCCAGAGCAGAATCCGGTCCAGGGCCCGGGTGGCGGCGATCAAATCGGCGCGGCTCTGGGCACCGATGATTTCGCCAATCAGAAAATCCACCACCGGATCCCTGACCCCGATCAGATTACGGCTCCCCTTATGGTCGGCGAACTTGGAAAACCAGTAGTCCCGCTGCTCGTTACCGGGCGAGTTGGATTGGGGAAAGCTGCCCACGATCATATCGAACTCAAAGTTCCGTACCATGCGGATGTAGTTGGTGGAGTCCACCGGCCGGGCGTTGGCTTCAATGCCCAGTTTTTTCAGATTTTTAATATAGGGCAGCACCACCCGCTCAAAGTCTTTGCTGTAAAGCAGGATTTCAAAGCGGAATGGCGCTTTGGTTTCACCGTGCACCAGATCGGTACCCTGGAAGGTCCAGCCGGCCTGTTTCAATAACTGGATGGCTTTGCGAATGTTGCCACGGTTATTGCCGCTGCCGTCGGTCTCCGGGGCCTGATAGACCTGGGTGAACACCTGCAGAGGAACATCCTCCCGGTAGGGCTCCAACAATGCCAGTTCGGCCTCAGAAGGCAGGCCGGTGGCCGCCAGTTCGGAATTGGAGAAATAACTTTCGGTGCGGGTGTAAGCGCCGTAGAACAGCTGTTTGTTGGTCCATTCAAAATCAAAGGCGTAATTCAACGCCTGGCGCACCCGGGGATCCTTGAACAGATCCTTGCGCGTGTTGACCACGAACGCCTGCATACCGGTGGGATTCTGATGTTCAATCTCTTCCTTGACGATTTCCCCAGAGTCAAACCGTGGCCCTTCGTACTCCGTAGCCCAGCGCTTGGCCTGATTCTCTTCCCTATAGTCATAACGGCCGCCTTTGAACGCCTCCACCATCACGGTTTGATCGCGATAATAATCCACGGTAATGCGATCAAAATTGTAGAAACCTTTCATTACCGGCAGGTCCCGGGCCCAGTAATCCTCCACCCGCTGGAAGGCCACACTTTTCCCCGGATCGAAATCCGTTATCTTATAAGGGCCGCTGCCCAGGGGTGGATCCAAAGTAGGCTCGCCAAACTCGCGGTGTTCCCAGTAGTGTTGGGGAAGCACTTTCAACTGTCCCAACACCAGGGGCAGCTCGCGGTTGCGCCCATCCCGGGCGGTAAACTTCACCCGCCGTTCGTCCAGAGCCTCCACCTTCACCACGTCGGCGTAATACGCCTGATAGAACGGTTGTCCCTCTTCCAGCAAGCGGTTGAAAGTGAACACCACATCCTGCGCCGTGATGGGGTGACCATCATGAAACCGGGCCCGGGGATTGATATGAAAAATAACCCAGGAGCGATCCTCGGGGTACTCCACCTTTTCCGCCACCAGTCCATAGGCACTGAAAGGCTCATCCATGGCCTGCACCATCAGGGTATCGTAGATCAGCCCCATCTGCGCGGCGCCGTCGCCCTTGATGATATCCGGGTTAAAGGAATCAAAAGTGCCATAGGCGGCCAGGACCGCCTGCCCACCTTTGGGGGCGTTCGGATTGGTGTAATCAAAATGGGTGAAGTCCGGGCCGTATTTCATATCCCCGTGCATGGCCATGCCATGGCTGACGATCACCTCGCTGGCATTGACGGAGATTGAGACCAAAACGGCCAGGGCGGCCAGTAGGGTGTTTCCAAATACCTGCATTAATCCAATGTCCCTTGTGGTTTGGCGCCGGCCGCTTTCAGCCACCAGGTTTGAAAACCCAGGGTCATGGGCGGTGCTGGCTCTGGCCGGCCGAAAATATTCTTATAGGCGATACGATGATACCCCAAGTGCCAGTGGGGAATGGTGTAATAGTTCCACAACAACACCCGATCCATGGCTCTGACAGCAGTGATCAGTTGCGGCCGGGTGCGGGCGGAAATGATGTGACCAATCATGGCGTCCACCACCGGATCCTGAATTCCTGAGAAATTTTTCGAGCCTCGCACACCGGCCTGACCACTGTGGAAGTACAGACGTTGCTCCTGGCCCGGGGACGCTGACTGCGGCAGCACGTACACGGTCATGTCGAAATCGAAGTCGTCCAGACGCACTTTGTACTGAGCCCGATCCACCACACGAACGTCGGCGGTTATGCCTATTTTGGCCAGATTCTTGGTGAAAGGTAGTAATACCCGTTGGAAGGATGGACTGTTGATCAGTATTTCAAACCGCAGCGGCTTTCCGCTTTCCCGGTTGATCAGCCGGTGATCCTGGAACCGGTAACCCGCGTCCCGCAACAGACCGATAGCCCGCCGCATGGCCTGGCGCAGATCCCCCGGTTCCCGGTAGGCAGGAAATTCAAAGGGCTCGCTGAACAGCGCCGGCGGCAGCTGCTCCCGGTGCGGCTCCAGCAATGCCACTTCCGCCGGGGAGGGTAAGCCCCGGGCGCCCATCTCGGAATTGGGGAAGTGGGTCTGGTTGCGGGCGTAGGCGCCATTGAAGATGTGCTGGTTGGTCCAGTGGAAGTCAAACATCAGGGAGATGGCCTGGCGCACCCGTCGGTCCTGAAACTGGTTGCGGCGCATATTGAGGAAGAAGGCCTGGGTACCGGAGGGGATGCTGTGGGGAATGGCTTCCTTGATCACCCGTCCCTGCGTGACCGCCGGAAAATCATAGCCGGTGGCCCAGTTCTTGGAGACATTCTCCAGCCACAGGTCCACCGCCCCGGATTTAAACGCTTCGAATGCCACCGTGCGATCCCGGTAGAACTCAAACCGTACCCGATCAAAGTTGAACATGCCCTGATAGACCGGATGGTTGCGGGCCCAGAAATCATCCACACGTTGCAAGGTGATGTAGTTTCCCAACACAAAATCGCCGATCCTATAGGGACCACTCAGGGGCTGGGGCGTTCCCGAGGATTCCCCAAACCGATGCTTCTCCCAGTGTGACCGCGACATTACCGGCAGTTCGCCAACCCGTAGAAGATTACTGCGCTCCGGGCCACCCTTAAAGTGAAAACGCACCTGGTGTTTGCCCGATATCGTCACTTTGTCCACCGCCGCCAGATTATTGTGGAAAATCGGATGGGACTGATCCGACATCAACAACTCGTAACTGTACGCCACATCCGCCGCGGTGATGGCATCGCCATTATGAAAGCGTGCCCTGGGGTCCAGGTGAAAGGTCACCCAGGCGTAATCCGGGGGGAACTCAATCTCGGTACAAATCAGGCAGTAGGCGGTCTGGGGCTCATCACCCGCCTCCAGATAATAGTGGGTGCCTATCATCAACGGCTCATTCAACTGGGTGATGCCGTACAACCCGCTGAAGCTGGCGGGGCTGATCCCTTTCAGAACATAGGGGTTCAAGGTATCGAAGCTGCCGAGCGCGGGCAAGGTAATACTACCGCCCTTGGGTGCCCCGGGATTGACGTAGTCAAAGTGCGCAAAATCCGCGCCGTACCGGGGCGCGCCATGCAGGGCCAACGCGTGAGTACGGATGGTCGGCGCCGGGCAGGCCCATGCCGAAGCCGGGGCGGTGGCGGCCAGCAACAGCAAACCGGCCAGCAGCCAGCGAAGGGGCAAGCATGCCACCGGCTTCGACCACTGCTGATGCTGTGCTGAATCCGCTCCCATGAAGTACCGATAACCCTTTGGTTTTATTATGCGTTTGTGACAAATCCCAGGCGCTGCCCCACTTTATAACCGGATCCTGTAATAACTTCAAATAAAACAAGCACATCCCGGCAAAGGGACTAGACTTATACAAGCAATGGTTGGCAATTGGGCATTGATAGAGAGTGACGATGTTGGTGGAAAAGCCGAGATCAGTGGACGACTGGGTGGACTTCCTGGGGAAAGAGCACATGCCAGCGCTGGCGGAGACCGTGCAAAAACTCAGCCGGCTCACCACGGACGACGATTCCCGTGTGTCCCAGCTCACCGAACAAATCCTCAAGGACCCCAGCCTCACCTCCCGGGTGCTGCAGGTGTCCAACAGCGTGGTCTACAAGGGTTATGGGGGTAATATCAAAACCATCACCCGGGCCATTGTGATGTTGGGATTCACCACCATCCGCGATATTTCACTGTCCATGCAGATTCTGGACAATATCCTGAAACAGAACCCCTCCGATTATTTGCTGGCGCAGATCGCCAACTCTTTTCATGGCGCCATGCAGGCGCGGGGCCTGTTACGTAACGCCAAGAGCCCGGAGCAGGAGGAGATTTTCATTTCCACCCTGTTGCTGCACTTTGCCGAGCTTTCCATGCTGGCCCGGGACGATGAGGTGAGTCGCAAGCTGAACATGCTGTTACGGGATGGCGTCACCCCGATCAATGACGCCGCCATGGAGGTGCTGGGCTGCCGCTTTGACCAGATCTCCATTGCTCTCGCCAAGCAGTGGGAGCTGGGGGACCTGCTGCTGGAGGCCCTGAGTCGGCCCCGCATACCCAGCCGGCCGGCTCAGGCAGTGATGCTGGGGGACGAACTGAGTCAGGTGGCTATCCTGGGCTGGGACGCCGGCCCGGTGAAAGAGGTGGTGAAAAAAATCGCCAAATACCGGGACGTACCGTTTAAAGATGCCATGCAGGAAGTCCGACAGATGGCGGATATGGCCCAGGAGCTGGCGGTCCAGTACGGAGCCTCGAAAGTGCGGCATCTGATACCCAGCTCGGAAACCCGCGAACCTCTGACCACCGGGGACCAGTCACGGCCCCTACCGGCGACCGCTGTCACGGCGACCGCTGTCACGGCGAACACGGATTCGTCCGGTGCAGCCCCCGCCCACCTCCTTACCGGCACCGGGAAGGCAACTGGCGCCGGCGGGTCCCTGCCTGCCGATCCTTCCCCAAGCACGGCGCAGGACCGGGAAGAGGGCATCGAGGATCTGATAGAACTGGCCCTGAGCGGACAAACCGAGCAACCGCATCAGCCCGTGCTGGACCGGGATGACACTGAAACCCGGATGCAGACCGGGGTAGAGAATATGCAACTGCAGATGGATATCATGCAGCAGTTGAATAAGCTGATTGCGGACAAACGTATGGACGTCAACGGTATGCTGAGCCTGGTGCTGCAGGGCATGACCGATGCCATTGGCCTGGACCGGGTGGTGATGGCGCTGGTGGCCCGGGACCGGAAGAAAATGGTGCCCAAGTTCTTTTCCGGTACCGTGGCTCAGGACTTCCGCGAACGCTTCAAAATTGATCTGATGGAAGAGAACACGTTCGCCTACGCCATTCGCCAGTCACAAAACTTCTGGATTGGCTCCAAGTTGATGGCGGGCCGGGCCTATTTACACACGCCATCATTGCAGGCGGTGCTGCAGTGCTCGGAGTATATGGTGGCTCCGGTGATTGTGGCCCGCCGGCCCATCGGCGTGTTCTACGGCGATCAGGCGGTGTCCGGCAAGCCCCTGAACGAGCAACAGTACGCGGGCTTCTCCATGCTGGCGCAACAGGCGGGTCTGGCACTGACCGCCGTGCAGAATTAAATCCGACCCGCAACGGCCAGCCACCGCATCAGGGGGCGTTGGCCACATCCACATACAGGGTAAGCAGATCACCCGGCTGCAAATACTCCCGGAAATCCACGTCGTTCCAGCGCTTCAGCTGACCCAGGGAGACATTAAACCGGCTGGCGATGGCGGCATAGGAATCCCCGGAGCGGGCCCGGTAGCGAATCTTGCGCATGCGCTGCTGCTGCAGCTCACTGCTGGCGGTGACGGCGGGCTCCGTGGTCCACACCACCAGCGTTCTGCCCACCGCCAGTGTGTCCGTGGGCGCCATGCCATTCCACTTGGCCAGGGCCCGGTGACTGACACCGTAGCGGCGGGCGATGGACCAGAAACTATCGCCCGCACGCACTTTGTGAGTCACCTTCTGGCGGCCGGTAACCGCCCGGTTCTGACGCGACTGCAGCCTTGCCTCCGCACTCAGACTGTACTGGCTTAAGGGCTGCGAGGCCTGGGGAATCAACAGGGTTTTGCCGGCCCGAATCAGGTTGCTGCGCAGATGATTGACTTCCTTCAACAGGTCCGGGGTGATTTTGTGGTTGCGGGCGATGGATAGAATGGAGTCACCCGGCTGAATCGTATAGCGGGTCCAGGCCACCCGTTGTTCCGGCGGCAACTGAGCCAGGGCTTCATCCATGGCGGCCGCCTTGTCCACCGGCACCAGCAGACGGTGGGGCCCGTTAGGGTCGGTGGCCCAGCGATTGAACGCCGGATTCAGTCGATACAACTCCTCAATGCTGATGCCCGCCATGTCCGCCGCCAGGGACAGGTCCAGCTGGCCGCCGGTATCAATGATGGCGAAGAACGGCTGGTAGGGATAATCCACCAGCTGCACCCCATATTGCTCCGGTGTGGCGAAAATCTGTGAAATTGCGATCAGTTTGGGCACGTAGGCCCGGGTCTCCCGGGGCAG
>NZXG01000062.1 GCA_002701845.1 Pseudomonadales bacterium
AGTAAGAAAGTATTTTGAACATGACAAAATCAAATATGCCGCTTAGCAGATATATTTGAAAGCCGGGTTAATAATAAAATGGATTTTGTTAATCTTAATATCCGGCATATAAATTTGGACAGTGCTGTAAAAAAGCTAATTAAGTCGCTTCTATGTGATGATGCTGAAACATTGCCTGAAAAAAGGGATTTGTGGGAGATTATCGAAGATATGAGCATGGATGATTTCATGCTGTTAAAAAGGAACGTTTACTTTGCAGACTTCCTTAGGTTATTTGGCGTGGAATTTTCGCCTAGTGCGGTTGCCTGTAGTGAATCGAAAGATAACACTGAGAGCGTTGGCCATGTGGATAATAGCGGTAACGATAAGAATCAATCAGCAATTGGAAGTGAATGCAGCTCTGATTTAGGGTTAATCAAAATACCCTCTCTCTTGACAAGGCTTGATGATTTGATATTGCCAAATAGATTTTCGAAGCTGGTTAAAAGATTAAGAAATATCAGTTCTTCTCATGCATCCTTCTGTCTTGGTGAGACTTTGGGTGATCTTGTTAGTTTGAGTGCTTCTGATATTGCTTGTCTTCCTGGGGTTGGATCATCTTATGTGGAAGTCTTTAAAGAGCTTAAAATATTAGCCAATACTGGGGATGTAATTGATGTTGAGCTTGGTAATTTCTCACCTTCTGATAGTGAAATTAATCTTGGAGAAGTAGATACCAGTAATATGAGGCTATGTTTGGGGGGGGTAGACCAAAAGTTTACTAAAGCTCTAGAGAAATACGCTAGGTATATTGGTGCTGAGGATTTGGCAGAAAATTTGGGTGACATTCTTAGTTTTAATCAGAATGAGTTGCTTGCCTTGCCGGGCTTTGGAGCAAAAGTAGTAGATAGCCTGATTGAGTTCAGAGATGTAGTTAGAAAAGAAATTGAGTCTATTTTAGCAGGCAATATTAACTATCAGAATTTTGAGTCTTCGTTAATCTCTCCAAAGGTATTTAGTGAGGCCTCAATTGAAAAAATAGAAAAAATCTTGTTGGAGGATGTCGATAATTTCTTTGATAGAATTGAAGACGATGAGGTCGACATTGCCCAAAAGCGATGGGGATTTGTAGAGGACAAGCAGACATTAGAGCAAATAGCCTCTAACTTTGATGTTACAAGAGAGCGGATACGTCAAAAAGAGTCAAAAATAAACAACAGTTTTATTCGGCATTTGCGTATTAATCCGAAGATCATGTGGCAGCTTATAGAGCCTGAGCTATCCAGCAGTTTTAGCGCTAAATTCAAGGATGTTTTTTCATGTTTCACAATGGAAAAGGACTTTTACGATTTTTTAGGTTTGATTTGTGGGCAGACTAATCTTTTTGAGTATGTTTACCCTGAACTAGACAGAACAATATTAAATACCCTTTTTGCGGAAAATGGTGCGCCAATTCATCTTGATGATATTAGAGAGTACATTTCGCAGCTCGATTTAAGCGAAATTAGAAGCATCGATAATGCTATTCAATTCTTGGAGAAGCGTGGTGTCTTGCTTATAGATGGCGAGAATGTTTGGCCGAGGCAGCTTGGAAAATCTGAAGCTAGCGCATGTGTTTTATTTAATCATGAAGGAGGTCTGCCTTGGTTGGACGTCGCTAGACTAGTGAATGCTAACGGTTACTCTAGGACTGATATTTACGAGGATCGCCTGGATAATGAGGCTTTTAAGTTGCCGGATCACATCTACTTAGCCGGTAAGGGTGTATATAAACATACAAGATTTATTGATGTTGAATCCATATCACTGGACGATTTATTCATAGAGGTGATGGAGTACGCCGAGTCAGATCGTAGAGACGTTTTCCATTTAATGGAATGCTATCAAGCTTCCGCTGGGCTACAGGCATACGATTATTTTATAATTAGGCACTTTGTAAAGAACTTCGGCGAAGATTATGGATTTTACTTTGATGGTCGTTCGCAATCCGATTCCGTAGGGTTGAAAAAGGGCTTCAAAAATATTACACAAAAAGATGTAATTATTGAGGCGATGAATCGAAGTGAGAGGCCTTTAACAAAAACAGCTATTGCTAACTTACTGAAGAGTAAAAGTAGTAATCATGCTGCATTTTATCTAGATGCTTTGATTGAGGAAGGTAAAGTTGTTCAAGTAGATAGGATGCTCTACACCACGCCTAGCTGCGCATACAAAGATATTGTTGTAGATGACTACGTAGTTGAAATCGGTAGAATATTGCACCAATTCCAAATCCCTATAGAGCCATCTATTATAAAAGAAGAGCTAAACAACCGATTTTTAAAGTGTTACTCGAAGTACTTTTATGCATCGATTGCGCGACTTTATGCTAGGGATCAAGGCTGGTTCAGAAAGCACAGTTTGTATTCTATTAAAGAAATACCATTTAGAAGTTTAAAAGCAGCCATTGAAAACGTTTGTAATTTGGAGTTATCGGTAAATGATAATATCGAGCTTCTCCAGAAGCATGTAGCTATCACTAAGGAATCTGCTGCTATAGCGCTTGCTAATTGGCGGAATAGCCCTGGGTTATGAATTGAACCCATGCGCAAAATTGATATTCCTATATTTACTATTTAGTGCGAGATTCAGGGGGCATAGTGTTAGTTAGCTGGCCGAAGTTGGCGATAGGGCTCGATGCTAATGCTGGGATTAATTATTGTTATTTAAAAGAGAAGTGCTTTTTTAGCATGATTATTTAAGGGGTTTGCAATGGCAAACGGAAAAATATTACGGCAATTAATTAAAGCAGGGGCCAGTGGTGATTCTGAGGCTTTTCGCCGTGCTTCCGAAGCCGTTATTCAGGATGAGCGTCAAAAGCAGCATCACTTGTTGGCTAACGACTTGGAACAGATTCTATATGGTGAGCATTTAAAGCCTGCTAAGCAATCAGGGAAGAACGCACTGCCCTCTCCTCCAATAGACAAAGAGAGAGGTTTGCCGCTATTAGATATTCGGCAAGCACATCGACCGCTTGAAGAGATGGTGTTGCCTGACCCCGGCCAAGAGGCTATCGAAGAGCTATTGGAAGAGCATCGCCGCGCCGATATTTTGCGAAGTTTTGGAATGAAACCTTCGGGAAAAGTCATATTTCACGGCCCGCCTGGGTGTGGGAAGACACTGGCAGCCGAGGTTATCGCGTTCGAGTTGGATTTACCGTTGGCAATTGTGCGCCTTGACGCTTTGGTGTCATCGTTCTTAGGTGAAACTGCGGCTAATCTGAGAAAGGTTTTTGATTTTATCGCCGATAACCAGATGGTTGTTCTGTTTGATGAGTTTGATGCGATAGGTAAAGAGCGATCAGATTCATCAGAGCACGGTGAGTTGCGGCGTGTTGTGAATGCTGTCCTGCAAATGATGGATGCGTACCAAGGCAAAAGCCTTATTTTAGCGGCGACTAATCACGAACAGATTCTGGATGGCGCTATCTGGCGGCGATTTGATGAAACAATCGATTTCCCACTTCCTAGCCCGCAGCAAGTTGAACAGATACTTTCGCTTAAGTTGCGAGGTGTTCGTCGCCAGTTCGAGCTAACTGACAAAAAGTTAACTGACATATTTGCTAACCGAAGTGGTGCAGATATTGAGCGAATTGTCCGCCGAGCAGTAAAGCGAATGATTCTTCGCAGTCAAGAATTCTTGACAATTAAAGACTTGAAGCAGGCTGCTGAAAAAGAAAATACAAAATAAAGGGAATTAGCTTAGATGGCACAAGAATTTGAGCATCTGCGTATTGAGAAAGAACCAATTAATAACCCGAGGAGGTCTGGTCGTCCTCCTCGCTTCAAAAAACGAAGTGACTTAGTTGGGCACGGTCAAAAATTATCTGGTGCGTTGGCTAGCACGACTCAAGCTGTTAAGCAGCAGTTAACGTCGAGGCCAGGACATTACGTACTCAAGTTGAAGTATGAAGATACGCTTTCATTCAATGAGCTTGTGGCGCATGGCGTAGAATTCGTGAGTCAAGAAGATAGTCACATATGTGTGGTTTTCACCACAGAGCAAGGGTTGGCTACTTTTTCAGATCATTTGGCCAGGCTCGGTCTGGATGACAAGGATAATACCCGAAAACAACTTCTTGAAGCGCTTACAAGCATAGAGGCGTGGAATGCTGAGGATAGAAAGAGTTGGGCGCTTAAACAATATGGGCTTCCTCAGGATGAAATGTTTACGCTGGATGTTGAATTATGGCCTTCTGATTTAAGCGCGAGTCCACAACGAAAAGAACTAGGGAACCTCTGAATAACTTGGTAATTGGCCTGCAAAATACCAACTGGCACCAATCTCAAGAAAACAAGCCAAGCATCTCTTCATTTTTGGCCATTTGATGGCCCAATTTGCACCAAACGGCGCAAATTGGGCGCACCTATCCTACGCCATCAGATACTTTTTACAGGTTAACAGGTTGGTAAAGGCCGCGAGTAAATAGAGTCGATTGGTGTTCTTTCCCAACCCCCTGTAGCGGACTTTGCTATAACCAAACTGCTGTTTGATGCGGAGGAATGGATGCTCTACCTTGGCGCGAACCTGAGCCTTGTGCCGCTCCAACAAATCGAACAGCTCACCAAGCTTTCTGCGTTGACCCGGGCGCGCTGCAATGTTCCAGGCCAAATCATAGCCTTCAAATTCTGGCCGTTTATGAATGCCCTGATAACCTGCATCCCCCCAGAAGCGAGATTCATCACCATGTAGTAAGTGCTGCGCCTGGGTAATATCATGCTCGTTAGCGGCCGTGGTGCTCATGCTGTGAATTACGCCCAATGCCTCATCTACCCCTATATGCATTTTCATACCAAAGTGCCATTCATTGCCTTTCTTTGTCTGGTGCATTTCCGGATCTCGCTTGCCCTCTTTGTTTTTAGTCGATGAGGGGGCGGATATGATGGTCGCATCAACGATGGTGCCTTCCCGCAATAGTAAACCTTTATTTTCAAGATGCTTGTTTACCTCTTTCAGGAGGACCTTTCCAAGCCCATGTTTCTCAAGCAAATGCCTGAAATTGAGAATAGTGGTCTCATCCGGAATCGGCTTGGTTAAACTCAACCCGGCAAAGCGACGCATGGATTCAATCTCATAGAGCGCATCCTCCATCGCTGGATCACTCAGATTGTAGAAAAGCTGCATACAATGAACACGAAGCATGGTGGATAACTCATACGGACGCCTGCCATTGCCAGGCTGGGGATAATACTTTCGTATCTTACCTTCCAGCCTCTTCCAGGGAATCAGCTCCTCCATCTGATCGAGGAACTTTTCTCGGCGGGTCTTACGCTTCTTGTGATTGTATTCTGCCTCTGAGAAACTGAGTTGATCCATATTGTCCACCATTCATGTGATTCCTGGATTATGCCATACGGGTGGACTTAATCAGAGCATCCCTAGTTGATGCTTTTGAACAATGGTTGGTAAGCAACAATATTGAGAGGAAGGATAAAGTTAATCTTGATAGCCTGCTTATGTATAGGCTCATGGTCGATAGAAATGGTGTTGAAAAATTACTAAACCATTCTGATGTGAGATTTATCGACTTGCCTCCGCGAAGTGGTATCGATTATCAAACTATTAATCGGGATATTAACTCTCTGCCAGTAGACATACAGCCACCACATAAAGATGCTCCGCGAATTTGCATTTTAGATAGCGGTATCAATACAAATCACCCTCTTTTAAAGAACGCAGTCGCAGAAAGCGCCAGTTTTGTGGAGGGTGAAGATGAATTCGATGCTGCTGGGCACGGAACTCAAGTAGCTGGGATTGCATTGTACGGTAATCTGGAAGAATGTAACCGCTCCAATTACTGGGTGCCTGAAGCTTGGCTCTTTAATGGAAAAATATTAAACAAGCACTGCGAGTTTAATGCTGAGTCTATCGAGTCCACTTTGGTTAAAGCTGTTGAGTATTTTGTCGGTTTTGGTTGCCGGATTTTTAACCTATCAATTGGGAACGAAAACTCACCCTATGATGGTAAGCATATCCGAGGTATCGCCTATATTCTCGATTTGCTAGCAAGAAAGCACGATATTCTATTTGTGGTTTCTGTAGGTAATTTCAGGGGATGTGATGAACCACCCGTCCCAGCAGAAAGTTGGAGAGAAGAGTATCCAGAGTATTTGCTGGGTGATCACAATCGAATTATTGATCCGGCTCCTGCGCTGAATGTATTAACAGTCGGTAGTCTAGCCTTGCATGATGCAACTAGAGGTGATTTACAGCGCCCAAAAGATATCGATCACTTGGCGGCGGCGAAAGCTAATCAACCATCACCTTTTACAAGGCACGGGCCAACAGTCAAGGGAGCTATCAAGCCAGAGCTAGTTGCGCATGGAGGAAATTTTGCCTCACCAATGCGTTTCGAGGGGAAGCAATGGCAAGTCAAAGACGGTGAGCCAGGAATTTTAAGCCTAAATCCAAATTTTGTTGGTAATACGCTGTTCAGTGTCTGTCATGGAACTAGCTTTTCAGCCCCTTATATTACGCACTTGGCAGGGCGCCTTCTGGCTAACTATCCAGATGCGTCTGCAAATTTGTTAAGGGCGATTTTGGTTAATCATGCCGACATGCCGGATGAATGCTTATCTACATTTTCCGAAGAGGTTAAAAAGGCATACTCAAAAGCCAACGGGCGGCGGGATCCTCAAACAGAGGTTGCCGGATATGGGCTGGTTAATGAGGAGAACCTTTATCGATCCGATGAGTCAGCAGTGTTATTAATGGCTGAAGATTCAATCTCAAACGATAGTTATCAGTTTTATGAATTGCCATTACCTGAAGAGTTTCTCCGCCGCAAAAAGTCTGCAAGAGAATTGCGGGTTTCCCTAAGTTATACGCCAGCCGTTCGCACAACACGCCTTGACTACCGTGCTACAAAGATAGTATTCAATTTAGTTAAAGGTCGGTCTTTGGATGAGGTTCAAAAACACTTTCACAAAGAGCTGCAAAAAGACAAAGATAAGTTAAGTGATACAGTCTCAAGCAAAGCAAATAGAACAATCTCATCCGAGCTACGTAGCAAGGGTAGTGTTCAGTGCTCTAAATGGAGCTTCAAAAAACTATCTCCTGATTTCAAATGGTTTGTCGTAGTCACTAGGCAGGATGCAGCTGGGTGGGGTGGCGCGTTAAGTGCTGAGTTGGAAGAATATGCCTTGGTAGTAACTGTAGCTGACAGGGAGAATGAAGAGGCTCGACTGTATTCGCAAATCTTACAGAAAATAGAACAACAGGTGCAGGCGCGAGCAAAAGTGTAGTGATCCAAGAATTACGCGGAGTTACGCATAGTTTGCGTAATTACGCATGTGGCGCGTAATCGTGTGTAACTGTTTAAAAAATAAACTGGCATGAGTTGTGCCAAACGGACAGAGCACTAAACCTGTCATCAAATATATTGGCTGTAGCGAAGGGTAATTTAACCTTGCTGAATAGGATGGTTGCGATATGATCAGGTCGTAAATGGTCAATTTGGGGATTTTTATAAACTTTTCCTATAAAACGGCTTATAGGTTTTTTATAAAAATGACCGGAACTAAGTGGGTTTAGGCAGGAGTTTTTATAATGTTTTCCTACAATCCACAGTGAGGCGGGTAAGGGCTCAACACTGGCGGTTACCATCAGTACAGGGGCTGCCCTACTGCCCGTTGCCTTGTGAATTTTTTCGCGTGCGCGATGGTGAAAGTGCTTATGCCAGCGAACCTTATCTTTGTTATGGTTTAGTGGAATGCTGACACTATTTTCTTTTAAAAGGGTAAAACAATGATAAGTGACGCCCTGGAGCTAATCGCTGCCTTAATCGAAAGTGGCAAAGTGCCTGTACACCAGCCCCGGCTTACCGATTGGAGAATTACCGGATGGAGTAAGAATCTAATCACCGCAGATCTGGCTGATATATTGTCTCTTGGAGCCGGTGCTATCGCGCCGGTGAATGTCGATGTGGGTGCCGGTACGACTGAGGTGGCACTGTACAAACCCTCTGCGAATCTGGTGTTCCGTTTGAGTGGTTGGGGCATGAGCTTGGGTGCCGGTGCCGGCTGGGGAATCCCCTTTGTGCGCGGTCAGGGCGGTGGTAAGTATTTGGCCAAGACGCTGCTCGGCAACCTGCAGGGTCAGGCCGCCGCGGCCGCTGGCAATGCGGCCAAACTTCCTGCTGCGGGGATCGGTACTTTATTGGCCGGGGCACGGGCGCCGGTAGCGGTGGCGCCGAGAGAGTTGGAAGGCTACACCACCTTGGTGGGTGGCGATTTGAATTTTGGCCCCAATGGCCTGGGTTGCGGTCTGGTCATGTTTGCAGACCGGGAAATCAAGGATCCTTCAGACCTGTTGTTTGTGCAGGCCTTCGGTTTGGTGGCGGATATTCACCTGTCCACGAAAGTCTCGGCGGAAATCAGTTATTGCAGCTTTAAAACCAAAGTGGAAATGTGCAGTTTGGCATTTCCAGGGGCTTATTACGGCGCCAGCGTCGCCGGGCGATGAGGCAAGGCGGTCGCCACCTAGCCAGCTATCATTAGTAGCCGCGCTTCAGGCGTCGGCTTTGATCGCATTACGGCGTAAAACGCCGGTTCTCCGGAACACCCCGTTCATCCGTTGTAACCTGGAGCCCCTATCCTCCTGCTGGTAATGTACTATGCCCGGCGCCGACATTCTGACCTAGTTGAACTCGGTTAGTGCGACGACCGGGGTTCGATCAATGATTTCTGTGCGCTGGGTCCGTGACAGTCACAACCGGCCCGGTAGAGTAGTACACCGACAAGAACGGGGGGAAGTGAGCAGGATGCAGGGCAAGAGCCTCAACCCGGGGGTGGTCATGCTGCGCCGGATGGAACGGTCCTATCCGGTGGGGCTGGCTATTGTGCTGGTGGTGGCGTTGATCACGCACCTGCCCACCACCTTCGGTGAATTGTCTACGGACGATTATCTGATTCGGGCCATGGTGGCGGGCGACGCCGGGCTGCGGGATCAAGGCTTCGACAAGGCCGACCCGGACAAAAGTCTGGCTCGGGGGCTGTCCGACGCGTTTCATTTTTATTCGCCGCAGGCGGGCACGCTGCAGGCTTATCAGGACTACGGCAACTTGCCCTGGTGGGCGGGCGAAGAGGCCCGGATGAACCCCTGGCGGCCGCTCAGTGCGTTGACCCACTGGCTGGACTACCGGCTGGGGCATTTCAGTTTTCCGCTATTGGCCGCTCACAGCCTGCTTTATTTACTGCTGTTCGCCTGGTTTGGCTATCGTCTGTTCTGGCGCCTGTCATCCCGGGCCTCGGTGGCGGTGTTGGCGGCCCTGTTGTTGACGGTGGATTATTCTCTGTTTCTGAATTTCAACTGGATTGCCGCCCGCAATGTGTTTATTGCCGGTGCCCTGGGCTGTGCCATGCTGGAGCAGTTTCTGTTGTGGCGTCAGCAGGGGCAGGGATGGAGGTTGGCGTTATCCCTGGTGTTATTCGCGGCCGGGCTGCTGAGCGCTGAAAGCAGTATTGCCCTGGCGGGTTACCTGTTCGCCTATTTGTGGCTGGTGGAGCGTCCCGGCTGGCAGCGGTTGCTGATTGGCCTGTTACCTTTTGCCCTGGTGGTGGTGTGCTGGCGACTGGCCTATAACCTGATGGGTTACGGCGCTGATGGCATCAGTTTGTACGTGGACCCGGTGCATTCTCCGTTACGGTTTTTACAGTCCCTGGCGGTTACCCTGCCCAATCTGTTGATGGCCGTGGTGACCTCAGTGGAAACCCCGTTGCAGTTATTGGCGTCCTGGGCCCGGGGCTGGCTGGCGGCGCTGGCCGCGGCGATCATTGTCACCGGGTTGTATCTGGCGCGGAAAGTGTTGGCCCGCAATCCCAGGGCACGATTTATGTTGGTGGGCTCGGTGCTGGCGGCAGTGCCCGCCAGTGCTTTGCTCACGGCCGGCCCCCGTGGAGGCGTGTTCATCACCATCGGTTTTTTCTGGGTGTTGGCGTTGTGGCTGCATCACGCCTTGAACGCCGGTCGAGCGCTGCGCTGGCTGGCGGGAGCGGTGCTGGTGGCGCATTTGTTTTTACCTGCATATTCCGGCGAACTTGATCAGTCATTCTGGAAGTATTTGATCACCTCAACCACGTAATGCATTGGGTCGGATATTAGCAACCTTACTGATCA
>NZXG01000063.1 GCA_002701845.1 Pseudomonadales bacterium
CCGTCACCGTCACCGTGTTCGACGGCGCCGAGAGCGTCAGCGACAGCTTCCAGCTCAGCACCAACAATGTGGCGCCCACCATTGGTCTGAGCGGTGCCGCCACCGTGGACGAAGGGTCGGAATACACCCTCACCCTGGGTGACATTGTCGATCCGGGCGACGACAGCGTCACTGAATACGTCATCAACTGGGGGGACGGCAGCAGCGACACCATTGCCGCCGTCGACCTGCCTGCCAGTGGCGAAGTGAGCCACACTTACAGCAACGGCCCGGCAGCCCCCACCATCCGCATGGACCTGGTGGACGAAGACGGCACACATGAAAACGCCGGCAGCCTGAGCCTGACGGTCAACAATGTAGCACCGACCATCGCAATCAGTGGCGCAGATTCCGTGGATGAGGGCTCCCCTTACAGTCTAACCCTGGGCGACATTGTGGATCCCGGCGACGACGACCACAGCATCACCGTGGACTGGGGCGACGGCAGTGCTGTGGAAACCATCGCCGTGGGCACCGACAGCGTGGACCACGTGTTTGCCGATGGCGCCAGCACTCCCACCATCAGCGTTACCGTGACCGACAGCGACGGCGCCAGCACCACCGCCACCCAGGCGGTGACCGTAAACAACGTTGCGCCGACCCTCAACTTAAGCGGCGCCACCAGCATCGTCGCCGGTCAGCTGTACAGCCTGACCCTCAGTGACGTGGTTGACCCGGGCGACGACACGGTGAGCAGCTACATCATCGACTGGGGCGACGGTAACAGCGACACTATCGCCGCCGCCGACCTGCCTGCCAGTGGCGAAGTTACACACACCTTCGAAACCGCGGGCGAAGTCAGTATCCGCATTGATCTGGTGGATGAAGACGGCACCTACACCGACGTGGACACCCTGGCGCTCACCGTCGAGGAACCGGCGGCGGGCCTCAGTCTCAATGCGGGCGCGGACACCAGCCAGGACGAAGGCACCACCTTCAGTCGACTGATCAGCTTCAGCGACGGCGAAGACAGCAATGGTGACGGCTGGACCTACGAAGTGGACTGGGGTGATGGCAGCGCGGTGGAAACCGGCGCCACCACCGACCCCAGCTTCAGCATCAGCCGTGAGCTGCCCGACGGCGATGCCGACCAGACCGTCACCGTCACCGTGTTCGACGGCGCCGAGAGCGTCAGCGACAGCTTCCAGCTCAGCACCAACAATGTGGCGCCCACTCTGGCCGTGGCAGGGGCTATGGCGGTACAGGTGGGAGAGCTTTATGCTTTGACCCTCGACGATGTGGTGGATCCCGGTGACGACACGGTCACCAGCTACCTTATCGACTGGGGGGATGGCAGTACGCAAAGTATCAGTGCCGACGATCTACCGGCGGACCGGATGCTTACCCATGAGTACACCGAACCGGGCGAGCGCAACATCAGTATCAGTTTGACGGACGAGGATGGTGAGTACAGCGACGTGGCCGGCATGGTCGTTACCGTGGAAGAGGAGACCGGTAACCGGAACCCGGTGGCTCAGGATGATCAGTTCACTACTACTGAGAACCAGAGCTTCCGCGCGGACCTGTTCGCGGATAATGGTAATGGCATTGATACCGATCCCGATGGGGATGTGCTAACGCTGATTGAAATCAATGGCGTGGAAGTGACTCCCGGCACGTCGTTAACCCTGGACAGCGGCGCTGTCGTTACCATGCTTCGAGGTGGTTCTGTGTGGTACGACCCCAATGGCCAGTTTATGGACCTGGAGTCCAACGAGGCAGCCACTGATGGCTTCGAGTACCGCATCAGCGATGGTAATGGTGGAGAGGATTTTGGTACTGTCAGCATCAATGTTCAAGGTCTGTCGGATCCCGAAACCATTACTCTGGGCTACGCGCCGGAGCGTCCCTCGCGCAACGATCCGAACGCCTGGGAGAACGCCTGGAGCAATGACCGGGTCACCATTACCCATAAAGCCGATGCCACGGACCAGTGTGAACCCTGGAGTGATGTGGTATTCAACGCCTACAACAGCTCCGTTCTGTCAGGCGGTGATGTGTGGGCTGGCGATTTGGGCGTCAGTGGCGTCTCTCAGCCTGAGCCGGGCGCTTATGTGCAGGAAATCGATGGCCGTGAGGCACTCCGTTTTGAGCTGCAGGAAGCCGCCAATAAAGTGACTCTGGATCTTTCGCGGTTTTACTTCAATGACGACGGTCGCGGTGGCTCGGAATCCGTTCGCCTGCAGGCGTTTGATAATAAAGGCGAACTGGTGGGGGAAATGACCCAGGCTTCCAGCGCCGGTGATGGCCTGGAAACCATTGAGTTTGATGTGGGTGCAGGCTTTACCGAGCTGGTGNTCACCGCCGGCACCTATGAAGGTGATGAGTTCGCCTTTGGCGGCCTGGAAGGAAGCGGCAGTAGTCGATGGTGTCTCGAGCCTGACTCGAATTCCGGAAGCGACTTTTTAATCGAAGGGATTGAGTTCGCCTTTGGTGGGGTCAGTTGCCCGGATCCAATGCCAATCCACACCCGGACCGCGCAAACAGAACCAACGCCTGTTATTGAAGAACAGAGTATCATTCAGGAAGACGGCATGGCGCTGATCGGTATGGAGGACACACCGGATGATGAATTTATCTGGTCCTAGCCTAGGAGTATAAGCGGCTAAAACCGCAGTATAAAAAGCATGAGTCAGGCCCTGTTTGTCAGGCAGAACGGGGTCTGATTCCTGCGCTATCGTCTGTAGAAGTTGGGATTGTTAAAAAATGGATGACAATGTCACTCCGTTAAAATCAGCAATAAAATTTGTCAAGCGCCATCTGCGGGTAGTGTTTGTATTCAGTTTTTTAATCAACCTGTTGATGCTGACTGCACCACTTTACATGCTGCAGGTTTACGATCGGGTGCTGACCGCCCGCAGTGAATACACCCTGTTGTTCTTGTCCCTGTTGGCCCTGGCCGCCCTGGCCGCCCTGGCGGTGTTTGATATTTTGCGTTCCCGGTTACTGGTGCGGATCAGTTGTTGNTTCGACCAACAGCTGTCGCCCCTGGTGTTCGCCCAGGCTCTGAAACTGGGCCTGGGGGCGCAACTGTTGCG
Source organism: Pseudomonadales bacterium (assembly GCA_002701845.1). GTDB lineage: Bacteria > Pseudomonadota > Gammaproteobacteria > Pseudomonadales > Ketobacteraceae > Ketobacter. The sequence goes on from NZXG01000063.1 coordinate 3,078, forward strand.
GGATCTGGACAACGTTAGAAACTTTTTCACCGGACCGACGTTGCTGGCGTTCTTCGATGCCCCCTGGGCGCCGCTGTATTTACTGGCGGTGTATGTCCTGCACCCCTGGTTGGGCCATGTGGCATTAGTGGGGGCGCTGATTTTATTTGCGTTGGGCTTGCTCAGTGAGCTTCTTACCAAGCGGTGGTTGATGGAGTCTGCCTCCTGCGAATCTGTGGCACAGCAGTTCGTGGAATCCAGTTCCCGCAACAGTGATGCGATCATCGCCATGGGCATGCTGGGTTCACTGAGGAACCGCTGGGTGGAAAATCATCATAACGCCCTGGGTTTTCAGGCCGGTGCCAGTGACCGGGCTTCGGTAATAGCCGCCACCGCCAAGTTTATTCGCTTTGGCCTGCAGATCGCCATCCTTGGTGTGGGGGCCTTTCTTGCCATTAGTGATCAGTTGTCGCCGGGCGCCATGATCGCCGCCTCAATTATTATGGGGCGCGGTCTGGCGCCGGTTGAAGCATCCATCTCCGGCTGGCGTAATGGCGTACTGGCGCGCAAGGCCTATCACCGTCTTTCATCAGTATTGATGGATGAGGAAACGGAGAAAATGCCCTTGCCGCCGCCCCGGGGTAAAGTCACCTTCGACAATGTGTATGCGGCACCCCCCAGCGACAACACCCCCAACATCAGTGGTGTCAGTTTTGTGTTGGGCGCCGGCCAGACTCTGGGGATCACCGGCCCCAGCGCGGCGGGGAAATCCAGTATTGCCAAGCTGATGGTGGGTATCTGGGAGCCCCTTTCCGGCAGCGTTCGGCTGGACGATGCGGATTCCGGCCAGTGGGATGCGGAACGGCTGGGGCCGTACATTGGCTATTTGCCCCAGGATATCGAATTGTTCAATGGCACTGTTTCGGAGAATATTGCCCGCTTTGGCGAGGTGGATCCGGATGCCGTTGTGGTGGCCGCCCGGCTGGCGGGAGCTGATGAGATGATTCGCGAATTACCCGAGGGCTACAATACAGTGATTGGTGCCGCCGGTTGCCGCCTGTCCGGCGGGCAGCGCCAGCGTATTGGTCTGGCCAGGGCGTTCTACCGGACGCCACCGCTTATTGTATTGGATGAACCCACTTCGAATCTGGATGCCATGGGCGAGGCCGCAGTGCGCTCCGCCATTGACCGGCTCCGGGCCAGTGGCTGTACCGTGGCGGTGATCGCCCACAAGCCCACATTGATTGGCGGCGTGGATTTGCTATTGGTGATCCAGAAAGGGCAAATGACCCATTTTGGCCCCACCGCGGAGGTTCTGCCGCAGATCACCCGGCGGGTAGAGCGGGTTGAGAACCCTGCCGTGAATCGCGGGGTGCCGGCATGATTGTCCCCAAGCCGCCAACCGACGTCAAAGGCCCCGCCCGGGTCGGGATAGTGTTTGGGCTGCTGGTGCTGGGGGGCTTCGCCCTTTGGGCCGCCCTGGTGCCTATCGCCAGCGCGGTGATTGCCGCCGGGGTGGTGAAAGTGGACAGCAGCCGAAAGTCCATTCAGCACCTGGAGGGCGGTATCGTCAGTGAAATTCTGGTGGACGACGGAGACCGGGTGGAGGCCGGCCAGGTATTGGTGCGGCTGGACCAGACCCGGGCCAGTGCCTCCAAGGGTGTGCTACAGGGCAGCTATTTTAATGCCCTGGCACAACAGGCCCGGCTGTTCGCGGAGCGGGATGGTCTGGACCGCATCGAGTTTCCCGAACAGCTGCTGGAGCAGGCGGATGACCCCCGAGTCTCTGGCATTTTGAGAACTCAGCGTGAGCTGTTTCACGCCCGGCGGGAATCCCATCTGGGACAATTGGAAATTCTGAAACAACAAATCTCCCATCTGAATGAGGATATTCAGGGGCTGCGAGCACAGCAAAAGGCCAAACGCCGGCAGGTGGATTCTATTAATGACGAACTGGTGGGCCTCAATAAACTGCTGGCAAACGGCATGATCGACCGAACCCGGGTGCTGGCTTTGCAGCGTGAAGGTGCGGAAGTTGAGGGGGAATACGGTGAGCTGACCTCACAGATCGCAGCGGCCCGTAACAGTATTGGAGAGAAGGAGCTGGAGCAGTTCCAATTAAAGAAAACCTTTCAGGAGGAGGTGGCCACCGAGCTGCGTCAGGTGGAATCGGATTTGATTGATTATCGGGAACGTCTGTTGGCGGCCAGCCACACTCTGGAACAGACGGAGATCCGGGCCCCGGTCAGCGGGGTAATCGTCAGCCGTGGAGTCCACACCCTGGGTGGGGTGGTGGCGCCCGGTGAGGTGATCCTGGAGCTGGTGCCGTCCGACGACCATCTGGTAATTGAAGCCCGGATTTCACCGGTGGATGTGGACAATGTGCAGGTAGGGTTCGATGCCGGCGTGCGGTTCTCTGCGTTCAATCAGCGCACCACTCCGGAGTTGCTGGGGAACCTCAGTTATGTGTCCGCGGACATTATCGAGAATGAAAAAACCGGCGAGCTGTATTATCGGGCCAAGGTGGTGGTGCCTGAAGACCAGCTTGCGCGCCTGGATCCGTCCAAGGTGATTCAGCCGGGGATGCCGGCCGACGTATTGATCCGCACCGGAGAGCGCACTCTGTTTGATTATATAGTGGAACCTTTGCTGGTGAATTTCCGTAAGGCCCTGCGGGAAACCTGAACCGCCAAACTGAATAGGCCCTAATGGTTGCCACCATGACGGCTTCCGATGGCCTCCGCCCGCTCCCGCACCGCCGTCAGAAACCGCGCGATAGAGCCCGGGTCCAACTGGCGGTCGTCCAGCAATGGCAGATCAGGGAATGCTTTCAGCAGGGCGCTGACGAAAAGGCCGTGACCATCACTGCGGATCATCTGGGACTGGTCAGCATTCCATATCGGAGTGGAGCCAAAGCCACAGCTGGGGGATCGGCTTTGCAGCACATAACCGCACAGGTCCGGATAAGTACGGGCGACGATACGCCCCATGGTCAGCAGCCGTTCGGTCACATCCCGCTCCGGATCATCCCGGCCCCGGGCCCGGATCTGGCCCCGCTGCTCAATCAGATTCACCGGCCCCCGGGGGATGCCCATGCCTGCCATGCTTTCCGGGCACAGGGGCAGCAGCCGCACCTTGGGGGCAATGGCTGCCATTACGGCGGATTGGTACTTGTGGCGGCCATCGTAGCGCACCGCCATGCCCGTCAGGCAGCTGCTGATGCCCACCAGGGGTTGCTCACTCATAACTCATTATAAGAAGTCAAAAGCAGGCCGGGAAGGCCTTGGGGAACTCACCCCCGCTGTTATGATGTCCATGGAAGTATTCAACTGACAGTTTGCAGGAGAGGTCAATGTCCTGGTTTCAAACCACTATTCGTCTGCAGCCCCGGGCCCGGGGCTTCCATCTGGTGACCCACGAAATCATGGAAGTGTTGCGGGGGCCGTTGGGGGATTATGCTGTCGGCCTCGCACATTTTTTTATCCAGCACACCTCTGCTTCCCTCAGCATCAACGAAAATGCCGATCCGGATGTGCGGGCGGATATGGAGTCCCACTTCAATCAGATGGTGCCGGAAAATCAGCCTTACTACCTGCATACCCTGGAAGGCAGCGATGATATGCCCGCCCATATCAAGCACAGCTTGCTGGGGAGCAGCATCAGCGTGCCCATTACCGAAGGCCAGCTGGCCCTGGGTACCTGGCAGGGAATTTACCTGTGTGAGCATCGGGATCGGGCGGGCAGCCGTTGTATCGTAGCGACCCTTAATGGTGCGTAATGATGCGTAATGGTGTGCAATCGGCGCTCAAATAGATCTATAAGGTTGATTTTTAACCAGTTTTCGTCTCTCAAGGTATAAAAACCCGAAAATCAATAGCTGCTGGTTAGTACTTCACAGGCATTAGAAAAATAGATCATAGATTCATGATTCTATAGAAAAAATTGCCATGGATAAATTTCGAAATTAATTAGCAAACTGGTCTAGGTCGTCTATAAATACCTTTACCTCTTGGGGTAAGCAGATTTCTGAGGATGTAGACGATGACGTACAAAAGTGAATCCGATAACAACCAGGCCGACGACAATATCATTACCTTCGATGATGGCCGTGACCGTTCGCTGAGCTCCCGGGAGGCGGAGCGCCGCCAGCTGGAGGAGGACATGAAGCGTTTCCTCAGCTCCGGTGGTGAGATCAAGCAAATCGATCGTGATGTGCGGAAGGATCCACCCCGCAAACCGGTTTCCAATTACGGCAGCCGTCCCATCTAGGGGTTGTGCAGGGTCTGCTGCCAAACATTCTTAGCCTTAAGCTCTTGTTGATTGTTTTGTGTGTGATTTGGCCCCGGCGCTTAGCCGGGGTTTTTTTCGCCTGAAAAATCAGGGCAATCAGGAAGATCGGGCGTCCGCCGCAATCGCCTCCACCGCCGGTAGCAATTCCTCCAACTGACGAATCTCCCGGGTGGGGTGGCACAGATCCGGATCCTGGCCACCGTCCTGGTTGAACCAGACCGTGTGGTATCCAACAGCCCGGGCGGCCTCTACATCCTCTTTGGGGTGATCCCCCACATGAATGGCCTGTTGGGCCGTGACCCCGCAGTGCTCCAGCGCCCGCCGGAACATGGCCTCATGGGGTTTGGGCTGACCTTCCGTCTCGGCGGAAAAGTGCGCCTGGAAATAGCGGTCGATGCCGATCATCTCGAGGTTGGCATTGCCATTGGTGAGTGCCACCAGGGGGTAGCGCTTGGCCAGGGTGTCCAGGATATCCTCCGCCTGGTGAAACAGGGTGATGGTATTGCGCCCCTCATAGAACACCTGGAACGCCTGCTCACTCATGGTCAGCGCCCGGTCGTGGCTCAAGCTGGCTTCGGTAAATACCTGATACAGCAGCTTTTTGCGGAAGTTGGTGGGGTGATGTTTTACCTCGGGGTGGTGTTCCCGCACTCGTTTGTAAACGTCCTGTAGCCGGTCCATTTCCAGGTGGGCCACCGCTTCCGGAATATGTTCGCTGACCCAGGCCCGCATGGCCTTTTCCGCTGCTACGATCACCGGATTGATATCCCAGAGAGTATTGTCCAGGTCAAAGGTAATCAGTTTGATCATGGGGCCTTCCGCTGCAGAGGGTGATAAAAAAGAGCCATGAGCGTACTGTATTGTGAATGGGGCTGCAAAACCGGGTGAGGATTTGTAGCGCCCCGGAGCCGCCATTGCCCGTCGGGGAGAGGGCGTGGAATGCAGCGCGGCGGACTGCGGCGAAGTATCTGAAAAAAATAAATGCTGGGTAAACCCATTGCCGCCGGCAACGTTATGGGTCAGGGAGAGGTAACTGCTGCAGCCACTCATTACACTGTTTTCATCAAACAATAACGAATCAGGAAGAGATGATGCGCTATTTCATCACTGCACTGGCCGGCGTCAGTTTACTGCTGGCCCTGGGGGGCTGTCGGCACGAGCAGCCGGATACGCCGGAAGCGGCCATGGATGCTACGTTGGCGGCACTGGAAACGGATACGGATTTCACCCTGCTGGCAGAGACAGCCGACGGCACCCAATACCGTTTCAGCCGCGGCAGCTCCACGGCGGAGACGGAGTACCGTTCGGCTTCCACGTCAAAAATGGTGGCGGCCGCGGTGATTCTGGCGCTGGTGGAGGATGGTGTTCTGAGCCTGGACGACCACCCCCAGGATTATCTGGCGTTCTGGCCGGAGCAGGGGTCCCATGGGGATATTCAGTTACGGCATCTGTTGAGCTTTACCTCGGGATTGAATGTAACACCTTTGTGTATCAGCAACCCGTTCGCGGATTTTGCCGGTTGCGTGGCAACGGTGTTGGAGAGAAACCCCGACATTGATGCCCCCGGCACAGGCTTTTATTACGCCAGTACCCACTTGCAGGTGGCGGGGCTGATGGCGGTACGGGCCGCCGGGGTATCGGGTTGGGGTGAGGTATTTGACTACTTCCGCGCCCGGACCGGTCTTTTCCCCTCGGCGGCGTTCGATCTGCCTTCCAGCGACAATCCCCGGATCGCCGGCGGTATGCACTGGCGGGCTGAGGAATATCTGGGCTTTTTACGGGCCCTGTATCAGGGTGAAGTTCTGAGCCCGGCGCTGTTGACGCAGATGACCTCGGATCAGTTGCAGGGGGCGCCCATCCTCTATTCGCCGGTGGCGGACGCGCCTCTGGAACTGGACTGGCACTACGGGTTTGGCCTGTGGATTGAATGCGCCGCCGTGCCCTTCGATTGCCCGGAAACCACCCGGGTCTCCAGTGCCGGGGCCTATGGGGCCTATCCCTTTATTGATTTTCAGCACGGGTACTTTGGGATTGTGGCCCGGGAGGGGGCTCTCGCTACCGGCCATGAGGGCTATCAGGTGTGGGCCAGTGTGGCGCAACCCATGGCGGAGTGGGCGGCGGCGCACCAGTAGGCGGGCCCCGCCCAGGCATCTCCGCTGTCTTCATTGCGCTGCATCGACGGGCCACCAGCCCGCCTGCTGCGCCGCCTCAACAGCCGAAATGCCTGGCAGCCAGAAACCCCTTGGGCCTGTTCAAAGGATCCCCGGTTGGGCACGGTTCCTTAAAACGCCCAGAAATCCTCGAAGCTGGGGAAGGTGCCCCGCCGTTTCTGGGATTCCTCCCGCTGGTAGCCACCGCTCTCGGCGTCCACCACCTCATCGATCTCCGGTGCCGCGCCGGGGTCGGCCGCCTGCACACTGGTGTCGGCTTTCCCCAGCAGCACGCCGTCGTGCCGGTTCAGCACCCCGTCCTCGTCCCGGTCCAAAGCCATCCGATAACCCGCCCCCGGCGGCACGCAGTGCTAGGTAAGGCTGCTGCCACTGGCCGCCAGGGCCCGCAGGGCCGCCGCCGTCACTGGTTCGGCGGCACTGTCCGGGTGGAACAGCCCATCGTCCTGCATCAACCAGGCCCGACGTTGCCCCTGGTAAACCCCGGTGACGGTCAGATCGCAGCCGGGTTTGTGGTGGCCGGGAACCGCAGTGTGGGCCAGGGCCTGTTGCATCATGGTATCGATCATTCTGTGCTGCGCTTCGCTGCCATCACCGCTTAGGGTCACCTGTTGCCCCACCATGGGAATCAGGCCGGTGGGCATGGCCATGACAAAATCGATGGTGTCGTAAAGTTTGTCGTCCGGCACATGGAATACATTCAGTGAGAGTAAAGTTTCCAGGGTATCCGCGGCGCCATCGTGGGAGAACCCGTAACCGGTTACCTGATCCCCCATAAACTGATTGGTGGTGGTGTCATACCGGAAGCGCTGACCGTACATGCCCACCCGGGTGTAGATATTGCGCAGGTGGGCCACCTTCATGTCCTGGGAGGTTTCCGTGCCTTCGAAACTCATCAGCGTACTGGTGCCAAAGCGTTCGATGGCGGGGTTCACCTCGTGACAATCGTTGCAGGCAATCATGGCCACGTTGCCGCCGCTGGGGGCGGGGAAGCCAGTGGTTTTCAGGTTGAAAAAGGTGTCCCGGCCCCGGGCCTGGGCCTGGGCCGGGTTCAGGCTGTTGTCCAGGTTGCGATTGGGGTTGGGGGGGTAGCGCAGTTGCAGCACAAAGTCGGCAAACGCGTTTATCTCCGCTTCGGTGGGCTCCTGTGCCCGCCCCAGCAGATCCGGAAAGGCAATGCGGAATTCCTTGAACGCCGCCCGCTCCAGGGATTCGCCATCCACCCGGTAGCTGCCGGTGCGGTCGCCGCGCCAGTGTTGCGGCCCCTGGAATTCCAGGCCGCGCAGGGATTGGGTAAGCATGGGGCCCTTGAGGGGATGATGAATCCGCAGGGCATTCATGCGGGAGAAAAAGTTCACATAGTCCCGGGTGTTGTAGGTCCAGCTGCCATCGGGGTTGCCCAGGTTCCAGGCGATGCCGTCGGTGTCGCCGAACAGATGGCAACTGGCGCAGGCGCTGTCACCCCGGCCGGAGCAGTAGCGGGCGTCGTATAGAAACGGGCGGCCGTTCACAATAAAGTCCGGTTCCGGATTGTACATGGCCACCCGGGCCGTCTCTTCCCGGCGGCGGGTGTCGATAACGGCGATGCTGTTGTCGCAGCGGGTGAGCACAAACAGCCGCTGACCTTCGGCGTCCAGTACCAGGCCGCTGGGCCCCCCGCCACTGACTTCAATATGGTCCGCCGGGTCCGGGGTAAAGCTGCCGTTTTCCAGTTCCGCCACATTGAATACACCAATCTTGGCGGAGCCGAAGGCCGCCAGGTAGAGGGTGTCCCCCTCCGGATTCAGTGCCATTTGCAGGGGCAGAGCCAGGCTGCGGGCGTTGTCATCGGCATTGCCGTCCGGACGGCTGTCGTCCAGGTGGGGGTTCAGATCCCGGGGCAGCACGGCACCGTCCTTGATCACGGTGATGCGGTTTTCAATAAACCGCCCGCGCAGGGTCTGCACATCACTGCGCTCCCCATGGCCCTCGAAGCGCAGCTCGTTGCGGGCTTCCAAATTGCTCACGTAGAGCGCTCCGGATTTAGGATTCACGGCGATATTGAACAGGGCGTTACCCACATGGGCGTGTTGCTTGCTGACCACGGGCACCGCTGCCATGGCGTCGATTTCAAAAACGTCATAGTCCGGCAGGTCAAAATGGATAAACCGGCTCCAGTCGGTGCCGTAGTGGTCCCGCCAGCGGTCGCCATCGTAACGGGCAATGACGCCGGTGTTGGGGGCGCGTACGCCGCTGGCGTCCCGCTGCGGGCCGGGTTTGCCAAACCCGGTACTGAGGCGGCCGAAAATCCGGTAGTTGTGCACCACGATGGTGGACTGGTTGCCGGATTTGTAAATGCCGGCATAGACCGTGCTGCCGTCCGGGCTCACTGCCAGGCCCCGGGGTGGCATACCGAACAGAGTGACGATGGTGAGGGGTTCGCTGGGCGCGGTGGCGTCAAACACCCAGACATCGGCGCGATCAACACTGGGGGTCATGGGCAGTAGCTGGGAAGGGGAGTGCTGTCCCCGATGGGCGGTGGCGATAAAGGCCCGTTCACCGTCGGCGCCGGCAAATACGATATCCTGGGGCTCGTCGCCCACCGGCAGGGTGCGCACCACCTGCGGCACCGGGGCCGCCAGATCCACCACGCTCACACTGTCGGAGAGGGTGTTCACCACCCAGGCTTCCTGATCGTTGCGCAGCGCCATCGCCACCGGCTCCAGGCCCACGGCAACACTGTGCAGGTGTTGGGGCTCGACACCACTGACATCATAGATTTCCAGTTTGCCGTCCGGGGTATTCAGGGCGTACAGCCGGCTGGCGTCGGAGTTCAGGGCCAGGGGCCGCACCTGGCCGCTTTCGAACAGGGCATAGGAGCCTTCCACCTTGATATCAATGGTACCTTCCGTGCTGCCGTCCACGTCGTCGCTGACACGGAAAACCACCTCGTCAAACCCGGTGTAGTCCGGGTCCGGAATATAGGTCAGCTCCGGTGGCGTGCCTGTCAGTCGGCCGTGGCGCGGGCCCTGCACGATCTCAAAGCGCAGGGGGGCCTCGGTCTGACCGGCGGCCAGTTTGTGGGTGGCCAGCAGGGTAAAATCCCGGGGCCGGTCGCGCAGGGTGGTGAGGCCGTGGGATTTGGCCTGGGGAATATAGAAGGGCGCTTCATTGGCGGGAATGTTGATGCGTTCGGAAATAAACGGCACGCTCAGTAGCACCTGCAGCATGCCCTGCCACAGATCCCCGAAAATCGCCCCCGGCCCATTGGCGTTGGCCGCCAGCACCGGGCTGCTGCAGGTCAGCCAGACCAGCGCCAGCCAGCATCGAATAGTCATGTTGGTTTCCCCGTTTGTTGTTATTTTTAGCGGCGGGAACAAATCCCCATGTAGATGATATAACCCGGGAAGAGTAATGAATACTTGTGAAAAGCGGCCACAGATGAGGGCCTGGCCGGTTCAGTCGGCGGGTTTGTCCCGCTTTTTCTTTTTGGCCCGGGGATGGGCCTGGTCATAGACTTTCGCCAGATGCTGAAAATCCAGGTGGGTGTAAATCTGGGTGGTGGAGATGTCCGCGTGCCCCAGCAGTTCCTGCACCCCCCGCAGGTCGCCACTGGATTCCAGCAGATGGCTGGCGAAGGAGTGTCGCAACAGGTGGGGATGCACATTGCGGTCGATGCCCTGGCGCACGCCCCACTGGCGCAAGCGCTTCTGCACCGTGGACGGGTGCAGGGGGCGGCCCCGGCGGCTTACAAACAGCGTGGGTTGTTGGGGTTGGAAGCTGTCCCGCAGCGCCAGCCACTGCTCCAGAGCCTGCCGGGCCTTGCGGCCCACGGGCACCAGCCGCTGCTTGCTGCCTTTACCGGTGACCCGCACCAGTTGATCCCGGCGGTCGTATTGATCCAGTTCCAGCTGCAACAGTTCACTGAGCCGCAGCCCGGAGGAATAGAACAGCTCCAGAATGGCCCGGTCCCGCACCTGCAGCGGATCGTCGCCGTCGATGGCCAGCAGCTTCCCCATTTGATCCACATCCAGGGTGTGGGGCAGTTTCCTTTCGCCTTTGGGGGGGCGGATGCCTATGGCGGGGTTGTGGGCCGCCTGGCGCTGCTGAATCAGATAATCGAATAGGCCGCGAATACTGGCCAGCAGCCGTTGCAGGGTTTTGCTGCTGCTGCCCTGATGGTGGCGACGGGCGATCAACTGGCGGATGTGATGGGGTTGGATATCCGCGGCCTGTTGCAATTGCTGACTATGGCAGAAGTCCACCAGTATTTGCAGATCGTGGCCATAGCCGGTCACCGTGTGAGGGGAGAACATACGCCGTTCCCGAAGGTGGCGCAGATATTCTCCGATGTGTTGCGACAGGCTCTCCACGGTCACTCAGCGCAGCAGGTGGTACAGACGCCGGCTGAGGATATCCCCCACGTAGTGGGCGAAGCTGGTGTCCATGCTGGAACTGAAATGATTGGGATCGGTGCTGCCCAGGGCCAGCAGGCCCAGGTTGCCCTGGAACTGCAGTGGTATCAGGGCGGCGGAACCTTCGGTGTGGTTATAGCCCGGGAACAAAAACGCCATTTCCTGTTGCCGCAGCGTGGTGCAGATCACCCGGTCGCCCCGCAGCAGGTCCCCCAGGGCCGCCTGTACCCCCTGCTCCGTGGTGACACGGAACGGGCCGGCTTCGGTACTGGCCTGGTACAGCATCAGGCTGGCGGCGTCCAGCTGAAAGTCGGCGGTCAGAATCTGTTGCAGGCGGCTGGCCACCTCGTGCAGATTGCCCGCTTCCAGTAGTGCCAGCCCCAGGGTTTTGATGCGCTGGAACAACTGGTCGTTGTCCCGGGCGATAGTCACCAGTTCATTGAGCTTGTGGCGCAGCTCGGTATTGCGCTGACGCAGCACACTGGCCTGACGCTCCAGCAGGGAACTGGTATTACCCAGGCTGTGGGGCAGCTCCATGTCGTAAAGAATGTCCGGGCGATCCACAAAAAAATCCGGATGTGCCCGCAGGTAGTTGGCCACGTCGGCGGTGGACAGTGTGGTGGGTTGTTGTTTTTCGGCGGTGCTGTCGGTCATAGTCTCACTATTCCATCGTATACGGTGGTGGCGGGGCCGGTCATGAACACCGGTTGGTCCTCCCCCCGCCATTCGATCTGCAAGGTACCGCCGGGCAGGGTGACGCTAACGCGCTGATCCACCCGGTTGGCCGCCATGGCCGCCACCGCGGCGGCACAGGCGCCGGTACCGCAGGCCCGGGTTTCCCCCACCCCCCGTTCAAATACCCGCAGGCGGATATGCTGGCGGTCCACAATCTGACTGAAGCCGATGTTGGCACGCTTGGGAAACCGGGGGTGGGCCTCCAGCTTGGGCCCCAGCTTGCGCACCGGGGCATTGCTGACGTTACTCACTTCCAGTACCCCATGGGGGTTGCCCATGGACAGGCAGGCCAGCTCCACAATGTTATTGCCCACATTGAACTTGTAACGGGCCTGGCGTTGTTCCGCCTGCAGGGGAATGGCGGCGGGATCAAATATGGGTGGCCCCATATTGACCCGCACCTGATCACCCCCCACCAATTGCAGTTCAATCCTGCCGGTGTTGGTCTCCACTGGAATTACATCTTTGTGGGTGAGCCCCTTGTCCCGCACGAAGCGGGCGAAGCAGCGGGCGCCGTTGCCGCACTGTTCCACCTCGCTGCCATCGGCATTGAAAATCCGATAGCGGAAATCCGCGTCCGGCGAAGAGGGCGGCGACACCAGCAGCAACTGATCGAAACCGACACCGGTGTGACGGTCTGCCAGGCGCCGGATCTGTTCGGTGTTCAGCTGCACGTTCTGGGTGACCTGGTTCACCACCATAAAATCATTACCCAGGCCATGCATTTTGGTGAATTCGAGTTTCATGGGGCTCAGGGTACCAAAGATTCCAGGGCGAATTGATCCTCGTAGGTCTCGCGGCGGCGGATAATGTAAAACTGATCGCCGTCCACCATTACTTCTGGTGCCCGGTTACGGGTGTTGTAATTGGAACTCATCACAAAACCATAGGCACCGGCGGAGCAGACCGCCAGCAAATCCCCCGGTTGCACGCAGAGGGGGCGATCCTTGCCCAGAAAATCCCCGGTTTCGCACACCGGCCCCACCACATCATAGGCCGTGGTGGCGCCGGGGCGGGGCGCCACCGGAATAATGTCCTGCCAGGCGCTGTAGAGGGAGGGTCGGATCAGATCGTTCATGGCCCCGTCCACCACCGCGAAATGTTTGATCCCGGTGGACTTCAGCAATTGCACCTCGGTCACCATAATGCCGGCGTTGGCGGCGATGGCACGGCCCGGTTCCATCACCACCGTCAGTTGACGAGCGCCGATTTTTTCCAGCAGCGCGCCCACGTAATCCCCGGGGGAGGGGGGCTGTTCATCCCGGTAACGCACCCCCAGGCCACCACCGATATCCAGGTGCGCGATCCGGATACCCTGCGCCGCCAGTTGATCGATGCGCTCCAGCAGCCGGTCCATGGCGTCCATAAAGGGGGCCACACTGGTGAGCTGGGAACCAATATGACAGTCGATACCCTTGACCTCGATGTAGGGCAGCTCGGCGGCCCGCTGGAATACCTCGCTGGCGCGATCAATGTCGATACCGAACTTGTTTTCCTTCAGTCCGGTGGAAATATAGGGATGGGTCTGGGCGTCCACATCCGGATTCACCCGCAGGGACACCGCCGCCACCCGGTCGAGTTTCCCCGCTACCTGGTTGAGGAGTTCCAGCTCGGCCTCGGATTCCACGTTGAAGCAGTGTACCCCCACCTCCAGGGCCCGGGCCATTTCCCTAGGCAGCTTGCCCACGCCGGAGAACACCACTTTGGCGGGATCGCCACCGGCCCGCAACACCCGCTCCAGCTCCCCCTGAGAGACGATGTCGAATCCCGCCCCCAGTTTGGCCAGCACATTGAGCACCGCCAGATTGGAATTGGCTTTCACTGCAAAGCACACCAGATGCGGGTGGTCGCCAAACGCGTCGTCGAAGGCCTGCCAGGCGGTTTCCAATGCCTGGCGGCTGTAAATATAACAGGGGGTGCCCACGGCCCGGGCAATGCGCTCCACCGGCAGTTGTTCGGCGTAGAGGCGGTTATCGCGGTAGTCAAATACTGTCATTGTGGGGTCTCTTTGGAGGCCCGGTCGGCATCATCTTCCGCTTCGGACTGGTCTTCTGCTGTATCGGTGTTGGTATTGCTGATGGCGGCGCACTCGGGTGTGCGGCAGCCGCCGGCTACGGGATCGCTGGCGGGCGCCTGCTGCGGCATATAGAGGGCGCCTTTCTGGCCGCAGCCGGTCAGGGCGGCCAACACCCACCCCAAAAGCAGCAGGCGGCGGCCACCGTGCAGAAGTTCATAAACCATAGAAGCTGTGGGATTCCAACCCGGGTAAAAAATTTGCCACATTATAACCGGGTGGAGTGTCCCTTTGCATCAATCCCCATGGCGGATTCCCACTGCGCCAGTTGCTGCAGAGTGGATTCCACAAAAGTCCCGGGATTTTGCCGCCGCATGGCGGCCAGCTCCACCGGCAGTGGGGGCTCAGCCACATGGCCATCACCGGGTGGATCAGATCCTTGCCCCGGGCCCCTGCCCGCTTCAGGGGATACGTAGTGCCTGATTGATGGCGGTCTCCAGCCGTTCCTTGTGCTGCAGATACTGCACCGTCTGCAGTTCTTCGGCTCCCTGCAGATCCAACTGGCTCAAGTCCAGGTCGGTGATGTAGCAGGGATAGCGCTCCCGCCGCCGGCGCAGGGAGGCAATATACCCGGCCACCGCGGCGTACAGGGCATCGCCGTATTCCAGTTGGGAAAATTCCCGGTTGTCGCAGTACATGGTGTAAAACACATCGCCGAAAGTACCGGTCTGGGCGATGGCCTGAATGCTGTGATGATTGTCTTCCAGTTCCACCGGCGGAAAGGTGCGGCGGTCGGTTTGCATCTCGCCGCCGCGCAGGCGGCTGATCTCGTGGTAGGCCACTTTTCCCGGGGTGGTGTCATCCGCCTGATCCAGGGTGCTGCGCCGCAGCTGAATGTTTTCCAGAAAATGGCGAATGGGGTTAAGCACGGTCTTTTCGTCGTGATAGTGCTTCTGGGTGAAAAAGATCGAGCCTTTCTCATCGTGAATAAAAATGTCCACGGTATCGCCGTGGCGTTGATAAAACACCTGAATCCGCCCGGGCACTCCCATTCGGGCCACCACCCGCAGCGGGTGCCGGGCCAGGGCGTTGCGGTCCACCACCAGTGGACTGTAGCTGGCCTGGGTTTCACTCAGGCAATCGATGAGCTCGCGGTGACTGCGCAGACCCCGCACATAGGGGGTGTTGCGCTTGAACTGCAGGATATAAACAAACTGCTCGATTTCAAGAATGTAGCGGGTGTTAAGGCTGCGGGTACCACTGTAATAGCAGGCGATGATGTCGCGGAACAGCTCCTCCACCCGGGTGGCAATAGCCGTGGCGCGGCTGGGGCAGTAACAGCGCACATCCAGCCGGGGCAGGGGAATGGACCCGTCCGGGGGAATCTGCCGCATATAATGTACCAGACAGTCGATCAGCGCGTTTTCCCCGGAGTACAGGTTGCAGATAACTTCACCCCAACTGTTGCAGGTCACCTGATCCACCGTAATGGCCAGATTGTGATGAAAGGCACTGTAGCTGAGGGCATCGCTCTGATCGGAGAGCCGGTGAATGCCTTTCTGGGTCATGGGGCGCATGGGGTCCAGGCCGGCATTCACATACAGGGTGATCTGGGTGGGATAGGCGGTGTGCTCAAAATTCTGTTGCGCCGCATAGGGCGCGCCCTGGGGGTGGAGCTGAAAAAACGACTGCACGGTACGCTGTAGTTCGTGCTCGTTGAGGTCGGTGTCATTGGCCTCCACGGAAAGCCGGGTCTGTTGGTCCAGCAGCCCGTTGAAATAACACCAGGTAATCAACTCCACCACGCTGCGGGCCTTACGGATGGGCTCCCGGCCCCGGGCGTCTTTGACGTTCAAATAACCCGGAAACACCGACCAGTAATTATTAATGCCGTGTTCCCGGTCGCGCACGTAATGAAAGGACAGGTGATCCTCCACCAGAGTGCTGGTGATGCCCGGATTGATCAGTTCGATTTTGCCGCCCTTACGCTGAAACGCCGCATACAGCTTGCGGCCCAGAATGTTCATGTCCTCCTGCTTGATCAGGGCCTCAATATTATTGGCGCGGGCAAAGGCGGATAAAAACCGATAGCTGTGATTCAGCTCCTGGACCAGCTCCTGGCGCTCTTCGGTGACCCGTTTCACTTTCCAGTAACGGCGATTATCCAGTTGTTTCAGGTAGGGCTGATCCCAACCCCATTCCCGTACCAGTCGCGCCATCAGTTGTCGGCGCCAATTGGTTTCCCCGCCCCGGGGGGTGCGGCTCAGGCTTTCGTTCACCTTGAAATAAAAACAGTGGCGGATCAGTTCCAGCCGGCGCGGTTCATTACGCTGAATCAGGTAGTGCTCGATTTTGCGATACAGCATCACGTAGGGGTCCAGCTCATCCAGATCCAACTGGCCGCCGTAGACGGCTTTTTTGTAGGTGAGACTGAGGCTTTCCACCTGGGGATACTCGGAAGCGTACACCTCGGTCAATACGATCTTGATCACCGACTTGTAGGGGGAGTCGATACCTTTGTACAGCTGCCACATGCCGGCGCCAATAAACTCCCCTGCCGGAAAGTCCGATACCCCGCCAAAGTCCACGCACTCTTCTGCTTTCAGAAACCGTTTCTGCAGCAGTGTCTGCGCCAGGGCCGGATAGTGCTGTTCGTCGTACGCGGGAATCATCCACCACAGCGGGTAGCGACCGGCCACCATGATGCTGGTGCGGTAAAACTCATCCAGCAGCAGAAAATGCTGGGCGCTGCCACAGTCCTCCCCCGACAGGTTGCTGCGAACCCCGTTGCGAAAGCGGATGGGATCCATCAGAAAAAAGTGCACCTCCAGGCCGATACTGTCAGCCCATTGCTCAATGCTGGTGAGCTTGTCCTGGAGTTCATCGATGGCCGCCGTCGGCAGCCCGGGGTCGTAGCAGACCCAGATATCCATATCGCTGGTATCGGAATGGGCCACGGTGCCGGTACTGCCCATCAAATAAATGCTGAAGATGCGGGCCTGTTGATGGGCTTTTTTGCGATAGGCGAAGGAGCGGGCGATATTGCGGGCTGCCTGCAGGTTATGTTTTTCCGGGGTGAAACCACTGACGCCGCAGGGGGTGGCGCCGGACACATAGCCCGGCAGCGACGGGTGGTTGATGTGCAGCAGCAAGGGCAGTGAATCCACGAACATCCGGTGTCGGCTGCTGAGGGTGGACAGCATGCGTTCGAGCCGGCCGTGGTTGACCTCGAGAAAGCGTTCTTTCAGTTTTTTCAACAGCTTGCGGTCGATACCGTCACGCAGCTGGGGGGCGATTTCGATTGGCTGGATCATAGCTTTCAGTATAGGGGGAGTTTTCGATTCTGCTTGAATCCCGGGCGGGCCCCGGGTACTTTCATGGCTCCAGAAACCGGTTAGGAGTTGCCATGTTCAGCAGGGCCCGGGTTATCGTTTTGATGTTAGGTTGTCTGAGCCTGTGGGCGCGGGCGGAAACCCAGTCCGGGGCGGAGCAAGGGCTGGAGCCGGACGTGGCCGCCTGCATGGAGCAGGCCCTGGCGGACAGCGATCCCAGCATGACCCTGGGGGAACTGGAAGAGGAGTGCCGGATCGAATTGGGTTACCTGCCGAAGGAGAAACGCTCGGAGGCCCGGGAACGCTTTGCCATGGAAATGCGCACCGCCTGGAACCCCTTCGTCATCACCCCCCACAACGCCAACTACATCCTGCCTTACAGTTATGTCTGGGACCCTCACGAAGACCCGTACGAGACCGAGTACCCCGGTGAGGATATCGACAGCGAGGAGGCCAAACTGCAGATCAGCCTGAAGGTGCCCATCAATAACCGGGATCTGCTGGTGGAAAACGATGCGGTGTATTTTGCTTTTACCCTGAAGGCTTTCTGGCAGGTGTATAACCACGATATATCCGCGCCGTTTCGGGAAACCAACTACCGGCCGGAACTCTATTACCTGATGCCCATCAGTAATTTATTTGATAACGCGGATTCCGCCGTGGCGTTTGGTATTGAGCACGAATCCAATGGCCGCAGTCAGCCCCTGAGCCGCAGCTGGAACCGGATATTCGTGAATTACTATTTTGCCAAGGACAATTATCTGATCTCGTTCCGGCCCTGGTACCGGATTCCCGAGGATGAGAAAGACGACCCCAACGATGCCAAGGGGGATGACAATCCCGATATCGAGAAGTATATGGGGCATTTTGAGTTGATGGGCACCTGGGAGCAGAATCGCTACGAGTTCTCCCTGATGTTGCGCAACAACCTGAACCGGCCTAACCACGGGGCGCTGCGCCTGGATGCCAGTTTTCCCATCTGGGGCCGGTTGCGGGGGGTGATACAGTATTTTAATGGCTACGGCGAGAGCCTGATCGATTACGATCATCGTATTGAGCGGCTGGGGGTCGGCATTCTGCTGACAGATATGTTGTAAAACTGTTGTTGTCCGTCAGTGTTTTTTCCTGGCGGGAATAGTAGCTTTGGCGGGCTGGTGGGTGGTTGTGCGATTACAGCGGGAGTAAGCCATGGCGAACAGGAAAACTCTGATACGGGTTCTAAGCCTGTTATTCATCAGTCCGCTGGTGGCGGCGGAACAGATCACAATAGCGGTGGCATCCAACTTCACCGGGCCCATGGAGCAGATCGTGGCCCGGTTCCAGCAGCAGACCGGGCATCAGGTCCGGTTGTCTTTCGGCTCCTCCGGCAAATTCTTCGCCCAGATTCAGCATCACGCGCCGTTTCAGGCATTTTTTTCCGCCGATCAGGCCAAGCCCCGGGCCCTGGAGCAGGCCGGCCTGGCGGTGCCGGGCAGCCGCTTCACTTACGCGGTGGGGGCCCTGGTGCTGTGGTCGGCGGATCCAGAGCGGGTGGATAAAGCAGGCCGGGTCCTGGCCCGCGGGGACTTCAAGCGACTGGCCCTGGCCAATCCCAAACTGGCCCCCTATGGCGCGGCGGCGGTGCAGACCCTGGCGCATCTGGGGCTGGCGGAGAGTACCCGGCCCCGCTGGGTGAAGGGGGAAAACATCAGTCAGACCTATCAGTTTGTCAGCAGCGGCAATGCCGAGTTGGGGTTTGTGGCGCTGTCCCAGGTGATGCAGCGGGGGGAGGTCCGGGGCGGCTCCCATTGGCGGGTGCCGGCGGAGTATCATGCCCCGATTCGTCAGGATGCGGTGCTGTTACAACGCGGTGCCGACAGTGATGCCGCCCGGGCGTTGCTGGATTTCGTGCAGGGGCCGGAGGCCCGGTCCATTATGGCCGCTTTCGGCTACGGGGCTTTTAATGATTGACCCGGGCGGGTTGATCGGTTTCCGCCAACCGGGCTGCGTTCACTGGAGTTTTTAAATCGTGGCATCCTCAACTGAACTCCGGCCCAAGGTTAGAAAAGAGGGCGTATACGATGAAACAGTCTCGGCTGATCAAATGGGTGGACCTGCTGTCGTTTTTGATACTGGTGTGGATGGTGGCCACCGGCCTGTTGCTGGAATATTCATTGCCGGCCCGCAGCGGGCTTGATCAGCTGTGGGGTCTTACCCGCCATCAATGGGGCAGCGTGCATTTTTACAGCTCCATGCTGTTTCTGGCGCTGATGCTGGTGCATCTGCTCACCCACGCCAAATACATCCGCCACGCCCTGGCCGGCAAGGCCACCCGGGAACAGAATTACCGACTGGCGGCGGGTGGGCTGGGTCTGGTGGCGCTGGTGCTGATGGTGGTGGTGATGCTTTTCGCGCCGGTTGAGGAACTCGGGGGCGGCGGCCCCCCTCATAGAAGATAAGTCGTAGAGAGTAGCGCAAAAATTGAGGTTAGCCATGACAACGACGACCACACACCAGGAACTGCTGATCGAAGGGGCCGGTTGCGCCAGTTGCGTCAACAAGATCGAAACCGCCCTGCAGCAGGTGGCCGGGGTGGAACAGGCGCAGATGAATTTTGCCCAGCGGACGGTGAGCGTGGAGGGTTCCGCTGCGCCGGCGGATCTGATCGCCGCCGTGGAAGCGGCGGGTTATGGCGCCACCCCGGTCAATTCGGAATCCGAAACCGAGGCTCAGGCGGAGCGGGAGGCGGCGCAGCAGGCCCATTACCGGCGCCTGCTGCGCAATATGATGCTGGCCCTGGGCCTGGGTATTCCGTTGATGCTGTATGGCCTGCTGGGGGGCGATATGGCGGTGAACACCGGCGGTCAGCGGCTGGGCTGGTTGCTGGTGGGGGGGCTGACCCTGCTGGTGCTGGTGGTGGCGGGGCGGCATTTCTTTGTGGGCGCCTGGCGCTCCTTCCAGCATCACAGCGCCAATATGGATACCCTGATCGCCCTGGGCACCGGCACCGCCTGGCTCTATTCCATGGTGGTGGTGCTGTTCCCCCACTGGCTGCCGGATATGGCCCGCCATGTCTACTTTGAAGCCAGCGCCATGATTATCGGCCTGATCAATCTGGGGCAGGCCCTGGAGCTGCGGGCCCGGGGCCGCACCTCGGAGGCGGTGAAACGGCTGATCGGCCTGCAGGCCAAAACCGCCCGGGTACTCCGCGACGGCGAGGAACAGGACGTGCCCATTGCCGCGGTGCAACGGGGGGACCGGGTGCGGGTGCGCCCCGGCGAGAAGTTCCCGGTGGATGGCGAAGTGCTGGAGGGCAGCAGCAACGTGGATGAATCCATGCTCACCGGTGAGCCCATGCCCGTCAGCAAAGGCCCTGGCGACGAGGTGGCGGCGGGCACCCTGAACCAGTCCGGCAGTCTGGTGTTCAGCGCCAGCCGGGTGGGGGCGGACACCGCCCTGGCCCGGATCATCAGCATGGTGCGCCAGGCCCAGAATGCGAAACCGCCCATCGGCCGGCTGGCGGACGTGATCGCCGGCTACTTTGTACCCAGTATCATGATCGTGGCGGTGGTCAGTGCCCTGGCCTGGCTCAATTTCGGCCCGGCGCCGGCCCTGGCGTTTGCGGTGGTGGCGGCCACCACGGTGCTGATTATCGCCTGCCCCTGCGCCCTGGGGCTGGCCACCCCCATGTCGGTAATGGTGGGTGTGGGCAAGGCGGCGGAATCCGGTATTCTGATCCGCCGGGGGGAGGCGTTGCAGACCGCCTCCCGCATCAGCGCCCTGGTGCTGGATAAAACCGGCACCATCACCGAGGGTGCCCCCCGGGTCACCGAGGTGGTGGCCAGCGGCGACTGGGACCGGGAGCAGCTGGTGCAACTGGCCGCCGGCCTGGAACAGGGCTCGGAACATCCCCTGGCGGCGGCGATTCTGGACTATGCCCGGGAGCGGGCGCTGACCCCTGCCACGGTGGAGGCGTTTGCGGCTGTCACCGGCCAGGGCATTACCGGCCGCTGGCAGCAGCGGCGGCTGGCCTTCGGCAATGCCAAACTGATGGCGCAGCAGGGGGTTGCCCTGGAGGCGGTAACGGATCAGGCGCGGCAGTTGGCGGAGGCGGCCATGACCCCCATGTACCTGGCGGTGGAAGATAGCCTGGCAGGCATCATTGCCGTGGCCGATCCCATCAAACCGGACTCGGCCGCCGCCATCGGGCGCCTGCAACAGGCGGGGGTGAAAGTGCTGATGATCAGTGGCGACAACCAGGCCACCGCCGCCGCCGTGGCCCGCCAGGTGGGTCTGGACGATTTCTTTGCCGAGGTGCTGCCGGAGGATAAAGCGCGGCATGTTGAGAACCTGCAACAACAGGGTGAAGTGGTGGGCATGGTGGGGGACGGCATCAACGATGCGCCGGCCCTGGCCCGGGCCGATGTGGGGTTTGCCATCGGCGCCGGGGCGGATGTGGCCATCGAAAGCGCGGATATCACTTTGATGCGGGGATCCCTGCACGGCGTGGCCGATGCCATTGCCATCAGCCGCGCCACCCTGCGCAATATCAAACAGAACCTGTTTGGCGCTTTTATTTACAACGTGGCGGGGGTGCCTGTCGCCGCCGGTGTGCTGTACCCGGTATTCGGCTGGCTGCTGAGCCCGGTGATTGCCGGCGCCGCCATGGCATTTTCTTCGGTGACCGTGGTCACCAACGCCAATCGTCTGCGTTGGTTTCAGCCCCGGCGGGCGGAACAGGAACAGTAAATGCGACTGTTACACGCAACCGTTATCGTGACCTTAAACGCAACAGTAACAGCAGTTTTAATAACTGCTGTTAAGAGGAGCGCCCTGTGATCTGGATTAATCTGGCGGGCCTGGCTCTGATCGGCTTTATCGTCTGGTGGTTCTGGATCTATCAGCCCCCGGGCCAGGCGGTGACGGAAGATAATATTCTGATCCTGGTGGACGACGGGGTTTACCAGCCCGCCCACCTGACCCTGCCGGCGGGCAAGCCGGTGCGGCTGTCGTTTCTGCGCAAGGACGCCTCCCCCTGCGCCGAGTCGGTGATTTTTCCCACCCTGGACATCAGCCAACGGCTGCCCACCGGGCAGACAAAAACCATTGCGCTACCGGCCCTGGAGCCGGGCAAGTACCCTTTCCATTGCCAGATGCAAATGTACCGGGGTTCGCTGACGGTGAAGGCCTGAACAACTGGATAAAGGTTGCTTAGCGGTCAGCATCGGTTTCCCGGGCGCGGAGCAGCTTCTGCAAAACCTTAAGCCAGAGTTTGAATTCTTTGTCACTGAGTCCGGCGCTGTGCAGATGGGCGGACTGCTGTTGCAGCACCTCCGCCATGGCTGGCTCGATATGGCGTTTGCCCTTGGCGGTTAGATGGACCAGTTTGCTGCGTTTGTCGGTGGCGGCCACGGAGCGTTTTACCATGCCCTTCGCCTGCAGATGATGCAGCAGTTTGGTTTGCCCGCCGGAGGAGAGCAGAGTTGAGCGCTGCAGTTCCGTGGGGTTAAGCACATGGGGCGCGGGGGCCCGGCGTAAGGTGGCCAGCACGTCAAACTCCGAGGCAGTCAGCTGATGCTGAGCCGCGATCTGTTCGATGGCCTGAGCATCCAGTTGTGCCAGTCGCTGTTGGCAAAGCACCGACAGGTGCTCCGGGGTATGGGTCTCCGGCCAGTTGTCGGCACAATAGCCATAGATCTCCTCAACGCTGTGGTGGTTCTGCATAGATGGCTCTTCATAGATGGTAGTTCATGGACGGATGGCTCTTCCGGTGGGTCCCGGACACGGCACAATTATCTTGCTGGAAAGATAATTATATATTAGGATCTCAGTGGATAAAAGCCTGATACGAATTGCGAGGGAGACAGCTATGCACCAGGATTCAACCCGGCTCAGCCGCCCCACCGTGGTGATGCACTGGATAGTGGCACTGACCGTGCTCGGCCTGTTGGCGGTGGGTTTTATCATGCACGAGTTCAAACTGTATTCCCTGTACGGCCTGCATAAATCCACCGGCATCGCCATCTTCGTGGTTATCGTGTTACGGGTATTGTGGCGCATTAAAGAGGGCTGGCCCGCCCCCGCCAGCCGCTATCAGCGCTATGAACAACTGTTAAGCCGGGCGGTGCACTATGTTTTGCTGATCGCCACTGTGCTGATGCCCTTCTCCGGCATACTGATGTCCCTTGGCGCCGGCGCCGGACTGCCGTTCTATGGTCTGGATATTGTGGCGCGCAACCCCGACCCCGCAAATCCGGGCAAACTGATTCCGTTGAGTGAGCCCATGGCGAAGGCGGGGGCCTGGCTGCATGGGTTACTGGCCTGGGTTTTGGTGGTTGCCATCACCCTGCATGTGGCCGGCGCCCTGAAACATCATCTGGTGGATAAAGATGGCACCTTGCGGCGAATGCTGGGCGCGCGGATCGAGCCGGCGGGTGAGTGAATTTGACTTGTGCAGAGGTTCCCCAAGGTTTCCTAACTGTGCGTCAATAACAACACAATCAGCAGCGACACGATCACGCTCATAATGGTGGTGTCCAGAATACCGAAGGTGTGATCCTCCGTCAGCAGGGAGGACAGAGTGTAGAACACCGGAAACAGAAAACTCAGCAGCAGAATAATGGGAATGGAAAACGAGAGGGGAAATTCCCGGTGTTGCGGCATCCAGTAAATCTGGCACAAAAAAATCGCCATCAGGGTGAACGGCAGTAACAGAAACAGTACCTGAGTAATGCCGCCAAAGGCATTGGCCAGGGCGATGCCGTATTCCCCTTTGCGGTGCGAAGACCACAACAACACGTACTCACTCATCCCGCCAAAGGCCGCCAGCAAAAAGGCGGTGACAATATCCGACAGCCCCAACTCAGTGAGGGCAATATCGGCGAACATGGCCACGCAGTGGCCGCCGATAAAGGCGCCTGCCAGGCCGCACAGAGCCACCAGCAATAAAACCCCACGGCTGGAGATCTGAGCGTATTCATAGGCCTCCTGGCGGCGATAGTCCCGTTCCTCCGCGGAAATGTTCAGGGCGGCTTCCACCTCTTCCTCTTCGTCCGCGTACTCCCGGATCAGCTTGTAGATATACACCGCAAACACCACCAGCAGGGCCAGGGCCAGACCCAGCAGATCAAAGGGCCCCACATAGGTGGCACCGTGATTGCCCACCTTGGCCACGATCATCCAGATGCCACAGATAATACCCAGGGCGCCGCCGGCGATAATCACCTGATTGCCGGCATCGGTGATGGGTTTGGGCATCAGAAAACGGCCGCGCTTGTCCTTGGGCAGAAAAAACGAATAGAAACTGAAGACCAGGGCGTTGTTGTAGATGGTCATCATCACCATCACGAACGCCGCCAGGGGGCTTTCCAGCACCAGATACACCGCCACCACGATTTCCGGCAGAGTGGCCACGATCTCGCCAAAGGTGGCGGTGACGTAGTGGCTCAATCGCAACCGGGAGGCAATGGCAATGGTGGCCTGCAGCAGCGCCTGACAGGCGGCCTGGATGATCACCAGGCCCACCAGCAGATAGAGCAGACTTTGCAGCCACAGCTCCAGGGGCAGCCACTGGCTGGCCCGCTGCAGTTCCAGCAGCACGAACACCAGGCCCATCAGCAGGAACCGGCGCAGCCATTTAAACCGCTGCTCCCGGGGCCAGCCAAGCTTGAAGTGGCTGAGCCGGTTGGGATCGATGCCCGCCTGTTGCAGGACCTGACTCAAATGCAGCGGGTCCCAGCGGGGGTGCCGGGTGGGCTGGTTGCCGGGATTACCAGGGGTCACTCGGAACACGGTGCCGGTGCCTCGGGCAGTTGCCATACCAGAGCGCCATGGGGGACGTCCTCAGTCTGGCGCAGTAACCAGCGGGGAGGGCGCAGGATCTTGAACGGACCCGACAGGCGAACCGACGGGACCTGCGGACCTTTGGGGGCGGCGGGGGCCATGAGATCCTGCCACCATTCCCGGCTCACCTGGTAAACCTCCGGCAGCACCTGGCTGCCCACAGCGGAGATCACGCTGGCCAGGGCCGCCTGACTCAAACCAATGGGCCCCAGGGGGCGGCAACCAAAGAAATGGCTCAACCCCGGCGTTTGTACCACCCCCACCAGCACCGCCACGGAGCCCAGGCTGGTGGCCACGATGGTGCGGCTGGTGGTGCCTTTGGCGAAGGTCTGGCCCAGCTGACCCCCCACCAGGGCCAGCAGGGCAATGGTGCTGGCCCGTTCCGGTGAACCCCACAACCGGCCCATACCCCAGGCCAGGGCGGCGGCGCCACTGGTGGCCACGGCCCGCCAGGCGATATCCTGGGTCAGGGCCTGGCCCAGACTTTGTTCCGGCCCTTCCTTCAGCAGTTCCTCCGGCGCCAGATGCTTGGGCCGGCGCAGGGCCACCGCCAGCGCCGGCAGGGAATCCGTCAGCATATTCACCAGCAGCAGCTGGCGGGCGTTCAAGGGGGAGCGGCCATCCAGCAGCCCCCCCAGCAGGGTAAAGCCGATTTCCCCCAGGTTGCCCCCCACCAGCAGGGACACCGCGTCCTTCACCGAGCGCCACAGGGCCCGCCCCTCCAGCACCGCCTGGACGATGGTGTCAATGTTCTCGCTGGCCACCAGCAGATCGGCGGCGGCCCGGGCCGCGGGAGTGCTCTTTTCCCCCAGAGCGATGCCCACGTCCGCCAGCCGGATGGCCGCCGCATCGTTGGCGCCGTCCCCGGTCATGGCCACCGTGTGTCCCAGCTGTTGCAGGGCCTGCACAATCCGCCCCTTCTGTGCGGGTGTGACCCGGGCAAACACCGAGGTTTGTGGCAGCTGGGCGGTGAGTTCGTCGCCATCCAACTGCTCCAGCTGGGCGCCGGTGATCACCCCATCCGGGTGTCGCAGCCCCAACTGACGGGCAATGGAACGGGCGGTGGCGGGATGGTCACCGGTAATCATCATCACCTCCACCCCGGCCTGGGCCAGGGCCTCCACCGACCGCCGGGCGGTGCTTCGGATCGGATCCGCCAGCGCCACGAACCCCCGGAAACAGAGTCCGGTGACATCGCCGTTTTCAAACCGGTCCAGATCGTCGGCCACGGTTTTTTCCGCCACGCATAACACCCGCAGGCCGGCATCGGCCAGCTGCCGGGCCTTTTCCTCCAGCTGTTGGCGTTGCGGGTCGGTGAGGGACATCGGTGCCGGGGGATTGGTGCCATCTGAGGCCGGAAACTGCTGGCTGCATAAGGCCAGCAGTTTGTCCGGCGCGCCTTTGATAAAGATTTTGCGACAAAGATTTTGCGTTGGTTGGCCGATCTGCCCCAGCACCGCGTGAAACCCCCGCTCGGATTTGAACTGCTTTTCATACACCCGCCGCCAGTCCCCCACCTGGCTGGCTTCGGTGATACCGCAGCGGCGGGCGCCGTCAAACAGCGCCTGATCGGTGACATGGGGCAGGGTTTTGCCGCTGAAACCGTCGGGGCTGCCCCGCAGGGCGGCCAGCAGAATGTCCTGGTGGGCCGCGGTCAGCTCACCGGGCTGGGTTTCCCTGTCGCCATCGGAAACACAGGCCAGGGTGAGTTTGCCTTCGGTGAGGGTGCCGGTTTTGTCGGCACAAAGCACGTCGATCCGGCCCAGGGCTTCGATGGCCCGGGGGTTGCGCACCAGGGCCCCCTGACGGGATAGGCGCTGGGCGGAAGCCAGCTGGGCCATGGTGGAGAGGATGGGTAGACCCTCCGGTACCGCCGCCACCGCCAGGCTGACGCCGGTGCTGATGAGCTGATCGGTGGGTTGGTGGCGGGCCAGACCCCCCGCCAGCACCAGGGCGCCGCTAAGGGCGGAGATGGGCAGGGTGCGGGCGGTGAGACTCTCCAGGCGGGCCTCCACGCCGGTGGCATTCTGCTGCTCCATCAACAGGGCGTGGCTACGCCGGGCCTCGGTGGCATCGCCGGTGGCCACCACCACCGCCCGGCAGTGCCCCTGCACCACAGTGGTGGCGGCGTACAGCATGGAGCTGCGCTCGGCGACGACGGGGGAATAGGTGGGGGCGGCGCGCTTTTTCACCGGCAGGGATTCCCCGGTGAGGGAGGATTCATCCGCCTCCAGGTGCTCGGCCTCAATAATGCGACAATCCGCCGGCACCAGTTCTCCGGCCTTCAGTGAGATGACGTCGCCCCGGGCCAGCGCCTGCTCGGGAATGGACCGGGTCTGGCCGTTACGCCTGACCCGGGTCAGATTCTGTTCCTGCTGATCCAGCCGCGCCAGCGCCGCTTCCACCTGGAAGCGCTGGATGCCCCCCACCAGGCCGTTTACCACCACCACCCCGGAAATCAGGGCGGCATCCACCACCGAGCCGGTGAGGGCGGACAGGGCGGCCCCCGCCACCAGCATGGGGGTCAGGGGGTTGAACAGCTCCTCGCTCCAGTTGCGGGCCAGTTGCACCAGGCTGGAATCCTGATGGGCTTCGACAGGGGGCAGACGCCGGTTCGCCTCGGTATCGGTCAGGCCTTCGGGAACGGTTTCCAGCTGCTTCAGCACATGCTCCACAGACAGGGCGTGCCAGGGGGTCATATCCGTTTGCGCGGCGTCGGGGCAGGGGCGCAGCCGGTGGACATGGCGGACCGCGTTTACCATGGTGGCGAAGGCGGTGGCATTGGCCGCCACTTTGATGCGGCGGATGGTCACCGGGTCCAGGCGACGTAACGACAGTACCAGTCCGGCCACCGCCTCGATCTTGGAGAACTCCACCGCCTGTCGGGAATTGCGACGGCCGCTGTCCACCGCCTCCAGCAGCAGCCAGGCATGGCGCAGCGACGGCTGGCACAGCAGGTCCGCGTGCCAGGGGGGTGGCGCCTCCGCTTGCCACAGGGCCAGTCCCAGATCGGCGGTGGCCAGAGCCCGGTGCCCGCAGTTACTGATATAAAGCAGCACTTCATCGTCCCGCTGACGGGCCCGCAACTGCTCGCTCAGATGCTCCCGGGACAACAGCGCATCAGGATGCAGCCAGGCCACCTGATTTTCGTCGTGATCCACCACATACAGCTTCAGCCCCAACTGATGAATCCGGTTCACCACCAGTTGCGCGGTGGTGTCCGGCACCCGCTGCACGTACACCAGCGCCACCAGGGTGTCGCCCTGCCATAAACCGTGGCGGATAAAATGTTTTTCGTCCAGGGCCGGATGCTTGCCGGCGCCCGTGAGATGATTCACTTCAGCGCTGGACAGGGGCGCCAGCATCCATTCACCCCGCCGGTGGCGACGTTCCGGGAAGCGGTAATTGAACAGTTGATCCAGGTGCCGCTGAACGGTTTTCTCATCCAGCTCCGTCAGCAGTTGCACTTCCGTGATCATGCCAAATTCCGCGCTCACCAGCTCGTAATCCAGCACCACCCCCGTCACCCGGTCCAGGCAGGTGAGGGCTGCCGGGTTCAGCACCAGCATCCCCTCCCGGGACAGCGTCAAACCGGTGTGCAGAACGAAACTGTCCAGCCCCAGTCGTGCCGGTTTAGGCACACCGCTGAACACACTGGCGGCGGCCTGTTCGAAGCTGTGGGTGGCCGCCACGCCGAAACCGAATCCCCCCAGTGCCAGCTGTGAGGCACTGCGACTGTATTCCTCCACCGGCCCCTGAGGCAGGGCATTGGGGCGGCCCGGGGCCGGCTCGTGGACGGGGCCGTGGGATTCGGGGGTGCTGCACAGGGCCGCTTCCCATTGGGCCCAGCTCTGGCAGCGGGCCCGGTAACTCAGCAGGCGGTGGTAGCGGTGTGCCAGATCCGTCAGGGAACCGGACCAGCCGCTCATCATGGCCTCGCCAAAATTCGCCATCAGGGTCAGGGCCAGCTCGGTGTTATCGGGCCCCAGATTGGCCTCCAGGGGCTGCCGCAGCGCCGGAATATTCTCCAGCGCAGTGGCCAGGGCCGACATATCCAGCCCCAGCCCGCCCCGGCGCCCGGGCACCAGACGCAGGGCCAAGCCTGCCCCCAGTCCCGCCAGGTCAGCTCCCATCTCCAGCAGGGTGCGAAAATAGGTATCCTGATCGGCCGGAAACCGCACCCGTGCCGGCAGCGGCGCCTGTTCCACCGCCGCCCTCCGTTCCGCCCCGTCCAGCAAGGCTTCCAGCGTGGCGCTGGCCAGCTCCGGTTGGTGACTCACCGCCACCACCTGCAGTGGGCCGTTCACCCGGGCCCACTGCACCTGAGGGTAATCCACTTGCAGCGCGTCCAGGCTGGCCTGCAGTGCCGTTTGCTGCTCGCCGCTGAGTTCGCGCAGCTGCAGATAGGACAGGGTTGTGCCCCGCCACAGCTTGCGGCGGCGGTGGGTGACGGCGTTCACCGTGTTGGCGATCAGGGACTGCAAACCCATAGCTGGCTTTCTCCGGCTGACGGATGAAGGAGATCGAAGCTGATTGTGGCCTACTTTACTGCATTCCCGGTGACTGGTATCAAGCCCCTTGTGCTTGTCATAAAAGATTCACAACCTCGAAGATGGTTGTCAGCAGCGGGTTAACGGGTTGTAATGGCTTGGCATTCGTAGGGCCGCTATGGCGCTTTTGAGGATCGAAGCCGGGGGTACAGTGATTATGCAGACTCTGGACGCGCTCACCGAGATCGCCCGCCAGGCCGGCGAACGTATCCAGCAGGTGCGGCGTGAGGGTCTGACCATCGCCAGCAAGTTGGGCGGTGAAGTGGTGACCTCCGCCGACCGGGCCTCCCATGAGATAATGATGGCAGGGTTTGGCCGCCACTTTCCGGACCTGCCCCGGGTCACCGAAGAAAGTGCCGAGCATCATATACCCCGGCCCCCGTTTCTGGTGGCCGATGAACTGGATGGTACCGCCCCTTTTTCCCATGGCCTGGGCGATTGGGGGGTGATGCTGGCGCTGGTTGACGAGGCCGGCCCCAGCCACGGGGTGATGGTGCTGCCGGACCGGGGGGTGCTGGTGCGGGCAGCGCGGGGGCAGGGCTGTGTTATCAATGGCCAGCCGGTAGCTCTGGGTCCGGGGGATGATCCGGCCGCCACTCTGGTGGCCATGGATCTGAACCGGCAACTGCAGCCGGCGCAATGGCAGCGGTTACAGAAACTGGCGGCGGCCTGTCAGGGAGTGCGGAGTCACTACTGCGCCGCGGTGAGCACTTACGAATTGCTCGCCGGTCACCTGGGGCTGTATGTGAATTGCATCGGCGGCCGGATCTGGGATTTTGCGGTCCCGGCCCTGGCGGTGCGGGAGGCTGGGGGCTGCGTGGCGGCGCCGGCCGGCGGCGGGCTGGTCTGGGATCGCGTGCCCATGGGGCTGGTGGCAACCGCCGATGAGTCACTAATGGCATTGTGGCGTGGGCTCTAACCACGATTCAAGCAACTGAGTACGACGGGGTAGCTTCCAATGGATCTAACATTCTGGCACCGCAAATGGCAGGTGAATGAAATCGGCTTTCACCTGGAGGATGTCAATCCCATGCTGTTGGCCCACGCTGCCAGCCTGGGGCTGCAACCGGGTCAACGCTGGTTTCTGCCACTGTGCGGTAAAACCCGGGACATCGGCTGGCTGCTGGATCAAGGCTTTGCCGTGGTGGGCGCCGAGCTGAGCGGACTGGCGGTGGACCAGCTGTTTGCGGACCTTGGCATCACTCCCGACATTGCCGAATACGAGGAAATGCAGTGCTATCAGGCGCCGGGCCTGGATATTTTCGTGGGAGATGTGTTTTACCTGTCGGAGAACCTGCTGGGTCCGGTGGACGGGGTCTATGATCGAGCCGCGCTGGTGGCGCTACCACCCTCCATGCGCCCGGGGTACGCCCGGCATATTCACGCGGTCACGGCGGGGGCGCCGCAACTGCTGATCACCTTTGACTACGATCAGAACCAGATGTCCGGGCCGCCGTTCTGCGTCAATGAAGCGGAAGTGCGGCAGCTCTACGGGGCCGAATACAACATTCAGCTGTTGCAGCAACAGGAGGTGATTGGCGGCCTGAAAGGTTTGTGCGCGGCGGACGAACTGGTATTCAACCTGCGCCGGCACTGACCGGGCTCATTGCGGCCCGGGCAGCGTCCGCCGCCGGTGGCCCCGGCATCATATTGCATTGGCGCAATGTTTCCTGCCAGGCTGTTACATGCGCTCTGTGGGCCCGGTCCAGCGCCGCCCGCTCGCGCTCCAGTTGCCGCAGCCACTGCTGATAATTCTCCAGGGCGGTGGTGTCCAGCGGCGCGGCGTCGGACGCCACTACGACGGCTGCTTCTGGTGGGGACAGTAGCGGTCCCGGCAACGCCTGTAGCCGTGACAGCAACTGATCCCCCAGCCGGTCCACCCGGCTCAGATAGGGCTGTACCCGACCCACATAAAAATTGCGAAACACATTCTGCAGATAACGGGCCCGCTCCGTGGGTCGCCCGTGACGGCACAGCGGCTGATGTTCCAGACGTTGCCGCAGCAGTTGCGCACTGGCATCACTCAGTCTGGTCAGCAGCCGCTGGCTCTGCCGCCAGCGCCCCACCAGCTCGCTGAGCAGCAACTGTTGCTGGTGCTGCTCCATGACCTCAGTGACGTACTCATAATCCTGTTGTTGCCAGCGGGCCCCCTGTTGCAGTGCATAGTCCAGCGCCTGCAACCCGGCGCCGATGGCCGGTGGATCCGGCTCCTGCTCCGGCAGTGGCAGCGGCTGACTGCCACGGCGGGTAAACCCCTGCCACTCCTCGCTGCTGAGCCAGGCGTTCCACCACAACCGGGTTCGCTCACGGGTTTTCAGTTGCAACAACTGCTTCAGCTCCAGCGCCAGTTGCGGACGGTTTTCCCGTAGCCGCTGCACGCAGGCCGGCCCCAGCATTAAAACCTCGCGACTCAAATGCAGCCGCTGACTGGGTTGCGCCACCACCCCCAGGGCACTGTTGCGCTCACCCACCGCCCGGCTCAACTCGCAGCGCAGGCGCAAAAAGTCCAGCAGGCTGATGCGCAGGGTGGTTTCCGGCAGGGTCAGGTCCTGGCGGCTGGGGAGTACCGGCAGCGGATCGCTGTCCAGGGGCAATGGCTCCAGCTCCAGCACCCGGGCCAGTCGCTGATGGTAGTCCGCCAACTGATCATGGGGGGTGGGGGTACAGCCCGCCAAGCAGAGGAGCAGCAGTCCTGGCAACAATGTTAGTGGCTTCATGGGTGAATATTGTTGCACAGGGCCGTCGCCTGCAGGAGATTGTCACTGGTCTGTTGAGACATTTGACGAGTTAACGGTAGCGCAACCGGTAGCGGCATTGACGGGCAACCACCAGTGCCCCCACGTCAGCCGCTGACGCTATCGCAGGCGCTGGCCCGGCACGCCGGAGCCGGTAAACCCGGGATCAGGGCGCTTCACTGCCCTGCGGGGGAAACCGGCTCAGAATCGCCGCCACCGCCTGATTCACCCGCTCCGTGCGCTCCGCCACGGTGAGGCTGTCGGCGTAAGAGGTGGTGACCTTGCTGGTGGTGGAGCCGCGCCATTTGAGGGTGTTGCTGGCGGGGTCAATGATGTCGATGATCAGGGTGGCCTCGGTGTAATCCACCACGGTCAGTTCGGTGCTGGCCAGGGGCATGGGGTACAGACACTGGTAACAGTGGGCGTAGCCGAAAAAACTGTTGTAGCGGTTATAGGCATGAATATCCTGGGTTCGCTCGCTGGTGGCGAAATAGCTGATCCACAGCTCGGCCTGGTCTTTTTCCGCTGGAGTGAGGCCCTGGGCCGCCAGTTGTTGTTGCAGGGCGGTTTCAATGCGGTTGCGTACCAGGTCGTTGCGTACGGTTTCAATACCTTCGGGCTGAATCAGGGCGTAGGTGGTCTTTCCGGTGAACGCGTATTGCTGGTCGTAGTCCAGGGCCACCGGATACCGGGTGGCACAGGCGGCAAGCAGGCAAATACCCAGGATTAGGGTAAGACGCGACGACAGCATGGCAATGGTTTCCTGGCATGGACAAAGCATGGCCCTATGATCCACTCACGGGCTGTTAAACGCAAGCTGCTAATATACGGTTCAGGATGCCGGCTCCGGCAACGCCGCCAACACCCCCTCCAGCAGTTCCGCCATCACCTGTTGCTGCAACTCCCGGTCCTCGGTGACCCCGGTGCGCACCAGCACCAGTTGCCGGGATGGAATCACCACCACCCGTTGCCCCTGATGGCCCACCATGGCATAGGCGTCGTGGGGTACCCGGGGCCAGCGGTTGCCACCGGTATTCAGCCAGATCTGGGCGCCGTATTTTTCACTCACCGGGGAGGGACGGGTGGCGAACGCCACCCACTCCGCTGGCAGCAGGGCGCGGCCCTGCCAGCGTCCTTCCTGCAGGTACAACTGCCCCAGCCGGGCCCAGTCCCGGGCCGGCATATAGCCGTAGGCGCCCCCCACAAAGTGTCCGGTGGCGTCAAATTCCACCAGGCCCCGGGTGATGCCCAGGGGGTGGAACAGGCGCTGTTGATAAAACTCGTACATGGCCTGAGCGGTGCCCCCCCCGCGGCCTGGATCACCGAGCCCAGGCGATTGGTTTCCGCCGTGGAGTATTCAAACGCCACATTAGGCGCGGTCACCACCGGCTGGCGCAGCGCATAGGCGTATTGGTTGCTTTCCCGGTACAGCATCTGGGTGACGTCGGAAAAGCCGCCGTAATCCTCATTCACTTCCAGGCCGGAGGTCATTTGCAGCAGATGGCGTAGGGTAATATTGGCTTTCTTGGTGTCCTGCCATTGGGGTACCGGTGCCGGCGCATCCAGTGCCAGCACCCCGTCCCCCACCAGAATGCCCGCCAGGGTGCCGGTGATGGTCTTGGTCATGGACCAGCCCGGTAGCGGCGTCTGCGCATCAACCCCCAGGGCATACTGTTCCGCCAGCAGTTGGCCGTTCCAGGCCACCAACACGGAATGAGTCAACACGGTGCCGGCCTCACGCTCGGCAAAACCACGGTCGATGGCGGCCTGCAATTGCTGATAATCCACCCCGACCACCGGCGGTGCCGGGCCACCGGCCCCATGGGGCCAGGGCCGCGCCGGGTCGAGCACGGGCGCCGCTAGAGGTTCAATGGAATGGTGGGTGATCGCAGTGGCCGGCTGATCCACCAGCAGGGTGCAACCGCGACCGTCTTGATACAGGGCCACTGCATCCTGGTCCTCTGCGGTGAGAATATCCCCCACCCGCACGCTGCCGGCCTCCCGGTCCAGCGCCACCTGCCAGATCCAGGGCAGGGGCTGCACCTTGGGCTTGATAAATTGCTCGCGCACCAGGGTTTCATCGAGGCCGCTGGTGAACACGAAGGAGCACAGTTGCTTGGCGGCATAAGCCTTGCCCACCGGCAGATCATCCAGCAGATCACAGGCGGTAAGAACGATAAGCGCTGGCACTATCAGGGCTGCGCGTAGAGCGCCGATCCCGGGTTGCATAACGATTTCTTTTAGTTATTGGTTTCTGGGGTAACAGGGAGTTTACCGCGAAATTTCTGAATCCGCAGCAGCGGCCACCGTAACGCCGGGGTTTTTGTTGCGTCCAATGAACTAACGCACAGTTTATCAGCCTGCATTGTTCAGAGATGCAGGGTTTGGATACGGACACAGAGGATGGGGACACGGAGGGGCATTATGGACGCATTATTAGAGTCGGCTTTAAAGCCGGCCAGTAAGTCGGTATTGCTGGTGGAGGATGAGCCGGATATCGCGCGATTGCTGCGTTTGCACCTGGGGGAATGTTGCGACGAAGTGGCCTGGGCCGCCACGGGCCATGAGGGTCTGCGCCGGGCCCGGGGGCGGCCCTGGGATCTGATCATCCTGGATTTGCGCCTGCCGGGTATCCACGGTCTGGACATCTGCCGGCAGCTGCGTCAGGACCACTCCTACGTGCCGATCCTGATGTTGACCGCGAAATCCACCGAACTGGACCGGGTGCTGGGTCTGGAAATCGGCACCGATGACTATGTCACCAAGCCGTTTTCGGTGCAGGAGCTGATGGCTCGGGTCAAGGCTATCTTTCGCCGCTGCGAGGCCCTGGCAAGGCCCTCATCCGGCGCCGGGAGCGACCTGCTGGAGGCCGGTGATCTGCGGCTGGATGTGGCCCGGCATCAGGTTTCCGTGGCCGGTTGCCCGGTGGTTCTGACAGCCCGGGAGTTTGATTCGCTGCGCCACTTTGTCTCCTGCCCGGGGCGGGTGTTCAGTCGCGCGCAACTGCTGGACCAGGTGTGGGGATACGGCCACGATGGCTATGAGCACACGGTTAATTCCCATATCAACCGCCTGCGGGCCAAAATTGAACCGGATCCGGCCCGACCCACTTACATCCTCACGGTATGGGGTGTGGGTTACCGGTTCGCCGCCTGATTGTGTCCCGGCGCCTGTACCTGCAGCTGGCGCTGCGGCTGGTGGCTGTGTTCCTGGTGTTGGGCGCCCTGCTGTTGTGGCTCTCCGCCAGCTCCATGGGGCGGTATTCCCGCGCCGTGCAGCAAACCATTAATGCCCCGGTGGCCCGTTATATCAGCGAGGAACTGGAATTGATTACGGCGGGCCGCGCCAATCGCGAGGGGCTGCGGCAACTGGCCCACCACGCCATGATCATTCACCCAGCCATCGAAGTGTACCTGCTGGACCCGCAAGGGCGGATTATCAGCCACGCTCTCGAACCGGAGGCGGTGGTGCGTGAGCGGGTGGATCTCGATCCCGTGCGGGCGTTTCTGGCCCGCTCCCGGCCCCTGCCCATTCTGGGGCCGGATCCCACCGGTACAGCAGGCAAGGTGGTGTTCAGTGCCCACCCGGTCTGGTATCAGGGTCAACCCCAGGGTTATGTGTACGTGGTGCTGGAAGGGCAACGCCAGCAGCGGCTGGAGCAGTCCATGCTGGACAATCAGGTGTTTCGCTTCAGTGCCCTGGGGCTGGCCGGAGGACTGGCATTTGCTGTCTGCTGCGCGTTGCTGTTATTCGCCCGCTTCAGCCGCCGGGTGCAGAAGCTGGCGCGGCGCGTGGATCAGCTTTACCGCAAGGAACTGGAAAGCGATGGGCCTGAGCCAGCGGCGGGGGATGAACTGGAGCGGCTGGAGGAAGCGTTCAACGCCATGCAGAGCCGGATTCGGCAGCAGGTTGAGGAAATCCGTCAGGCCGATGCCATGCGCAGGAATCTGATCGCCAATGTCTCCCACGATCTGCGCACCCCGCTCACCAATATGCTGGGCTATGTGGAAACCCTGATGCTCAAAAGGTCGAGCCTCAGTGCATCCCAGCGGGAAGAGTATCTGGCCATCACCCGCCAACACGGGCTGCGGCTGAACCGTCTGGTGAGCGACCTGTTTGAGCTGGCAAAACTGGACAGCGGTGGCCAGCCGCTGCAACTGGAAACCTTCTCCATCGCCGAATTGGTCCACGATGTGGTGCAGGAGTTCAGTTTGCGGGCCCGGCACCAGAAAGTGACCCTGACGGTGAATGGAGATCTGGAGGAGGCCTGGGTGCGGGCGGATATCCGCCTGCTGGAACGGGTGCTGGAAAATCTGCTGGACAATGCGCTGCGACATACCCCGGCCGGCGGTGAAGTCCGTCTGCAGATCCAACGTCAGGCCGACAGGGTGCTGGTGAGTGTTTGCGATACCGGCAGCGGCATTCCCAAGGCGGACCTGCCCTATGTGTTTGACCGCTTTTATTACGCGCGGGATAACGGCCGCGATTCAATGCGTTTCACCGGGCTGGGGTTGGCCATCGTTAAACGCATTCTCGATCTGCATGCCAGCAGGATTGCGGTTTACAGCCGGCTACGGCAAGGCAGCCGGTTCGAGTTTCAACTGAAATGCGAACTTGATAATGAGCCTGAATGTGAAAAAGGGCAGTGATGGAACTTTGAAACTTCTGTGAGAGTTTTGTGATTTTCCGGCGTTAGGGTGAAGTGGCAATGCAGTCAACAATCCCTTGACAACAATTACCCCAACAAAGGAGCTAACAACGATGCGTATTGCCCTGATCATTTCCACCCTGATGCTGCTGTCCATAAGCAGTGGCGTTCGCGCCGCTCAAGGGGCCGCCCAATTTGAAGTCAGCGTCACCAATCTCACCCGGGGAGTGAATTTTACCCCGTTGCTGGCGGTGAGCCACAGCCCGGCCCTGGCCCTGTATTCCCTGGGTGAGCCGGCCAGCACCGAGATGGCCTGGATTGCCGAGGCTGGCAATACCGAGCCCCTGTATCAGCAGCTGCAGACCACCCGGGACGTTTACGGAATGGAGCGCACCGACGGTCTGCTGGGGCCTGGGGACACCGTGACTTTTCAACTCGAGGTGCCGGTTCGTACCCTGTGGTGGGGCCGGTTCAGTCTGGCCGCCATGCTGTTGCCCACCAACGATTCCTTCATCGGCCTCAATGGCGTGAGGTTGCCGTTTAAAGGGGCCGCCACCTATCTGGCCAATGCCTATGATGCGGGTTCGGAACCCAACGACGAACTCTGCCTCAATGTGCCGGGCCCAACCTGTGGGGGAGAGGGATATTCGCCCGCGGTGGATGGTGAAGGTTATGTCTATCCGGCCACCGGCGCCCATGGAGAAGGTGACCTCAGTGTGGCCCGTCATGGCTGGTCCGGGCCGGTGGCCAAGGTCACCATCACCCGTCTACATTAAGCTCGGGTCGCTGCTCATGAATCAACGCAGATCAAACATCAGCGCCAGCACCGCAATGGTGACAGCACCGATGATCAGGTTCATGGGCAGCCCCACTTTCAAAAAGTCCCGAAAGGTGTAGTTTCCAGGCCCGTATACCATCAGGTTGGTATGGTAACCCAGAGGCGTGGCGAAACTGGCGGAGGCCGCCATCATGATGGTGAGCACGTAGGGCAGTGGATCCAGGCTCATGGTAGCGGTAATCTGCAACACAATGGGCAGCATCAGAATGGCGGCACTGTTGTTGGTAATGGACTCCGTCAGCAGGGATACCGCGATGTACACGGTGACCAGCAACAGCAACGGGTGGCCGGCGCTGACGGTGATCAGCAGGTGGGCCAGCCACTGGGCGGCGCCAGTGACATGCAGGGCGTGACCCAGGGCAAAGGAGGCGCCGATGGTAATCAATACCGGCAGATCCAGGCTGCGATGGGCCTGGGCCAGGGAACAGCAGCGCAGCAGTATCATGGCGGCGGCGCCGGTCAGGGCGGCATTCAAAATAGAGGTGACGCCCAGGGCGGCGGTCAGCACCACAGCCGCCAGCACCGCCCAGGCCAGCAGGGCCTTGTCGTGCCGCACCGACTCCCGCTCCAGATCGTTCACCAGCAGAAAATCCCGGTTCTGGCGTTGTTGATTGGCAAAGTTCGGGCGTGCTTCCAGCAGCAGGGTGTCCCCCGCCCGCAACCGGATAGCCCCCAGATTCTCCGCCACCCGTTCCCCATTGCGGGCCACCGCCAGCACCACCGCACCGTAGCGATCCCGGAACCGGCTGTCCTTGATGGTGCGGCCCAGCACCGCGGAATGGGGGGAAAGCACCACCTCCACCAGGCAGCGTTCAGGGCGGTCCGACGCCAGGGGTTCCTCTTCCTGGTAGTTGGACGGCAGAATGCCGCGAATGGCCAGCAGGTCCGACAGGGCATCGGTATCGCCGGCGAAGGTCAGGCGGTCGCCGCCCTTGAGTTTTTCCAGCGGTGACACCGCCGTCAGCAGGCTGCCGTCCCGCTCGATTTCCGCCAGAAACAACCGCTTGAGGTTACGCAGTCCGGCAGCGGGAATGGTCTTGCCCACCAATGGCCCTTCCGGGTCCACGGTCACCGCCAGGGTGAACTCCCGCAACTTGGCAAAGGCCGGTTGTTGCTGGTGATTGGGCAGCAGCCGCGGCACTACCCACACCAGTAACCCCAACCCCAATACCGCCACCGGTAGCCCGATGGGGGTGATGGCGAACAATCCCAGGGGCTGGCCGCCGGTGAGCTGGGCAAACTGGCTGCTGACGATCAGATTGGTGCTGGTGCCGATCAGGGTCAGAGTGCCCCCCAGAATGGAGGCGTAACTGAGGGGGATCAGCAGCTTGGAAGCCGGTACCTGGATGCGGGTGGCCCAACTGCGGACGGTGGGAATCAGGGTGGCCACTACCGGGGTGTTGTTGAGCAGGGCGCTTAACAGCATAGTGGGCAAACACACGCGCAATACCGCCATGGGAACCCCCCGCGGGCGTCCCAGCAGTTGGTTCTCAATCCCTTGAATGGCACCGGAACCCTGCATGCCCGCGGCCACCACAAACAGCGCCGCCACTGTCATCAGGCCGGGATTACTGAAGCCATCCAATGCCATCTCCGGCGTCAGGATACCGCTGATACTCAAGACCGTCAGCGCCGCCATCATGACCAGGTGGGGCGCCTGTTCCGTGAGTATCAGAATCACCAGCACCATTACCAACAGGATCAGGGTAAAGCCGGCCTCCCAGCCCATCAGGGTTCAGCTCCGGGCGGACAACAGATCCCGGGCCCGTTGCGCCGCGGCGCGCACCTGGCCGGGGGCGGTACCGCCGCGATGATCCCGGGCATTCACCGAGCCCTCCAGCGTCAGCACCAGGAACACGTCATCGCCAATCTGAGCGCTGAACTGTTGCAGTTCCGCCAGGCTCAGCTCCGCCAGATCCCGGCCCTGTTGCAGGCCGAAGGCCACCGCCTTGCCCACCACCTCGTGGGAGTCGCGAAACGGCACACCTTTCTTTACCAGGTAGTCCGCCAGATCGGTGGCGGTGGAAAACCCCCGCCGGGCCGCCTCGCGCATCCTGTCCGCCTTCACTTCCAGGGCTGGCATCATGTCCGCATAGGCCCGCAGGCAGTTGAACAACGTTTCCACGGTGTCGAACAGGGGTTCCTTGTCTTCCTGATTGTCCTTGTTGTAAGCCAGACACTGGCCTTTCATCAGGGTCAGCAGACTGATCAGATGGCCGTTGACCCGGCCGGTCTTGCCCCGCACCAGTTCCGGCACATCGGGGTTTTTCTTTTGCGGCATGATCGAGGAGCCGGTGCAGAAGCGATCCGGCAGATCCACAAAATCAAACTGGGCCGAGGCCCACAGCACCAGTTCTTCCGAGAACCGCGACAGGTGGGTCATGCACAGGGCGGCGGCGGCGCAGAATTCAATGGCAAAGTCCCGGTCACTGACCCCATCCAGGGAGTTTTCGCAAAGGCTGTCAAAGCCCAGCAATCGGGCGGTGATGCTGCGGTCGATGGGGTAGGTGGTGCCGGCCAGGGCAGCGGACCCCAGGGGCATGCGGTTAACCCGTTTGCGGCAGTCCACCAGGCGCTCATAATCCCGTTGCAGCATTTCATTCCAGGCCAGCATATGGTGGCCGAAGGTCACCGGCTGGGCGGTTTGCAGATGGGTGAAGCCGGGCATGATGGTGTCCGCCTCCCGCTGCGCCAGCTCCACCAGGCCGGCTTGCAGCCGGGTCAGCTGAGCCAAAATGCCATCAATGGCATCCCGCAGATACAGGCGGATATCCGTGGCCACCTGATCGTTGCGGGAACGACCGGTATGCAGCTTCTTGCCGGTGA
This sequence comes from Pseudomonadales bacterium, assembly GCA_002701845.1. GTDB lineage: Bacteria > Pseudomonadota > Gammaproteobacteria > Pseudomonadales > Ketobacteraceae > Ketobacter. Next base: position 43,408 of record NZXG01000063.1, read on the forward strand.
CGCCGATGCGCTGGGTCAACCGGGCCTCGATGTTCATGTGCACGTCTTCCAGCGCCACCGACCAGGGGAATTCACCGTTGCGGATCTCCTGACGGATGGCCTCCAGCCCCTCGATAATGGCGGTCTTTTCCTCCCCCGTGAGCACGCCGACCTCCGCTAACATGCTGGCGTGGGCGATGGACCCGTTGATATCCTGCTCCGCCATCTTCTGATCAAAATCCACAGAGGCGGTAAACACCTGCACAAAGGCATCGGTGGCTTCTGAGAACCGGCCACCCCACTGGGTGTTCTGGCCGGGAGGGTTGTTGGAGGAATCCGACATGGTTTGTCCTGTACTAATCGACGAAAATAGGACCAAACGGCGTTTGGCTTATACTGAACTTGAAACGGGCTTGTGCGCTTCGACGGGTCGGCGGGCGGGGGCGCTGGGATTCAGGCACGCTACAAGCACATCCCTGTGCGCTCGACAGCGGCCGTCCATGGCCGCTGACGTCCTGAATCCCAGCGCCCCCGCCCGCCTTTGTGGCGTGCACTGCCCTGACATCGCAACGCCGCGAGTATATCACGCCACTCGCCAGCCACCATAAGGACAATCATTAATGACCCGAGCCAAGCCACCTCTCCAGCCGCCTTCTCAGACACCACCGGAACAGGAAGAAACCTTTTTCCTGCCGGATCTCTGTGATCGCCAGTCGGTATTGTTCCTGGTGCTGGTGGCAGAACTGTTCTCCCTGGTGATCGTGCTGGTGGATTCCAGCCTGCTGGGGTTTGACTGGATGCAGCTGGGGCTGGTGTCTCTGTTTGTGCAGTGGGTGGCCCTGTCCAGCGCCGCCCTGCTGTGCCGGTTGCGGGGCTATCTGCGCAGCCTGCCGCAACAACGGGCGGTGCTGATCAGTTACCTGCTGATTCCGGTGAATACCTGGATCATGAGTGTGGCGGCGGAACTGGGCTTCAGTTTCGTCCCCGACCGCACTTTCTGGGGCACGGTGTTTGACGATACCGTGCTCACTCATGTGGCGGTGGCGGCCATCATCGGTGGCCTGGTGATCCGCTATTTTTACCTGCAGGCCATGCTCATCGCCCGCCGTCAGTCGGAACTGCTGCACCGGATACAGGCCCTGCAATCCCGCATCCGGCCGCATTTCCTGTTCAACAGCATGAATATCATTGCCAGTCTTATCGAAACCGATCCCCGCACCGCGGAAAACGTGGTGGAGGATCTGTCCGCCCTGTTCCGGGCCAGCCTCAATCACCTGGGCAATCAGGTGCCCCTGGAAGAAGAGATCGCCCTGTGCGACAAGTACCTCAATATCGAAAAGCTGCGCCTGGGCAAGCGGTTGGACGTGCAGTGGGAGATCCGCTCAGTGCCCAAAGAGGTGCGGATTCCCCTGCTTACCCTCCAACCCCTGTTGGAGAACGCGGTGTTGCACGGGGTTCAGCCGTTACCTCAGGGAGGTATTGTCGAGATTATCGCCAGTTACGCTCACGGGGTGTTTGAACTGACCATTATCAATCCGCTCAGTCCCCAGAGCCGGGTCCAGGATTCCCGGGGCAACCGCATGGCCCTGGAAAACACCCGCAACCGGCTGGCGGCGCTGTACGGGGAGCGGGCCAAATTGACCGGTTATGCGGAGGGAAACCGCTATATCACGCGGCTTTCCTATCCTTACCCCCTTGAAAAAAGCTAAATCTGGACAGCTTGGTATACAAAGTACACAAAAAAGTCGAATTGCCTCTCTAAAACGCCATTTGATCCATGCTAAGGTTATAGAGCTGGTGAATTATTCGCCGGAACCATGGGCCTATAATGAGAAGAACAAGCAGAGAAGTGTGTTGCCATGATCCGAGTGTTGATTTGTGACGATGAGCCGCTGGCCCGGGATCGGCTGCGGCGAATGCTGGAGAAAGTGCCGGCCACGGTGTGCGTGGGGGAGGCGGAGCACGGTCAGGAATTGCTGGAGCTGGTGCCCGCGGCCCGTCCGGACCTGATTCTGCTGGACATCCGCATGCCTGACATGGACGGACTGCAGGCCGCCTCCCGCCTGACCGAAACGGAGAATCCCCCTGCCATTGTGTTCTGCACCGCCTACGATGAGCACGCCATCGAGGCGTTTCGGGTCAACGCGGTGGATTATCTGATGAAACCGGTGCGGCAGGAGGATCTGGAGGCCGCCCTGCAAAAGGCCGGACGCATCAACAAAGCGCAGATGAATGCGGTGCGCAAGGAGCTGGGCGGGGTCGATGATCCCGACCGCGACGGCCGCGAATACATCAGCGCCCGCAGCCGGCGGGGTATCGAGCTGATCCCGGTGGCGGACGTGCGCTATTTCCTGGCGGACCAGAAATATGTGACCGTGCGCCACAGTCAGGGGGAAACCCTGCTGGATGAAACCCTGAAAGACCTGGAAAACGAGTTCGGTGACCGCTTTCTGCGGATTCACCGTAACGCCCTGGTGGCCCTCAATTACGTGGAGGGGATGGAGCACAAGGGCAATCAATATCAGCTGCGGATTCAGGGTATTCCGGAACGACTCACCGTCAGCCGCCGGCACGCCTCGGCGGTGAAGAAGCTGCTTCAAAGCCTCTGATGTGATAGGGTTTGCTGCCATCGCAAGCAAGACGGCAAACCCATGACCAACCACCTGTTACGCATTGCCACTCGCAACAGTCCCCTGGCCCTGTGGCAGGCCGAATTTGTCAAAGCCGAACTGGAAAAAAACCACCCCGGACTGCAGGTTGAGCTGCTGGGCATCAAGACCCGTGGCGACGTAATCCTGGATACCCCCCTGGCCAAAGTGGGGGGCAAGGGCCTGTTCGTCAAGGAGCTGGAAGTGGCCATGCTGGAGGGGCGGGCGGATATCGCCGTGCATTCCATGAAGGATGTGCCGGTGGACTTTCCCGACGGGCTGGGGCTGGCGGTGATCTGCAGGGGGGAGGATCCCCGGGATGCCTTTGTCTCCAACGAATATGACTCGGTGGCGGACCTGCCCCAGGGCGGGGTGCTGGGCACCTGCAGCCTGCGGCGTCAGTGTCAGGTCCGCGAGCGGCGGCCGGATCTGCAGATTGTCGATCTACGGGGCAATGTGAATTCGCGACTGGCGAAGCTCGACGAGGGTCGTTTCGATGGCATTATTCTGGCAGCCAGTGGCCTCAAGCGGTTGGGTTTCGATGCCCGTATCCGCCGCGCCATGGCCCCGGAGGAAAGCCTGCCGGCGGTGGGTCAGGGGGCCCTGGGCATTGAGTGCCGGCTGGATGATCAACGGACCGTGGATCTGTTGCAGTGTCTGCACCATAAAGATACCGCCACCCGGGTAATGGCCGAGCGGGCCATGAACCGCACCCTGGAGGGTGGTTGTCAGGTACCCATCGCCGGTTACGGCGTGCTGGAGGGCGACCAGATCTGGATTCGGGGCTTAGTGGGCGAGCCTGATGGCACTCAGGTGGTTCGGCACGAAGTCCGGGGCCACCGGGAGCAGGCCGAGGCCCTGGGGACTGAACTGGGGCAAGTATTACTGCAGCAGGGTGCCCGGGACATTCTCCGGCGGCTGTATCAACAGGCCGATCCGTGACTGGCGATCCCCTGTTGTCCGGCGTAGCCACGGTGGTGGTCACCCGCCCGGCGAACCAGGCCGCAGCGCTCAGCGACCCCCTGCGGGCCGCCGGCGCCCCGGTGCTGGAACTGCCCACCCTGGCCATCCAACCCATCGAGCTGGACCCGGCGCAACGCCAGCGGGTACTGGATCTGGACCACTACGACTTTGTGATCTGCGTATCCCCCAACGCCGCTCAGCTGGGTCTGGAGGCGCTGGCGGATTACTGGCCCCAGTGGCCGGTGCGACAACAATGGCTGGCGGTGGGACCGGCCACCGGTGCCGCCATGGCGGATTGGGGTCTGAATCTGAAAGTGGCGCAGCAGGGAGCCACCAGTGAGACATTACTGGACTGGCCGGAGTTGCAGCAGCTGCATCAGCGTCGGGTACTGATTCTGCGGGGTGAAGGCGGGCGCGAGACCCTGGGCCAGACCCTGCGTCAGCGCGGCGCCCGGGTGGATTACCTGGAACTCTATCGACGGGTATGCCCGGACACCGACCTAACGCCATTGCTGCGGGCCCTGGACGCGGGCCCGGTAATTCTCACCGTGACAAGCGGGGACGGATTACGTAATCTCATGACCTTGGCGGGGCCGGATCTGGATCGGCTGCGGTTATGCCCACTGGTGGTGGTCAGCGGGCGTCTGGCGCAGTTTGCCCGGGAACAGGGCTTCGCTGATCTCTGGCAGGCTCGCAGCCCTTCTGCTGCGGATATGATTCAGACCATTGCCAGCATTGAAAAACGGGAACCCTAAAAAACCAACAGGAATTGCATGAGCGAAGACAAGCCGGACCAGAACCAGTCACCGTCTCCCGCCCCTCCCGCGGTCGCTGCCAGTGCCCCCCCATCGGTTCAGGACAAGATCAAAAACGGCAAAACCCAGCCACCCCGCGCCAAATTGGGTTGGGGGGCGCGGCTGGTGTTGCTGCTGGCGCTGTTGCTGGCGGTGGCCGCGGCCGGTGTGGCCGGCTATCTGTTTTATATGAATCAGCAGCGGGCGGTGGCCGCCGCAGAGCAGCGCGAATCCATCACCCAGACCCTGGCGGACCGGGCGCAGCGGGTGGAGCGCATGGCCAGTGAAATCAATCGCCTGCAGCAACAGCTGAATCAGACCCGGGACGCCCTCAAGAGCGTCAACCGCAACCGCGATCAGCTGCAATCCCGGCTGGCGGCGCTGGAGAATGAAATCAGCGCCATCAGCGGCGCCCATCGCATCGACTGGATGCTGCGGGAAGTGGAACATTTCATCACCGTGGCGGAGCAGCGGCTGTCCCTGCTGGGGGATGCCCGGGGTGCCCTGGCCCTGCTGCAGGAGGCGGAAGACATCGTCCGGGCCATGAATGAACCGGCGGCCCGCCCCCTGCGGGAAGCCCTGGTGGATGATATTCACGACCTCAAGCTGGCGGCGGAAACCAGCGTTGACGTGGAAGGCATCTTCCTGCGGCTGGCGGATCTGGCTGATCGGGTGGTGAAGCTGGGGATTCCGCGCTTTGAATTGAAACAGGAGCCGGTGGAGTCGGAAGCGGGCGAGCCCATGCCGGAAGAGGGGCTGGATCTATTCTGGTACCGCTTCAAAAATTTTGTCACCTCTTTGTACGACTATCAGAAACATCCCAAGGGCCGCCCCATCACCCTGACGGAAGACCGCGAGTTTTTGGCCCGCAACGTGATTCTGTTGTTGCAGCAGGCGCAACTGGCTTTGTTGCGCGGTGATAATGAGGCCTACCGGGTCAGCCTGATGGGGGCCCGGGACCGGGTGGAGATGTACATCCACCAACAGACCGGCGAAACCCAGTTCTTTGTGTCGGAAATCAGCGATCTGCTGTCAGTACAGTTGCAGCCGCCGCTGCCCACCATCACCGATTCCCTGCGGGCGGTGCGGGTGTTCCGGGAGTACTGGCGCAAGGAAAAACTGGTGCGGGAACAGCAATTGGAGTCCATTCAACAGACCCAGTCACGGCGACAGGAGAGCGGCTCAGGGTCTGCCACCGCTGAGGAGTCAGCCCCGTGAACGCGGTACTGAATCTGCTCCGGATCAAAGGCTCCACCATCATGTTCCTGGTGATGGGCAGTCTGGTGGGTGCCCTGTTTTTTAAGGCCGTGGCCAAAGACCCGGGCTACATTCTGCTGGCTCACGGCAAACACACCTTCGAAACCAGTCTGCTGGTGGGGGTGCTGGTCATTCTGCTGGCGATCTTTGTGGTGTACTGGCTGGTGGTGGTGGTGCGCCGGATCCTGCGCTGGCGCCTGTTTCAGCGCAAGAGCAACCGCCTCACCACCGACGGCCTGATTGCCCTGGCCCAGGGGGATTGGCCCAAGGCGGAAAAACTGCTGGCCAAGGCCGCCCGGGGTAATGACGTGCCGCTGATCAATTACCTCACCGCCGCCCAGGCGGCCCACGAACAGGGCAAGACCGACGAGCGGGATCATTACCTGCGGCTGGCCCATGAAAGCACCAAGGGCGCTGACGCCGCAGTGAGTCTCACCAAGGCCCGGCTGCAGTATCAGAGCGGCCACTGGGAGGAGTGCCTGGCCACGCTGATGAAACTGTCCCGTGATGCCAAATCCCCCAGTTATCCCTATGTCATTAAAATGCTCAGCAGCGTGTACGTGGAACTGGAAGACTGGGAAAGCCTGCGGGAGCTGCTGCCCGCCATGAAAAAGCACAAGGTGGTGAGCGAGACCGAATTCGGGCGCCTGGCCCGGCTGTGTTATGAGGGCAAGTTAAAGCGCGCGGTGCGGGGTGAAACCAACGACGAGAAGCAACGCAACCTGAACGAAGCCTGGCACCAGATTCCGAAAAAATTTCATAACGAACCGCCCCTGGTAAAGATCTACGCGGAAGGTTTGATTGCCGCCGAAGCCGGCGGCGACGCCGAAAAAGTGGTGACCGATGTACTGCGTAAAAACTGGGACGACAGCCTGGTACAGGTGTACGGCCGCATCTCCGGTGGCGATGTGGAAAAACAATTATTGTGGTGTGAAAACTGGCTCAAGGAACGCCCCAACAATCCCATGTTGCTACTGACCATGGGTAGGCTCAGCCTGCAATTGGAACAGTGGGACAAGGCCCGCAGCTATCTGGAAGCCAGCCTGCGCTCCCGTAAAAGTGCTCAGGCTTACGGCGAGCTGGGGCGGTTGTTGAGCCATCTGGGAGAACACCAGGCCAGCAACGAAATGTTCCAGGCGGGTCTGGCCCTGATCGCCGAGCGGCTGCCGGATTTACCCATGCCCGCCACCGCGTCGGCGTCGGAGCCCGCGCCGGCCTGAGAAATTCGCGCGGTCAGTGGGCCGCGGGTAACTCGTTGCCCTGTTGGTCCCGTACCCGTACTTCCACTGGAATCCCCTGGCGGATGCTCTGGGTCACCACGCAAAAGTCTTCGAACTTCCCCAGCGCTTCCGGTAAATGTGGCAGGTCGTTCGGGTTTTCCACCTGCATGTCCACCACCAGTTGCGCGATCCGCCAGCGGCCATCCTGCCGTTCCAGATTGCCGGTGACCGTGGCACTGACCCGCCCCGGCTCATCTTTCTGTTTGCGTAATGCGAATAACAAACTGGCGCACAGGCAGTTCCCCACCGCCGCCGCCACCAGTCGGGAAGGGTTGGGGCCTTCACCATTGCCCAGTGGCGCCGGTTCATCGGTCATGACATCCCCGAATTCCCCGAAATCGATTTTGAACAGATAGTTTTCCACCAGCTCCATGCTAATGCTGAACTGATTGTTGTCGCTCATGGCAAGTGACTCCTGCTGGTTATCCGGATGGCCACTTTAGCATATGCGGGTGGGCTGATATTGTTCCAGATCAGGCGCCTGGGTGGGACTTTGAGCCTGGCTTGGTCGTTGAAACAGGCTACGGCCCCAGCAATGCCGTGGCTGCACAAAACAGTCGTGCTGTCACCAAACTGTCGCAGTCGCTCCCTAGTGTGGGCATGGCGCCTCCGCTCAATTTGCTTTGCCGTTACATTTGGCCTCCGGCGTGTTAATGTCAGTGCGTCCCGCTCCGTGTTATCACAGTACCCTTGCTTTGGTTGTTCTTTAGGCTAAAGCGGCGTGTGGCTGTGGCCGGCCAGTGGATCAGGGAAGAGCACAGGTGGATAACTCATACAACAACGTTAAAGGAATTTAATATGGATACTTCCAGTTATTGGTCAACGCTACTGAAATACTGCCTTGTGATTGCTTTCGGGCTTTGTCTTTCCGCCTGCAGCGACGATGATGATGACGATAACAGCAGCGATCGGAATGCGGGCCCCAGTGCACCGGAAACCCGTACCGGTGAGTTCCTCGACAGCGCGGTGGCGGGACTGCGGTTTGTCTCGGGGGCCCAGGAAGGCACCACGGATGCCAGTGGCACCTTCACCTATGAGGTGGGCGAGGCTGTCAGTTTCTTCATTGGCAATATCGAGTTGGGCAGTGCGCAGGGCGCTGACCTGATCACTCCGCTGGATCTGGTGCCCGGTGCCGGCGATGAAACCGACCCCACGGTGACCAACATGATCCGGCTGTTACAGACCCTGGATGACGATGGCATGGTCGATAACGGTATCCAGATCACCGACACGGTTGCCCAGCAGGCCACCGGCAGCATCAACTTTAATCAATCGCCAGCCGAGTTCGAGGCCGATGGCGATGTGCAGATTCTGGTGGCGGAGCTGACGGCATTAACCGGTGCCGGCGCCCGGACTCTGGTGTCCGTGGACGATGCGCAAAACCATTTCAATCTGACGTTGATCGGGCTGTTGCAGGGGGACTATTCCGGTACTTTCACCGGTGACGACAGTGGTACCTTTGATTTCTCCATTGATGATGCGGGGGCCATTACCGGCAGTGGCTACTCTAACTCCGACAATGCAACCTTCACGGTGACCGGACAGGCCAACAGTGATAGAACCGCTGCTGCGGGTAACACCGATATCGGTGCCTCCTTTGAAATGACGCTGAATCAGGACGGCTCGGTTGCCGGTACCTGGTACAACAGCATCTGGAATGAGAGTGGCACCTTTAGCGGCAGTAAGAACGAGTGAGACTCGGATATCATGTCTCTGTCCACAACAGTCAGGCATTAACGCTATGAACATTGAGCCTATGATCGTGGTCTCCAATGTCGAACGGTCCAGTCAGTTTTATCAGCAGGTGCTCGGGCTTGAGAGCGCCCACGGGGGGGATGAGTATGAAATGCTCACTTACCAGAATCGCCTGGTATTGCAGCTGCACCGGTCTGACGCCCACGAACATCCCGCCATGTGGCAGGCGAATGCAGTCAATGGTAACGGGGTGATCCTCTGGTTTCGCACGGGGATGTTTACGGCTGCCGTGGAAACAATTCTAAGTTCCGAGGCTGTCATTGTCGCCGAGCCCCACATTAATCCCAATGCAAAGCAGCACGAAATATGGTTCCGGGATCCGGACGGTTATCTGGTGGTGGTGTCCGATCATTTTGGTAACGCGGCCTGATGGGGCCGCCTGCCGTCGCGGTCAGGCGTCCCTGGGGGCGTAATCGAAGACATCGGAGATCATCTGTTCCGGTGCCATACCGGCGGCGATAAAGTCATCGTAAGTGGCGTAAACCATGGCGGGGGAACCACCGCAGACAAAGGTCCAGTCGCTGAAATCCCCGTCCAGGTCCGTCAGTGCGGCCTGGTGCACCAGGCCTTTGCGGGCGGGCCATTCCGGCTGGTCCGATACCACCGGGATATAGCGGATACTGGGGTGCAGAAACACCAGGGACTTGGTGGCATCGTGGCGGTACAGGTCCCGGGCGCTGCGGGCGCCCCAGTACAGCACCACCTGACGTTCGTCGCGGGCGGCAATCATACCTTCAATCATGGCCTGCATCTGCGAGAAGCCGGTACTGCCGGCGATCATCATAATGCGCTTGGCATCCCGCAGCCGGTACAGGCTGGTATCCCCGTGGGGCAGGCTGATGCGCAGGGACTCGCCTTTACACAGGCGTTTTTCCAACAGGGGGTAGGTGACACTATCGCGGGTTTCGCGAATGTGCAACTCCAGGGTACGGTCGTCGCGGGGGGCATTGGCAATGGAGAACGCCGCCTGGTTTTCAGTATCCAGTATCACCCAAAGGTATTGGCCCGGGTGATATTCGATGGCTTTGCCGGCCGGCAGCAGCAGGGTCACGATCTTTACGTCCGGGGTGGCCTGCTCAACGGATTGGATGGTCGCCGTAACTTCGTGGCTTGGTAACTGTCCCGGTGCTAGCACGCGCTCAATCTCCAGTTGCAGGTCGGTGAGAGGTTGAATCAGACAACAGAATACCGGTTCCACCGGCCCATCGGAAGCATCGATAACGGATCCGTCGTGCTTGTGTCGAGCCTGACCCGTCAGCAGCCGGGCCTGACACAGATGACAGACTCCGGCGTCGCAGGCCCGGGGCACCCGGAATGCCTGGCGGCTGGCCGCCTGCAGTACTGTCTCTTCGGAACTTGCCCGCAGCCGCAGGCCGCCGGGTAAAAAAGTGATTTGATGGTCCATTTTCATGGTCCACTGTTAGCGTCCTTGGAGAGGGAACCGGCCGCTGCGCTATTTACGCTTCATGGATTCGAAGAATTCTTCGTTGGTTTTGGTGTCGCGCATCTTGTCGATGAGGAATTCCATGGCGGCGATTTCGTCCATGGGATGCAGAATCTTGCGCAGGATCCACATCTTTTTCAACTCGTCTTCCGAGGTCAGCAGATCCTCGCGGCGGGTGCCGGACTTGTTGATATTGATGGCCGGGAACACCCGCTTCTCGGCGATACGGCGATCCAGATGCAGTTCCTGGTTACCGGTGCCCTTGAACTCCTCGAAGATCACCTCGTCCATTTTGGAGCCGGTATCCACCAGGGCGGTGGCGAGAATAGTCAGACTGCCGCCTTCTTCAATATTCCGGGCGGCACCGAAGAAGCGCTTGGGCCGTTCCAGGGCGTGGGCGTCCACACCGCCGGTAAGCACTTTGCCGGAGGACGGGATCACGGTGTTGTAGGCCCGGGCCAGTCGGGTGATGGAGTCCAGCAGGATCACCACGTCCTGTTTGTGTTCCACCAGGCGCTTGGCTTTTTCCAACACCATCTCGGCCACCTGCACATGGCGGGCCGGGGGTTCATCAAAGGTGCTGGCCACCACCTCACCACGGACGGTGCGGCGCATTTCGGTCACTTCTTCCGGGCGCTCATCAATCAGCAGTACGATCAGCGTGCATTCCGGATTGTTGCGCGAGATGGAGTGGGCGATATTCTGCAGCATCAGGGTTTTACCCGCTTTCGGCGGGGACACGATCAGGCCGCGCTGGCCCTTGCCAATGGGCGCCACCAGATCGATGGTACGGGCGGTGATGTCCTCGGTGCTGCCGTTGCCGATTTCCATGATCAGCCGTTTCTGGGGAAACAGCGGCGTCAGGTTCTCGAACAGAATCTTGTTCTTGGCGTTTTCCGGCCGGTCCAGGTTGATTTCATTGACCTTGAGCAGGGCAAAGTAGCGTTCGCCCTCCTTGGGGGGGCGGATCTTGCCGGAAATGGTGTCGCCGGTGCGCAGGTTGAAGCGGCGGATCTGGCTGGGGGAGACATAAATGTCGTCCGGGCCCGCCAGGTAAGAGCCCTCGGCGGAACGCAGGAAGCCGAAACCGTCCTGCAGGATTTCCAGCACACCATCGCCGAAAATGTCCTCGCCACTTTTGGCGTGTTTTTTGAGAATGCTAAAGATTACGTCCTGTTTCCGGGTCCGGGCCATGTTTTCCAGGCCCATTTCGGTGGCGACGTTAACCAGTTCGGCGATAGGTTTGGTTTTCAGTTCGGTGAGATTCATTTCCGTGGAGGTCATATTCGGTTATTTAAAGGTATGGGAGCCGCAATCGGGCGGAAGCAGACAAATCGAGGTGCTGTCAGGACTCTTAAAAAAATAATGGATCAGAGTAAGGCATTATGGCACCGGTAGAAATCGGTGCGATAAAGTCAATCTAGCACTCGCTTGCCAAGGCGTCCAGCATGTCTTTTGTGCAGGTCTTAATTACAGGTACGTCCACACAGGTACTTACGATTCTTCACGGCGTAGTAGAGGGATCCGTTGAAAGGTGAGGAATCGAAGAGATGCCAGGAACCGCTCTCCGCGTTGCGCATCCAGCTTGTTATGAAGTTGAAGACACAATCAGTAAAAAACAGAAGCCCTAACCAGTGCGGCCAAGGCTGAGTTCAATTATATATTACTATCCAGGAACGCTGTCAATTGCGATTTTGATAAAGCGCCCACTTTGGTGGCTTCCACATTGCCGTTCTTGAACAGCATCAGGGTGGGAATACCGCGGATCCCGTACTTGGGGGGCGTATCCGGGTTGTCATCGATATTGAGCTTGGCAATCTTCAGCTTGCCGTCGTACTCACCGGAGATCTCTTCCAGAATCGGGGCGATCATCTTGCAGGGGCCACACCACTCCGCCCAGTAATCCACCAGCACCGGGCTGTCGGATTGCAGCACTTCCGCTTCGAAGTTGCTGTCAGTTACGTTTACGATGTTGCTGCTCATGCGCTTCTCCAGTCAGCCTTCCCGGCCGGCGCCAGTCTGTGGGGCCTGTGGGCGGGAAGGTACCTCAATCGTGTTTGGTCGCCAGATTGTACGATCAGGAATCGGCGGTTTCAATCTCGGGGGGGTGGTAATTGTCGCTGTGCTGGTGTCGGGAAGGTGTTATCATGCCCCCAGATGCTTCTGGTCAAACCTGATGTACTTCCATAGGTTACGTCATCATTCTGGTTTTTGCAGCTGTCATTTCAGGTTTGTCTGAATTTGAAAATGGATACGCCAATTGACTGAAACGCCGCCCCTTCAGGACACCCCCCAGGACCACATGGCCGCCATTGATATGGGGTCCAACAGTTTTCATATGGTCATCGCCCGCACGGAATCCGGTGAAATCCGCCCGGTGCAGAAACTGGCGGAGAAGGTCATGCTGGCCACCGGCCTGCAACCGGACGACAGCCTGGACGAGGATTCCATGCAGCGGGGGCTGGAATGCCTGCGCCGCTTTGCCCAATGCCTGGACGGTATCGACCCCAAACTGGTGCGTTGCGTGGGCACCAACACCCTGCGTAAGGCCCGCAACGGCAATGCCTTTCTGCGGGAGGCGCGGCGAATTCTGAACTGCCCGGTGGAGGTGGTGAACGGCCGGGAGGAAGCCCGCCTGATTTATCTGGGGGTATCCCATTCCCTGGCCCATGATGAGGGCAACCGGCTGGTGTTTGATATCGGCGGCGGCTCCACGGAATTTATCATCGGCCGGGGTTTTGAGCCCATCCTCACCGAGAGTCTGCACATGGGCTGTGTCTCCTACCGGGAACAGTTTTTCAGCGCCGGCCGGATCACCGAGCAGGGGTTCCGCAAGGCGGTGATCCGGGCCCGGCTGGAACTGGCCTCCATCGAGCCCGCCTACCGGGAGCAGGGCTGGAGTGCCGCGGTGGGGGCGTCCGGCACGGTCAAGGCCATCAAAAACGCGCTGATCGAAAACGGCTGGTACCAGGATGGCATAGATCTGGCCGGGTTGTATCAGCTGCGGGACAAGGTGCTCAGCTTCCAGCAGCTGGGTGAGATTGATATCGCCGGCATCAAGGCGGATCGGCGTACCGTTCTGCCCAGCGGGCTGGCCATTCTGATCGGTATCTTCGAGCAGCTGGGGGTGGACAAGGCCCACTTCTCCGACGGCGCCATGCGCGAGGGCATCCTGTACGACATGCTGGGCCGCCACGCCCCGGAGGATGTCCGTGAACGCACGGTGCAGGCGTTGATGCAGCGTTATTCCGTGGATGAGAAACAGGCCCAGCGGGTACAGAATACGGCCCTGGAGCTGTTCCGCCAGGTGGAGCGGGACTGGGATCTGGGGGAGTACTGTCGGGACTGGCTGCACTGGTCCGCCCTCTGTCACGAACTGGGGCTGGTGGTGTCCCATTCCGGTTTTCATCGTCACGGTGCCTACCTGTTAACGTACTCCGATCTGCCCGGATTTACCCGCCAGGATCAGCGCATCATGGCGACTCTGGTGGCGGCCCATCGGCGCAAGCTGCGGCCCAACATGCTGGACGACGTGCTCTCCCATCTGCAGGAGAAAGTGTTGCGGCTGGTGCTGCTACTGCGGCTGGCGGTGGTGTTCCATCGCTCACGGCGGGATGATGGGCTGGCGGAATTCGCCATTAGCGTGCGGAGCAATCAGGTGAACCTGAAATTTGCCCCCGGCTGGATTGAGCAACGGCCCCTGCTGCTGGCGGACCTGCAACAGGAACAGGACTACTGGAAGAAGATCGATTGCACCCTGGAGTTTGAATAAGGTGGGAATTTGAATAAGGCCGGCCGGCGTGCTCAGCGGGCCTGATTTGGGGCCAGGGCCGCCTTCAGCTCCGGCCGCTGCTCCAGGGCCAGTTGGCGCACCTGGGCCAGGTCCTCATCGCTGTAAACGCCATTGACACCGGAAATGGAAGCCAGCTGCATGCCGTGTTTCAGCCCCAGTTTGTAGATCTCCCGCACTTTTTCCCATTCGATTTCCCGGCCCAGGGTGAAGTTTTCAAAACGGCCTTCCAGCGCCAGCACAATGGTCTCCGCCAGGCAGGCGTAGACCACGTTTTTGGGCAGGCCGATGTCTTTCATGTGCACTTCCCCCGGCAACCGGATCTCACCGGATTCGATCACCAGCACGTCCGGCCGTTTTGCCACATCCTCCGGTGGAATGTCCAACGGTCGGGCCACGTCGGTGATCACGCAGCCGGGCTTCACCTTCATGATGTCGAGGATTTTTTTGCCGGCGCCAGAGGTGGCGGTGACGATCATGTCCATCTGCCCCAGAAAACGCTCGGTGCTGGCGGTGACGTGGAGGCGGGCCCCCGGGGTTTCCTGTTCGATATCCTCCTTCAGGGCCAGCAGTTTGCCCGCCTCCGGTGATACCAGATAGACCTCGTCGGCGGCCTTGGCCAGCAGCCGGGCACAGACCGAGCCGATGGCGCCGGTGGCGCCCACCACCATGGCCTTGCCCGCCATTTTACCGCTGGGGCCCACCTGCACCAGCCCCAGTTTGTGCGCCGCGTCGTGGGCGGCCCAGAGCGCGCCGGAAGCGCTGTAACTGTTGCCGGTGGTGATCGGTAAGGGCGCCCGCTTGGCCACGGTGACACCGGCATCCCCCACCACCTTGGTGAAGGCACCCAGCCCCATGATCTGGGCGCCGAGTTTTTTCGCCCTGTCCGCCGCCGCCAGCAACCGGCGGTAGGTGAATTCCGGGCTGTGGGCCATGATCTCCCGGGGGGTGCCCCCCACGGTGATCAGCCAGCCCTCGGCGATGGCGCCGGTGGGGGACTCGATGCCGGAGACCCGGGAATACACAAAGGGCGGGGAGTAGGCAATGATGCGCTCCAGGGTATTCATCACCACCGGCGGCGAGACCTTCGATACCAGATCCAGAGGCTTGGCGTTGCGGAAATACTGCTGTGACAGGGGGTGGATGACAAAGGCAAAACGGCTGGTGCGGTGAAACCCATTGGGATACAGGGTACGGGGCTCCAGCTCCAGGCTGGTGATGATTTCCAGCAGGTCATCGTCGGTCAGGCGCTGATGCTGACGGCCCAGGGCGGCGCGAATCATGGCTTCCAGCACCACAATACTGATGGTCTGGCCGGCGAAGGGCTGGGGGCAGTAATCCAGGATCATCTGCACCCCCCGCTCCCGCAATTGTTCCAGCCGCCGGGGGGAGATGGCGTTGGTAACCACGGTTTTGCCCGCCAGCTCCTCAAGGCCGTAGCGCTCCAGTTCCTCGTAGCGGGCCACCACCACATCGGCCTTGTGCATGGCCTTGCGCATTATGTAGTGATTCCACTCTTTCACCGGCGCCACGCTGGGGGACAGCACATGGGGCGGGGTCCAGCGCAGAATCTGATGACTGCCCTTGGCGAACAGCTCCAGCCCCTGAAACGAGGTGAGAAACTTGGGGATACCCAGCTGCAACACCGGATCGGCAAAGCGCAGGTTCTCGGTGTATTCGGTGAGGACCCGGGCGCTGCGGTAATGATTCATACCGCTGAAAATCAGCACGTTACTGTTGTTGAAGAAGCCCTTCTGGCTGTTTTGGGTATGGCGCAGGGCCCATTCCTGGAGGATCTCCCGCAGCCGGGTGCCGCTGGTGACAGGCACATCGCTGGTGAGGTTTTCCAGCCGCTGGATCAGCTTCTGCTGCAGCTCGAAGGGCCCCACCCGTTGATGATCCCGCAGGCCTTCCAGGGCAATGGCATCCGCCTGATATTGCCACTGGCGGATCAGCAATTCCGCCTGCTGGGTGTCTTTGTCCACGCCGATACGTTTGACCCGGAACGGTTCCCCCAGAAACTCCGCCTCGAACTCATAATCGAAATCGGAATTTTCCAGACTGATACTGATGACGGTTTTCATGGCATTCCCTGACAACCTTTTGAAACACGGCTGCACTTGCAATGACTGTGCTGGTGACGCTTTCAAAAGCCCGTTGACCGAAGGCACCACGACCGGCAGGTTCGCGGAGTGCAGAAATTTAGCTGTTATTGTAGCCGCTGCAGTCGAAGTTTGGGGCCACTCAGATCAATGTTTCCGGCGCGGAAGCTCCCGGTCCCGGTGTTTACCCCAGTTTGTCCATCAGGTACATCTGTGCGGACAGTCGCTCCTCACCCTCGGCGGGGGCCAGGCGGGTGTAGGTGCCATCGGAACTCATGATCCAGGCCTGGCAGTTGTCCTTCAAATAGATCTCCAGGCCTTCCTTGTACACCCGCTCCCGCAGCTTATCGTCCAGAATGGGGAAGCTGATTTCCACCCGGCGATACAGGTTGCGTTCCATGATGTCGGCGCTGGCCAGGTAGACCTTGTAGTCACCCTGGTTGTGGAAGTAGTAGACCCGGGTGTGTTCCAGGAACCGGCCCACAATGGAGCGCACCTCGATAGTGTCGGACACCCCAGGCACCCCGGGCCGCAGGCAGCACATACCACGGACGATCAGCTTGATCTCCACGCCGGCCTGGGAGGCGCGATACAATTCCTCAATCACGGTTTTATCGGTCAGTGAGTTGCACTTGAACCAGATCCGCGCCGGTAGCCCATTCAGCGCGTTGTCCCGTTCGTTGCGGATATGCTGAATCAGCAGATCCTGTTGCAGGGTAAAGGGCGAGTGATAGAAATGCTTCAGCTGCGCCGGCCGGCCCATGCCGGTGAGCTCCTGGAAGATTTTATGGGTGTCCTCCGCCAGCTCCTCATTGCAGGTGAGCAGGCTGTAATCCGAGTACAGGCGGGCGTTGCCGGCGTGGTAGTTGCCGGTACCCAGGTGCACGTAACGACGCAGGCGGGGACCTTCCCGGCGCACCACCAGCATCATTTTGGCGTGGGTCTTGTGGCCGACAATGCCGTACACCACCACCACCCCGGCTTCCTGCAGGCGGGAGGCGATTTCAATATTGCTCTCCTCATCGAACCGGGCCCGCAGCTCCACCACCGCGGTGACTTCTTTGCCGTTGCGGGCTGCCTCCTCCAGTAGTTCCAGAATCTCGGAATTGGTGCCGGTACGGTACAGGGTCTGCTTGATGGCCACCACGTCCGGGTCCCGGGCGGCCTGTTTGAGGAAGTAAATGACCGGCTGAAAAGACTCGTAGGGGTGATTTAACAGGATGTCACCACTGTTGATGGCGGCGAACATGCGGTCACTGCGCTGCAGATCCGCCGGCAGATTGGGCTTGAATGAAGGAAACTCGTGGTGGGTCTTGGCCACCTCCAGCACGGACATCATCCGGGTCAGGTTCACCGGGCCGTTGACCCGATACAACTGGGAGTCGTCCAGGCCGAATTTGTTGAGCAGGAAGTTGATCAGCTCGTCCGGCATGTTGTCCGCCACTTCCAGGCGCACCTCTTCGCCATAGCGGCGGGAGGCCAGCTCCCCTTTCAGGGCGGTGGACAGGTCCTCCACCTTTTCCTCATCCAGGAACAGATCGGAATTGCGGGTCAGCCGGAACTGGTAACAACCAGTGGATTTCATGCCGGGAAACAGGTAGCCGGCATGATAGTGAATAATGGACGATAAAAAGATGAAGTTGTCGCCACCTTCGCACACATCGTCCGGCATGCGGATGATCCGGGGCAAGGATTTGGGCGCCGGCACCACTGCCAGGCCCAGGCGCCGGCCGAAGGCATCGGCCCCTTCCAGGGTCACCAGAAAGTTCAGGCTCTTGTTCACCAGGCGGGGGAACGGGTGGGCCAGATCCAGGCCGATGGGGGTGAGTACCGGCGCCACCTGTTGCCGGAAGTAGTGCTTCACCCATTGCACCTGGGGCGCGGTCCAGCTGTCGCGGGCGATGAAGTGGATGTTCTCCTCCGCCATCAACGGCAGCAGCTCCTCGTTGAGCAGGGCATACTGGCGTTCGATGGCCACATGGCATTTGTCGCTGATGACCTTGAGCACATCCTTGGGGTGCATGCCGTCGGCCTCCGGCCGGGCCTGGTTGAAGGCGATGTCCCGCTGCAGCCCCGCCAGTCGCACCTCAAAGAACTCATCCATGTTACTGCTGAAAATCAGCAGAAACTTCAGTCGTTCCAGCAGCGGCAGGGTGGTGTCCTCCGCCTGGGCCAGCACCCGCAGATTGAACTCCAGCAAGCTGATATAGCGGTTGGTATAATAGGCGCTGTCCGCCAGATCGATATCAGGGGCCGGCGCCTCGGGCGTACCGGGCATGTCTTGATTGGGAGCTGTGGAGTTACTGGTCATAAGGCTAATCACCGATTCAGGAGTTCTGCCGCGTCTTTGGCAAAGTAGGTGAGGATGGCATCCGCACCTGCCCTTTTAATACAGTTTAGTGACTCCAGTATGACAGCGTCATGATTAAGCCAGCCATTCTGGAACGCCGCCATGTGCATGGCGTACTCACCGCTCACCTGATACACAAAGGTGGGAGCGGCAAACTGATCCTTCACCTCCCGCACAATGTCCAGATAGGGCATGCCCGGTTTGATCATGATCATGTCCGCGCCCTCCTGCAAATCCAGCGCCACCTCGTGCAGGGCCTCCTGCCGGTTGGCGGGGTCCATCTGATAGGTGAATTTATTGCCGCCTTTGAGGTTGCCGGCTGAGCCCACGGCATCGCGGAAGGGGCCGTAATAACTGGAGGCGTACTTGGCAGAATAGGCCAGAATACAGGTGTTCACATGACCCACGGCTTCCAGCTGCTGGCGAATGGCCCCGATGCGGCCATCCATCATATCCGAGGGGGCGACGATATCCGCGCCGGCGTCGGCATGGGACTGGGCCTGGCGCACCAGGGTTTCCACGGTGCGATCGTTCAGTACATAACCTTCCTCATCAATGATACCGTCCTGGCCGTGGGTGGTGAACGGATCCAGAGCCACATCGGTGATCACCCCCATGTCCGGCACCGCGTCCTTGACGGCTTTCACCGCCTGCTGCGCCAGGCCGTTGGGGTTGTAGGCCTCACTGGCATCCAGGGATTTCTGCGCCGGCGCGGTCACCGGAAAGATGGCGATGGCGGGCACGCCCAACCCCGCCAGGTGTCGGGCCTCCTCCTGCAACAGGTCCAGGGAGACCCGCTCGATGCCCGGCATGGACGGTACGGCTTCCCGCTGGCCCCGGCCCTCCAGCACAAACATGGGGTAAATCAGATCCGCCGGAGTCAGGGTGGTTTCCCGCATCAACCGGCGGCTGAAATCCTGACGGCGCATCCGGCGCAGGCGGGTGGCGGGGTAGGGGCCCCGGTTCAGGGTTTTGTCATTCATGGTGTAACCTTTCGACATTTTTCTCGTCTGTATCATACCCTGTTATGGTAATGGCGTCAGACGATGGCCGGTGATAGAGCGGATTATGCGAAACAAACTGATTATTCTGGGACTGCTGGTGATGGTGGCGGCCGCCGCCTGGTTCCTGTTCGACCTCAACCAGTATCTGTCCTTTCAGTACCTGCAATCCCAGCAGGCAGCCTGGCAACAGGCCCTGGCGCGCAATCCGCTGCTGGTGGCCGCCGTGTTTTTCGCAATTTATGTGCTGGTGACGGCCCTCTCCCTGCCCGGCGCGGCGGTGATGACCCTGGCGGCGGGGGCGCTGCTCGGGTTGGGGTATGGTACCTTGCTGGTGTCTTTCGCCAGTGCCATCGGAGCCACCCTGGCGTTTCTGATCGCCCGCTACATTGCCCGGGACTGGGTGCAGCAGCGGTTCGCGGAGCAGCTTAAGACCATCAACAACGGCGTGGAGAAAGAGGGTGGCTTTTACCTGTTCAGCCTGCGGTTGATTCCGGCGTTTCCGTTTTTCCTGATCAATATTGCGATGGCGCTGACACCCATTAAAGCCTGGCCGTTCTACTGGATCAGCCAGTTGGGCATGTTGCCGGGTACGCTGGTGTATGTGAACGCCGGCACTCAACTGAGCCAACTGGAATCCATGCAGGGCATATTGTCCCCGGATTTGATTTTGTCGTTCGTGGCTCTGGGGCTGCTGCCCCTGGTGGCCAAAAAAGTGATTTCCGCAATCAGGGCCCGACGTAACCCATGACTGAGTACCAAAAACCCAAATCTTTCGACCGTAACCTGATCGTGATCGGCGCCGGTTCCGCCGGCTTGGTGTCGTCCTACATCGCCGCCACCGTTAAAGCGAAAGTGACCCTGATCGAAGGCCATAACATGGGCGGGGACTGCCTGAACACCGGCTGCGTACCCAGTAAAAGCCTGCTGCGCAGCGCCGGCCTGGTGCGGGACATGAAACGGGCGGGGGAGTTCGGGTTGAAGCCGGTGACGGCGGAATTTGATTTTGCCGGTGTTATGGAGCGGGTCCAACGCAGTGTGCAGACCATTGCGCCCCATGACTCCATAGCGCGCTACACCGAACTGGGGGTGGAGTGTATTCAAGGCTACGCCCGGCTTATCAGCCCCTGGGAGGTGGCGGTGAACGACCAACGCCTGACCGCCCGCAGTATCATCATCGCAACCGGCGCCCGGCCGGCGATTCCCCCCATTCCCGGCCTGGCCAATACCGGATTCCTCACCTCCGATACCCTGTGGGAACTGCGCCGTAAACCCAAGCGCCTGGCGGTGCTGGGGGGCGGCCCCATTGGCTGTGAGCTGGCACAGGCCTTCGCCCGGCTGGGGGTGGAGGTGACCCAGGTGGAGATGCAGCCCCGCCTGCTGAGCCGGGAGGATGAGGAGGTGTCCGCCCTGGTGACCGCACAATTCGCGGCGGAAGGGGTGAATGTGCTTACCAACCACAAGGTCACCGGAGTGGATCACTACGGCCGGGACAAAGTGGTGATCTGCGAGCATCGGGGCAAACGGGTAACGGTATCCTGTGACGAAATTCTGGTGGCCGTGGGCCGCACCGCCAACACAGACGGGTTGGGGCTGGAGGAGCTGGGGATCGCCCTGAATCCGGATCGCACCGTGAAAACCGATGCCTATCTGCGGGTACCGAATTACAAACATATCCTCGCCTGCGGTGATGTGGCGGGGCCGTATCAGTTCACCCACACGGCAGCGCACCAGGCCTGGTACGCCTCCGTTAATGGCTTGTTCGGTCACTTGAAAAAGTTCAAGGCGGATTACTCAGTGATTCCTTATGCTACCTTCACTCAACCAGAGGTGGCGCGGGTGGGGCTGAACGAGCAGGAAGCCAAGGAGCAGGGCATACGCTACGAAGTGGCCTGTTACGGCATGGACGAACTGGATCGGGCCATCACCGACGAAGAGGCATATGGGTTTGTAAAAGTACTAACACCACCGGGTAAAGACAAAATCCTGGGGGTGACCATCGTCGGGCCCCACGCCGGGGAACTGATTGCCGAGTACGTGCTGGCCATGAAGCACGGAATTGGGCTGAATAAAATCCTGGGCACTATCCATATCTACCCCACACTTAATGAAGCCAATAAGTATGCGGCCGGCGAATGGAAAAAGGCCCACAAACCGGAGTGGCTGCTGCGCTGGGTGGAGCGTTATCACCGGTGGCGTCGGCGTTGATAAGGTACTCCACGCCGGGCTCCTTAACCTGCCCACCCGGTTCCAGCAACGCATCCAGCGGGCTTACCACACCACGCTCCTGAATGCCGACAATATGGGTGTATATCTGAGTGGTGGAGAGATCCGTGTGACCCATCATCTCCTGGATATTGCGAATGTCCACCCCGGCCCGCAGCAAATTGGTGGCGAAACTGTGACGGAAGGTATGACAGCCGGCTTTCTTGTGAATACGGGCGGTGCGGATTGCCACCCTTACCGCCCTCTGCACCGTCTGCTCCCCCACGTGATGCCGGCGTAGCACATTGGAGCGGGGGTCGAGGGATCTGGAAGCAGCGGGAAATACGTACTGCCAGCGGGGCTCGCGGCCGGCTCCCGGGTATTTTCGCGCCAGGGCATGGGGCAGATACACGTCGCCATAGCCCTCATCAAGATCCTTACGGTGCAGCGCCAGGGCAAAGTCGATCTGGGTTTGCAGCGGCTCGATCATCGACTTTGGCAGCAGGGTGCGTCGCGATTTCGAGCCTTTTGCCTCGCGAACGAAAAGGCAGCCATTGGCGAAGTCCACATCCTGTACCCGTAACCGCACCGACTCCATCACCCGCAGTCCCGAGCCGTACATCAGCGATGCCATCATTTTATAAATGCCTTCAAGATTATTGATAACGCTCATGGCCTCGCTGGCGCTGAAGACGGCGGGCAAGATGCGTGGCTTTCTGGCATGGGTGAAGTGCAGCTCAAGGTCTTGTACGCCGTAAAACTGTTTGTAGAGATAGATGATGGCGTTCAAAGCTGTTTTCTGGGTGTTGATGGCGAGGTTTTTATGGACGGCCAGATGGGAGAGAAATTCATTGATTTCTTTTTTGCCCATTTCCTGGGGGTGACGTTTGTTATGGAAAACTATGTAGCTCTTGATCCACCCGATGTAGGTTTGCTCGGTTTTATAGGACAGGTTGCGGCTGCGCATGTGAGCACGCAACTGATCGAGTAGCCGGGTGGGCTTGTGGGGTAGTGGCCGAGGTATATCTTCCATGATAACAATTATGGCAACTGGCTGTATGTACAGTATACGGATTAGTGCCTTTCCGGCAAGTGATTATGATACTTTATCAGTGGGGTGGTGGTTGGTGATCTTTGGGCTTGCTGAGATGATGCCATTAATTAGTGATTGGTCAGTGGGTTAGGATCGAGTTTTGGTTTTTTGATAGGTGTTGTGTTGACGTATGATTTTGGTTGGCTGGGAAAGCGGCCGCTGAGTTGATTTTTGTAAAACAAGGACTTACTGGGGAATGTGTATAGTTCTGGATAGTTGGATTATAGTAGGCAGTACTTATTATTTGGGGATTTACGTCATTTTGACGGTGATATAAATGTTAAACGTGGCTGGCGCGGACTATTTTTGGAGCACTGATTAAAGATTGTTTAGCGCTTGGGTGTCGGCTTCGTTCTTTGTTATGGGGCTAGAAGCAGC
>NZXG01000064.1 GCA_002701845.1 Pseudomonadales bacterium
GGTGAATTTCTCGCTGACAGGCCCTGTCATCAGCTGCGGAGTTCCCGATCGCAACATTGAACTGCTGCTGCAGGCCGTTAACAACAGAGAAATTAATAACAAAAAGTATCGAAGCACTGTCAGATTCCTTTTATTTCCTTGACTACGACACTTTCATAGTTGGCCCAAAATAGATACTGGTCCCTGTTTCCTTTCATGTTGCATATTCCGGCGAACTTGATCAGTCATTCTGGAAGTATTTGATCACCTCAACCACGTAATGCATTGGGTCGGATATTAGCAACCTTACTGATCAAGTGCAGCAGATTCACTCAATGTTTTTCTCATTGATTCTCCTTTCAGTTTGAGCTTGTGGCTGTTATGCAGCAGTCGGTCCAGAATGGCGTCAGCCAACGTGGCATCGCCGATGGCCTTGTGCCATTGCGTGATGGGTAACTGGCTGGTGATTAGGGTGGATTTCAGGCCATGGCGGTCTTCCATGATCTCCAGCAGATCGTTGCGCTGGCTGAGTGTCATTTTTTCCAGCCCCCAGTCGTCCAACACCAGCAGGTCCGTCTTTGCCAGTTGCTGAATCAGCTTGGGGAAGCGTCCATCGCCGTGAGCGATACTGAGGCTTTCCAGCAAGCGCGAGGTGCGGAAGTAACGCACCGATAAACCATGGCGGCACGCCTGCGTGGCCAGCACACAGCCAAGATAGGTCTTGCCGCAGCCGGTGGGCCCTGTGATCAGCACGTTATGATGCTGGTGTATCCATTGGCTACTGAGCAGGTCGGCGAACTGGCCTTTGATCAGCCCACGCGGGTGACGGTAATCGATATCTTCCGGATAGGCCTGAAGCTTGAGCTTGGCCGCCTTGAGCAGCCGGCTGATCTTGTTGTTGTCCCGGTGGCAGGTTTCCCGGTCGACCAGTAGGGCCAGGCGCTCCTCGAACCCCAACTCTTCGTGGGTGCCGGGTTGCGATAGCTGTTGCTCCAGGCCGTCGGCCATGCCGGTGAGCTTGAGTGTCCGCAGTGCTTGCAGGGTTTGGTTGTTCATCATGGTATTGCTCCTTAGGGTGGGTGTTAGTGGTAGTAGGTTTCGCCGCGCAGGTTTTCGTGGTAATCCAGGCTTAACTGCTCTTCTTGCACAGCATCGGTGTGGCCCTGCTCCAGGGGCACTTGATCCAGCCCTTGCTTGAGGATGGATTCCACGCTACTGCGAGTGGGTGAGTTGATCATCAGTGCTCTCCGGCAGGCGTTGTTCAGTCGCTCCCGCCCGTATTTTTTGGCGTTACTGAGCAGCGCCAGCACACGACGGTAGCTTTGCTCTTTGTGGCACTTCTCCTGAAGGATCTGATCGACCACGGCCCGGGTGGCCTCGCCAATATCACCTGCCCAGTTAAGGAAGCGCTCAGGCGTCCACTCACTCATGGCGCGGTGGTGATGGGGCATGTGTTCGGCACAGGTGCTGTGGGCGCCCTGGCGATAACTGCGCGGATGGCAGACGACCCGTTGCCCATGGCGGTAGATAGCCACCGTTGTCGCGGTGGCCTGCACCTCCACTTTCTCTTTTACCAGGTGGTGTGGCACCGAGTAGTAGTGCTTGTCGTATTCGATGTGGTAGTCAATATGCACGCGGGCCTGTTTGATGTCGGCGTACTGGTAGGGATGAGCGGGTAAGGGTCGCAAGGCCGGCTGATCCAGCTGCTCGAACTGACTGCAACGCGTACCCGGCAACCGCTTGAAGGGGCGCTGGTTCAGGTCATCCAGCAGGACGCGAATGGCCTGATTCAGACTGGCCAGCGTAAAGAACGTTTGATGGCGCAGCCGTGCCATGATCCAGCGCTCGACGATCTGTACGGCCACTTCGGCTTTGGCTTTATCCTTGGGTTTGTAGGGCCGCGCCGGTACTACCGCCACACCATAGTGAGCCGCCAGTTGCTGATAGGCGGGATTGATGTCCGGCTCATAGCGATGGGCTTTGCTGACGCCGCTTTTTAAGTTGTCCGGCACCACCAGCTCCGGTACGCCACCGAAGAACTCGAAGGCCTGCACATGGGCATTGAGCCAGTCGGCCTGGCTCTGGGTCCAGTGGGCACAGGCAAAGGTGTAATTGGATGCCCCCAATACGGCCACAAACACCTGAGCAGGACGCACCTCACCGGTATCAGGATTCACTACCGGCAGGGTAAGGCCACAGTAATCCACAAACAGTTTTTCAGCGGCACGATGCAGCTGGCGCATGCTGCGCTGTTGTTTGCCGAGCCATTCCTGATATCGGTGGCAGAACTGGGCATAGCTGTAGCCATCGTCCGGGTGCTGTTGCCGGTATTCCTGCCACAGCAGCTGCTTGGTCATGCCTTTACGTTTCAGTTCTTGATGAATCGCCCCATAGTCTGGCTCGGTAAAGCGGCGCTGCCCGGTCAGTGGCTGGCTGGGGAACAGCAGCCGCCCCAGGGCCCGTTCATCCAGATCATCAGGAAGTGGCCAACTAATCCCGGCCTGCTGGGCGCGGTTCAGGTAATTCACGGTACTGCCGTAGCTGATATTGAGGGCCTGAGCGACACCGCGGCGGCTCAGACCGGACTCGTAATGCAGGCGTAGCACGTCTTTGATTTTACGCATTGATAACCTCTTGGATCTCATCGGCCTTGTCGCTCCCGGCAAAAAGCCAGGAAGACTAGCCGAATTGTTATAGATATCAATGCATTACAGAGGATTCTGGAAATGCTTGATCACTCATTCTGGAAGTTGATCACCGATTCTGGAAATCCAGAAAAAGTGATCAAAAAAAACCAGAATGGCCGATCAAGTAAGTTCAGAACGGGTGATCAAGTAAAACCAGAATGGGTGATCAAATTGGGCCGGAATATGCATTGCTTTCAAAGTCTACAAAATTTTCAATTTTTCCAGCAATAAACAAGCTTGTTGATGGCGATTGTTTGGGGTTTCCCTTTCTCATCCATTTGTCGGGTTTTACATCTGTGGCTTTGCTTCCAATGGGGCGAACCCCCATTTCTCTTAATAATTTTTTTGGGTAGTGGCCTTTGGCAATATAAGATGGATGCAAAGTCATTTTTGCAACAGAAAAACCTCTAGGGCATAAATTGCTATCGAGCTCAGATAGCTCCTTAGCAACTTGTTGGAGTTGTGGATGCAGCCTTTTGACGACCTCATTAATGGTATATAAATCTCTTCTTTGGGGGTTGATTTTCGGCGGCGGTGTTATTTTTGTAAGCTCTTCAGCCTTACCAATTAAGTAGTTCGTTTTTTTTGGCCATTTCAGTTCCCTATGCTTGAGCTTCGCTTAGCTTTTTTCGGATTGTGTCGCGGCTTACCCCTAGGAGTTTTGCAGCCTTTTGCTTTGGAAAGGAAAAATCACTCACGAGCTTTACAGCAAAAGAGATCCGTTCTTGGCGTGATAAATTATTCAGGTCGGGAATTAGTTGCTCGAAACTATTTTTTTCAAATTCTAATGGGTTGATAAGTTTTTGCTTGCGGAGCTTGTTGATTGTTCGCCTAATATTGCTGTAAGACTCTCCCTTTTGGCTTTCCACAAGGAAATCAACTAAGTGTGCGAGTTCATCAAAGTCGCTCCCTAAAAATTTAACAACGGCTTTTTTTATATTGCTTTCGTCGGGTAAGCAAAAAGTTACATCTAAATCAAAACGTCGCCACAATGCAGGATCTACAAGTTCCGGGTGGTTTGTTGCAGCTATTAGTAGCCCTTCGCTTGGCCAATTTTCAATTTCCTGCAGCAATATGTTTACTAGGCGTTTCAGTTCTCCTACGTCTGATTCGTCATTTCTCCTTTTGGCTATTGCGTCGATTTCATCCAAGAACAATACGCAAGGATGACTTTTTGCAAAATCAAGCACGGATCTCAGGTTGCTGCCGGTTTTTCCAAGTAGGCTACTCATTACTGCAGTTAAGTCCAATACATAGAGAGGTAGGCCTAGTTGCTGTGAAAGCCAATTAGCCGTCATGGTTTTTCCCACTCCTGGAGGACCTTGGAATATAATTGAGCTGGAAGGATTCAGCCCTTTAGCTTCGAGTTCTTCCTTATGTTGGCGCTCGATCAATATTTGCTGCAATTGTGTTTCTAGTGGGCCGTCGAGTAGGGGCTCCATTTCATCCGGTCTTTTTATTGTGCGGAGAAGTGAAGGCTCATCTTTGTTGTGGGCTTCCTCTATCCCAAACTGGCTTCTGCGTAAAATGCCACTTGATCTGGCAGGGTCTGTTTTGAGTAAGCTTTCAAGCTTTGAGGCATATGCAGGGTCTTCTTTTCGAGCTTTACGCACCAGTTTAGCCAGATAGAGCCTTACGTCAGTTGGCTTTCCTTCTAAGGCCAATCTCGCGACTTCTAGCATCTCTTCTGAATGTTTGGTGTTCATGGGGCTCACTATTTGTGACTAATATGTGCGTTAAAATGGTATTTTAGTCACTAATCATATAAAAATCCATAGATACATAGATTTGTGGCTTGTTACGTGTGACTAAAAAGGAAAGAATCTCGCGATAGTAGTCACTTCGAGGGCTGGGTTGTTAGAAAGATTGCTGAGAGTGTGTGACTAGGGGGGTTAGTCTATAGCAATGTAGTGTCAGAGGTGTTGGAGAGTTGGTGGTTTTTTGAGGGAAAGTGGTGGTCAAATTTGCTTACATATGGAACCATAACCTGGCCAATGCGGCCACTTTATGGTTTCAACAACACACATGTTGTTGGGACCAAAGATTGACCGCTGATTGAGACCAAAGTTTGTCCGCACTGGGTTAGTCAAGGTTTGGGCCAAGCCCTGTCCACATGCTTTCCCTAAAATAGGCCTGATAGCCCCGGCCAATAAGTCGCTTGATAAAGCTGGTTTCGGACAGATCATGACTAAGCTCCTCGATCTGACCTCTGGTCAAATTCCAGACAGAATTTTGGCTTTGGTTGCTAAGTTGCCAACGCCTTTCACTCATGTGACCACCAATATAACGGAAGCTCAGGTGTGGAAAGGCCTCAATTCTCTGGTTTATAGCGTTAACCAAGTCCATCGTCTCGTAATCGAGGTGTCGTCTAAATAGTTGGACGCCTCGGGCGATGGGGCCCGTCTTGAAATGTTCGGGGTTATAATGCGCCAGATACCGGAGAACGGTTGTACGGTGCTTACCTGAAGAAATAAAAATCTTGTCATCTACTTCAACAAAAGACCAGTGTGGCTTTTCTTCGCGGCTAAGGTAGTAAGTCGGGTTTCGGGCAAGTTCTTTCAAGTTGGATTCAATGCGTTTCAGGCCGTGAAGCATTTCTAACCAACTCATCTCTCCGTATCCTTGTTCGTGACCTATCACCCTGGAAACGTCAACGTTAGTTGCTTTTATATATTCGCTTTGGTCGAGGAAGTATTTCCCGTTTATCCAATCCTGGTAAACACATAACCTATTCAAGTGAAACGATGGTGGGTTTTTTATTGCTTGATCAAGTAAATTAGTAATCATTCGTTTCGTTGCTTTCCTGAAATTTTGATCACGTGTAGCCTAACGCATTCTTTCAATAACAACACTTCAGAAGCAGAACCGAAAAGGGGCATATCCAATATATTGTTTGCCCAATCCAGCAGAAATTTCCTCCAGGAAACTGCAATAAAAATTGCCCTAAAGCCAATTTCCGCCGAGAAATGGCAATATAAAGTAACATATTGATATTTATAGGAAAAATGTCTTTACTCGGTTGGTTGGTTTTTATAGTCTCAGAGCTATTACTGTTTCGGATATCGTAATGACTCCATTTGGTAATGCTCTATCCCAATTGCGGCGAAGTCGGAAATTGCAGCAGCGTGAACTGGCTGAGCGCATCGGTGTTCAACCCTGCTATGTCTCTGCTATTGAGGGCGGAAAGAAAGGTCCACCATCAAAAGCCGTCCTCCAGAACATTGTTGAATCACTCGAACTCTCCCCTGAAGAAATAAGTGAACTTCAGTCCACTATTGGCCCTTCTGAACGTGTCTTTCGTGTTCCGGAAAGTATCAGCCTAGAGGAGTATGCCTTTTTGTGGGAGCTCAGACAGCGGCTGGGTTCTTTGAGTGGAGAAGAGCTGGCTATTATGACAAACGCCCTGCGCCTTGGCGGGGCAAGTCGGTAGCAGAACGAACCAATAGAAGAGGTAAGTCAATGATCTAGATACAAAAAAACCGAAAACAATGGCTTGCTTTCGGCTTGTTTGTGAAGGGATACCTTCGATCTGGTAAATCAAAGTATCCCTCCCCAATCTCCGATCGTCAAGCCCTCAACTTCACGAATTTCTGTTCGAGGCATGGTTGCGCCCGGTCAAAACCGGTATCCAGCCTCGACGAGGGGATACTTATGCTTACTGAAAATGAATTGGAATATGCTTGTAAGGTTAAATACCGACTTCCTTCGGCAGGCTGCGACTATGTTCATGCCTGCTTCATCAGTGACGGCTCAAGACAGGTTGGCACTCACGCCAAGGGCAATGTCGTCTCCTGGATACCTAGTCCAAACCCCAATGAAGTGACTTTTGCAGCCGAGAGCTATGGGCCCGAGCGGGCTTTGCGCACCATACTTCAGTATTCGCCTGATGTTTCCTGGTATGGCGACCAGCCGGAACCAATTGATATTGTTGCAACGATAAGAGGTGGACATAAACGAAGGTGTTCCTATACAGCGGATGCCATCGCCATTAACCCACAGGGCATCATTGTCTATGAAGCCAAAACTTCGAGCAAAATAGATGAATTGGTGTCAACTAAACCGGATGACTGGCAGCGCCTGGAGAATGGGAATGTGGTCTATTTACCGGCGAGGGAAGCGTTTGCACGTTTGGGTTTGCGGCATGAAGTGTTTGTCTATAAACCTGAAGATGGGTTTTATATCGCAAACCTCAACCAGCTATTGTGGATTCGAGAATGTGAAAGTATAGCGAGCGTTGCCCCTAACGCTATCAGTCGTGCTTTAGAGAAAAATTTCACACCGACGATGGCTGAACTAAAGAACCAGCTTTCATTATCCAGCTACGCACCACTTTATAAGGCAATTGATGAAGGCCTCCTCGTTGTTGACCTCAGGAATCAATTGATCACTGAAGTGAATAGCTGCCTTACATCTACGACTATTGCCATGCTGGAACATGGAATGGAGCTTAGAAATTCGCAGTTAATTTATCGTAATGATCTGGTTGAGTCGAAAGACCTTTCACTTGTGCCGTCACTGAAGGCTGCCGAAGAAGCATTGCGGCGGTTAGATGCTATCAACTCCGGAAAATCTGACCGAAATATACGGCGATGGAAAGAGCGTGTTAGAAAAGGCGAGAAGCTGGGGATGTCAGCATTTCAATCACTGATATCGCTGCATCATCTATGTGGAAAGCGCAGCAGCAATATAAACATTAAAGTTGAGCGAACTCTAAAAAATTACTTGCTAGAAACCCACATTCATCGCCAAGGAATATCTAATTACAGAAGTTTTATTGACTATATCCGGATAGCGCGCGAGGTTCATCCGGAGTTAGAACCAGTCTGCCGAAAGACCTTTATACGCTGGCTATTAAAGATTCCCCCCGATGTAATTGGATACGCCCGTGGCGGCAAACGATTGGGGAATGCGATGGCTCTGCCTACTGATCCAGAAGCGCGAAATATCAGAGCGCAAACAGCTTGGGAGGTTGCTGCCATTGATCACTACTGTGTTGACTTATTTCTGATCGTATATGTGAAAAACGAAAAGGTTATTGTGGAGAGGCCGTGGCTGACGCTCATGATTGACATCTGCACCGGTAAGGTATTGGCGTTTTCCATTTCCTTTAAAAAACCCTCGCGCCATGCGGTGGCAAAAGTGATTCGTGCATGCGTGCGAAACCATGGCCGATTACCAAGAGAAATCATTCTTGATAGAGGTGCAGAGTTCAAATCAGTCTATCTGGCTTCACTATTGGCACATTACTCCGTCACCTTAAGTTTACGCCCTGCCAGTGACCCTCGATATGGAGGTCAAGTAGAAGGATTCTTTGGAGAGTTTAAAAAGCTGTGGCTATGTCAGCGCGAAGGCAACCTGGCCAATTTCAAAGAAGCGAGGTCGGTTGACGGGAGCAAGGCCCCCAGGAAGTCCGCGGTACTCTTTCCTGCCGATTTTCATCGTGAGCTAAAGTTGTTCTGCAATTGGCGTGAGAACGCTTGCCGGGGAATCGGAGGTTTTTCCTGTGAAGCCCACTTCGCAGAGAGTGAAGTAGAGTTTCCGCATATTTCACGCCCGGTACAGTATGATTCCGACTTTGTAATAGTCACCTGCATTGAAGCCAAAAAATTCACAGTGGGCATGCAGCGCGGTATAAACATCAATGGCATCTGGTACAGCTCACCTGCCATGAAGTTATTGCTTGGCAGGCCAAAGAAAAATGAAGTGCGAATAGATCCAGAGAATCCGAATCTCATCTTTGTCAGAATAGGCGGCGAATGGAAGCCATTCTACAGCTCTGATATCAACACCTACAGTGCCAAATCACCAGAACACCAATTGGCTGAGGGCATGATTAAGCACGAGGCCTACACACTCAAGCGTAAGATCCGGTTTGAAGACGATGTTGAATTGGCTCAATTAGTTAATGAGATGAATCTTGTGAAGGCTAAAAGCGCTGACACTCCCATTCTGGAGGTAGAGCTTGCGGAACCGTTCGGTGACCAATCCGGAATGTTCTCCAATCTGAAGAATGCATCCGTCAGGCCTGTAAAGATCCAGGAATGGGGGGCGTAATCATGGATGAATTGAAGAATATCGATACTTCCGGTGTCACGAACCTGAACTTTAAGATCCCTCATCGCAACTGGAAACAGGCGCTGGCAGAAGCCTATGTGCTTATGACAACGGCGATGCGTGGTGAAGTCATTTGTATCTATGGGCCGTCTCGCGCGGGCAAGTCGTCGTTACTCCAGGAACTCAGAAATGCGATCTGCGGGAACCCCAAGCAGAACCTGGGTGAAATGCCTTTCGTGATGCTTGAAATAGACAATAACGGAGGTAAGGCGGCATTTAGCTATAAAGCGTTCCTGCTGGATATGCTCGAACTGATTCAGCATCCGGTTTACTCAACACGGAACGCTGATAGTTGGTCAGATTTAACTAAAGCCAAGCGGAATGAGCGCGCTACCGAGGTACTGCTCGCGCAGGCATTGGTAGAGGGTCTTAGAAATCTTAAGACCTTGTTTTGGGTGCTGGATGAGGCTCAGCATATCAGATATGCAGGCAAGGATGTCAGTGCCTCTGCCAGTGCAATGGATGCGATTAAGAACCTGGCCCATAAAGCCAAAGTCATCCTGGTTATTTGCGGTACCTACCCTGTATTGCAGTCAATAAATCATTCGGGTCATCTGGAGAACCGCAAACACGATGTGCATTTGGCACGATATCGCGACTCGACTGAGGATCTCTCAGAGTTTATCTGGATTCTGGACAGCTATAACTCCGCTTTAGAGCTTGCTCCTTCGTTTGGCTCTTTACGAGATTGTGCGGAGCTACTCTACAGAGGGAGTTTTGGCTGCATTGGATCTGTTCGGGCAATTCTCTATCGGGCATCTGTTTATGCCGCGCTTGAGCACACAAAAATCAGTCTCGATCATATAAAGCGAGGCCTGAAAGCGCCCAATCAACTTGTGACAGCCGCTCAGGAAATTCGAGATGGTGAGAGGCTGCTTGGTGAAGCTCCTTGTGCAGTTTTGGATGATGTTGTAACAGGGCATGTGGCGATCGCGAAGCAAAAGAGCGCTGGCAAACCATTTCAACGTAAGCCTAAACGCTACGCTGCTGGCAACCGGTTGTAAGGAGGTGGAATCATGCCTACGTGGAAGTTGTTCCCGATTCCCATGCAGGGCCAGGGCACTGCTGAAGTCGAGTCGCTGCCGTCATACTTGCTTCGCAGCGCCTACGCTCACGGTACATCGGGTGGTGTGCTACTCCAGGTGATTCATGAGCTGGGCGGTTGTAGCCAGCAGACGAAACCAAGAAGCATTGGTGGCAAGAGTGGCATAGCGACCCTTGCGCGGGTAAATCAGTTTACTTGGGAGTTGCGCGATCGACTCGCAGAGTTTACAGGGCACGATATGAGCTGTGAGCCCTTGCGCTTTCTAGACAATCAGGTGTACTGCATCAGCACTGAGATTGGGGCGTTTCGCTGGTGCCCTGAATGCTTGGTCGAAATGGCGCGAATTGATGCGCCTCTCTACTTCAAGCAGCTGTGGCATATGGCAGCGGTTGGTCATTGTCCAGTTCATCGAGTGCGATTAAGTGAATGCTGTGAATTTTGCGGAAGCACACAGCATTCACTAAAGGCAAGGCATCCTGTTGGCTATTGTGCAGAATGTGGTGAGACTCTGTTCAATCGGCGGGTACCTCTCTCACAAAAGGACATTCAGCCATCATGGGAATGCCCGTCTCACGATGTATTGGAAATTTTCGAGAAAGCAGCAAGACCAGGAATGACGGTCAATGGATGGTTTGAAGCTCGTTGGTTTTTGCGTTCAATGGCCGTCTCAGCTGACCATGGAAAAATAAACTCGCATATTACTGGCGAACTGAGGGACCTGCTTTATGAATGTATGCGCAATTGGAAAGGCAGTTGCCGCCTGATTAGTCTCCGGCGCCTGGCTTACCTGATGAACATGTCGCTTTACGAGCTGCTAACCTGCTCCGGCACAGCCTACAGGTTGTCATATGACGTACTCAACATTCAGTCTTTGCCTGAGCACCTGAAACGCAGGAAGAAGACAGTGCGAAATCACAAGCATGTATATCGAAAACTGGTTGCATATCTGGAGGAGCAGCAAATACCACCGAGCTTGAAACAGGCGGCACGATTCGCA
The DNA here is from genome assembly GCA_002701845.1 of Pseudomonadales bacterium. Lineage (GTDB taxonomy): Bacteria > Pseudomonadota > Gammaproteobacteria > Pseudomonadales > Ketobacteraceae > Ketobacter. The sequence goes on from NZXG01000064.1 coordinate 10,823, forward strand.
CAGGTTTCACCAGGATATCTTGAATACCGCTTTCCTAGTCTTGTTCGTCGAATTGTTGAGCGTTATCAAGCCCATCGATACCAGACATCCTTGGTGAATCGGTACCGCGCCCAAACTGCTGCGCTCCAGTTCTTTATTGATGACCGCTATGCCGACCACACCCAGTCCCGCAAAGAGGCCTATCGAGTGCTAAAGGAGGAAACAGGGCTACCCAAGTGGGTGCTGAAGGATGCCATTCAGACTGCCTATAGCGCCCTGATACCTGAGCGATAACGCTGTTTGGGTTCGGATTATTACCGTTTAAATCCTACCTATTCAGGTCAGTTCGGGCTTGCTCGGATTTACATTTCATGACTGATGTGTAAATATCCGATGCTAACCTCAATCCAACCTAATTTTGGTGCAGCTAGTGACTACAGACCGCTGGTTATCTGTCGAAGAAATGGCCGAATACCTCGGTGTTAGCAAAGATACCGTTTATGCGTGGATCAATAAGAAAGCCATGCCTGCACACCGGATTGGTCGGTTCTGGAAGTTTAAAACAGAGGAAGTAGATCTCTGGGTGAGGTCAGGTGGCGCCTCGGACGACAGCAAGGAAGGTAAATAGCATGGCCTTAAATGAAGCAGATACCTGTCGTGTCTATGTAACCCCAAAGATCAAAGAGGCAGGCTGGGAAGATAATCCCCGAGCTATCACCGAACAATACACGTTTACCGATGGGCGCGTGCAGTTCAAGGGCAGCCGTGTACAACGAGGCGAGCAAAAAAGAGCAGATTACTTGCTTAAATACACGCGTGATTTTCCAATCGCGGTGGTAGAAGCCAAACCTGAAGATAGCCCTGTTGGACAGGGAATGCAGCAAGCCAAAGACTACGCTGAGATACTGGGATTGAAGTTTGCCTACTCAACCAATGGTCATGAGATACTTGAATATGACTATACCACTGGCGAGGAGCAGTTAATTTCGCGATTCCCCACGCCAGAGGAATTGTTTCAGCGTCTTTGTGGTGACGAGGGCCTGACGGGTGATGATGTGGATACCCTGCTGTCACCCTATCATCATGTCACGGGTTACTCCCCTCGTTACTACCAGCAGATTGCGATCAATCGTGCTGTACAGTCTGTCTTGCTAGGAAAAAAACGCTCGTTAATAACCATGGCCACAGGCACCGGCAAAACGGTAGTTGCGTTTCAAATTTGTTGGAAGCTTTGGAGTGCTCGCTGGAACCGAGCGGGCGAGTATAGAAAGCCTCGTATTTTATTCCTTGCAGATCGCAATGTTCTTGTAGACGACCCAAAAGACAAGACCTTCACGCCGTTTGGTGATGCGCGACACAAAATTGAAGGTGGCAAAGTGGTTAAAAGCCGCGAGATCTATTTTGCCATTTATCAGTCGATTGCCCGTGATGAGCGCCGCCCAGGGCTCTACAAAGAGTTCCCTCAAGACTTCTTCGACCTGATCATCATTGATGAGTGTCATCGGGGGAGTGCACGGGACGATAGTAACTGGCGTGAAATTCTGGAGTATTTTGAACCGGCTTACCAGATTGGTATGACCGCTACGCCTCTGCGCGAAGATAATCGTGATACATACCGGTACTTCGGCAACCCAATTTATACCTATAGCCTACGGCAAGGTATTGATGATGGCTTTCTTGCCCCCTATCGCGTTCATCGAGTGATTTCAGAGGTAGATGCAGCAGGTTGGCGGCCTAGCAAAGGCGACGTGGATCGCTTTGGTCGTGAAATTCCCGATGGCGAATATCAAACCAAGGATTTTGAACGAGTTATAGCGTTAAGAGCAAGAACCGAAGCGTTTGCCAAGCACTTGTCGGATTTTATGAAGCGCACTGACCGATTTGCCAAAACGATTGTGTTTTGTGTTGATCAGGAGCACGCAGATGAAATGCGAAGAGCGCTCAATAATTTGAATTCGGACCTGGCTCGCAAGCACCCTGACTATGTTGCCCGCGTAACTTCTGAAGAAGGAAAAATTGGCAAAGGGCATTTGAGCCGTTTCCAGGAGCTGGAAACCACTACGCCAGTTATCCTGACGACTTCACAACTACTAACCACAGGTGTAGATGCACCGACCTGTAAAAACGTGGTGCTTGCTCGTGTCGTGAACTCTATGAGCGAGTTCAAGCAGATCGTAGGGCGAGGAACACGACTGCGAGAAGACTACGGAAAATTGTGGTTTAACATCATCGACTATACAGGCTCTGCCACTCAAAATTTTGCAGATCCCGATTTTGATGGCTACCCAGAAATTGAAGATGAGGTTGTCATTGACGTGGCTGGTGATGAGATTCACGAAGAAACCATTATCAGCGAAACCGATGATCCGGCTGTCGCCGAAGAGCGCGGCGACTATGACGTTGGGCAGGATGCTGGAAGCAACGTTGACGATGGCAATGACGAACCACGGAAGTACTACGTTGATGGCGGAAGTATAAAAATAACCTCGCATTTGGTTTATGAACTAGATGAAGAAGGCAAGCAACTTCGCGTTATACAGTACACCGATTACACCGCAGAGAAAGTCAAAACACTCTTTTCATCTCTTGATGAACTAAAAGATCAATGGGCAGATCCGGTCAAGCGTGAAGAAGTGATGCTGGAACTGCAAGAGCGGGGAATACAGTTTGATGATTTGGCCAATGAGTCTGGGAAGCCTGAAGCAGACCCATTGGATCTGCTTTGTCATATTGCTTTTAATGCGCCACTTCGCACCAGAAAACAGCGCGCAGACTATTTGAAGAAAAATAAACCAGATTTCTTCGATCAGTATGGCCCAGAAGCACGCAAGATATTAACTGCCCTGTTAGATAAATATACAGATCACGGCCCTAAACAATTCAGTATCCCGGATTCGCTCCAGGTACCGCCCATTTCTGAGTATGGCAATGTGATGGAGATAGCCAACCTCTTTGGCGGTGCTCTACAAATGAAAACAGCTGTGGATCAATTACAAACACTGCTCTATACCGAGCAATAACATAAGCGACAAATCTATTTATGGCACGAACAAAAAAAGCTGACCAGCCAATGACGACTGCCCAACAGCTGGGCGCTATCGTTAAGTCGTCCCGGCAGATCATGCGTAAAGATAAAGGCTTAAATGGTGATCTCGATCGCCTGCCAATGCTGACCTGGATAATGTTTCTTAAGTTTCTCGACGATTTAGAGCAAATGAGGGAAACAGAGGCCGTACTAGAAGGTAAAAAATTCCAGCCAGCAATCGAAGCGCCATACCGTTGGCGTGATTGGGCTGCCATAGAGGGCGGCATCACCGGTGATGAGCTGATCGCGTTTATCAATAATGATGAAGCTGTTCGCCCGGATGGAACCCGTGGAATTGGGCTGTTCGCTTACCTGCGGAGCTTGCAAGGTGAAAACGGAGGCGATCGCCGGGATGTTATCGCGACGGTTTTTAAAGGTATGCAGAACCGTATGATAAACGGTTATCTGCTACGCGATGTGGTAGACAAGATTAATGGCATACATTTCAACTCATCTGAGGAAATGCATACCCTGAGCCGCCTTTACGAAACCATGTTGCGCGAAATGCGTGATGCCGCTGGCGATTCCGGCGAGTTTTACACGCCGCGTCCAGTAGTTCGCTTTATGGTTGAAGTGACCAACCCACAACTCGGCGAAACCGTACTTGATCCGGCCTGTGGCACGGGCGGATTCTTGGTTGAAGCTTTTGAGCATTTAGAGCGCCTATGTAACACAGTGGAAGATCGAGAGGTATTACAAGAAAGCAGCATTTATGGAGGCGAGGCGAAATCACTCCCTTATTTGTTGGTTCAGATGAATCTGTTACTGCATGGCTTAGAATATCCACGAATTGATTCAGAAAACAGCTTGCGCTTTCCGTTGCGCGAAATGGGAGATAAGGATCGCGTAGACGTTATTCTGACTAACCCTCCCTTTGGTGGCGAAGAAGAAAAAGGCATTCTCGGCAACTTTCCTGAAGATATGCAAACCGCTGAAACAGTTCAGCTTTTTTTGCAGCTTATTATGCGAAAATTAAGGCGAAAGGGGATGGGAGCAGAAGTCGGGGGGCGAGCAGCAGTTGTAGTTCCTGAGAGTGTTTTGTATGACGGCGGTGTCGCTCAGAGAGTTCGCCAGCAGCTCCTCAGAGATTTCAACCTTCATACCATTATACGTTTACCTAAGGGGGTTTTTGAGCCGTATTCTGACATTCAATCAAATATACTTTTTTTTGATAGGGATGGCCCAACAGAGGGTGTTTGGTTTTATCAGCATGAGGTTCCAATTGAACGTAGGGGAATGAAAAACCCCTGCTATACCGTAACTAATCCCCTGAAAGATGAAGAAATGTCAGAAATTCGGGATTGGTACAAAAATCAGTGTGAAAATGAATATTCTTGGTATGTTCAGCTTGAAGATATTGAAAGTAAAGATTTTTCTTTAGATTTTCGAAATCCGCGTAAGGAGAAGCAAGAATTCAAAGGCCCAGATCATCTGCAAAAAACAGTGAAGGACTATCTATCAAGAGTTGTAGGTAGTCAGACTAATTTGCAGGAAGCCTCAAATACGTTAAGACATATAGACAAAAAATCATGGAGCGAATTTAAGATAGGAGATTTTTTGATTCGTTCTAAGAACAGCGTTGAGTTGATGGATGACGTTGACTATAAACAAATAACCGTAAAACTCTATGGAAAGGGAGCGGTGTTGAGGAAAACAATCCTCGGGAAAGATATAAAAACAAAATCCCAGTTTCTAGCAAAAAGTGGCCAGCTAATTATGAGTCGTATTGATGCAAGGAATGGAGCATTCGCTATTGTGCCTTCCGATTTAGATGGTGCTGTTGTTACTCAAGACTTCCCATTATTCGATATTAATAAAGATGTAATATTGCCTGAGTTCCTGGCATTTCTGCTTCGCTCCAAGGAATTTACCCATGCTTGTCAGCACTCTAGCAAGGGAACAACAAATAGAAAAAGATTGAAGGAGGAGCTTTTCTTAGATGAGATTCTTCCCCTTCCATCTCTACCAGAGCAGAAAGTAATAGTGGAATATAACGACGAGTTTAATAAGTTAGCACGGTTGGTTCGTGATTTTTCTGACTGTTGCGAGGAATCAACATCGGAACTCGCTGACTATTTTTTGGATATGCGTAATTAAAATAAGGTGAAACCGCTAGTGCCTATGCCCGTTCCTCAGCTTTCCTATGATACTGGCACTCCGCCTGTCATTGCCCATGGCCTGTCCTATGACGATGAGCAAGTGGGTGAGATTTTGTCTGGGCCGGTGAAGGAAATTCTACAGGATACAGCGGGCAATGATGAGCTGCAGGAGCTGTTGGGCAGCGTTGTGAGTACAGAGTTTGAGCAGGAGGGGCTTAGAGAGCTACTTGCCGATGATACGGTGCCCAATAATTGGCGTGTGGGTGAGGCCATAGCCGAGGCCTTTGTGGCTGATAAAGGCGATTGTGTTTTTCCTTGGCCCACTGGCCGTGACCTGAAGAACCCGAATGCCAGTCCAGCAGGTTGTGATCTGACTGGCTTTCAGCCAGTGGATGATGAGGACCTTCCCTTTCGCTTCGCCTTTGGAGAAGTTAAAACCTCTGAACATAACCAATCGCCACCGAGTGTTATGACAAGCTTGGGTGGCCAGCTCTTTGGATTACGTGACAATCGTAAAGTGAAAGATGCGCTCTGCCGTTATCTGGGCCATCATGCCGTGCGAGCAGACTGGGAGCCAATGTTTAAAAGTGCCGCAAAGCGCTATTTGAGCTCCAATACAACGGATGTCGCGGTTTATGGTGTCTTAGTGCGCGATATTGAGCCAAACGCCTTGGATATTTCTGGGCGAGCGAGGGCGTTGGCAGCGAACTGCCCGCAGCAGACTGATATTGAATTGTATGCTTTGTATCTTCCTCTTAACGCCATCAGTACCCTATCTGATCGTGCTCAAGCTGTCATGAGGGAAGCGTCATGACACTTACGCAAGAGCACTTAATACAGGTTGATCAGCATTGGGCTGTGCAGTCCATTGGCGATGAGCTTCGTGTGCAGGCTATGGAGATGGCTGAGCTGCGCCTGGTTGATGTTGCCTTAGGTAATTTGCTTGAGCATCCGCAAGCTGAGTTTGATACCGATTTGCTGGAGCGGGTGGCGACAGCCTATGAATTGGCAGCTATCGAAGGCCTTGGTGCATTACTGCATCCTGTCGCAAATCAAGGCAATAAACACCTTCGTGAACTGGCACAGGCAGGGGCTTACCGCGCTTTTGGCTTCTTCCGCGTACTACCAATACCCGATGATAATGAGGCACGACTATTTCACGTTCTGCATGTTGCAGGGCTTGCTTACTGTGGAGACCGCTGGACTGATTTGCGTCGCTGGTTTGAAGAGCAGCGTAACGCTTTAGATGTGCCAAGTGTGGCCGGTGCTTCATGGGATAAGCGTTTGCTGTATCGGATTTTTGATTGCTGGTTGCGTTTGCTGCGCAAGAATCGCTGGGATGATCTTGACCAGGTTTCCGAGATAGTGCTTGGGCTTCGTAATGATCAGGCAAATCATGAGAAAGCTCTGTTAGAGCAAACTCAGGGAGCCCAAGCCCAGAGTATCGCTATGCGTTTGGTTGCGCTCTATCACTGGGCGAAGGCAACTGAGCGACTTGCTGTCTATATGCTCCAGGGGGAGCCTGTAGCAATAGATGCTCAACTGGATCAGCACTTTGAGGCGGCACAAAAGGCAGCTCAAGCGTCCAAAGATCCACAACTAGAGATGATTTTGCGTTGGTTGCATGTCACCAGTCGAAAGATGGTCGCAGGGTCTTTGTGGTGGGTCGCTCATACAGTGAACTCCCGTGTGACACGCTTTGTTTCTCATGTCACAAAACATAAGAGCTTGTTTGAATTGCTACCGCCACAAAGGGCAGCTCTCCAAGAGCAGGGCTTATTGGACCAGGCCAGCAGAGCGGTGATTGTCGATCTGCCCACATCAGGCGGAAAGACTGCGCTTGCTCAGTTCAGGATGCTGCAAGCACTCAATCAATTTGATCTGGATGATGGCTGGGTGGCCTATGTGGCTCCCACTCGTGCCCTCGTATCACAGATTACACGGCGACTGAGAGAGGACTTTGGTCCGCTTGGTGTACAGGTAGAGCCTCTAACTGGAGCTGTAGAAGTTGATGCATTTGAAGAAGCGCTGTTAGGCGAGGCTCGTGCATTTCAGGTGTTGGTAGCCACGCCTGAAAAACTTCAGTTGGTGATGAGGAATAAAAAGGTTGCTCGTCCGCTGGCTTTG
>NZXG01000065.1 GCA_002701845.1 Pseudomonadales bacterium
CTAGGGATGCTCTGATTAAGTCCACCCGTATGGCATAATCCAGGAATCACATGAATGGTGGACAATATGGATCAACTCAGTTTCTCAGAGGCAGAATACAATCACAAGAAGCGTAAGACCCGCCGAGAAAAGTTCCTCGATCAGATGGAGGAGCTGATTCCCTGGAAGAGGCTGGAAGGTAAGATACGAAAGTATTATCCCCAGCCTGGCAATGGCAGGCGTCCGTATGAGTTATCCACCATGCTTCGTGTTCATTGTATGCAGCTTTTCTACAATCTGAGTGATCCAGCGATGGAGGATGCGCTCTATGAGATTGAATCCATGCGTCGCTTTGCCGGGTTGAGTTTAACCAAGCCGATTCCGGATGAGACCACTATTCTCAATTTCAGGCATTTGCTTGAGAAACATGGGCTTGGAAAGGTCCTCCTGAAAGAGGTAAACAAGCATCTTGAAAATAAAGGTTTACTATTGCGGGAAGGCACCATCGTTGATGCGACCATCATATCCGCCCCCTCATCGACTAAAAACAAAGAGGGCAAGCGAGATCCGGAAATGCACCAGACAAAGAAAGGCAATGAATGGCACTTTGGTATGAAAATGCATATAGGGGTAGATGAGGCATTGGGCGTAATTCACAGCATGAGCACCACGGCCGCTAACGAGCATGATATTACCCAGGCGCAGCACTTACTACATGGTGATGAATCTCGCTTCTGGGGGGATGCAGGTTATCAGGGCATTCATAAACGGCCAGAATTTGAAGGCTATGATTTGGCCTGGAACATTGCAGCGCGCCCGGGTCAACGCAGAAAGCTTGGTGAGCTGTTCGATTTGTTGGAGCGGCACAAGGCTCAGGTTCGCGCCAAGGTAGAGCATCCATTCCTCCGCATCAAACAGCAGTTTGGTTATAGCAAAGTCCGCTACAGGGGGTTGGGAAAGAACACCAATCGACTCTATTTACTCGCGGCCTTTACCAACCTGTTAACCTGTAAAAAGTATCTGATGGCGTAGGATAGGTGCGCCCAATTTGCGCCGTTTGGTGCAAATTGGGCCATCAAATGGCCAAAAATGAAGAGATGCTTGGCTTGTTTTCTTGAGATTGGTGCCAGTTGGTATTTTGCAGGCCAATTACCAAGTTATTCAGAGGTTCCCTAGATTTGTAACGGGTTTGTGGGTTGATACGGTCGATTCACCCCTCGGCGTGGCCATTATTCACCGGAAATTTTTTCGCTCGCCGCCTTTGTGTTGCAAAACCCGGCGGGCGGTTTACAGATTGGCCTGGGGCGGCAGCGCCTTATAGATCTGCCAGTTTTTGCTGTCATCAGCATCAGTGATATAGTCGATTCGCCGTCGGCCCCTACAGTCATAACAACATCGACAGGTTCTCCATGCAGCAGCCCAAGGAACCCTGGTTTTCCTTTCTCAACGAGATTTTCGCTCGCCTGGCGGTATGGTCCTTTCGCTGGCGCTGGCTGGTGGGCGGCATCTGTTTATTGGTGCTGGCCGGCAGTGCATACCTGGCGCAAAACGTGCGGACCGATAACAGCTTTGCCGCCTTCTTCGACGAAAGTGATCCTATTTACCAGACCTATCGCGAACATCAGCAGAGTTTTGGCTCCGATACGGAGTCCAAATGAGCACGTCACTTTCAACGCCGCCATCGGTGGCAGCTCAAATCGCCAGGTTGCCCGAGTTGCCCATGGCAGAGATCCGGGCCCTCTGGCATAAGTTGGTCGGCGGCGACACGCCCACCCACAACCGTCAGTTTCTCGAACGCCGGATTGCCTACCGGTTGCAAGAGCTGGAGTTTCGCAAGGTCGATGCCAACCTGCTGGATCGCAATCAGCGCCGCATCGAATCCCTGGTGGAAACCGGCAGGGTGAAAAAACGCGATCGCGATTACCGTCCTGCCGCCGGCACCGTGCTGGTCCGAGAATACAAAGGCGTCGAGTACCGGGTGATCGCAACCGCCGATGGCCATTACGACTTCCACGTCCGCATGTTCCCGAGCCTCTCGATGATCGCCCGTGAGATCACTGGCATGCGCTGGTCGGGGCCGTTGTTCTTTGGGCTCAGGCCGCCATCCAATGCCAAGACCAAGCCGTCCACCAAGAAGCGAGGTGGACGATGAGCGACGTTTTGAAGCGCCGCATGCGCTGCGCGGTCTATACGCGCAAGTCCACCGACGAAGGACTCGACCAGGAATACAACTCCATCGATGCCCAGCGCGACGCCGGTCATGCCGACATCGCCAGCCAGCGCGCCGAGGGCTGGATTCCAGTAGCCGACGACTACGACGATCCGGCCTTCTCCGGTGGCAACATGGAACGTCCGGCGCTTCGCCGCATGATGGCGGACATCGAGGCCGGCAAGATCGACGTGGTCGTCATCTACAAGATCGATCGCCTTACGCGCAGCCTGGCGGACTTCTCCAAGATGGTCGAGGTGTTCGAGCGCTACGGCGTGTCGTTCGTGTCGGTTACCCAGCAATTCAACACGACGACCTCGATGGGCCGCTTGATGCTGAACATCCTGCTGTCCTTCGCCCAGTTCGAGCGCGAGGTCACCGGCGAACGCATCCGCGACAAGATCGCGGCCAGCAAGCGAAAGGCCATGTGGATGGGCGGCGTGCCACCTCTGGGCTACGACGTCGAGAATCGCCGACTGGTGCCCAACGAACGTGAGGCCAAACTGATCCGGCACATCTTCCAGCGTTTCGTCGAACTCGGCTCCAGTACTGCGCTGGTCAAAGAGCTGAAGCTGGATGGCGTAACGTCGAAGGCGTGGACCACGCAAGACGGCAAGACCCGCGATGGCAGACCGATCGACAAGGGCCACATCTACAAGCTCCTCAGCAACCGCACCTACCTAGGCGAGTTGCGGCACAAGGACCAGTGGTACCAGGCTGAACACCCGCCGATCGTCAGCCGCGAACTGTGGGACAGCGTCCACGCGATCCTGGAGACGAATGGCCGGGTGCGGGGCAACACGACGCGGGCCAAGGTTCCCTATCTGCTAAAGGGCATCGTGTTCGGCAACGACGGTCGCGCACTGTCGCCGTGGCACACCACCAAGAAGAATGGCCGGCGCTACCGTTACTACGTACCCCAGCGTGACGCCAAGGAACACGCGGGTGCATCGGGCCTGCCGCGACTGCCGGCCGCCGAACTCGAGTCGGCCGTGCTCGACCAACTGCGCGCGATCCTGCGAGCCCCGAATCTGCTCGGCGACATGCTGCCGCAGGCGATCAAGCTCGACCCAACCTTGGACGAGGCGAAGATCACCGTGGCCATGACCCGGCTCGACGCGATTTGGGATCAACTTTTCCCGGCCGAACAGACCCGGATCGTGAAACTGCTGGTCGAGAAAGTCATTGGGTCACCCAACGACCTCGAAGTGCGGCTGCGGGCCAACTGCATCGAACGCCTGGTATTGGAGCTGCGCCCCGAGCCCGTCGACCAAAAAACGGAGGCGTTGGCATGAGCGACATCCGTATCCAGAAGACCGGAGAGCCGGACATCCAGCAGACCAGCGACGGCAGGCTGACCCTGTCGGTCCCGATCCAGATCAAACGCCGCAGCGGCCGCAAGCTGGTTACCTTGCCGAACGGCGAGACCGCTCCAGTCAGGCCGTGGGACGTGGCGCCGACGTCACTCCAACTGGCGCTGGCCCGGGGCCAACGGTGGCTGGCGATGCTGGAATCAGGAGAGGCGAAGTCCTTGAAGGAGATCGCCATGCGGGAAGGAATCGACAACAGCTACGTCAGCCGGATGGTCAACCTGACCACGCTGGCGCCCGACATCGTGGCGGCCATCCTGGACGACGCACTGCCGAACCACGTCACGCTGTTTGATCTGGCGGTGGACCCGCCTGCTCTCTGGGATGAGCAGCGCGAGAGAGTCGGTCTCTTAGGCGAAGACGCCCCTTAGATCAACATGCCCTTGAGATCCTTGAGCATCAGGAACAGATGGTACGGGTCAGTCGGGCTGGGCTCGAATTCCCACGACTCGTACCACTGCCGCGCCGCATCGTCCTTGGCATGGACCAGCAGGCAGCGAATGCCGGCGATGTCGGCAGCCTGAGCAGTGCGCAGCAACGCATCCTTGAGCAAGGCCTGGCCCAGGCCTTTGCGCTGATGCTCCTTGTCTACCGCGAGCCGGGCCAGGATCATGACCGGTACTGGATGACGCGCCAGCCCCTTCATCACTCTTGACGGCGCGCCCTCCGGATCGACACTGCCGACGGCGAGGCTGTAGAAGCCGACCACCACGTCACCCTGGCAGCAGACGTAGGTCTGTGCGCTGTTGGCCTTTTGGTTGACGAGCGCGTAGCGCTGCAGGAACTGGTTCAGCGCGGCTTGGCCGCACTCGAAAGCATCGACCTGATCCGTCGCAAGCAGCTTGCGAGCGGGTAAGTAGTCATCGCTCAACCAAGCACCCCGGGTTCACGCAGCAACTTCTTCAGGCGCGGCTTGCTTTGCACCGGGCGGTCCAGCGCTTCCTGGAAGGCCTGCCACTGTGTGTCGTCCAGCACGAACTGACGACGATCTGCCAGCGTCTGGGCGGCCGCCGTCACGCCTGCGTCGAGCAGGAACTCGCTGACGTTCTTGTGGCAGGCGCGCGCGGCTTCCTGCAGCAGTTGTTTGACTGGCGTACTGGCGCGAACGTCAATGCGCTCGGTCTTGGAAAGATTCAGGGTGCTCATGGTGCCCCTCCGGACGGATCTTGGATGCCCTTATTGTAGTCGTCCTGACATTGTCCTGACAAGGCGTTTCTTGTCTTGGCCATCATGCAAGCACGTACATCCGTGTTGCAATGTGTCGGTAGCGTTCGACAACTACCGACAAAACGCAACCGCAGCGTTTCCTTCGCCCCCCAATGCTGCAATCCAACCGCTTGATTCGTCCGCGCGTAACTCTTTGACCTGTATGGGTGTGACTGGCGGCCTTTGCGGACTTCGGGCCAGTTCCAAGGAGCGAGGTCGGAGCGAGGAATGGCCAGGAGAGAGTGGAATGTGGCCCGGAACTGCCAATTCGGGCGGCTGGCGAAGTCCGCAGGCGTTCGCAGGAACCCCCAACAACACGCGGGAACCGGCGCGATCGGGCAAGAAAAAACCCCAACTAGGGGAGTACCCATAGGTTTAGCGAAAAATGTAAGCAAAGATTTAGCGCAATGTTTATAACATATTGTTATGTATGGTTTTTTCTGATTCGCTTCTTGGTTGGGTCTTGCCAGCTTCGAATGTTTGATAGTTAGCCTGTCGCACATTGGCCGAATCACCGCATGTTGGCTGCGTGCCCACTAGCTGGAGGGCTTATAGCCTGGTGCAATTGCCAGATTTTCCACGCCGTAGAGGGTGGGTGTGTTTTTAAGCCATAAATGAAACTCAGGCCCCTGCAACTCATGGCTGGGTGAGCAGTCAATATTCCAATGCCTTAACACGTATCCTGCGACAGCTGCCCGTACCAGTATTTTCAGCATCCCGTTTGTCACGCCGTACTCGGTCTCTATCGTATCTGGGTGCTGAAGGTTTGGGTGCGGAACGATGTGCATCTCGACAATACGGTTCCACTGGATATCACTTTCTTTGGTTTCTGACTTTGCTATTTCGGTACTGAGTAATTTCGGACCGGCAATACGATTAATCACAAAGTCGGTGAACCGACTACGTTTGCGGTCGTATGCGCGCACATGCCAGCGAAGGCCGTTATCTACCAGCGCAAAGGGAACAATCTCTCGCTGGGTTAAACCGCTGGACAGTGAGCGGTAGTTTATTTCCAGCGCCCTCTTTTGGTGAATAGCCTTGGTGATCTCAGCCAGGACGTTCAGATTCGGAAGATTTAGTTGTGTTGGTGACTCAGCCGTAATTAAAGAACTACTCCCTGCAACATGATCATCTCCCAGGCCGTAGCACAAAGCAGATATCGCCTGGCTTTCCTGGCAATGAAACAGGGGTTGAAACTGGTTTGTTCCGATATAGGTTTTAGCTTTCGTGTCGTAGGTAAGATTGTGAGAAGCCAGCTCTTTGTATAGTGCAATATCCCGAGTGGCTGCTGCTGCTTTGATGCCAAACCGACTGACTAAATCATTTCTGTTAACCGCCCCTAGAAAACGTAGTTTGAAGTCTATGTGGAATAGCCTCTCTTGTTGCGCTTGGCTGATGTCTTCTAGTTTGGTTGGGGTGCAGTTATTCAAATGATTACCTCTAGTTGCCGGGCTTTTCACATACCTGATGAGAAGGCCATGCTCTTTTTGACGGGAGCTTGCGGGCCCTGAAACCCGCACTCACCGATACCGGACATGTTTGTGCTCAGAATCGAGACTGGATCGTAATATTTACGCATGGTATGTGTCAATTATATTCATTGACATAATCAAAATGATGATGATAAGGTCTTTCTTGATCGTAGTGGCTGTTTGGTAATCAGAGTCCATAGGCTGTAAAGAGAGATTTGTATGAGGAAAAGGGATTGAACTTCCAGGGTTTGCAAGCCAAGTACCGGCGGCTATTTGCCGAGAGTGCAGCTTGGAAGTTGTTAAAGGTCGATAATGCGCCTTATATCCTTGCGTTCATTGCGGATCTCTTTTCGGAAGAAAGTGAAGTTCCCTACGGTCGAGCCCGAATCTTGTTGGATGCCGAGATTGAGCGCAGCCGCGAGCTCGGCATTTGGCCGACCGAGACGTCCGCAGCCACCTATCTGAATCAATGGATTAAGAATGGCTGGTTGCGAGAAATGGATGATTCTCTGACTAAGACTGACGCCAGTGAAATAGCGCTTAGGTTCTGTAAAGGTCTCGATGAACGCAATTCCGGCACCACTGCCTCACATTTGCGTATTGTTCAAGAAGCCGTTCGTGACTTGGCGGTTGCAATTAGTCCTAATGTCGATGAAAGGGTGACCTTGCTCGAAAGCAAAAAGGCAGAGATTCAACGCGAAATCGAGGCGCTCCAAGCGGGGATTGTTCCGGTTCTAAGTGAATCAGAGCAAAGAGAGCGCATCCGAGAGATCTATCAACTGGCTTCTGTGCTGACGGGTGATTTTCGCCGAGTAGAGGATGAAATCAGAGTTTTAGATAAAGAACTCAGAGTGCAGATCATTGAGGGTGATATCTCTCGTGGTGATGTGTTGCTATCCGTAATGGAAAGAGAGGCATTGCTTTCCACTACTGACGCAGGAAGTGCGTTTGAGGGTTTTTTTCAGTTGCTGTGTGATCAAAACCGCTCGATGGAGTTTCGTGAGCAGCTCCGTAGCATTCTGAGTAGACCTGTAGGTCAGCAGTTATCCGGTAGTCAACATCAGTTTCTTAGTCACCTGATGCGTGAGTTGAGCCGCGAGAGCGAAAGAGTCTTTCGTGTCAGGCGGCGTACTGAAGAGGGCTTGCGTTCCTATATAGAAAGCGGCGCTGCCGCCGAAAATCAGGCGGTTGATCGGTTGCTTTCAAAACTGGAGAGACAAGCCGTATTGCTGCGTGATGAAGGCTTGGATTTGACAACGGAAACGGGGCTTAGTCTTCCTGTAGGCCCCATAGAGATCAAATCCCCTGCATCGATGAAATTGAGAAGCCCGGCCGATAAGCTCGATACATCCGGCGTTGAAGAAAACGCCAATAGAAGAGAGCCAAGCGCTCACGTGCTTGACTGTCTCGATGCCGTTCAGGTGAGGCAGGTGGCCTATCAGGTTCTTAATACCCTTAGAGAATGTGGCCCGATGTCGATCGCCAGGCTGGCTGACGAAAACTCGTTGACCTCAGGGCTGGAAGAGCTGGTTGCGTATTTGCGAGTAGCAAAAGCGGTAGATGCGACCATGTTGGATGAAAAAGAGGACGTGATCGTAGTTGATAAGCAGGGTGTTACGCTGAAGGCGTCTATACCCACCTATCTATTAACTGCCGAATTATTTCCAGAAGATATTGATGAGCTTGCCCTCTAGCGGGTAGCCAAGGAAAAACCAATGACGAACGACACGCCACCCAATAGCTTCTTCTCGATGGTGACAGGTAAATCCGATCAAGAGCTACATGCCGAAGGTGATGAAGGACGCAGCGTGGTAGCGGGTGACTCCCATACCTCAGATGATCAAACTTCAAAAGCTCCGAATGGAGGCTTCGAAGATCAGTCAGTGGAAAGTAACGGGCTAGGGTTAATAACGGAGAGCGTCAGATCCAGTGATTCAGATATGCCACATGATGCCCGGCGAGTTTTGGTTCATTTGATGCGGCAGGGTTCGGTTGTGGCATCACAAAAACCGAAGTTATTTGAACAGCTTTGTCGTTATGAATTAGCAATACGTAAGCATCTATCTGAAGTTTATCTCCAGCTAGTACTTGATCAGAAGTCTGGCGTGGCATTTGTGGCCAGTATTGCCTCAGAGCATGTTGGCAATGTTGATGATGATGGGCTGGAAGATGAGGCGACAGATTCTGACGAGTCAGCCACCTTGATCCCGAAGCGTACCCTTTCCCTGTTTGACACATTGATACTACTGGTATTAAGAAAGCATTATCAGGATCGAGAGTCGGCGGGAGAGCAAAAAATCACGATTGATATCGAACGCCTGGAATCCTATTTAACGCCCTTCCTGCCAATAACGGATCACGCGTCAAAAGATCGAAAAAAGCTACTGGTCAGAGTAAAAGAGATGGTTAAGCGGAAAGTGCTGTCGACGATTAGAGGCGAAGAAGATCGATACGAAATCACTCCCATCATTCGTTATGTAGTGAATGCCGGTTTTTTAGAGACAATGTTGGCTGAATACACTGCGCTTGCCCAAGAGCAACTAAACGAAACGGATCTTGTGGGGAGCGATCAGAAATGACTACTGATTTATTCGAAAACGACGCTCAGCCTTCTATCAATGGAATCGGTAACTCAATGTCCAGAAATGATTTGTTTTCTCAGGGGCAAATAAGGTTGTCTGAACTGTCAGTGTTCAACTGGGGGTCTTTTCATGGGTTGCATACTGCGGCTATTGACCCAGAAGGAACATTGGTAACGGGAGACAATGGTGCTGGAAAATCGACTTTTATTGACGGGTTGATGGCTCTTCTTCTACCGGCAGGTAAAGCAACATTTAATGTCGCTGCAGCGCAAGGTGATCGCTCCGACCGCTCTCTCCTGTCTTATATGCGCGGAAGCTTTGGTTCGGCTCATGATGGGGCATCAACCCGAGTAAAAAGCAAGCGGGAAAAAGGCGTTGTTACCGGCCTGAGAGCGCTTTATCGAGCTGACGATGGTTCTTGTATCACTTTGGCGGCGCTTTTCTGGACTACAAGCGCAACAAATACGCTGGGTGAAGTAAAGCGTGTATATCTTGTCGCCAAGCGAAGTCTTCAACTTAAGGAGCTTCTCGATGCTTTTGGTGAAGGTAATACGAGGCAACTCAAACAGTGGTTACGGGACGATCCTGCCATAACAGATTGCGACAGTAATTTCTCAGATTATCAGGAGCTATATCGAAAGCATCTCTATATGGACAACAAGAACGCCCCTGCATTGTTGTCGCGAGCTCTTGGTCTTAAGAAGATTGATGATCTGACCAAGCTAATTCGTGAGTTAGTGCTCGAACCTAGTGGTGTAAAAGAGGATGCGAAAAATGTTGTTGAGGAATTTTCCGACCTCGTGGCAATACATGAACAGCTGATTGATGCGAAAGAGCAGTACAGTCATTTAAGCAGGTTGCCTGAGCTGGCTGAGTCCATCGCAAAGGCCACCAAGTCCTTAGATTCACTCCTGCTGGAAAAAAGTAACCTGTCGACCTACTTTGGTGAGGCGCTTTCAATTCTTTGGGCGGAAAAGCTAGAAGACATAGGCAAAGCGCTGGATTCAATATCAAGGGAAATTCGTAGCGTAGAAATTGACGAAAGTGATGCCCAGTCATCCCTGGAGAAGAGGCATGAAGAGTATCTTAATGTCGGAGGCGATAAAGTTGAGTCGCTTAAGAAGGATATCAAGCATGCTCAGGAAAGCCTCGAAGGCGTTATACGGCAATCATCAAACTATCAGCGCGATTGTCAAAACCTTGGATTAAGTACAGATCTTACTGAGTCAGCCTTCCTCGCTAATAAAACATTGGCTGATGGGCAAGCTGAAAACTTAGAACAGTTAAAAAATCAGGGGCTGGAATCCTTTGCAGAAGTTCGTGCCGAGCTGAGTAGGAATGAAAACGCTGTCAAAGAAATTGAAAATGACATTCGAGAAATAGAAGCGAGACCCAATTCTAATATTCATAAAGACTATCAGAAGCTGCGAGATCAAATCGTCGATTCGTTGAACCTGCCAACGGATGACTTGGTTTTTATCGGCGAGCTTTTGGATGTGAAGGAGGAAGAGAGATCTTGGCAAGGCGCGATTGAGCGCGCTCTGGGAGGGTTAAAGCTGACGTTGCTAGTACCCCAAAGAAGCTATTCCGTGGTGACGCGTTGGTTAAATGTTCGGCATACGGGGTTGCATGTTCGTGTCCAGGTTGTTTTGGGAAATCAAAGTGACTACGTGGAATTCTCTGAAAAAGGGTTTCTTCGCAAGCTTGTCTGGAAAGAGCACGCCTATCGGGATTGGCTAAAAAAGCACCTGAGCAAATATGACTTACAGTGTGTTGCCGGAACAGACGAATTGGATGCTACTCCTTTTTCCATGACCAAAGAGGGTTTGGTGCATAAGGAAAAAGGGCGGTTTGAGAAAAAGGACCAGACCAGAATTGATAACAGGAGAGACTGGTACCTTGGCTTTTCCAATAAATCACGGTTAGCCATTCTTCACAATGACAAGAATGAATTGGAGCAAGTGTGTGCTGAGCTAAAAGAGAGGGATAGAAAATCACTAGATGAACTCCAGAAGATCTCTGATCAGGAGAAACTTTGGGAACGCCTGAGCGCATACACATGGGAACAGATCAATGCACCATACTGGCAAAGGCGCTTGGAAAGCGTCAAAGCTGATTTGAATGCACTGGAAAAATCGGGCGGCGATCTTGAAGTGGCCAGAAGCCGATGGGATGCCGCTAAAGACCATCTACAAAAAATTCAGGATAGCAAGGGTCAGCTTTTAACGAAGAAAGGGTCGCTAGGGAACGATAAATCCCATGCTCAAGAACAGCTGGACAAATTTCAGCAGCTGGCCGCAGCCGGAATGACCGATGAAGTCAGGCAGGTGCTTCAATCCAGGGTGGGCGATATCCGGTTAGATGATGCCCATCGACAAGCGGACTTTGAAAAAGCTATTGATGGCGAATTAGACAAGATACGTTCCGCTAAGAGCACAGCTGAGAATGTCGCAAATGGGATAATGGGGTCGTTCCGAGGAAAGGATAAGTGGCAACCTATCACAGTTGACTGGCCTACAGGGCTCGAAGGGCTTCAATATTATCTGGAGCATTATACCTATATTGAGACGGAAGGGCTTCCGGAGCTAATTGATCAATTTAAAGAGCGTTTAAACAAGCATGCTACTCAATCATTGGCTCGAATCAAGACAAAGCTTGAATCTGAAAGAGAAGATATTTTAGAAAGAATAGATACGATCAACCGTGTTTTGAAACGCACTGAATTTAAGCAAGGAAGTCATTTAAGACTGGGTTCCAAGCGTGAAAAATATCCACATGTGCTGGATTTTGAGCGAAAAGTCAGAAGTGCACTGAGCCACGCAACGAGCGATGACCATGAAGCTCGATTCAGGCTGTTATCTGACGTGGTTGATATTCTTAATAAGGCGAGTGCGCCGGGCACATCCACCAATGAAGAAAGCAAGAGGCTTCTGGACCCGCGTTATCAAATGTCATTTTTTGCTGAAGAGATTGACTCGCAGACGCTTGAAGTTCGAGATGTGCTTGAATCAAGCAGTGGAAAGTCAGGTGGTGAGAAGGAATCATTTGCTGGCACTATTGTCGCGGCCAGTCTTGCTTATGTATTAACACCCGATGGGTACGACAGGCCAATTTACTGTACGGTGTTTCTGGATGAGGCGTTTTCTAATACTGCCGAAGCTGTAAGTCGTCGAGTTCTTCGAGTCTTCAAGGAATTGCATATACACGTTAATTTGATTACGCCTTATAAAAACCTCAACCTGGCAAGGGAGTCTGCACGGTCGCTACTCATTGCTGAGCGTGACCCAGCGCTGCATGAAAGTCATTTGTGCGAAGTCACATGGGAGGAAATAGATCAGCGCATGGCCCAGCAGAAGCAATCAGCCCAGTTAAAGGAAATAGCGGGTGAAATCGAGCTGAAGGAGCTGGGAAACACAGAAGTTGAGCCCAGTGATGTCTGAAAAAAATAGTAGGCCAGCATGGGGGCTTCTCCAGCAAGATGCCGTTGAACTTTTGCGCGCTAAGTATTGGAATAATACGAAGGCCTTAAAGAGTTTGCTTACTGGTAACACAGAGTTTCCGATACAGATATCTCTGAAGCCGCCAAAAGGAAATGCAGCTCTGAATAATATCAGTCATTTTCAGGATTTTGTGGATTCCTGGAAGTCGTTCTGCGAACAGGCTGAATATGAGTCTATACAAGTTAACGTCCGTTGGGAGACGGTGATATTTAGATCGATTTCTGAGCAGCAGGTGCCAACCTATTTGACAATACCTGATATCAGCTCGCTTGCTCGAATGCTTGGTGATGCTGAAGAGCAGCAGCTTAGAGACTGGCAGTCCCGAATTTTATATATCTTTGATTCCCTCTCCATAGAACTTGCTAAACGCACTGTCCATCCAATCAGGTCAACCTATGAGCGTGAATTGTTCTCCACACTAATTGCGAATCTCGAAATCTTATCCGGCTTTAGTAAGTTAGAGTTGGAATTGCTGGTTAAACTCATTCCCCAGCTTCACAAGGGCATGGGGCGCGGAAGTTATTTAAGGGCGCTCCCTGTCATATTTGTGGATACAAAATTCATAGAGAAGAATCTGAAGCTTATTGAGTCAGTTACCGCAGCTATCATTGATTGCTCTGCAAAGGAAATGGGTCTATTGAGTTGGCTGGATTGCAGAGATAAGCCAAAAGATTGGTTATTAGTAAAGCCATTGTGTAAAAACGCTGCAGATGCCCTCGGAGGACTGCCATTGTTACGTATGTCCTCTGAAACATTATTGGACTTCGAGTTGCCTGCTAAAAATATTCTTGTGATTGAGAATGAGCAGTCGTGCCTGTCTCTCGATAATATTCCTGACTCGATCGCTGTGTCGGGAGGAGGCAAGAACGTTTCATGGATGAGGGCAAATTGGCTTGCCAATAAACGAGTTGCCTATTGGGGCGATATCGATTCTGAAGGACTTGCCATACTCAGCGATGTTCGCAGCAAGTTGAGTACAGTTATCCCGCTGATGATGGATGCGGAGACCGTTGAGGCCTACCGAGATAGGATGGTTGACGAGCCAGAGTCGGTAATAAGAGAGCCCGTTGCACTGACTGAGAACGAACTGATGCTTTTTAGAATGCTGCGCAATGGTGATTATGGCAATGCGCGTTTAGAACAAGAGCGTTTGCCCATGGATTTTGTCTATGAGAAGGTAAGGATGTGGGCTGGCTAAATGCATTCCGCGTATGTGCGAATCTCACCAACTCTATGCCAAACCTGAGTAGTGGAAATGAACAGTGTGTCCCTCATTCGATTGTTTGATCTGATCAAAACCGGCATCTATTCCGGCAGCGTGGCGATTATCACAGATGAGGCGCCAACGGCGCATATGATGCATCAGCTGTCAGAGAAGCGTCTTCAGCATTTCAAATCTGTGACCGTATGGAATCTTTCTAATGAGTTTGCCGAACATGCGCTTCACGGCAACACTGAGATGCTGCTGGTTTATGGATTAGAGCAGTGCCTGCCGGATAGCGCAGCCATACATAGTGCCCGCACTCGCTTGGACATAAGAAGAAACAGCGGTAAGTTCTCGATTATGTTTCTTGATCAGGCTACATACAAAAAGCACTTCTGCGACAGCAATCAGCCGTTCTACCTGTTCTGTGACAGTCTTGAGGAAGCCAGAGTTACAGATTTAACTACTTGAATGTTTAATTCAGCTTGTAGCGTGATCCCATTTGACTGCGTGAATGACCGGCGCCTTTAAGAGCTGTAAACGATGGCTTCCCGGAACACGCCCTAAAGCGCCTCTGGCTAGATAATATTCAGCATTCATGTTTACGTACTCTGATATCAACTGGTCGTCCAGGATCAGTGCGTCGAAAGAAGGGCTAAAGTAATACCAGAGTTTCTTGAATAACGTGTACAGCTTTTCCCAATAAGGTTTTACATCAGGGTGTCTTGCGAAAACGGGGAAGGCTCTCGCCGCCTCAACAAGGTGTGGAGTCAGTCGGGCGGTATAATGGCGCTTATCATCGTTAGCCTGCGTGATGTCGGCATTGATTTCATGTAGTAAGCCCAAGATTATGATAAAGCCATCTGCGGCCCCACATTCTGATAGAGCTTTGCTATTAAATCTGCCCAGAATAGGAAAGATCGGCTCGGATTTGTCCTTTTGCGCTAGCCCTTGCCAGCTCATATCGGGGATACACCAGTACTCCAAAGGAATCGATCCTTTGTGCCGGCGATAGCCTGCTAGTGGTTGGAGCGGAAAATAATGTAACTCATGGGCAAATGAGTGTATTATCCATTTATTGCATATTCCGGCGAACTTGATCAGTCATTCTGGAAGTATTTGATCACCTCAACCACGTAATGCATTGGGTCGGATATTAGCAACCTT
>NZXG01000066.1 GCA_002701845.1 Pseudomonadales bacterium
TAAACCACATGCTCCACCGCTTGTGCGGGCCCCCGTCAATTCATTTGAGTTTTAACCTTGCGGCCGTACTCCCCAGGCGGTCTACTTATCGCGTTAGCTGCGCCACCAAAGTCACTAAGGACCCCGACGGCTAGTAGACATCGTTTACGGCGTGGACTACCAGGGTATCTAATCCTGTTTGCTCCCCACGCTTTCGCACCTCAGCGTCAGTATCAGTCCAGGAGGCCGCCTTCGCCACTGGTGTTCCTTCCGATCTCTACGCATTTCACCGCTACACCGGAAATTCCACCTCCCTCTACTGTACTCTAGCCTGCCAGTATCGGATGCAATTCCAAGGTTAAGCCCTGGGCTTTCACATCCAACTTAACAAACCGCCTACGTGCGCTTTACGCCCAGTAATTCCGATTAACGCTCGCACCTTCCGTATTACCGCGGCTGCTGGCACGGAATTAGCCGGTGCTTATTCTGTTGCTAACGTCAATTCAAATGGTTATTAACCATTCAACCTTCCTCACAACTTAAAGTGCTTTACAACCCGAAAGCCTTCTTCACACACGCGGCATGGCTGGGTCAGGCTTGCGCCCATTGCCCAATATTCCCCACTGCTGCCTCCCGTAGGAGTCTGGGCCGTGTCTCAGTCCCAGTGTGGCTGACCACCCTCTCAGGCCAGCTACAGATCGTCGCCTTGGTGAGCCGTTACCTCACCAACCAGCTAATCTGACGTGGGCTCATCCATCGGCGCGAGGTCTAATGATCCCCCGCTTTGACCCGTAGGTATTATGCGGTATTAATCCGGATTTCTCCGGGCTATCCCCCACCCATGGGCAGATTCCCACGCGTTACTCACCCGTCCGCCGCTCGTCAGCAGGAGCAAGCTCCCCTGTTACCGCTCGACTTGCATGTGTTAGGCCTGCCGCCAGCGTTCAATCTGAGCCATGATCAAACTCTTCAGTTCAATACATCTTTTGTCGGTTACTTTACGGCAACCAACCGGCTCTGACCGCTTGACATGTTCGCGTCTCGATTACTCTTTGACGAGATGTCAGTGTCAGAACAATTTTGCAATCGCTCTACCACCAACACCCACACTTATTGCTTCTAACAAATTGTTAAAGAACGTCTTTTTCCCCTCACCCTCATCAGGCAAGGACGCGTATTTTACAGCCCCGCCAGGCCAAGTCAACGGTTTTTTTAAACCAACACCGCCAACCTCAATCTCCCTCAGATAACCAGCACTCAACCACTAAAGACCAGCCCGGTTATCCTCCTTCAACTCAACCGCCCTTTTTACAAGCACGTCTGCGTCGAAGTGGTGCGCATTATAGGCATCTCAATCCCACCGTCAACGCTTTTGTTAATTATTTCTTTCAACCGCTTATACCGGTTTGATGAGGACCCGGGCAAACCGCTTTTTACCGGCCTGGCATACGTAGGGCCCACCCACCGTCAGACGGTCTTTCGGGTCTTTTACCGGATCTCCATCCACCCTGACAGCGCCCTGTTTCATCATGTCCCGGGCCTGGCCGGTGGTCTTGGTGAGGCCGGCCTGCTGCATCACGTTGGGCACCGGGATACCGGCGGGGTCGTCGCTCTGCAACTCCACTTCGGGCATTGCTTCGGGGATCTCACCCCACTTGAACTTGTTTCCGGCTCCCTTGGGGGCGTTTTCCGCCGCTTCCGCTCCGTGAAAACGCGCCACGACCTCAGTAGCCAGATGGGATTTGATGTCCCTTGGATTGGTGCCGGCGGCCACCTGTTCCCGGAACTGCTGTATCTCCTCGATGCTACGAAAACTGAGCAGCTCAAAATATCGCCACATCAGGTCGTCACTGATGGACATCAACTTGCCGTACATTTCCGATGGACTGTCGGTGACGCCGATATAGTTGCCCAGGGATTTGGACATCTTCTGCACCCCGTCCAGACCTTCCAGGATGGGCATCATGATGACAGTCTGAGGGGGCTGGCCCTGCGCCTTTTGCAGTTCCCGCCCCATTAGCAAATTAAATTTCTGGTCCGTCCCCCCCAGCTCCACATCCGCTTTCATCTCCACGGAATCCCACCCCTGTATAAGAGGATACAGGAATTCGTGGATGGCAATGGGCTGATTGGCCCGGAAGCGCTTGGCGAAGTCGTCCCGTTCCAGCATGCGAGCCACGGTGTGGCTGGCTGCCAGTTCGATCATTCCCGCTGCTCCGAGCTTTTCCATCCAGCTGGAGTTGAACACCACTTCGGTACGCTCAGGATCCAGAATCTTAAACACCTGTTCCTTATAGGATTTGGCGTTTTCCAGCACCTGGCCCCGGGTGAGGGGCTGACGGGTCTGATTCTTGCCCGTGGGGTCGCCGATCATGCCCGTAAAATCCCCGATCAGGAACATAACGTGGTGCCCCAAATCCTGCAGCTGCCGCAGTTTGTTGATCAGCACGGTGTGGCCCAGGTGCAAGTCGGGTGCTGTGGGGTCGAACCCGGCCTTCACCCGCAACGGTCGCCCCGTCTTGAGTTTTTCGATAAGCTCTTCTTCTACCAGTATTTCTTCAGCGCCCCGCCGAATAATGGCCAGCGCCTGTTCCAGGGATTTCTCCACCTTATGTCACCTTGTCACAAATGAGAGGGGCTGGAAAAAAGGCGGCCATTGTAGCACGTCGCGGCCGGCACGAGACCCATTTGCCGCCTATACTCAGCGATGTGATCGGGAACCCAAATCCAAATTCAAAGTTTCTGTAACATTCCGCTTCAACTATCCTTATAATTAAGTATTTAGCCTTGCAACCCAGAATCTACTTGAATCCGGTATGACAATGCAGCACGGCCACGAGCCCCAACCTACAGTTAGCACCACCCCCCGACCCAGGTACAGGTACCCCCGCATTCACTTGATCGCCGTGGGACTGTGCTCCGCGGCACTGGTGTTGATCTTGACACTGGTGCCTTCCCCGGATGCCACCGCCACCAAAACAGTGCGCCTGAAACCCGACGCCCTGGCCAGCCGCGATATCGGCTCCGACGCCGCCAATACCCCTGGCCCCGATACACCGACTGCTGCAGACAGCGCCGCAGCGGTGGTGGATCAGATGCTGGCAGATCCTCAGGAAGCTGAGGCCTTGGTGGCGGATGTACCCGGCTACGACTGGCAGGAGCAGACGGTAAAACGGGGAGATACCCTGAGCCATATTTTCAAGCGGGTGGGTTTGAATTCCCGGGATGTCTACGAGGTGATGGAAGGGTCTGGAGACGTCAAGCTTTTGACCCGGATACATCCCGGACAGACCATGCGCTTCGCCATCGAGGAGGACCACCTGGTGGCGCTGGAGTATGTGATGTCCCGCACCGAGAGCCTGCTGGTGAATGCCACGGACCAGGGTTACCGGGCGGAAAAGGCGGTGAAGTCCCTGACGCCATTCACATCCTATGCCGAAGGCACCATCGATTCCTCTCTGTTCCTGGCAGCCCAGCGGGCCGGGCTGTCCGAGGGGCTGACCATGGAACTGGCGAACATTTTCGGCTGGGATGTGGATTTCGTGCTGGATATCCGCCGCGGTGACTCATTCCGGGTGATTTACCAGGAGTTACACCTGGACGGGGAGAAAGTTCGGGACGGCAACATCCTGGCCGCCCAGTTCACCAATCAGGGGGACACCTTCACCGCCATCCGCTATGAGGATGACGCCGGTCACGCCAGCTACTACACCCCCGATGGCGACAGCATGCGCAAGGCGTTTCTGCGCAGCCCCATCAGTTTCGCCCGCATCAGCTCCCACTTTAATCTGCGTCGCAAGCACCCGGTATTGCACACCATCCGGGCCCATAAAGGTACCGATTACGCCGCCTCGCGGGGCACACCGATCAAGGCCACTGGCGATGGTAAGGTGATTTTTGCCGGCCGCAAAGGCGGCTATGGCAATGTGGTGATTCTGCAGCATGGGCAAAAATACCGCACCCTGTATGCACACATGCACCGTTTCGCCCGCGGCATCCGCTCCGGCCGCCGGGTCAATCAGGGGCAGACCATCGGTTATGTGGGCAGCACCGGCCTGGCCACCGGCCCCCATCTGCACTATGAGTTTTACGTCAATGGCGCGGTGCGTAACCCGGTGACGGTGAAACTGCCCCAGGCAGAACCCATTGCCAGGGCCGAGCGCGACGACTTTATGCTGGTGGCCCAGGAAATGGTGGGGCAGCTGGCCACTTACGCCGCCGCCATGGAAAGTGAACGTCTGGCCCGTCTGGACTAATTTTCCGGATGGCCGCCGATGGTCTGTATATTGGCCTGATTTCCGGCACCAGCGCCGACGGTATTGATGCGGCTCTGGTGTCCTTTGCCGGCCACCGGCCAGACCTGGTGGCCAGCCACCTGCATCCCTATCCCGCCGCCACCCGCCAACGTCTGCTGAGCCTGTTCACCCCGGGCGCTGACCAATTGGATCTGATGGGAGCACTGGATGTAGAGCTGGGGGAGCTGTTCGCCCAGGCCAGCCTGACCTTGCTCAGGAAGGCCGGTGTTGCCGCCAGCGCGGTGGCAGCCATTGGCAGCCACGGCCAAACCATTCGCCACCGGCCCCGGGCCGCCGCTCCGTTTACCCTGCAGATTGCTGATCCCAACCGTATTGCCCATACCACCGGCATCGACGTGGTGGCGGACTTTCGCCGCCGCGACCTGGCGTGCGGCGGTGAAGGGGCCCCCCTGGCGCCACTGTTTCATCAGGCCTGCCTGGGAGCCCCGGAAGAAACCCGGGTTATTTTGAACCTGGGGGGAATTGCCAACATCACCCTGCTGCCCGCCGCCGATCAGTCTCAGGGGCCAATGGCCATGGATACCGGCCCGGCCAGCTGCCTGCTGGATGCCTGGTGCCAGCAGCACAGGCAGGCTCAATTCGATGTCGACGGCGCCTGGGCCGCCGGCGGCCAGCCCGATGCGGCTCTGGTCCAGCGCTGGCTGACGGACCCTTATTTCGCACAACCGGCCCCCAAAAGCACCGGCCGCGAATATTTTCATTTGGAATGGGCCCGGAGCCTGGCAGGTCCGGTTATGGAAGGCCTGCCGGCACAGGATGTGCAGGCGACGTTACTGGAGCTGAGTGCACGCTCAGTGGCAGAGGCGGTAGCCCAGCTCCCCCTGGCAGTGGATCGGGTTCTGGTTTGCGGCGGTGGCGCTCACAACAGCGCGTTGATGTCACGCCTGCATCAGCTGTGTCTCTGCCCGGTGAACTCGGTACAGGCTCTGGGGCTGGATCCAGACTGGATTGAAGCCATGTGCTTCGCCTGGCTGGCCCGCTGCCGGCTGCAGGGCACTGCCCTGGATACCCGGCCTTTCACCGGCGCCCGCGACCGGGTCCCCCTGGGTGGAATCTACAGCGCCTGACAGCCGCAAAAGCCGGGCTGACAGCGCTTGTTCAGAGGTCCCCTAGATGGAAAAAGAGGAGCCACAGCCACAGGTGGTGGTGGCATTGGGGTTGTTGACTACGAAATGCGCACCCTGCAGACCCTCGGTGTAGTCCACTTCGGAGCCCGCCAGATACTGAATACTCATGGGGTCCACTACCAGGGATACGCCCTGGTTCTGCACCAGGGTATCGGTTTCCTGGACATCTTCATCAAACCGAAAACCGTAGGAAAAGCCGGCGCAGCCACCTCCGGTGATGTAAACCCGTAGCTTGAGCTCGGCATTACCTTCTTCGTCGATCAGGGCTTTGACTTTGCGGGCGGCGCTGTCGCTGAACCGAATGACTTCATCTGACACGGTATCGGGCACTCCTCTGGACTGCGAACGGCGCCCGAAGGCACCATTCCCGGATTATGGTAATTCCGACCAATACAGTCAACAATGCGTTGTCAGGCAGGGCTTTGTTTGGTCTCCAGGCCGGTGTCCACCGCCTTGGATTCCATTTTCGAGGGGGCTGCCTGCTTTTTGTCCTCCCGCTTGGGCTTCTGATCCAGGCTGATAGCCATATCCGGTGCCGGCTGCGCGGCCTGGTTGTGCACCAGGGAACCGTTCACGGCCGCACCCATCACCATTTCGATCAGGTGATAGTGGACATTGCCGTTAACCACCGCTTTCGCCGCCAGCTCCACATGGGCGGAGGAATGTACATCGCCGTTTACCTGGCCATTGATGACCACGTTGGGCACATGGATTTCGCCCTCGATACGGCCGGCCTCGCTGAGCCGCAGTAACGCTTCGCTACCTTCCTCGGCGCGGACGTTCCCTTTAATGGTGCCTTCCACCAGCAGCCCCCCTTCGAAGCGGACATCGCCATCGATCACAGTGCCCTTGGCCACCATGGTGGTTTTGCCGGCGTGGCGGTCGAAATCTACTTTCTTGGTTTTATCCTTTCCCCACATCGCTCGTTACCTCTGACAGTTTCCAATCAAACCGTTTTTCCAGTTTAGTCGCTTTACGGCCTTTCGACTGGGCAATTACCTCAATTTGTTCGGGCACAAAGTCTACCGGGATCACAATTTCACCAGTCACGTTCTGAAAATAGCGAAACCGGAAGGGTACCCCCCCCTCTTCCCTCTGGGCCGACAGCTCGGCAAACGGAATACTTTGTTTGCCGCCGCCCTGGACCCCCAACAGATTCATGGTGACCTGGCCACTGATGTAGGAGCTGTTATTGGCCACCTGGGTCATCACCACCTTGTATCTGAAACGGCGTTTATTGACCGTTGATGCCAACTCCAGGCGCTCGATACGCAGGCCTTTGTCATTATTGCGTGGAGCCATGATACTTTTGTAAAAGGCCACCGCCTCTTCCAGCTCGGAGACCCGGTTTTGCAGCTGGATGTTTTCCTTCCGCACCCGTTCAGAGGCCTGCCGTTCCAGCTCACTGCCATGTTTATGGATCGCCACCTGTTCCCGCAGCTGACTTGCCTCCTGTTCCAGATTGGAGGTTTGTTGTTGCAATGCTTCCCGCTCATCCAATACGTGGAGCTTTTCCCGGATGCCCTGATAATAGCCGGCGACGAAACAACCCGCGGCAGTGACCAGCAGTAAAACCAGAACCAACAGCACCCACTTCCAGCGGGACGCCGGGCGCTGGGGCACCAGAACCAGTTGGGGATCGGGGCTGCTGCTGGGCCTGACCACAACAGTGCCTTACGGCATCAGAGCCACCTGCCCCAGACCCGTGGTCTCTGGCAGGCCGCACATGATGTTCATATTCTGGAGTGCCTGGCCCGCGGCTCCCTTTACCAGGTTGTCGATCACTGCCAGCACCACCACGGTGTCCCCGCCCTGGGGCACATGGATGGCAATTCGGCAGTAATTGGAACCTTTGACACTGCGGGTTTCCGGCATGGAACCGGCGGGCATTACGTCCACAAACGGCTCATGGGCGTAGCGCTCCTCATACAGGGCCTGCAGATCCCCCGAGGCTTTCTCATTCAGACGCCCGTACAGGGTGGCGTGAATGCCGCGAATCATGGGCACCAGATGGGGTATAAAGGTGAGCCCAACGGCGCTGTGGGCGGCTTCGCTCAGTACCTGCCGGATTTCCGGCAAATGACGGTGACCGGCGACCCCGTAGGATTTGAAACTTTCGCTGGCTTCACACAGCAGGGTGGCCACCTTGGCCTCGCGGCCGGCGCCGCTGACCCCGGACTTGGAGTCGGCTATCAAATGATCCTTGTCGATCAAATCCTGCTCCAGTAATGGCAGGAAACCCAGCTGTACCGCGGTGGGATAACACCCGGGGTTGGCCACCAGGCTGGCGCCGGCGATTTGTTCCCGGTTCATTTCCGGCAGGCCGTACACCGCTTGCTCCAGCACATCCACACAGTCATGGGGCATGCCGTACCAGTGCTCCCACTGCACCGGATCCCGCAGCCGGAAGTCCGCCGCCAGGTCGATGACTTTCACCCCCGCCTGCAAAAGCCCCGGTACCATTTTCATGGCGACACCGTTGGGGGTGGCGAAAAAAACCAGGTCACACTGTTGCAGGTTTTCCAGAGTGGGCTGGGAGAACGCCAGATCCAGCTGCCCCCGCAGATTGGGGTACAGGGCATGGACCGCCTGTCCCGCTTCGGAACGGGAGGTGACCGCGGTCAGCTCCACCTGCGGGTGTTGCACCAGCAACCGCAACAGTTCCACTCCGGTATAACCGGTTCCACCCACCACGCCAACCTTTACCCGGGCTTTCTGATTCATGGACACCCCATTCGTTCTCGCTGACAGATTGTGCAATCATAATCCAGCGGGAAACGTATTAAAAATCCTGGGCTTTTGTTTGAACGAATTTTTTGCTTTAAATTAGCAATCCGGCAAGAACTCTTCGTGACTGCACGGGTTCCCAACCAGCCCCGGTTGTCATAACCGTCTTCAACAAGCGTAGTGTATTTGGCAGAGCCATCCGTTAATGAACATAGACTTTGACCGTATTCGAGAACGTCTGGCCACCCTGGACGCCCTGCCTCTGCTGGCTTTACTGGGGATTCTGGCGGGCCTCAGTGCGGGCTTGGTGATTCTGCTGTTCCGCCTGCTGGTGGAAATGACGCTGCATCTTTTCCTCATCGGCGGCCCCGAGGATTTTGAAAGCCTGAGCCCTGTGGTGCAGGGGGCACTGCCTCTGACCATGGCCGCGCTGCTGGGAACCGCCTTTCATTATTTATCGCGGGAAGACCGGCGTACCGGGGTCACCTACGTCATAGAGCGCTTCAATCTGTTTCAGGGGGCACTGAGTCTGCGCAGTCTGCTGGTGCAGTTCTTCGGCGCCGCCGCCACCCTTATTGGTGGCCTGTCCATGGGCCGGGAAGGACCGGCGGTGCATATGGGCGCCGCCGGCAGCAGTCTACTGGCGCAGTGGGCCCGACTGCCCAACAACAGCGTACGCATTCTTACCGGTTGCGGCAGCGCGGCCGCCATCTCCGCCTCCTTCAATACACCCATTGCCGGGGTCATCTTCGCCATGGAGGTGATTATGATGGAATACAGCATTGGAACCTTTATTCCCATCATTCTGGCGTCGGTGGTGGGGGCGGCGATGACCCGGGCGGTGTACGGTCATGAGCCGGCGTTTGCGGTGCCGGAAGTCCAGCTGGGCTCGCTGCTGGAACTGCCCTACGTGGTGCTCTGTGGCGCTCTGTTCGGCGTGCTGGCGGCGGCCCTGATTTACGCGACCCGCCGGTTTTACCAACATACCCACCGGCTGGGCGTGGGCTGGCGTTTCCTGTTGGCAGGCATGGTCACCGGACTGTGCGGCTTTCTGGCCCCGGAAATTCTGGGTATTGGCTACGACACGGTGAACCTGGCCCTGGTGGGTCAACTGGCGGTGAGTGCGCTGCTTTACATTATCGCACTGAAGCTGCTGGCCACCGCGGCCTGCGTGGGCTCGGGGCTGCCCGGGGGGGTCATTGGCCCGGCCCTGTTTATCGGCGCCATGGCGGGAGCACTGTTCGGCGAGCTGGCCGGCACCGTGTTGCCGGAGGAATCCAATATCACCCTATATGTGTTGCTGGGTATGGCGGGGATGATGTCCGCTACCCTGCAGGCTCCCCTGGCGGCCCTGATGGCGTTGCTTGAGCTCACCTTCGAGGCCAACATCATTTTTCCGGGAATGCTGGTGGTGGTGGTATCCAGCCTGATCTGTCAGCAGGCGCTGAAGCAACGGGGAATTTTCCATGCCATGCTGGAGGCTCAGGGTATCTCCATACGCGTCAGCCCCCTGGCCAGCCACCTGCATCGGGTGGGGGTGGCAGCAGTGATGGATCGGGATGTAAAGCGGGTCAATCAGGTGATCTCCCGGGAGGAGGCGGACGAGCTGTTGCAACGGCAGCCCCGTTGGCTGCTACTGGAAAAAGACGGCACCCCCAGTCACTATATGCCGGCCGCGGAGCTGGCGCTTTTCCTTTCCAGCCTGAACGAGGACCCCAAGGCCCAGGAGCGATCGGGTTGCAAAGTGAACCTGATGGATATTCCGGGCCAACGGGACAATGCGGCGCCGGTATTGCTCAGTGCCACCCTGCAGGAGGCATTGGAAACCATGCAAAAAAATGACGTCAACGCGGTCTATGTGCGACGCCAGTCCGCGCCTGGGATTTACCGGGTGTTCGGCCTTATCCGCAAACAGGACATCGAATACTTCTATCAGATATAGGACGGCTTATGCTTTGGGTTAAGGCTTTTCACATTATGGCGGTGATCACCTGGTTCGCGGCACTTTTCTATCTGCCACGTTTGTTTGTCTACCACTGTCAGGCAAACGCCGAGGGCGACCAAAGGGGTTCGGAGCGCTTTAAGATCATGGAGCGCAAGCTTTACCGGGGTATCATGACGCCCTCCATGATCGTGGCTCTGGCGCTGGGATTGTGGCTGCTGGTGGACCGCTGGGATCCCTATTTCAAAGCCGCCATCTGGATGCACATCAAGCTGACTCTGATCGTGCTGCTGATCGGCTATCACCATATCTGCGGCGCCTATGTGAAAAAGTTTGCCGCCGACCGCAATACCCGCTCGGAAACCTTCTATCGGGTGTTTAATGAGGCCCCGGTGCTGGTCCTGGTGGCGGTGGTATTGCTGGTGACCCTGAAGCAGCCGGTGTAAACCCATGCAACCGCATATCGCTTCTCACGCGGAACAATCAGAGTATTTTTTCAAAGAAGGCTGTTACATCGTCGAGCACTGGAACGACGCACAGGATCCCGCGCTGTCCATTGCCCGCGCCCGGCTGGAGCCCGGCGGCACCACCCGCTGGCACTGCGTTCGCGACACCATCGAGCGGTATCAGATTCTGGCGGGGGAAGGTCTGGTGGAAGTGGGTGATCGCCCTCCCACCCGGGTGGGGCCCGGTGACACTGTGGTGATCCCGGCGGGAGTGCGGCAGCGGATTCATAATCCCGGGGCTGGGGATCTGATTTTTCTGGCGCTTTGCACACCGCGCTTTGAGCCGGAAAATTATCAGGACCTGGAAGTGATGGATGGCAACGATCGGGCGTCACCGGATCAATAACAGGTTCAGTAGTAGGGCCGAAACCGGGCCCAGACCCCATCGCAGTCAAAGCGACGCCGGCGCTCGCGGATATTGAGGCCGGTGAGCGCTTCCAGGGTCTGCCACAGGGCTGGATACTGCTCGGGGTCATCCTGGGCAACGCCCAGGGCTTCCAGCAGGTGATCACGGGTGGCGACGCCACCCCCGGGCAGGCGGGCTCCGGCTTTTTCCCGCTGGGCCAGGGTCACCGGGCGGAATTGTTTCCAACCGGTGACCTGATCGCAATCCGTGCCCCGCTGTTGCTGGCAGCGCATCCGGGCCTGGCTCACCCAGTTTTTAAGCACACTGCAGGGTTGCCCGTAAAGTGCCTGACAACGGCTTTCCACCGCCACTTCGTCGCAGAAAAAGCCATGCCGCTGCAGGCACTGCCAGTCCGATTCCGACACCAGTTCCTGCAAAGGTAACGGCCGCCCCAGATCCCGCTCCCCGATGACCGCCGGGCGCCGGTCCAGCAGATGAAACGGGGATTCGCATTGATCGGCGATCCGTTGATCCTGACAATCCTGTTGCAGGCAGACTTTCCAGTGGTATACCCGGCGGCAGTCCAGACCGTAACGCAGGTAACAGACATAATCCTGTTGCTCGGTAAAGCAGTCCCCCACCACACCCTCACACAGATCCTGCTGCCAGTGTTCCGCCCGGGCCCGGGCCGCCTGCGAAGGCTGACTGGGTTCCGACGACGACCGGGGTTCCGTCGCCAGGGCCGCTTCCGCCCAATCCCGCGCCGTGTCAGGATCGCTGAGTTGCACCCCCTGGCGACCGGAATCCGGTTGCATTCGCGTTGTCGTGACTCCTGCCGGCGGCTCATCGCCGTAGTGGACCCGGCCCCGCTCATCCTGCCACCGGTAAATTTCCCCGTGGCCCAGGGGTGTCCAGATCAGCCAGAACAGCGCCATTATCAGGCCCGGAATTGGCAGCAGATTATGCCAACGGATCAGGGTCACCGGCGGACTCCCCGGGTTCGGCTTGTGAGGTCATGGCCGCACAGCGCTCCCGCAACAGGTTGGTGAGGCAACGGGTGGCGGGACCGGCGGCATCCTTATCCTTATACACCAGATACAGTTGGCCGTAACGGGTCCCCCCCTCTTCCATGGTCACCGGCACCAGGGTGCCCTGCTGCAGTTGCTCCCGGATCTGCAGCGCAGGCAGCCAGGCAAATCCCAGCCCCCGCTGGATGGCCCGTATGGCGGTGGTGATATTGCTCAGGGTCCAGCGCTGCTCCGCCTCCAGCCAGGGAGCGCTGAACCGCCGCTGGGGCCCGGAGTCCCGGGTCACCACCTGGCGCTGTTGTTTAAGATCCTGCAGGGTAACCGGTCGGGAGAAGCGCTGCAGCGGGTGGTCCGGGCTGGTGACACAGACAAATTCCAACCGCAGCAGCGGCTCCCCCACGAAACCCTGGGGTACCACCGTGGACACCAGTATATCCACCTGACCCGCCAGCAGCAGATCATGGCCCCCGGACAGCACGGACTCAATCAGCTCCACCCGGGTATCGGGAAAATGGCGGGAAAACGCCGCCAGCACCTGCAACAGATCGTCGTAGGGGTAAACCACCTCCACGGCAAGGTCCAGCCGCGCCTCCACCCCCCGGGACAAATTTTCTGCCAGCTGCTCCAGGACCAGCGCACTTTCCAGCAACTGGCGCGAGCGGCGCAACAGTACCTCTCCCGCCGGGGTCAATCGGGCTTTGCGACCCTGCACTTCCAATACCGCCACCCCCAGGGCCTGTTCCAGTTTGCGCACGGCATAACTGAGGGTGGACTGGGTTTTATGTACCGCTTCACTGGCCTGGGCATAACCCCCGTATTCCACCACCGCCTGGAAAGCGCGCCACTGCTCCAGGGTCACTCGCGGGATCAGGGATGCGGCCATGAGCTCACCTTTATTATCGATTTAGTCGAAAGCTATACGCGATATTATCGTATTTTATTTCGCATAAATCGAATTACTATGGAAGTCAGAACCAATTTAACCCTATACGAAACGGATTATGACGCGGAGGTTTCCTCATGAAGGTATTACATATCAGCAGCAGCCTGTTCGGTGCCGACGGCAAGTCCAGCCAACTGGCTAGCCACTTTCTGGATCAGCTGCAAGCCCGTCATCCCGACGCCAGGGTCATCAGCAGAGATCTGGCCAGGGATCCCATTCCCCATCTGGATGCCGCTACCTTCCAGGCCAATATCACTCCCCCCGAAGATCGCGATGAGCAACAGCAGGCATTGGCGCGGCGGGCGGATACGCTGGTACAGGAACTGCTGGAGTGCGATCTGCTGGTGCTGTCGGTGCCCATGTACAACTTTGGCATTCCGTCCACACTGAAAGCCTGGATCGACAATGTGGCCCGGGCCGGCACCACGTTCAAATACACCGAAAACGGCCCGGTGGGTCTGGTGCAGGGCAAGAAAGCCTATGTGCTGGGGGCCCGTGGCGGCGCCTACCAGGGCACCCCGAACGACACCCAGACGCCCTATCTGCAGACCTTCCTGGGGTTTCTCGGCATCACAGACGTCACCTTTGTGCTGGCGGAGAAACTGAATATGCAGCCCGATCAGGTGCCGGAAATCCTGGATCAGGCCAAGGCTGAGATCGATCAGCTGCTACAAGACTAGGGCCTGTTCACACTATATTGGTAATCACTGCTATGAGCCAGATACTGCAACGAATTCCGGCGCGCCCGGCCTCCGACGGGGCCGGCGTGAAAATCCGCCGGATCATACCCAGCCCGAATTATGGGGTCATGGACCCGTTTCTGATGCTGGACGAAATCCGCTCCGACTCCGCCGATGACTATGGCGCGGGTTTCCCACCCCACCCTCACCGGGGCTTTGAAACCATTACCTACCTGCGCCAGGGCGCTCTGGAGCACGAGGACCATATGGGCAACCGGGGGGTTATCCATGCCGGCGGCGCCCAGTGGATGACTGCCGGGCGGGGGGTGATTCATTCGGAAATGCCGGTGAACCGGGACGGGGCGTTTCACGGTTTTCAACTGTGGCTGAACCTGCCGGCCACGGAAAAACTGCGCCCGCCGGAATACCACAATCTGCAGGCGGAGGACATTCCCCGGTTGGAACTGGGGCCCCATGAAGTGAAAGTGTTGGCGGGCCGGTTTTCCCCCGGCGCCAGTGCGGAAACCTCCGACCCGGCTCAGGAAACCGCAGTGCAGGGCCCTATTGGCGACCGAACCACCCAGCCCCAGCTCTGGGACCTGACACTAGCAGCCGACGAGCCGTTGCAGCTCGCCCTGGATCCGCAGCTCAATACACTGGTGTTTGTTTGTGAGGGGTCGGTGAGCGTAGATGGCCGGCACTTGGCGGCAGGGGAACTGGCGCGGGTCCAGCACAGTGGTAGCCTGGAACTGCACACCGAGTCCGGTGCGGGTTTACTGCTGCTGGCGGGCCGGCCCCTGGGGGAGCCGGTGGCACAGTATGGCCCCTTCGTGATGAACACCCGGGCCGAAATCGAGCAGGCCATTGCGGATTATCAGAGTGGCGCTCTCACGGCCGCCGCTCAGTGATGATGGTGGTGGTGATTGTCTGCCTGGGGCGCGCCCTTTTTCACCGGCAGCGCCACCTCCAGGGTTTCGCCACCTTCAAATGTCAGGGTCAGCCCCACCTCCTGGCCCTGCTTGAGCGGTCCGTTGAGGCCGATCAACATCACGTGGTGGCCACCGGGGCGGAACGCCACCTGACCGTTGGCCGGCACCTCGACGCGCTCCAGCCGCCTCATGCTGGACATGCCGTCTTTCTCTTCCGAGGTATGCAGCTCCACCGCGGTGGCGGCCGCACTCTGTGCCGACAGCAGAAGTCGCGGCTGCCCCGAATCATTATGCAAGGTAAAATAGGCCGCCGTATTGGCGCTCACCGGCGGCACCTCCCGCACCCAGCCGTCACTGACCCTCAGATCCTGGGCCAGAACCGCACCTGACACCGCCCACAACAGAGCGCCTAACAACATATGCCTCATCAATTTATTCCTCCAGAAGGGATTCCACATCCTCCACCATGTCATCCATGGCGTCGGACTTGGCAAACAAGGCCCGGACCCGCCCCTGTTGATCCAGCAGATAAATATAATCACTGTGGGTGAACAGGGTACCGGCGGCCGAATCCGATTGCTGGGGAATCGCCACCACCCCGTATTGCCGCGCCACTTTGGCAAGCTGCTCCTCACTGCCGGTAAACCCGACAAAATCGTCGCCAAAATAGGCCAGGTATTCCCGTAACCGCTCCCGGGTATCCCGCGCGGGATCAAAGGTCACGAATACCGGCTGGACCCTGGCCCGTTCCTCACCCAGCTCGTTGAGCAGCGACGCCATGCGGTTGAGTACCATGGGGCAAATGTCCGGACAGTGGGTGTAGCCGAAATTCAACAGCACCACCTTGCCCTTGAAGTCGCTGAGACGGGTACTGTCATCCAGGGTGGAGGGCAATTCAAAATCACCCCCCAGCCGGGTGTTCACCGGCAGGGATGAGGCCACGGCCAGTAACGGCAGGCAGCAGATCAGCGCCACCATTGTTGTTAGGATTCGGTTCAACCTGTTACCTCCTTCGGACCACCCGGGGGGCGACTCGCTGGGCTAAAAATGCGACTGCAGATACTACCGCATCCGGGGCCGCAGACAAACTGTGAAAACCCGGCCCATCCCCTGTATAATGCGCCACCCCGCAACCATCAACCAGATTGTTGAAGCATGCGCAAGAAACTGTTTATTGAAACCCACGGCTGCCAGATGAACGAATACGATTCCCATCGCATGGCGGATTTGCTGGGGGCCTCCTATGAGCTGGAATTGACGGACGACGCCACCGAGGCGGACGTGCTGCTGCTCAATACCTGTTCGATTCGGGAGAAGGCCCAGGAAAAGGTGTTTCACCAGTTGGGCCGCTGGAAAAAGCTCAAACAGCGCAATCCGGAACTGTTGATTGGGGTGGGCGGTTGCGTGGCTAGCCAGGAAGGGGATGCCATTCGGCAGCGGGCCCCCCACGTGGACATGGTGTTCGGTCCCCAGACCCTGCATCGCCTGCCGCGCATGATCGAGACGGTGGACATCAGCCACCAGCCGGTGGTGGACGTCAGCTTTCCGGAGATCGAGAAGTTCGACCGCCTGCCGGAGCCCAGTGTGGACGGTCCCAAGGCCTTTGTGTCCATCATGGAAGGCTGCTCCAAATACTGCACCTTCTGCGTGGTGCCTTACACCCGGGGCGAGGAAATCAGCCGCCGGTTTGAAGACGTGATGCAGGAAGTCCAGCACCTGGCGGGGCTGGGGGTACGGGAGGTCAACCTGCTGGGCCAGAATGTGAATGCCTACCGGGGGGAAACCGCCGACGGCGACACCGTGGATCTGGCGGAGCTGATCGAGCATGTGGCGCGGATTCCCGAAATCGGCCGGATCCGCTTCACCACCAGTCACCCGGTGGAGTTCAGTGACGCTCTGATTGAGGTGTACCGGCATCAGCCCAAGCTGGTGAGCCATCTCCACCTGCCGGTGCAAAGCGGCTCTGACCGCGTCCTGTCCGCCATGAAACGGGGTCACACCCGGGCGGAATACCTGGAAAAGATCCGCCGCATTCAGGCCAACCGGCCGGACATCAGCCTGTCGTCGGATTTTATTATTGGCTTCCCCGGTGAGCAGGAAGCAGATTTCAACGACACCATGGGGCTGATTGAGGAGATTGGCTTCGACACCAGTTTCAGCTTTGTCTACAGTGCCCGACCGGGCACCCCAGCGGCGGATTTGGAGGACAGCACCCCCCAGCAGGAGAAAAAGCGGCGGCTGGCGCTGCTACAGCATCGTATTCAGCAGAACGCCCAGGCCATCAGCCGGCGCATGGTGGGCAGCCGCCAGGTGATCCTGGTGGATGGTATCTCGAAAAAGGATCCGGGCCAGTTACAGGGGCGCACCGAAAACAATCGGGTGGTAAATTTCCGCCACGACGACGATGAACTGATCGGGCGCTTTGTGGCGGTGGACATTGAGCAGGCGCTGCCCAATTCTCTGCTGGGCAGCTTCCAGGGCCTGGCGGAAGCCTGAGCGCCGCGCAAATAAAAACGACCGGCAACCTGGGGTTGTCCGGTCGTTCACGAGTGGCCTGCTCGCGCGGCTACAACGTTAAAAAGAAACCCGGGGGCGGTCACGCAAAGCCTGGGCCTTGCCTGGCAGCCCCCTTTGCCCCAATGGGTTTCTGCTCGCTTTCCCCCGGAATTCTGCCACTTTAAGGCCTGGTGAGAGTCGGAGCAGCCACTACACCCCTTACAATGCAGCTCCTGTGCCAATGCCTTAGCAGGGCCTCAACCAACTGATATTTATAGCTTTATTGAAACCATTAGCGTTAATGCATATACCCGGACTGTAAAACGGTTCGACAAATAAATTCCGGATTTCCGGGCCAGAAGAGCCCCTGGCGGCTTATGGCTGTAAAAGCCTCCGACACTAAAAATGCCGGAGCACATAAACAAAGGTTCTTAAACCGGGTTTGGGCTTTT
Source organism: Pseudomonadales bacterium (assembly GCA_002701845.1). Taxonomy (GTDB): domain Bacteria; phylum Pseudomonadota; class Gammaproteobacteria; order Pseudomonadales; family Ketobacteraceae; genus Ketobacter. The sequence continues at coordinate 17,472 of NZXG01000066.1, forward strand.
ACTGCCTGACGCTTCCGTATATTCTTATATCGAATCAACAATAGAAGGGCGTGCAGCGCTGCCATCTTGAACGAGATCTTTACCACCCATCAACTGAAACTGGAACCTGCGGATTCCGCCCGCCTCGCCATGCTCTGTGGTCAATTCGACGAGCACCTGCGGCAGATCGAAGACAAGCTCGATGTTCAAATTGCCAACCGGGGCAACGCCTTTGAGCTGACGGGCCCACCGAAAAAAGTCAGCGCCGCCAGCTCGGTGCTGCACCGACTGTACGAGGACACCCGGCACGAGGCCCACCTGACCCCCGATGACGTGCACCTGATGCTGCGGGAGAGCCTGATGAATCCGGAACCGGCCGTGCCTCAGGCCGCCATGAGCGGACCGCAACCGGATCCGGAATCCGCGGAACTGGCCATCCGCACCCGCAAGGGTCTGATCAAACCCCGGGGCGAGAACCAGAAAAATTATGTGCGCCGGATCATGCGTCACGATATCAACTTCGGTATCGGCCCCGCGGGCACCGGCAAGACCTACCTGGCGGTGGCCTGCGCGGTGGAGGCGCTGGAAGCGGATCTGGTACGGCGTATCCTGCTGGTGCGACCGGCGGTGGAAGCGGGCGAAAAGCTGGGGTTCTTGCCGGGTGATCTGGCGGAAAAGATCAATCCCTATCTGCGGCCGCTGTATGACGCCCTGTATGAAATGCTGGGCTTCGAGCGGGTGGCCAAGTTTATTGATCGTCAGGTCATTGAAGTGGCACCGCTGGCCTATATGCGCGGCCGCACCCTGAACAACGCCTTTATCATCCTCGATGAGAGCCAGAACACCACCAAGGAGCAGATGAAGATGTTCCTCACCCGCATTGGCTTTGGCTCCAAGGCGGTGATCACCGGCGACCACACCCAGGTGGACCTGCCCCGGGGCACCAAGAGTGGCCTGGTGCATGCCATGGAGGTGTTGTCCGAAGTGGAAGGTATTGGCTTCTCCCGTTTCCAGTCCCGGGATGTGGTGCGCCACAGCCTGGTGCAGCGGATTGTGGAAGCCTATGATCAGCACGAATCCCGTGCCCAACCGCAACAGGACCATTGAGCCCGCCATGGACCCTGACCCGGAATCGGAATTGGAGCTGGACCTGCAGGTGGCCTGTCCGGCTCCGGAACTGCCCCCGCTGCCGACGCTAACGCTGTGGGTGCAACGCACGCTACAGGCTGCCCATTACCAGGCACCCGCCGGTCGGGTGCCGGAACTGACCCTGCGGATCGTGGATACCGGGGAAAGCCGCACCCTGAATCACAACTACCGGGGCAAAGACCGCCCCACCAATGTTTTATCCTTTGCTTTCGATGGCCCTGAAGATCTACCCCTGGCACTGCTGGGGGATCTGGTTATCTGTGCGCCGGTGGTGATCCGGGAGGCCCGGGAGCAACACAAAACAACCCTGGCGCACTGGGCGCATATGGTGGTTCATGGCACCCTGCATCTGTTAGGTTACGACCATATTGACACCGAAGCCGCCACCACCATGGAAGCGTTGGAGGTGCAAATCCTGGACCGCCTGGGATTTGCAGACCCCTACGTGATCGACAACTTTGAAGAGGAGTGACGAGTATCATCATGAGCGATGATCAGAGTCGTAATGGTGCATCAGGACGCAGCCTGCTGGACAAGCTGGCGCATTTTCTGTCCGGTGAACCGCAATCCCAGGCTGATGTACTGGAAATTCTGAGCAACGCCCACCGCAGTGGCCTGGTGGAGTCCGAGGCCCTGGGGATTTTCCAGGGCGCCATGCAGGTCACTGAGATGCAGGTGCGGGAAATCATGGTACCCCGCCCTCAATGCATCGTCATCAGCGCCAACGCCAGGCCCGAGGAGTACCTGCCGCCGATCATTGAATCCGCCCATTCGAGATTCCCGGTGTACGGCGATACGGCCGACGATATCATCGGCATACTGTTGGCCAAGGATCTGCTGGATCTGGCTTACAAGGGCAAGCTGGAAAAGACCCCGTTGAAAGACCTGATCCGTCCCGCCACCCTGGTACCGGAAAGCAAGCGACTCAATGTGTTGTTGCGGGAGTTTCGCCAGACCCGCACCCATATGGCCATCGTGGTGAATGAGTATGGCAAGATGTCCGGCCTGGTGACCATCGAAGACGTGCTGGAACAGATTGTGGGCGAGATCGATGATGAACACGATTTCGATGACGACTACATGATCAAGCAAACCAGTAATCAGGAATTTATGGTGAAGGCCGTGACGCCCATTGATGAGTTCAATGAGCATTTCGCCACGAAATTCAATGAGGATGAATACGACACCATTGGCGGGATCGTACTCAGTCATTTCGGCCATCTGCCGAAACGGGATGAGAGCGTTAACATCGGCAAGTACCATTTTACCGTGCTCAATGCCGATAACCGGGCCATCCGCCTGCTGAAAGTGAGCCCTATACAACAGCAATAACGATCCGTTAAGCATGACTCTAAAGCATTCCATCACCAGCGGTGGCAAGGGCCATCTGCTGGCACTGCTGGCCGGCGCCGTTTATCCCCTGGGGCTTGCGCCCCTGAAACTCTGGCCGCTGATTCCCCTGTCCCTGGCCCTGTTGCTGCTGGTGCTGGCGGGGCAATCCCCACGCCGGGCCGCCTGGCGGGGGTTCCTTTATGGCATGGGGTTCAATGGCGTCGGCGTGTCCTGGGTGTATGTCAGTATTCATTTTTACGGCAATACGCCCGCCTGGCTGGCGGCACTGGGTACCGTATTATTTTGCGCGTTTCTCAGCGCGGTGTTCTTTGCCCTGCCGTTCTGGGGCTATCAGAAGCTGCGCCTGGAACGCTACCCCCTGTTGACCTTTCCCGCGCTCTGGGTGCTGCTGGAGTGGAGCAAGACCTGGTTCCTCAGCGGCTTTCCCTGGCTCTGGGCCGGCTACGGGTTGCTGGACACGCCCGCCGCCGGGCTGGCGCCAGTGGCCGGTGCCCTGGGCCTGAGCCTGATGGTGGCGGTGAGTGCGGTACTCCTGTATTGGATCGGCCAGCGGGAATTCGCCCATCGCCTGCCGGCGGCCATCGGCCTGGCGGTGTTGTGGGCCGGCTGCTGGAGTCTGAACAGCCTCAGCTGGACCCTGCCGGATCTGGCCCAGACCCGTGAGGTGGTATTGGTGCAGGGTAATATTCCCCAGGAACAAAAATGGGACCCCAACTACCGCCGGCCCATTATGGACACGTATCTGAGTGCCACCCGGGACAACTGGGACGCGGATCTGATCCTGTGGCCGGAGGCGGCCTACCCGGTGTTTTACCATCAGGCTTTAAGCACCATTACCGCCCTGGATCTGGAGGCGGAGCAGCGGGACGTGGCGGTGATTAGCGGGGTCCCGCGCTGGGAACCCGGCGACCGGGGGGAGGATTATTACTACAACGCCGTGTTCGTGATCGGTGCCGGCCAGGGGTTCTACAATAAACAAAAACTGGTGCCCTTTGGCGAATACGTGCCCCTGGAGGATGTGTTGCGGGGCCTGTTGCCGTTTTTCAATCTGCCCATGTCCAGCTTCACCGCCGGTGCCCCCGAGCAACCGGAACTGGTGGCCAAAGGCCTCAGCTTCGCCACTTATATCTGTTACGAGATTGTTTACCCGGAACTGGTGCGGCGCCAGGCCCGGGGCAAGGATTTTCTGATCACCATCAGCAATGATGCCTGGTTCGGCCGTTCCTGGGGGCCGCTGCAACATTTTCAGATGGCCCGCATGCGGGCGCTGGAAACCGGTAAATACCTGCTGCGGGGCACCAACACCGGCATTACCGCCATTATCGATCAGCGGGGCCGGGTACAGTCCATGCTGCCCCAGTTTCAGCGGGGAGTGCTCAAGGGTACTTTGTATGGCACCCAGGGGGTGACCCCGTTTGTGCGCTTCGGGCAATGGCCGGTGTTGGGGCTGAGTCTGATCAGTCTGCTGGTGGGTATCGGCCTCAGTCTGCGGCCGGTACCGGAACAGCGGGTGCGGCCGCTGTACCATCGCGATTGAAGCCGGGCTGTGGCCCTCCGGGAAGGGCCCAGGTACTGGTAGCTTCAGGGCACACCCTGGCCCAGATGATAGGCCAACAGCCCCAGATACTCCCGTAAGGCGCGGGAGTTCAGATACAGGCTGAAGGCTGACGGTACCCATTCACCCACCGCATGCTCACAGCGCCCCTGAAAGCCGGTGGGGGCGGGAATCACTTCCGTACCGGCCTGCTGGAAGCTGTAAACCGCCCGGGGCAAATGCCAGGCGGAGGTCACCAGCAGAATCCTGTCGATACCTTCGTGCTCCAGGTAAGCGGCGCTGTAGGAGGCATTCTCCCAGGTAGTGAGGCTGTTGGTTTCCACCCATCCCGGCTCAATGGCCCAGGCCCGCAGTATTTCCGCCATGGCCTCCGCCTCACTGCGCTCCGCCTGGGAAGGGTTGCCGCCACTGAGCAGCAGCGGCAGGCCGGTGGCCCGGTGCAGTTCCACCCCATACATCAAACGTTGCAGACTGTAGGCGGCCACCACCGAACGGCCGTACTCCGGGGGGGCTTTGTGGATGCCGCCACCCAGCACCACGATCGCACCCGGCGCTTGCGGCTGCTGATCCAGAGCCCCCAGGTCCACCACCGGATAAGGTTCCAGCCCCTGAAACAACCGGCATTTCACCACCGGGAGAGACAGCAGCAGCAGACCGCCCAGGGCCAGGACAGCCAACAGGATCGCCCAGCCCCGGCGCACCTGCCACAGCAGCAGGGCCACCAGCAGCAGCCAGAAATTCAGGCCCGGCGGCAATAACAGTTCTGTGAGAATGTAGCGTACAGTCATGAGGAAGGCATCCCACCCCGGAATGGAAAGCGCTACGCTATCACAGTGCCGTGCCGGCTCCCAGGGGTGGTTCTGTACTCCTGGCAATCACCAGATAACGCAGGGGTCCGCCCGCGGTCAGGGCATCGAAGGGATAGCAGGCCACCAGGGCCAGCACCGGCGCTTCCGCCTGTAGCCGGATCGTGGACTGGCGAATGTCGGTGATCTGAGACGCCGCCACCGCGAAGTGGCGCATGCGACCGTCCGCGGTTTGCAACAGCAAAGGCTCCCCCGGCCGCAGCCTGGCCAGAAAGTCGAAATGGGTATCCCGGTGGCCACCGATGACACTGACGCCCACTTGCCCGGGGGTCACACTGGCACTGAGGTGCGCCGGCGCGAACGCCAGGTTGCGGCCACTGGCACCGGCCAGCACCAGCAAGCGCAGATTCCGCTCGGGAAATGTCAGGCGGGCAATGGGGTAGGTGTCAGCCCAGGGCCAGGGGCGATGCAGTCGGCCATCGGCCAGTTGTTGGTCCCAGGCGAATGCCAGCAGCCACTGGGCCAGCCGCGCCTTCACCAGCAGATAACCAGACTGGCCCGCCAGCCCCAGGGCTCCCAGCAGCAGCGCTGTCACCAGCAGTTTACGCCCCATGGTGAGCCCCCCGACGTCCGCCGGGCGCGCTGCGCCAGATCGTAAATGCCAGCCCCAAAAGGGTGACTGCCAGCAACAGTCGCCCCCGCAACCCCAGGGCAGTGGCGGGATAGCCGACGGCGGGTGCCGCCTGCAGGGAGCCAGCGGGCATCAGATTGGGCACCGGGCTGGGATGCAACAGCTCGGACCGGGGCCGGGCCGGTACGGTTTCCACCGCCACAAAACTGGTATAGGGGGTTACCAGGCGGTGACGCAGCCCCAGCTCCAAAATGGCCTGCCGGAACTGGCCGGCATTGCCCTGCCGTACCCCCTCATCCTGTAGATGCGCCACTTTGGCCCGGGCCCAGAGCGTGGCCACCCCTGCGGCCTGCTCCCCCTGTCCCAGATCCAGCCGGGTGTGCCAGGGCTGTCCCTGAAAGCGGCCACTGACCCGCACACCACTGGGAGGGCCATCCAGGCGCGCCTTGATCAACAGTGGTTGCCCCAGGTAAAGGTCCGGCACCGGCCGGGGAAACAGTTCGGCCTCAGCCCCTTCCAGCTCCACCTTAAGATCCGTGAGTACCGGTTGCTCAATGCCCGTCAGCAATTGCTCCATAGCCCGCTGCACTTCCCCGGCGCTGCCGACGAAGGTGAAGGTACCGCGGCCGAACTGAGCGGCCTTACGCATAAAATAGGCATTGGGGGCAGCGCCGATACCCACCGTAAACAGTCGCTGGCCACCAATGTGGCGCTGAATCAGCTGCAGCAGGGCGGTTTCGTTGCCCACACTGCCATCGGTGATAAACACCACCTGCGACAGCAGGCTCTCATCTTCGGTACCCGTCTGGCCCCCCAGGGCCGCCTGCAGCGGGCCGGCCATATTGGTACCCCCGTCGGCGTTCAGGCTTGCCACAAACCGCCGCGCCCGTTCCCGGGCCCGGTTATCCGCCGCCACCGGCTGCGGAAACAGCGCCTGGTAATCCGAGTCGAAGGCAATCACGTTAAACCGGTCCTGGGGCCGCAGCCGGGCCAGCGCCGTCTGCAGGGCCTGTTTGGCCTGGGCCATGGACGCCCCCGCCATGGAGCCGGAGGTATCGATCACCAGCACCAGTTGCCGGGGGGGAATGCTGACCGCCTGCGGCCCGGTGGGAGGCAGCAGCATGATCAACCCGTGATCCTGCCCCGCCACCGTCTCGGTGAAATAGGCGGCCACCGGTGCCTGCTGCGGTACCGGCCGCCAACGCATTACGAAATCCCGGTTCATCAACAGGGTCCCGTCCTGCGGCAGGACTTCGTATTGCTCTCCCTGGCGGCTGACAGCAATCTCGTGATAGGGCGCTTCGAAACCGGCCAGGGTAAATCCCGGCGTCACCCGCACCTGAAGGCTGGCCCGCAGCGGATCCTTGGTATCAGCGTAACGTTGCGGCGGCGTGATCCAGGGGGCGTCCGGTACCTGAGCGGTGGGCAGCGCCCAGCCGTGCGTCAGCGGCGGCAGATCCCGGCTGATCCCCGGGATATAGCGTGGCTTCAGGGTCAGCGGCAGCCGCAGGGTAAATTCACCCTGGGCGTAAGGCACAGTCTGCAACCAGGTCAATTGCACCTGAATGCGCTCACCGGGGCCAATATTGGCCACCTGCGTCGTGAACAGATTGGGACGTTGTTGTTCCATCAAACCTGCCCGTTGCCCCGCCGCCCGGGCCTGGACATAGGCCTGGCGGGCAGCGGCCCGTTCCTGAATCGCTCCCTCAATCACCTGCTCGCCGATACGCAGCTGCAGCTGATTGACCGCGGCGTCCGCCGGCAACGGCATCACGTAGATGGCCTCCAGCCAGTCCGGCCCGGGATTGAAAAATTCCTGCCGCACGCGAACCCTCGCCACCAGACCATGAATCTCCACTTGGTAATGGGCTTGGCCCCGCAGCAGCGACCGGTATCCGCGCTCGGTGCGGTTCAGCAGGCTGCCCGCCCCCACCTGATCAGGCCGTTGGTAGTCGGCCTCGTCGAAGGCATGGGCCGAAGCAACCCCCAGGCCCATTCCCAGCAGCAGCCAAACGGCAGTAAACAATGCTTTCATAACGGCTCCCCAATACATTTGATGAGCCTGAATTACAGCCGGGCAACAAGGCGCTGCCATGGCCAGAACCGGGCCAATCAGGGAGCAAATATGATGAAATCGGGCAGCATGCCGTGGGGGACGCTAAAACAAATGCACGGATTGTTCCGGCCCGGCGCCGTGATAGCGAGGCAGGGTGATGCGACAACAAGTGCCCTGGCCCGGCTCTGAAGTCAGCTCCAGCCAGCCCCCCATCTCCACCACAAATTCCCGCACCACACTGACCCCAAGGCCGATGCCCTGATGATGCTTGCGATAATCCTCCAGGTGCCGGGGCTTGGCTTGCAATACCCCCTCCACCTGCTCAGCGGACATACCCACGCCAGTGTCACTGACGCTGAGCCAGAGCAGCTCGCCCTGGCGGGGATGGTAATCCACCCCCACCGTGACAGTGATCTCACCGCTGGAGGTATATTTGATGGCATTGGCACACAGCTTTTTTACCACTTGGTTCAGTCGCACCGGATCCAGCTCCGCCGCCAGTCCCGCCGGCTCGTGGAACTGCTGGTGGAAATCCAGCCCTTTGTCCCGGGCCCTGCGCGCCGCCAGGGACAAGGTCTCCGCCAGGACATCATCCACCAGCACGGGGATCGCCGCCGCATCGGCATCCACATTGACCCGGCTTAGATCCTCCAGATCCTCAATCATTTCCATCAGCCGGTCAGCGCTGTGCTGAATCATGCGCGCCGCTTCCGCGTCGCGGACCGTGAACGGCGCATCCGCCGCCTTGTGACCCAGGCGGGCACTGAAGCCCAGAATGGCATTCATAGGGGTGCGCAGTTCGTGGGACATCAGACGCAGAAAGGTGGACTTGGCTTTTTCCGACTGCCCCACCGCCCGCTCCAGAGCCAGGGTGCGCACCCGGGCTTCGGCCCCTTCCACCAGGGTGAAAAGCATGTCTTTCATGCGGCCATAGGGCTCGGAATCCACCTCGGGCATGTTGCGGGCCAGCACGGATATACTGTCGAAGTTGGCGATAGTGCGATTCTCGATGTCCACCAGGCGCCCCAGATTACGCATCTGTTGCATCAACCGCTGCCAGTAGGGCTGGCGGTCTTCCGGCCCGAAATACACCAGGCCCCCTTCCTGGTCGGAAATAAGGCCACAGCCAGCCACCCCCAGACGCTCCAGGGTCTGATTCAGCAACTCCCCCAGGGCCACAAAATCCCCACAGTCGTAACTGCGTTCCAGAAACCGGATAATCTCCCCCAATTGACTGCTGGCGGCCATGGACAGCATGGCAATATCGCTGGCTTCCTTGAGCTGATGACTGAGGGTGAGCCGCTCCCGGCGGCGGGAAAAAAACCGATCCAGCGCGGTGTAGAGGGAATCCAGATCCCCCAGGGCGGGGATGAAAAGCACCAGTTGCAACTGCCAGAATGGATCCAGCTGCACCGCACCGGGCTGACGCTGAAACAGAATCAGTTGCTCACAGACCCGGGTCCCGGCGGCATCCAGTGCCTGTAGCCACTGGGCCAGTTCAAGGCAGTTATCGGGGGTGAGTTCCAGCAGCGCCATATTATGGTGCTGACTGTGGCGATTAAGATCGCTGAGGCTGTTCAGGTTAATCAACTCACAACCCAGGGTACGTTCCAGCTCCACCAACGCCAGTTGCTGCCGGGTTTCCGGCTCCGCCCAAAATAAAATCCGCTCTCCCTGCCGCGCGCTCACAATCATTTCCCTACCGGTTCGCCATGAGATTAAGCGTAGCCAATAATCAATCTGCCCGCCCGGTTTCGGCTTTCTGTCCAGCCTGTAGATACTCCACCACCATCTCAGTCAGTCCCCGGGCTATTTCCTCCTGCGACAGCATGGGCTGGGGCTCGGCGCTGAACCGCATCATGGTGAACATCACGCTATTGGCGATGATGTAAATGCGCAGATGCAGGTCCGCCACCGGAGTGGACCGATAATGTTTGAGAAAATACAGCCGGGACAGCTCCAGAAAAGCCTGCTGCAGAATGTTCATGACCCGGTCCGTGGGCAGGCTGTGCCAGTGGCGGGCCAGCTCCAGATAGAGCCCGTCCCGGGAGTGCAGCAGTTCGAAGCCAAAGTCGATAATCAGGCGCACGTTGGCCCGCAGATCTCCGGATTCAGTGGTGGGCAGGTGCCCCAGGGCGCGGGCGGTGTCGTTGGCCAGCCGGTCCATCAGGGCCGCCAGCAGGGCCTCCTTATTGGGAAAATACTGATACAGGGAGCCCACACTGACCCCGGCGGCTTCGGCAATATGATGGGTGGTCAGGCCCTCCACGCCGTGGTCAATAACGCAACGGCCGGTGGCGTCGATGAGGGCGTCCACCATTTTGCGGGAGCGTTGCTGTTGGGGCTTTTTGCGCACGACCACCACCAAACGCGAATTGAATGCGAATAAATATTCGCATTATTCTTTGGCGATCGCAAGCCAGGGAGCGCTCGCCATGAACCCCATTGAGTTAAGAATCCCCACCCGGGCCCCCGACCCTTTCATAAAACCCGCAAGCCGACCCAGGCCTGGCTCAGGGCCGTTCTGGGGCGGGATCTGGCCCCCAGCCACTCGGAATACGGCGCGGTGACCCAGGCCCTGTGGGAGGGCGATCCGGCCATGGACCGCCTGGTAGCCTGGATGTTCGAGCAGGATACCCGCCGGCGGCGGGATCAGATCCAGGCGGCCATCCAGCATGGACCCGAGCATCTGCAATCCTGCCCGGGCCCGATCCGTGATTTCTTCCAGACTCTGGAGCAGCCCCCGGCCTGGATCGACCAGGGGCTGATGGATGATGCCGTTGACTTTATTCATGGAGTGGGGCTGGCGGCCAATTTTGTACTGCGGGATCTGGCCCTGATGGGGGGCTATCTGCTGCCGGGCTTCAACCAGTCTCTGGTGATGACCGGGGCCCTCAGCCAGGGCACCGGCCGCCGGGTGGCGGAAACCGGCAAATGGTGGATCGACTGCACCGAACCCGATGGCCTGCGGCCCGGTGGGCCGGGTTATGTTACCACCCTGCAGGTGCGTCTGGTGCATGCCCTGGTACGACGTGGTCTGGACCGACGCCCGGACTGGGACCACAGCCACTGGGGCACCCCCCTCAGCCAGATTGATATGGTGGCCACCTATCTCGGTTTCAGTGTGGTGATGCTGGTGGGGCTGCGCAAACCGGGTATCCCCATTCTGCCCCGGGAATCCAAAGCGGTGATGCACCTTTGGTCCTACGCCTGTTGGCTGATGGGGGTGGACGAAAAGTGGCTGGTGAGTTCGGAACGGGAGGGCTATGTATTGCTCTACCACACTTACATGACCCAACCCCCGGCGGATGCCTCCAGCCGGGAACTGGCTCAGGCCCTGGCCCATGAAGCCCCTGGAACGGGAATTCCCCCGCTGGCAGGGTCTGCGCCGCAAGTTGGCCTACCGGGCCCACCGGGATATGAGCCTGTATTTCCTCGGCCGGCGGCAAATGCGCCAACTGGGGTTTGAGCACCCCGGATTGCCCTGGTTTGCCCTACTCAGCACTCCACCAAGAGCTCTGACCTGCACAGCGGGACACTTCCTGCCCGGGGCCCGGCGCCGGCAACAACAACAGGGGCGCCAGGCGCAGCTGGCCATGCTGGCGGCGCTGTTCGGAGAGCAGGAACCTGACATTATCAAACCCGGGGCCGGACACCCAGCTCATCTATGATGATTCACTTTTGCTCATTCAACGTTTGACCGTTCGCCTCTGAGGCCGGCGGTCTCTGGATTCCACTCACCCTTCCCGCCACCCTCATCAACCAGGAGTCTGCCATGCTCACCAGCCGTATCCGGGAATTCGGACGAACCGCCAGCAATTCAACGGCGGTAAACGCCGGCGCCCCGTCCCTACCCGGCGAAAACGGCCTGCCCCTGCTGGGTCACAGCCTGGCTTTCCTCTACCGGCCGGTGGAAACCGCCCTGGCATTGGAACAGCAATACGGCCCGGTGTTCCGGGTCAAAATTTTTGGCATGAACGCGGTGGTGATGGTGGGGCCGGAGGCCAATAAACGGGTCCTGCTGGACCGGGAGCAGGCCTTTTCCAATGCCCAGGGGTGGGACTTTTTTATTGGCCGTTTTTTCCACCGCGGCGCCATGCTGCTGGACTTTGAGGAACATCGCCTGCACCGCAGCATTATGCAGGCGGCCTTTAAAAAGCCGGCGCTGATGGACTACGTTACCCATATGAACCCGGTGATCGAAGCCGGGTTGCCAACCTGGTGCGGCAGCGGCCCGGGGGGCAGAATCCACCTGCTGCCCCGAATCAAACAACTGACCCTGGATATCGCCACCGAGGTGTTCATGGGGGAGCGGCTGGGGGCCCCAGGCGGATGCCATCAACCAGGCGTTTGTTGACTGCGTGCTGGCGGGCACCGCGCTGGTCCGGTTTCCCGTACCCGGTGGCCGCTGGCATCGCGGGTTGCAGGCCCGGCGCCGGCTGGAGCAGTTCTTCGGCCGCCGGGTGGCCAGCCGCCGGCGGCAGCCGGGGCCGGATTTATTCAGCCAGTTGTGTCAGGCTGAGGATGACCGGGGCCAGCGCTTCAGCGACGCTGACGTGGTGAACCATATGATTTTCCTGATGATGGCGGCCCACGACACCTCCACCCTCACCCTCTGTGCCATGATGTATTACCTGGCGCGACATCCTCACTGGCAGCAGCGTCTGCGGGAAGAATCCCGGGCTTTGGGAAAAACCCGTTTAATCTTCACGGACCTGGAGCAGCTCACCGGAATCGGGCAGGTCATGCGGGAGGCACTGCGGCTGATGCCGCCGGTGCATGGCATCCCCAGACGCACTGTCAAACCGGTGCAGTTTAACGGTGCCACTATTCCGGCCGGCACCTTTGTGATGATCAGCCCCTATGTCACCCAGCATATGGCCCGCCACTGGCCGGCACCGGAGCGCTTTGACCCGGAACGCTTCGCCCCGGACCGGCTGCCCCTGCCGGACCCCTATCAATACATTCCTTTTGGTGGCGGTGCCCATAAGTGTATCGGTCTGCACTTCGCCGAATTGCAGATCAAGACCATCCTCCACCAGATTCTGTTGCGCTTTGAGTGGAGTGTTCCCTCTCACTACCGGATGCCGGTGAATTTCACCACCCTACCCAAACCCGCGGACGATCTGCCGGTTTATCTGACGGCGCTTAGCCCGTCCCGTCACCCCTCAACCAACCCCTGATCCAACCCCTTCAACCCCTCCCAACCTCATCCGCACTCCTGAGCCAGCCTCTCTGCGCCCCTGAGCCGGCCGTCGGCCGCGGCGGGGCGGGCGGCCATATTCCGTGGCCGGCAGCTATTGTATGCTCCATGCTCCGCCAGAACCCTTAAGCCGGCTCTATATGTTGCCAGCCGGGTGCGGTATCCTGTGCGCTTTGACAATTTTCAACCCAGTTGGCACCCCGAGAGTTTTGCGTCGATGGAAGAACAGTATCATCCCCAACAAATTGAGGCTGAGGCCCAGCAGTACTGGGAAGACCACAACAGTTTTTGCGTGACCGAGGATCCCCAGCGGGAACCTTATTACTGTCTGTCCATGTTTCCCTACCCCAGTGGCCGGCTGCATATGGGCCACGTGCGCAATTACACCATTGGCGATGTGATCAGCCGCTTTCAGCGCATGCGGGGCAAGAACGTCATGCAGCCCATGGGCTGGGACGCCTTTGGCCTGCCGGCGGAAAATGCGGCCATCAAAAATCAGGTGGCCCCGGCCCGGTGGACCTACGAAAACATCGATTATATGAAAGCCCAGCTGAAACGCCTGGGATTCGGCTACGACTGGCAGCGGGAACTGGCCACCTGCCAGCCAGAGTACTACCGCTGGGAGCAGTGGTTTTTCACCAAGCTCTATGAAAAGGGGCTGGTGTACAAAAAGATGGCCACCGTGAACTGGGATCCGGTGGATCAGACCGTGCTGGCCAATGAACAGGTGATCGACGGCCGCGGTTGGCGATCCGGCGCCCTGGTGGAGCAACGGGAAATTCCCCAGTGGTTCATTAAGATCACCGACTACGCCGAAGAACTGCTGGCGGACCTGGACCGGCTGGAACACTGGCCGGAGCAGGTCAAAACCATGCAGCGCAACTGGATCGGCCGTTCGCAAGGGGTGGAGCTGCAGTTCGAACTGCCGGGGCACGACCCCCTGGTGGTGTACACCACCCGGCCGGACACCCTGCTGGGGGTGAGTTATGTGGCGGTGGCCGCCCAGCACCCTCTGGCCCGACAGGTGGCCGCGAATAAGCCGGCGGTGGCGGCCTTTATCGAGGAGTGCAGCCACAACAAGATGGCAGAAGCGGAACTGGCCACCATGGAGAAGAAAGGGGTGTTTACCGGGCTTATGGCCCGCCACCCCATCACCGGTGAGGAAGTCCCGGTGTGGGTGGCCAACTTCGTGCTGATGGATTATGGCTCCGGCGCGGTGATGGCGGTGCCGGCCCATGATCAACGGGATTATGAATTCGCCCGCCAGTATGACCTGCCTATCAAACAAGTGATCGAGCCCGCCAACGGCGAACCCTGCGACCTGAGCCAGGGCGCCTTCACCGAGCCCGGTGTGTTAATCAATTCCGGCGCCTTTGACGGCCTTACTTCCAAGGATGCCTTCACTGCCATTGCCCAACATCTGGCGGACGCCGGCAAGGGCCGGGTCACGGTGAACTACCGGCTGCGGGACTGGGGTGTATCCCGGCAGCGTTATTGGGGCGCGCCCATTCCCATGCTCAATCTGGAGGATGGCAGCGCCATACCCACGCCGCCGGAGCAACTGCCGGTGGTACTGCCGGAAGACGTCACCATGGATGGTGTGCAATCCCCCATCAAGGCCGATCCACAGTGGCGCCAGACCCGCTATCAGGGCCAGCCGGCGGAGCGGGAAACCGACACCTTCGACACCTTTATGGAATCCTCCTGGTACTACGCCCGCTATTGCTGCCCCGGTGAGGATCAGCGCATGCTGGATCCGGAGAAAGCCAATTACTGGCTGCCGGTTAATCAGTATATCGGCGGTATCGAGCACGCCATTCTGCATCTGCTTTATGCGCGCTTCTTTCACAAATTGTTGCGGGATTTCGGCCTGGTGATTTGTGACGAGCCATTCGAACGGCTATTGTGTCAGGGGATGGTGCTGGCGGACTGCTTTTACCGGGAAGACGCCAACGGCGGCAAAACCTGGTTCTCCCCCAGCGATGTCACTCTGGATGGCCAACAGTTTGTGCTGAAGAGCGATGGTCGGCCAGTGCAGCACGATGGCATGAGCAAGATGTCCAAGTCCAAGAACAACGGCATCGACCCCCAGCTTATTATCGATCAGTACGGCGCCGACACAGTTCGCTTGTTTATGATGTTCGCCGCGCCGCCGGAACAATCCCTGGAATGGTCCGACAGCGGGGTGGAAGGAGCCAATAAATTCCTGCGCCGGATCTGGCGTCTGGTGATGAACCACCTGGAACAGGGCCAACCGCCGGCACTACAGGCTGAGGCCCTGAACGATGCGCAAAAAGACCTGCGCCGCAAACTGCACGAGACCATTGCCAAGATCAGCGACGATTACGACCGCCGCCTCACCTTTAATACGGCCATTGCGGCGGTGATGGAACTGTCCAACCAGATGGCGAAGCTGGAGGACGACGGCACCCAAAGCCGGGCGGTCATGCGGGAGGCCATCGAAGCCTGTGTGCTGATGCTGGCCCCCATCACCCCCCATATCTGTCACGTGCTCTGGCACAAGCTGGGGCACACTGAGGCTGTTATCGATGCCCCCTGGCCAGTGGTGGATGAGAACGCCTTGACCCGCGACAGCCTGGAGATCGTGGTTCAGGTCAATGGCAAAGTGCGGGCCAAAATCGAAGTGGGGGTGGACGAATCCCGGGACAGCGTGGAACGCAAAGCTCTGGACAACGACAAGGTGCAGCGCTTTATCGACGGTAAAACCATTGCCAAAGTGATTGTGGTACCGGGCAAACTGGTGAATGTGGTGGCCAAGTGACATTCCCGGTTCGGCCCCGCCTGCTGTTACTGCTCCCATTGCTGATACTGGTGTCCGCCTGTGGGTTTCAGCTGCGGGGGTCGGTGTATTCCCTGGAACAATCCTACGGCGCCATCAAGCTGGTGAATAAGTCCGGTGATGAGGCCCTCTATAACGTAGTGGAACAGGCCCTGCTGGACACCGGCACCTCGGTAACGCCCCACTCCAATAACATCCTGGTGCTAATGGATTCCGATGAGGACAAGCGCACCGCATCCTATTCCAGCCGCGGTAAAAGTGCGGAATACGAGTTGTTAAAAGAGATTACATTCGAGTTTCGTCAGGGCGACAGCGTAGTTATCCCGGAAACCCGCTTTGCCTCCCGCCGCTCTTACCTGTATCGGGAAACCGCCGCCGTGGGCAAGGCCGAAGAGGAAAACCTGTTGTGGGAGGAAATGGATGCCGACATGGCTCAGCGTATACTGCTGGCGCTGCGGCGCTCCGCCCAGTTACAGTCCTCGGCCCTCGACACCGACACCGACACCGACACCGACACCGACACCAAGCAATGAAACTGCGCTCCAACCAACTGAAGGAACATTTCGCCAAGGGCAAGGTGCTGCCGGTGTATGTGCTAAGCGGTGATGAACCCTTGCTGTTGCAGGAGGCGGCAGACCTTATTCGCAGTGCCTGCCGGGACCAGGGTTTCAACGAGCGGGAGCTGTTCAATGTGGAACCCGGTTTCGACTGGAGCGAGCTGCTAACCGCCGGCAACACCCTGTCGCTGTTTGGTGACCGCAAGATTCTGGAAGTGCGTCACCCCAAACCCAAGTTTGATGATACGGCCCGCAAAGCTCTGCAAACCTATTGCCAGGATCCCAGCCCGGACAACGTATTGTTATTGATACTGCCGCGGGTGGATAAAAAAGTTCAATCCGCTAAATGGTTTCAGGCCCTGGAACAGGCGGGCGCCTTTATTCAGGTATGGCCGGTGGATCTGCATCAGTTGCCGCAGTGGATCCATCAGCGCATGCAGCAGGCGGGGCTGGAACCCACCCGGGAAGCAGTACAACTACTGGCGGAACGGGTGGAGGGCAATCTGCTGGCGGCGGCCCAGGAGGTGGAAAAACTGCTTTTGCTGCGGGGCGGCGGCCCCATTGATGTCCGGGACATCGAAGACTCGGTGGCCGATCACGCCCGTTACAACCTCTACGATCTGGTGGATGAAGCCCTGGCGGGACAACAGGAGCATGCTCTGCGCATGCTGTATCAACTGCGCGCCGGAGGCATGGAACCGGCGGTACTGTTGTGGGCCTTCAGCAAGGAGTTGCGGGCCCTGGCGGGCATGTCTCACCTATTGCAAAACGGCATGGCCCCGGCCCGGGTACTGCAGGAATACCGGGTGTGGGAACGACGTAAACCACTGCTGCAGGAAACCCTGCGGCGAGTGCCACTCAGTGTGCTGCGGCATTGCCTGATGGAAGCCGCCCGGGTGGACCAGGCCATCAAAGGAATTGGTGAAGGGGATCCCTGGGACGGGTTTACCACCATTATACTCTGGTTGTCCGGTAAACTGCGCCCCACCAGGCTGGCGTTGGCCTGACGGGTAGAGCGCTGATTCCCTAAACGCCAATATTACTGCGCCATGACAACGCCCTTGGTAGTAGGTTCTTTGATAAATGCTATCTCACGGCCTTCGTATTCTTTCAGCGTTGCTGCACGCAGGTTTTTAATGGTGCTGAACGGCATTTCATAGGTGAACACATCCAGCAACCAGCCCTGCACGTTACCGCCGGGATCGTAATCCGAGATGTACGCCACTTCCACCTCATCACCGCCCTTGGGGGTCAGCACCCATTGTGCCTCAAATGCGGGACTGCGGATTTTGTTGCTGTCCTCGCTCAGATACTGGGGCTCGGAGTAGACCTGCTTGGTCACCACCAGGGTTTGCGGATTCTGCTCCCAGCGGGAATACAGCACACTGTCACGGTCCCGTTCCGGCCAGGGGGCATCCACCACGGTGTAGGTAATGGTTTCGCGCTCACTGATGTCCTTCAGTTTCTCCACCTTGGAGATTTTATCCATCCACTGCGGAAATGCACTGTAATCCGATAGAAACGCCACCAGGCTCGACAGGCTGGCCTGCAGGCGGGTAACCACCTTCACCTGCTTCAGGGGGCTGTTCTCCGAGGCCTGGGTGTAGAGCTGAATGCCGTCCTTATCCATATCCAGCTGCCAGCCCTCGGCCCGTACCAGGCCCGAGCATAGTAGCGCGCAACACAACAGCGCGATTTTACAGGGTGTGAATGCATGCCAGGGCATATCCCTTTCCTCCCGTGTTTTTATTGTTTTGAGTGGCTGGAGACAGGTTCCAGACCACAGTGTCGGACAATCGATCCGCAACTAGATTACGCAATGGCCTGAATGAAGACAACTGTATTTTATATAACCAAGTGTAACGAAAAAGGGAGCCGAAGCTCCCTTTTAATTCTATAAGACAGTATTTCTGTCAGCAAGCGGCGGGGCTCACTGGTCGCCGGCCTCCGCCTTGGCTTCCTTAATGCTCAGTTTGATGCGGCCGCGATTGTCCACATCCAGCACCTTCACCATCACCTCCTGGCCTTCCTGCAGGTAGTCAGTGACATTATTGACCCGCTCTTCAGCGATCTGGGAGATGTGCACCAAGCCATCGGTTCCGGGCAGAATATTCACAAAAGCGCCGAAGTCGACGATCTTGTTCACCTTGCCTTTATAGATCTGGCCGATTTCCGCTTCGGCGGTAATACCTTCCACCATGGACAGAGCCTTCTCCGCGGACGCCTGGTTTTCACCGTAGATACGCACCTGGCCATCGTCGTTGATATCGATCTCGGCACCGGACTCTTCACAAATGGAGCGGATGGTGGCGCCACCCTTGCCGATCACATCACGGATTTTGTCCGGGTGGATCTTAATGGTCAGGTACACCGGCGCGTCTTCGGACAGAGTGCCACGGGGCGCGCTCAGCACCTTGTTCATCTCGCCCAGAATGTGCAACCGGCCTTCCTTCGCCTGATTGAGCGCGGTCTCCATGATCTCTTCGGTAATGCCGGTGATTTTGATATCCATCTGCAGGGCGGTGATGCCCTGGTCGGTACCGGCCACTTTGAAGTCCATGTCACCCAGGTGATCCTCGTCACCCAGAATATCCGACAGCACCGCAAACCGCTCACCTTCCTTCACCAACCCCATGGCGATACCCGCCACCGGCGACTTCATGGGCACGCCGGCATCCATCAGCGCCAGACTGGAACCACAGACCGAGGCCATGGAGGAGGAGCCGTTGGATTCGGTAATCTCCGACACCACGCGAATGGCATAGGGGAAATCGTTGCTGTCCGGCAGCATGGCCTGAACCCCGCGCCGGGCGAGACGGCCGTGGCCGATTTCGCGCCGCTTGGGGGCCAGCTGAAAACTGATTTCACCCACGCAGAAGGGGGGGAAGTTGTAGTGCAGCATAAAGGGATCCTGCTTCATTCCCTCCAGGGAATCGATGCTTTGGGAATCCCGCAGACTGCCCAGGGTAGCGGTGACGATGGCCTGGGTTTCACCCCGGGTGAACAACGCCGAACCATGGGTCCGGGGCAGCACGCCCACTTCCACACTGATGGGACGCACGGTTTTGTGGTCACGGCCATCGATACGGGGTTTGCCCGTCAGCACGTTCTCCCGCACGATCACATATTCCAGGTGGTGGAAGATATCTTTCACCGCCCGCTCGCCCGGAGCCGACTCGTCCTCCGGATTGCACAGCTCCGCCACGGCTTCCGCCCGCAGCTCGCTGACCCGACCGTAACGCTCCTGCTTGTCGTGAATCTGATAAGCCTCTTCCAGCCGGCTACCCACCAGGTTTTTCACCGCCTGTTCCAGCTCGGTGTTGTGGGCCGGTGGCTGCCAGTCCCAGGCCGGTGTATTCACCTCAGCGGCGAATTCCTTGATGGCGCTGATGGCTTTTTGCATTTCCATATGGCCAAACAGCACCGCGCCCAGCATCTGGTCTTCGGTGAGTTCCTGAGCTTCGGATTCCACCATCAGCACCGCTTCTTCGGTGCCGGCCACCACCAGATCCAGCTTGGAGGTCTGCAGCTGATCGTAGCTGGGGTTCAGCACATACATGCCGTCGTTGTAACCCACCCGGGCCGCACCGATAGGCCCAAGAAACGGGATGCCGGCGATGGACAGGGCCGCGGACGCACCGATCAGGGCGGCGATATCCGGGTCGTTCTTTTTGTCGGTGGAGAGCACGGTGGCGATGACCTGGACTTCATTGGTAAAGCCATCGGGGAACAGCGGGCGGATGGGCCGGTCAATCAGCCGGGAAGTCAGGGTTTCTTTTTCGGAGGGGCGCCCCTCCCGTTTCAGAAAACCACCGGGAATCCGGCCCGCCGCGTAAAATTTCTCCTGGTAATTCACGGTCAGGGGGAAGAAATCAATACCGGGACTGGGCTCTTTACGGGCCACCACGGTCACCAGCACTGAGCAGGACTCCGTGGTGACTGTAACTGCACCGGTGGCCTGGCGCGCCACTTTTCCGGACTCCAGCACAAATTTTTGATTACCAAATTCGAATTCTTTCGTTACCACTTTAAACATTTTTCACCTTCCAATTCGAGACACCGGCCCAACTCGTTCCAATAGATGACTACAGATGATTACTCTGATTCGCCGGCGTTTTGCCTGTTATTCCAGTATTTCAGTTCAAGGAGTTTCAATTTCAGAGCTGCGAAAAAAACACGGCACGGTTCCGGGGGAAACGTGCCGTGTTTTCAGCGATTCAGCCTCACACCGGGGCAGCGCACCGGGCTTTGCACCGGACCTTGGGCCGGATTCGCCACCGGGCGCTGCAGCAGGTTGAGGGCTGATAATTCAGGTTCCGCGCCTTGCATTAACGACGCAGACCCAGTTTGCCGATCAGTGCGGTGTAACGATCCAGATCCTTGCGCTTGAGGTAATCCAGCAGTTTACGCCGCTGGTTTACCATGCGGATCAACCCCCGGCGGGAGTGGTGATCTTTACTGTGGGCCTTGAAGTGGCCCTGCAGCTGATTGATTTGCGCGGTCAGCAGGGCTACCTGCACCTCAGGCGAGCCGGTATCCCCCTGACCCCGTTGATGTTCGGCGACCACTTTCGCTTTTTCTTCAGCACTCAATGACATTGCTTGTTTCTCCAAATATGCATTGCAAATTTACCGACCCAACCACGCATATTTACAGTTCGGTCGGCTACTACGTTAGCAGCTAGCTGCCACTTATCAATCGCCGGGGAGCCACTTTACCATCGTCCAGCATCTCCCCCACGCCGATAAATTCCTGTTCCGGCCCCACCAGTTTGACCCAGCCACTGTGGGGGGAGCCGGGCACCTGCACCGGATTACCGTTGCGCAGATAATAAGCAGAGCCCTCAGTCAACTGCAGCGCCGGCCAGTGGTCGGCGCTGGTGCCCAGGGGCAACAGTAGTTGATCCAGGGCCTGATGACCACCACTGGTAATGGTCTCCGCCAGGGTTTCCACGGTCACCGCCTGAGCGAGATCATAGGGACCGGCTTTGGTGCGACTCAATTCTACCACATGGGCCAGATTACCCATAGCTGCAGCGATATCCTCCACCAGATTTCGTACATAGGTGCCTTTGCTGCAGCTGACCGCCAGGGCGAAGTGGCGGTTATCGCAGTCCAGCACACTGAGCTGGTGAATAAACACCGGGCGCGCCTCCCGCTCCACTTCCAGGCCCTGCCGGGCCAGCTTGTACAGGGGCTGACCCTGGTGCTTCAGAGCCGAATACATGGAGGGCACTTGCTTGATCGCCCCCCGAAACTGCTCCAGGGCCTGCTCCAATTGCTCACGGGTAATCCCGCTGGTGTCACAGGTCTCCACCACTTCGCCATCAGCATCGGCGGTGGTGGTCCGTTCGCCCCAACGGGCCCTCACCTCATAGGCCTTGTCCGCATCCAGCAGGAACTGGGAGAACTTGGTGGCCTCGCCGAAGCAAAGCGGTAGTACCCCCGTGGCCAGCGGATCCAGACTGCCGGTGTGGCCCACCTTGGCCGCCCCGTACATGCGCTTCACCCGCTGTAATATCTCGTTGGAGGTGCAGCCGGCGGGCTTGTCCAGCACCAGGACACCGTCCACGGCGCGGCCGCGCTGTCGTCGTCTCGCCACCCTCAATCTCCGTCGGTGTTACCGGATTCCGGCTGCTGATGACGAGCCTCGTCGTCGGCCACCGCCGCATCAATCAGTCGTGACATGCGCGGACCTTCCACCACCGTACTGTCGTAATGGAAGCGCAGCCGGGGCATGACCCGCAGTTTGATACTTTTTGCCAGCAAACTGCGCAGAAAGCCACCCGCATGCTCCAGTACCGCCAGCGACTCCTCCACTTCCTGTGACTCGTCACGGCCCATAAAGGTCACATACACATCGGCATAAGCCAGATCCCGGCTCACCTGCACACTGTTGATGGTGACCATGCCGATACGGGGATCCTTGATCTCCCGTTGCAGCAACACCGCCAGATCCCGCTGGATCTGGTCGGCGATGCGATCGGTCCGGTTGTAACCTCGTGCTCCGTGCCGCAATGCCAATACTCCTTAAATGGTACGGGCCACTTTCTTGACGTCAAAGACTTCGATCTTGTCGCCTTCTTTCACATCGTTGTAGCTCTTCACCGCGATACCACACTCGATACCGGCATTCACTTCATTGACGTCGTCCTTGAACCGGCGCAGGGATTCCAGTTCGCCCTGGAATACCACCACATCGTCCCGCAACACCCGGATCGGCTTGTTGCGGTAAATGGTGCCTTCCACCACCTTACAACCGGCCACGGCACCGAATTTGGAGGAGCGGAATACATCCCGCACTTCCGCCACGCCGACGATTTCCTCCCGCAGCTCCGGCTCAAGCAGGCCGGACATGGCCGCTTTCACGTCCTCGATGATGTCGTAGATCACGCTGTAATAGCGCAGCTCCACGTTCTCTTCCTGGCACAGTTTGCGGGCAGTGGCATCGGCCCGCACATTGAAGCCGATAATGACGGCATTTGAGGTGAGCGCCAGGTTGACGTCGGACTCATTAATCCCGCCCACGCCGGATGACACAATGCTGACCTTGACCTCATCGGTGGACAGGTCCTGCAACGCGGTCTGCAGCGCCTCCAGGGAGCCCCGCACGTCGGTCTTCAACACAATGTTGACCACCGCGCTTTCCCCGGCGCCCATGTTTTCGAACACGTTCTCCAGTTTGGCCGCCTGCTGGCGGGCCAGTCGATTGTGGCGCAGTTTTTTCTGCCGGAACTCCGCCACTTCCCGTGCCTTACGTTCGTCAGGCACCACCTGAAACTCTTCCCCGGCATCGGGGGCGCCGGCCAGACCCAGAATCTCCACCGGAATCGAGGGCCCGGCGTGCTCCACCGGTTTGCCGTTTTCATCCAGCATGGCGCGAACCCGGCCGTAGTGTTCCCCGGCCAGCACCATATCGCCCTGGTTGAGAATACCGTTCTGCACCAGCAGGCTGGCCACCACACCTCGGCCCTTGTCCACCCGGGATTCGATCACCACGCCCTTGGCAGAACCATTGGGCACCGCGGTCAACTCCAGCAGATCCGACTGCAGCAGAATGGAATCCAGCAGCTCATCAATACCCTGGCCGGTGTGTGCGGAAACGTTCACGAACTGCACGTCACCGCCCCAGTCTTCCGGGATCACATCTTTCTGCGCCAGATCCGCCTTAACCCGGTCCGGATCGGCATCTTCTTTATCAATCTTGTTCACCGCCACTACGATAGGCACATTGGCGGCCCGGGCGTGGTCGATGGCCTCAGCGGTCTGCGGCATCATGCCGTCATCGGCCGCCACCACCAGCACCACGATGTCGGTGCAGGAGGCACCACGGGCCCGCATCTGGGTGAACGCGGCGTGGCCAGGGGTATCCAGGAAGGTAATCATGCCGTGACCGGTTTCCACATGGTAGGCACCGATATGCTGGGTGATACCGCCGGCTTCTCCGGCCGCTACCCGGGTACGGCGAATGTGGTCCAGCAGGGACGTCTTGCCGTGGTCCACATGGCCCATGATGGTGACCACCGGCGCCCGGGACGCCACCTCGGTGCCGTCCTGCTGATCTTCCAGGTGTTCAGCCAGTTCGTCTTCGATGGCGTCTTCGCTCACCAGGCGCACCTTGTGCCCGAACTCCTCAACAATCAGCTGCGCGGTGTCACGGTCAATGGACTGGTTCATAGTGGCCATCACGCCCAGGTTAAACAGGGCTTTCACCACTGCCGCGCCTTTCACGGACATCTGCTGGGCCAGATCCGATACGGTGATGCTCTCACCCAGAGCCACTTCCCGCACCACCGGTCCGGTTGGGTTCTGGAACCCGTGACGATTGAGCCGGGAAGCAGATACCCGGGGCACAATCTTGCGTTCCTGCTGCCGGTCCTTGCCCTTCTTCTTGGGCACTTTGCGGGCCCGTTTGGCCTGCCGGGCTTCCCGGTCCAGGCTGTCCTCGAAGGCGCGCTTGACGATGGCGTCTTTCTCTTCTTCCAGTAATTCGTCTTCGTCTTTTTTCTCGGTCTCGCCGCCACGGCCTTCCAGTTCCTGGGCAATGCGCCGCGCTTCCTCCAGCGTGCGCTGACGGGCTTCTTCCTCGGCCTTTTTCCTCGCCTCTTCCTTCAGTTTATTCTCTTCAGTGCGCTTGGCCTCTTCCGCCGCCAACTCCTGTGGAGTCTTATCCGGTTTCTTCGGTGTTTCCTTCTTCGCGCTGTCCTTTTTGGTGGTTTTGGGCTTGCTGACCTTGGCCTCTTTCTCGGCGGCTGCCTTCTGGGCCGCCTGCTCCGCCCGGCGCGCCTCTTCCGCCGCCCTGCGCTCGGCTTCCTTGCGCTCCTGCTCGGCTTTGCGGGCCGCCTCTTCCGCCGCCTGGCGTTCCTCTTCCTGGCGCGCTGCCTCTTCGGCTTTGGCCGCTTCCTCCGCTTCCACCGCGGAGCGCTTCACGTAGGTACGCTTTTTGCGCACTTCCACGTTCACGGTTTTGCTGCGGCCCTGACCGCCGCTCACTTTCAACGTACTGACGCTCTTGCGCTTGAGCGTGATTTTCTTGGGTCCGGATTCCGACTCACCGTGGGAGCGCTTGAGGTGCGCCAACAGTTGCTCTTTTTCCGTGTCCGAAACCGCTTGCGCAGGATCTTCGTGAGTCAACCCCGCGGCTTTCATTTGCTGTAACAAAGTCTCTACGGGAATCCCCACGACATCAGCTAGCTGTGCGACGGTCACTTCTGACATATCAGCGTCTCTCACTCCTGTTCTTCGTGCCGGTTACTGGTGCTTACTCAGAGGCCGAGGATTCCTGCTCCTCGAACCAGGGGGCACGTGCAGTCATAATCAGTTGCGCGGCGCGTTCTTCATCAATGCCGTCGACATCCAGCAGGTCGTCAACGGCCTGTTCCGCCAGGTCATCCATGGTGATGATCCCGATTTTGGCCAGCGCGTAGGCGGTGGTCGTATCCATACCGTCCATATGCAGCAGGTCTTCCGCGGGCGCCTGCTCACCCTCCAGCTTCTCCTCGGAGACCAGGGCTTTGGTCAGGAGAGCATCCTTCGCCCGACGGCGAAGCTCGTCCACCACTTCTTCATCGAAGCCGTCAATGGACATCATCTCTTCTTTGGGCACGTAGGCCACTTCTTCCAGGCTGGTGAAACCTTCCTCCACCAGCACGATGGCCACATCCTCGTCCACGTCCAGATCCACCATGAAGCGTTCCACCAGTTCCCCGGCTTCCTCTTCCTGTTTGCTCTGGGCCTGCTCCACGGTCATCACGTTGAGATCCCAGCCGGACAGCTCACTGGCCAGGCGGATATTCTGCCCGCCCTTACCAATGGCTTGAGCCAGCTGCTCTTCATCCACGGCGATGTCCATAGCATGACGATCCTCATCCACCACGATGGACACCACATCCGCCGGCGACATGGCATTAATCACGAACTGGGCCACGTTATCGTCCCACAGCACAATGTCGATACGCTCGCCACCCAGCTCATTGGAAACCGCCTGCACCCGGGCACCCCGCATACCGACACAGGCGCCCACCGGATCCACCCGCTGATCGTGGGTTTTCACCGCGATCTTGGCGCGGGAACCGGGATCCCGCGCCGCGCCCTTGATCTCGATCAGATCCTCACCGATTTCCGGCACCTCGATTTTGAACAGTTCAATAAGCATCTGCGGCCGAGTGCGGCTGACAAACAGTTGCGGGCCGCGGTTTTCGTGATTCACCCCGTGCAGTACCGCCCGCACCCGGTCGTTCATACGGAAGGTTTCCCGGGGAATCATCTCATCCCGTGGCAGCAGGGCTTCGGCGTTGCTACCCAGGTCCAGGATTACACTGTCCCGGGTCACTTTTTTGACCGTGCCGCTTACCAGTTCGCCCACCCGGTCCTCGAAGGCCTCGATCACCTGCTGGCGCTCCGCCTCCCGCACCTTCTGCACGATGACCTGCTTGGCGGTCTGGGCCGCGATGCGACCGAACTCGATGGATTCGATTTCCTCTTCCCAGGTGTCACCGATATTCAGTGCCGGATCAATGTCGTGAGCTTCGTCCAGGGTCAGATGCCGGCCGGGGAATTCAAAGTCCTCATCGGCCACCACATGCCAGCGGCGATAGGAATCGTAGTCACCGGTGGTACGATCAATGCTCACGCGAATGTCCACGTCGTCGGAGGGAAACCGCTTTTTGGTGGCGGTGGCCAAAGCCAGCTCCACGGCGCCAAAGATCACATCCTTATCGACGCCCTTTTCATTGGATACAGTATCCGCGACCAGAAGTATTTCTTTGCTCATCTCACTGCCTCACCCTTGGACCATCGGCGCAGGTCATGCCATCAACGCCTTAGTCGAAATTCGGGACCAGGTTAGCCTTGTCTATCTGATTGGTGGAAACCGTCAGCTGCTCTCCGTCAACCTCGAAGGTCAACTGGTCTTGCTCAGCCTGCAGCAGCCGGCCGGTGAATTTTCGCTTGCCGTTCACAGCCATTTGCAAACGGACCTTGATCAGCTCCCCGGGGTAGCGGGCAAACTGATCGAACGTGTACAGGGGGCGATCCATTCCGGGAGAGGACACCTCCAGGTTGTACTCTCCGCTGATGGGGTCTTCCACATCCAGCACACCACTTACCTGATGGGAAACCGCCTCACAGTTGTCGATGGTGACACCCGCCTCGGAATCAATATACAGCCGCAATATGGAGTGCTTGCCCTGGGACAGAAACTCCAGGCCCCATAATTCCATTCCCACCGCGTTAACGGCAGGCTCAAGCATGGCTCGCAATGTTTCAATTCGTTTAGAGGACACTGGTCTCCTGCAACAACCTGGCGCTTGCTGTACAAACAAAAAGTGGGCACCAAGGCCCACGACTTCCTGGCCCGGGAAAACGGTCGCCCGCACTGCCCTGACCAACTCTTGTGCTAATAAAAAGCCCCTATAAAAAGGGGCTTCTCATCAAAATTCCTGGCTTACACCCTGCTGGCGACATCTGCACAAGCTTCAAGATGCCTTATCGGCGTCCTGTCGGCTGCGGATTATAGCAGCGTTGGGCACAAGCCTTCAACCGCTGTGCCTGCCCGACACCGGATGCCCAATAGGATGACGCCGGGGTAAAGGGTGTAAGTCCGCTGTCACTCAGATGCACCGCCCGGGTGTTAATCCGAATGACCTGGGAATTGGTAGCGGGGGCTGGATTTGAACCAACGACCTTCGGGTTATGAGCCCGACGAGCTACCAGACTGCTCCACCCCGCAACGACAAGACGCGCATCTTAGAGTCTTTAATTTGACCTGTCAACTGGCCATCAACAAATAAAGCTTCGTTCTAAGTGCTGGTATTCAAAACACTTTCTCACGACCAAACAGACCGTGGAAAGCGGGACAAAATGGTGCGAAGGCCGCTCTTTAAAATCAAAATTAAGTTATTGATACTTTTTGATTTAGAGGTTAAAGCTTTGCATTTATGCCAACAAAAGTACCAACACATTGCAATGTGCCTACTATATCTTCTATATATAGCTACTGTACTGCGGCGCTATAACTCTGGTGGGGTTGGTATCGGTCATACCTGGGGACCTCATCCACCGGACGCTCGCAGGTGTCCGCCCAGAACTGGATCACTCGCAGCCCGGTCTCCACCCGGGGGTTGCTGATCTCGTTGCACCAGCCGTGGATCGTGGAGCGCGGTATGTCCAGGGTCTGCGACATGTCTTTGACCGTCACCCCGGCGCCACGCAGATCAGCGACAATCCGGAACCAGTCGATACGCTCATTCTCTTTGAGTTCGATCACTTTACACCCCTTCTATAGAAAACGCGTGCGCGCGGCAGCGGGGGGAGGGCCATTATTTGACCTTGGCCAAAGCCTCCAGGAGTGGAGCCAGCTTTTCTTTTTTGAACTCCACACCCCGCTTACTCCGTACCATTTCCGTCTGCCCTTCCGGCAGCCACCACACCCTGATATCGATCACCTCCCTGCCTTTGTAAATGTCCCTCACAACCCGAACTTCCGCGGTGCTGGATTTGGGTATGACTGCCAGTATCTCTGGTTCTCCTGCCATGACCGCTACTCCGCCACTACCCGGGACAGATCCGGCGCTCGATCTGGCAATGTCTCCCCGGGTTCCCACCAATAGGACTGCTTGAACTCCCTGGCCGCCCGCCGGCGCATCTGCGCCAGGTAGCCGGGCGACAGGAACTCCTGCAGCTCGTGATAGATCATGTGGTCAAACGCCGCCTTGGTGTACCAGAGGTTGGCCCCTGGCAGGTTGCCTTTGACGAACCTCAGGGCTTCGGCACCGGCGTGCGTGTCCTTGCCCATCAAGGCCTGGATCAGGTTCCCCTGGGTGAGGTTGAGAGAGGACTCTGCCAAACCGACCACCGGGCCCATCATGGCGCCAATGGGGGTGTTCCCGTACTGGGTGGACTCGGAGAACACGAAATCCCCATACAGGCCCAGAGAGCCGCCCATCAGCATTGCCCGCATCCAGTTGCGCATGCCGCCATCGGCCTCTGGATTCATGCTGAGAGGATCCCGCCCTTTTACCACCTCTTTGATCTGCATGGAGACCACCCCCAGCAGTGTGGTGGAGGCGATGAGCATTGCCAGATACCGGGCCCTACCCCCGGCGGTGGGGGAATCCATGCCGCGCATCCAGTGGCGCTCAATCATGGATATCGGGAATGATTTGAACAGGAAGAACGAACGGGCAAGCTCGCCTTTCCAGGTACCCCGTTGGATGTTGGCCATCATCATGGCCCGTTCTTTGGCGCCTGGCTCAATAACCGCAACATCCGACTCTTCCAGAACGGCCCCCAGGAGGCGCGTGGCAGCGTTCTCGCGCAACACAGCGGGGTCGCCCAGGTCTGTCAGTGAATCATCCGGGATGCGGTAAATGGCGCCAGGAGTGAGCACGTTTGGATTGCCAGCGTTCCACGATTCGGGGGTGGCCCTTCGCCAGACCTCCCAGTCGGTATCCGTGATCCCTTTGGAGAGCAATATCCGGTAGTCGCCTGGGTCGAGCTCGCCGAGGGTCCGGGCATCCCGTGAGAGCTGCCCGATGGAAGACATCATGGTCACCCCGAATGCCCGGCGCCGGGCCTCCGTGAGCGCGTTCAGACCAGAGGCGCGCAGCACCGTCTGTGCCATCTTACTGCTGAAGGAAGCCCCCAGGCCCTCCTGGCCGAACCGGTTCAGACTGGCGATATAAGTGTTCATGGCCAGGCCTGCCCGCAGAGCCAGCCGCTTTTCCATCTGGTTGCGGGGGTTCAGCGCTCTCAATTCGTTGGCGAGCATGCGCATCTTCGGCAGCTTGTTCATCGCCGCCACCAGGTGCATGGTGCCTTCGTCAGACAGGGAAGTTATGACGGCCCCACCCAGGCGAGAGGCCACCAGCCAGTTGCGCAGGGTGTCGAAGGTCTTCGCCAAGTGCTCATTGGCTACCGGCTGATGCTTGCCGGTCACCAAATCATAAAGGTTTTCCAGGCTGATCAAGCGCTGCTGGAGCTTGCCGGCTTTGTCTGGGTTCGCCAGGGTCAGATCTTGCCGCAGCTTATCTTTCCAGAGCCGGAACTGATGATCTGGGTTAGGTCCCAACGCCTCCACCAGAGCCACGTCTTTGGCCACAGAAGAGATATGCCCCACCATCACCTCGTAAAGCGTCCTCTCCCCATATTTCGCCTGATACTGCAGGTAGCTTTCGGCATCTTTGAAATGGATCTGGCGGGCCTGGTTTCCCCGGTTGGCGCGCATTCCTGCCCCTCGGAATTGGCCGGGGTTGAGTTTGTTGACCCCGTCAGTGGCAATGGACTCCCAGGCGAACCCTAGAAACTCCATGAGCTCCTGGCTATTCATGGGGGTGCCATCGGGGTTGGTGTACTTACTTCGGTTCAGGTAAGGCATTACGTCACCGGCCCACTGTTCCCGGCCGGCCTTGGCCACCTTGGCGCGGGAATGATGGTGAGGCATCCCCCAGTCTTCCAACTGGCCCACATCACCGCCGGCACGATTGAATCTCTCCCGAAGTGCCGCGGCTACCTGATGAAATTGCTTGGCGCCCTCCCGGGCACCAGCTACCCCCGACTCTTCGCCGAAAAGCTCTCGGACCACCGCCTGGGTGCCCTCCTTGTTCTCAAGCAAGCCAAAGAAATGCTTGGCCCAGTTGGAAGGGTCGTCTTTGAGCCGGGCTGCGCCCTGCTCCAGGGTCTCCAGCATCTGCCGCAGTGCGTCCCGCTCTATGGCCTTGGCAGTGGTCTCCACCGACATGGTGTTGCCCTTGGTGTCAGCGTGGAACGCCAGCATGCGGGAAAAGGCGTCAATGGCATCCACACCTGTTGCCATACGATCATCCAGGAATCGGGATACCCGGTCATGGGCAGCGATGGTCAACGCCACCCGCTGGCGCCGCTTCTCTGCCTCCTGGATGATTTCCTCCGCTGCAGACTGGGCCGCGTTGGTAAGGCGCTCTGCCTGGCTCAGCTGCTGCCAGGCTTCACGATCGGCAGTAGCCAGCTGGCGCATGTTCCGGTTAATGCGGGTTTCAATGCCCTTGATTTCTTCATTGGTCAGGCTGCGCCCGACCGCAAGGGAGACCGCCTCGATGCATTCTGATTTCATACTCCAAACCTCATAAAACAGGCCACCGCCGCCGCGTAGGCCTTGGAATCAACCTGCGCGCGGTTGACGCCCTCATCTGCCCGCGACAACAGCTCCCGAGCGTTGACCTCAAGGCCCTCATCATCCATCACCCGCAGATCCGGACTATCGGCCACCGCTGCCCGGGCCACCTGCAGCTCTGGGGTGTCAATGACATCCTGGACAACTGGGACCCGGGGGCCTGGCTCTGGCAAGCGCGCAACCGGCTCTCTGGGATCCACCGGCCCTCTGCCGGGGGGCGGCAGATCTTCCCCGTAAATTTCACGGAAGGCCGCAGCCATGGGTTTAAGATCCGCAGGGGGGGCAGGCCTATAAACTCCCTCCGTGGCCGCGCGTGATAGCGATACCGGTTCCCCCTGGGTGAGTTGCTGTATGGCTTCGGTAATAGCTCTCTGGTGGGCGACAGAAGCGGCAATATCCGCCGGCGTCCCGGGCATGGTGTCACGCTGATAATGGCGGGCATTGTTCGCCGTAGCCGTTGCATTCTGGTCGGTGCGGGATATGCGTCTGGCTGAGAGATGGGAAACGCCACCGAACACCGCCCCGGTAAGGACGTCCAAGGCCCGGGCCTCGGCATTGAGCGGATCAAACCATTGCGCCTGCTCCTCATCTCCGGACCTGATCAAGACCTGCTGTTGGACAGCTTCTGCAGCTGGATTGACCGCCAGATTGCCAGCGACCCCGCTTGCTATCCTCTGGGTCAGGGTTTTACCGAAGAATGGGATCACAAAGCCGACACCAGCGGCAGCGGCCTCCACCCCGGCCACCTTCGCCGCGGCGGATCCGTCCACGCCCTGCCGGACCAGCTCCGTGCCAACCCCCATGGACTGAGAGCCAATCATCAAAGAGGGATTACCGCCACCAGCAGCCAGTGGCAGAGCAATTTCCGCCAAGCCTCCCAGGACACGGCCTGCTGTACCTACCTCGTTCGGGTTGGGCGTCCAGTAGTCCACAGATTTACCGGCAAAATCGTCAATGACGTTCTCGAAATACCAATCCTGCAGTTGGGTATCGCCCATCACCGCGTCCGCAGTCATGGGAATTGTGGCACCGGCCATTCCAATGAACTGGGCCGCCTTAGCGCCGCCCCTCATCAAGCCCCGTCCAATTCCTTCGCCGGCACCTTCCCAAAAGTCAGTCTCAACGGTTTCGGCGCGCAGAGAGCCAGCCCGGGCTGAATCTTCAGTTTGAAACTGCCCTTTGGTATCCATATCGAATACGCTCATAGGTCACCCCCAGGCACACTGATGATCACCGGAGCCTTGTCATTGTCCAGCAGATAATTTCTGCCCTGCAGTACGTAATAACGGTCCCCCGAATGGTTCTTAAGGCCAAACAGCTCGAACTTGTCAGCTAGGCTACCCATACCCCTGGATTGCATCTCCTGGGAAAAGGCTTCAGCAGCTCTATCTTCAAACTCCGATGGATCCATGCCCCAGGGGGCAAACACATGGCCATTCCCGTTGAGGTCGACCACATTCCCCAGGACAGCCCGAACTGACCGCTTCATGCGGGAAGTATCCACCACTCCACTGATGTCGCCCTCCTGGGCGGATTTGCCAACGTAGTAAGCGCGAACACCTTGCATAGCGAAATGGTACGCATCGGGGCGGCCGGCAAAGGCTTCCCCAACTGCCGAAGCAAATGAAGCATCGAAATCCATTTGCGGTGGCACAGGGAATGGCTTACCAGATCCATCTGCGGCTTTTTGGGATTTGGTTTTATTCAGTATCGATTCACCTACTAGCAAAGTCTGGCCAACATTACCGCTGGTCACAGACACATCATCAGTAAACCACTTTTTCTCAAGCAAGAGGTTACGCTCTTTGGCCATCAGCATTCCCGCCAACGCCTTCACTGGCGCGTCCGGCGATATTTGCTGCATAGTTGCCATGTATGCACCATCGTCATTCTTGGCCTTGCGCAGAGCGCTGAGGACTTCCCCCTGGCGCCGGGGTGTAGCTTCCTCAAGCACACTGGAAAGCAGCGAAGCTTCCTGAGGCAGTAAAGGCCTGTTCTTCACCTGCGTTCCATATTGATCTTGAAGCGCCCGTATCGTTGTAATCCGATCATCAATCTGCGCAGCGATCAGCGGCCTCAAGTCATTGTCCAGGATTCCCTCAAGCTGCAGGGGTGGGACCTGTTGCCCAGACCGCGCCTGGCTGAAGATTAAGGGCTCGTTCTGCAGCTGCTTTATATTGGATTGGATTACGGAACGTATCCTCTTGAAATTCTGAATATCCTTCAGGTCTCCCCCACCGGACATCAATAAGGTTTCACGCTCCCGCAAAAAGTCTTCTTGCTCTTGAATTGGCTTGGCTAAAATTTGTTGCACCTGAGCTTCAACGAGAGCCAGCCTGTCAAAATCATCCTCATACTTTGAGCCCTGTACGATATCAGCCCAAGATGACCACATCTCTGGCTTGGCAGGCACACCTGTTGAAATTTGCTTTTCTATATCCTCCAGCACCTTCTGTGAAGCGGAGTCAATCTTTTTTTCTATCTGAACAGCCTGGTATTCAGCACGAGTTATTTGGTTTGTTACGCTAGCCAGCAACCCATTGATGCGATCGATGCTAAGCTTGCCCGTGTAGAGGCCGTCATCGTTAATCAAATCATCATGGAGCGCATTAAGCCCCTGAAGGTCACCGCTGCTTTTTATCAACCGGTTTTTTGCGTGTTGAGTCCAGCTGTTCTCTTTGTACTTCTCCAAGTGCTTTTGAACGAAAGATTCTGGCAACCCACCCTCAACAGCGCTTTTTGCAAGCTCCTCATCCGCAATAACGTGAAGCTGTTGAAGGTTGTCACCCCACTCGGGATATGCTGCCAGCTTTTCCAGATTAGTCAGCCCACGTTGAAATTCAGCCTTCGCGGACTCCAAACCCATTCGCATTGCAAAAGTCTCTAGCGACTGAACTTGTGACTCTACCTGCGCGCGCCTGAGACGGTTTAAATGATCAAGCATAGGACCCGGCAGACCAGGGTCCTCCGGAACAGCCTTGCTCATTGCGTTACGATATTTTTCAATGGACTTTTCATAGTCCAACTCACCGCTAGTAACTTCGTTCCTTATGATATCTGCCTTCCGCTGCGCCTCCAGCTCATGCTCAAAGATAGCGTTTTGGAACTTCATGCTTCTGTGCAGCCTTATTTCGTTGGCCGCTATCTGATTAATAGTGTCGCCTAAATCTCTGGCCGCAATCCATTCACTAACTGTTCCTTGTACATTGACGGGCCGAGTCTGCACATTGGGGATAGCGTTACCAAATTCGTCTGGTCCGGGAAATCTAGGCACTGGAACCTCTCCTATTGATCATGCTTATCTTGAAGGTACTGGAGGATAGCCGCGCACTCCTGCTTGGCATATTCAATCAGGTCATCGGGACACATATCCTCGAAAGCAGTAGCGGCATGAAGGTTAATCATGCCCTCCAGCTTGAATTCGCGCGCCAATATAACCAGGGCCACCTGCTGAATCTGCCGAGAATTTATCAGCTTGACACCGGGGACACCCACAATCCTTCTGCTAGGCATCAGTTCGGAAATCTGCTTTGCACTGCGCTCCACATCACGGGCGCAAAAATTCACGCCCTTGATGCTTTCGGCTAATTTATGAATGCAGAGCATGCGGTCCCGGAGATGCCACTCAACTGAGAACTTATCCATAATTAAACAGACTCCGGATGATCAGGATCGCCATAGGGATAGAGCTCGCGCATGGTCTTCAATTCATTAACATCTCGACCGAAGAGCTCCGCAAGGCTCACGTTATGGCGTGCAGGATAATTCCAGATTTCCCTTGCGGACACTGAAAAGGACCCTGCACCAACCAAATCACAGAACATTTGGGCAGTAGCAAGCGTGAGATTAGCACCACTGCCTATTGGTTCGAGAGTTGGGTTACTTGCGCGTTTTGCTTTAGGGCTGATAGGCATACTTTGGACAGCCAGCCGACGGGCATCCCGTATCTGGTGGAAAAGCTTCGCAGCCTGTTCAATCTTCTTCACGAGGAGGAAAAGCTTTTCGTTAGCATCTTCCATCCGTTCGATACAGTCACGGTTCCACTTAAAATCAAACTCTTGCATCTTAAGCTTTCTGAGCTTCGTCTTCATGGCTGACTCTAAGAGCTCTTTTTGCTTTCGCTTGGATGCTAGCAATGCCTTAACTGTCTCGACTTCAACGACAAACTCTCGAATCGCAGACTCATTATCCGGATCCATTGCTGCAGCATCCCGTTTCTGATCCAGAGATTTTATCCGTTCATGAAGCTCCACGAGCTCTTGATCCAGGCCTCGCATTGCATTACTTAAATCCATCATTTGAGCCTCTGACCCGAGTTC
Organism: Pseudomonadales bacterium; assembly: GCA_002701845.1. GTDB lineage: Bacteria > Pseudomonadota > Gammaproteobacteria > Pseudomonadales > Ketobacteraceae > Ketobacter. The sequence continues at coordinate 52,529 of NZXG01000066.1, forward strand.
AATCAGTTCTGCGATATTCATTTCACGTACCTTTAGTGGTTGGATTTATTGCTGAATTATCCTTAGAGCCCTCTTCCGGCTCTCCGGGATTTTGAGTTTCGAAATATTCACGTACCCGCTTGCTTATAAATTTATGCCTGGGGTGGTTTGCGTTTTTGTATGCCGGAGAAAGCATCATCTCTTCAATCTCTGCTTTCAGTTCCAACTCCTGATATTCATTATCTGCAGTCATATGATCACCTCCTTCTCTTTCGACCGGAAGACTGTTGTGCGAACTGAACGACCTCAACAGGCTCCTCAGATGCAGTAAAACGCTGATAGTTGAAATCTGCTTTGAAGTAATCGGTTCCGACCTGACCAGCCCTAACCTTGCGCCAAATGACTTCTGCCACGCCGCGTTGAAGCGAATCTTCGTTGTAGTAGTCGTCTCGATAGAGGAACCCAACGTTATCGGCATCCTGTTCAATATCACCAGAATGCCTAAGATCTGAAAGCACTGGCCGCTTATTAGGTCTGAGCTCTACCTAGCGACTGAGCTGGCTAAGTGCCAGCACTGGCACACCAATTTTCTTTGCCAACCGCTTTAAACCGCGGGACACCCTTCCAACTTTAACGGTTTCGTTCTCTCCTTCAGCATCAACGAGTCCAATGTGATCGACAACGATCAAAGCAAGGGGCGTTTTCCTATGGCACCGCCGGGATCGTGATATCGCCTCTTGAATATGCAGGCTGCTGGAATCATCAATTAACAGGGAACACTGATTAAGGGACTGCACCGACTTAGCCATATTTGCCCAATCCGAGTCAGAGAGCCGAGCATTCACCACCCTTGAGTATGGAATTGAACCGATATTGGACATGGTCCGACCGATGATCTGGTTGCTATCCATTTCAATCGTGAAGAACAGAACCGGTAATCCCTGACTGACTGCGATTTGAGTGGCAATATTCAACGCGAATGATGTTTTCCCCATCGAAGGCCGGGCGGCAATTACAGTTAGCTCCCCGGGCTTTAGGCCGCCAAGCCGGGAATCCATATTCCCAAACCCGGTCCTCAGCCCTGTGATTCCATCGCCAGCCTGAAAACAGACATCCATGTGGTCAACAAAGCCTTTGAGCTTTTCGGAGGCCATCACTGGCCCCTCGCCACCACGATCCGACTCAATGCGTTCCACAATCCCGTGGGCTTGGTTGACGATCTTCTCAATGGAAAGTGAACGGTCTGATGCCAACCCCTGGATCTGAGGGGCTGTGAGGTACAGCTGGCGCCGCCTGGCGTCTTCGGCAACCATTCCAGCGTAGGTCACAATATTCCTGGCGCTGGGAGCCTCTTTTTGCAGTTTGGCCAGCACCACGAACCACTCACTGCCAGGGCTGGTTTGGTCAAGCTTATCAGCTACCAGCTGCCATTCAGGAAACTCTCCGTCATCCATCACCTGGGCCATGGCAGAGAATATCGCTTTGTATTCCCGGTTGTAGAAGTCACCGGGTCTTAGAACATCAGCCACTTCATCGAACTTTGCCGGCTCAAGTAGTAAACCGCCAATTACGCTTTGCTCAGCCTCTGGGCGATAAATAGTCATCTCTTAACCTCTGGATCATTGAGCATTTGCAAGCACTTTGAGCCACTGGCCGAATCTTCTCTTCTCTTTTCTCTCTCCTCTCCTCTCCTCTGTGTACGAAAAGTGGAGCAAAGCTCAAGCGCTTTGCTAGCAGCATGCTTGCTTTCCGCTATCGCATCGCTATCAAGGATCAGCTCAATGAACCCAAGCTCGATCAATTTATGAAGATTCACCTCACTGTCCGCGTCTATTTTTTTCTTAATCCAACCCGGATCCATCGGCAGCTTATTGTTTTGTCGACTCGCAAGTAGGTATATACCGAGTAGATGGAATTTTTCTTGGTCGGCCAGAAGTGAAAATTCGTAATTCTCTAGGAGATGGTTGTAGAGCTTAATCCACGGTGGAGCTCGGTCCTTGTAATGCTGGAGCTCGCGCCAGTTACATACTTGGAAGAATTCCATCAGATTCCCGCCTTATCGGCAGCTTCCCGCTGTAGACGCCCATACTCCTTGTGGTCAGTACCGGGAGCAATGTCGTTTACGAGGTCGCGGTAAATCTCGTGCCGCCGGCGTTGCATGTGCACTGATTTACGGGTATTCTTTGCTCGCTTGGTATTGTGTTGGGGCCTCAGGGCCCCATTTCTTTTCTTCATGGGGCACCTCTTAAGAAGCTTCGCGCTGTGCTTTTCGCTCTTCCACCCAATCCAGGACCTCTCCCAGTACGTACCTTACTGATCGAGGACCAATCTTCACCGGCTTAGGAAACTTTCCCTCACGAACAAGCTTCTCGCGGTATTTTCTGGTAGTGCCACTGCGCAAGTCAGCTTCATGATTATCAATGAGGGTTTGGTAAGGATCAGGGGCCAATCCTGCAGGCTTTTTCTGGATGGAATTTTGCAACATGGTTACCACCTTTATGGAACATTAGGGTTCAGGTGGTAATTTATGGCTACCGCTTCGGAAAATTAACTAGGGGGGGTATTTTTCGTTTTTCGCCTTTTCTTTAGCGTATTTGCTCTTTGATTTTTCAAGTTGGTATCTGGCAGCTGAAATCTCCATAATTTTTCTATAGTTTTTTGGCAGTATAGAGTTCAGGTTAGCTGAATATTGCTTGATCCAATTATCTACAGTTCTGACATTTACCCCGTAGTATTGAGCAACCAGCTTCTTCGATTCGATTCCTCCAGCTCTACCACAAATACACTTTGCTCCTTCGATGAAATTGACCGCATCCTGAATACACAACTGTTGTATCAACCTTTTTTTGCCACCGCGGGGTTGACTGATAAATAGCTGTGGAGAGTGCCCACAACAGAGTTCTTCGAACGCAAAGCGCAACTCGCGCTTCATCTCGTTCTCCAACGGCTCATCCGAACGTAGCGCCAACAAAATGGCATCTTGCATTGCAACGATATTGCTTGCATTAAATCCGTTTTCAAGCCGGTCATACTTGGCTTCTGCATATTCCGGCGAACTTGATCAGTCATTCTGGAAGTATTTGATCACCTCAACCACGTAATGCATTGGGTCGGATATTAGCAACCTTAC